>CAIMCD010000014.1 GCA_903839405.1 uncultured Chlorobiaceae bacterium
GATCGGGCTTCTGCAGAAACAGGTCCAAGCGCAACGGTGCGGGTCTGGTCGGAGGCATACCCTTCATAGATGCACCCCATATCAATAACAATCAGCTCTCCCGACTTGAAAGGAGCATTTACCGGTTTGGCATGCGGCATGGCGGAACGGACTCCGCCAGCAACAATGGGCTCAAAGGAGTCTTTTTCCGCTCCAAGCTTTTTATGGCGGTAGGTAATCTCAGCCGCAATATCAAGCTCGGTAACCAAGGGAGAGATCATGGGGATGACGGCAGCAAGCACCTCTTCACTGATTTCAGCGGCGCGGCGCATCTTTTGAATTTCGACCTCATGCTTCAACATCCTGAACTCATCAAAAAAAGAGTCCACCGGCATTACCCGCTGCCTGCCATGAAGCGCTCCAATAATGCGGGTAGCTTCGTGCCAGGTAACATTGTCCGATTGCAATCCAACCAGCTCGCCCAGAGGGTAGCGCCCGGAGCCAAGCTCGGCCACGAACCCTTCGGTGGCAATAACGGTTTCAGCCACCTCCACCTCCAGTAAAGCCTGCTCACGGTAACGGAAATCGGTAAAGAACCAGCTCTTTTCGCGGCCCACCAGGAGCCGGGCACTGGTACCGCTGAAACCGGTCAGCCAGCGGATAACGGAAAGATCGGTCACAATGCAGGCGTCAAGAGCCATCGCCATCATTTTTTCCAGCACAAGCCGGAAACGCTCTTCCCTGCAACTCTCTACCGGTTGACGCTCCATAACAAAACCCTGATATGCAATTAAAATAAGCCTCTCGGAGGCAATCACCCTTTTACAATACAATCAATTCTTCTTATTATTTACATTTACGAATATTCGAAGCGATTTACCAACTAATCAGTTTCATGCCGCAAAAAAAGTTACTTCAAAAGCTGCTGGCCGATGAAGATTTTTCACAGGAAGAGATGACGCTCTGCATGAACAGCATCATGGACGGCCTGTTTTCGGACATTGTCATTTCAGCCCTGCTGGCTCTCCAGCAAAAGAAAGGTGTTGCCGCCTCTGAAGCGACCGGCGCCTATTACAGTCTGATGGCACGAGCCAACACCATTGAGCTTGATGCAGAGGCCGTTGATACCTGCGGCACAGGGGGAGATCATGCCGGTACCTTCAATATTTCAACCACCGCATCTATTATTGCCAACAGTTGCGGGGTTCCCATTGCGAAGCATGGCAACCGTTCTGTAACCAGCAGTTGCGGAAGCGCTGACGTGCTTGAAGCCCTGGGTTTTTCAATTGATCTGCCGCCGGAAGCCACCAGAGAGCTTTTTCAAAAAACAGGATTTGCCTTTCTCTTTGCCCCGCTCTACCACCCATCAATGAAGCGGGTTGCGCCGGTGCGCCGTGAACTGGGCATCCGCACCATTTTCAACATTCTCGGCCCCCTCATCAATCCGGCAAAGGTTAAACGCCAGCTTGTGGGTGTCTTCAACCGGGAGCTGATGGAGCTTTATGCACAGGTGCTGCAGCAAACCGGTAGCCGCCACGCCCTGATTGTTCACGCCATGACCGAAGAGGGCGTAGCGCTTGACGAACCAAGCCTCAGTGGGCCAACACATGTTATTGAAATTCAAAACGGCTCTCTCACTCGCCATACTCTTTATCCTGAAGATTTCGGACTCGGCAGGCACGCCCTCTCGGAAATCCAGGGGGGCAACAAAGAGGACAACGCGCTCATTATCCGCCGAATTCTTGACGGAACTGCTCCCCAGGCGCAAATTGATGCCGCACTCTTCACTTCGGCCATGAGCTGTTACGCCTCAGGGCGAGCCCGGAGCATTGACGAGGGGCTTCAAATGGCACGGGAAGCTTTGGAAAAAGGCCATACCAGGAAAAAATTTGACGAAATTCTGAAGATAAATGCTGAACTCGGGGCTAAATACCGGGAGGCCATGAACTAAACGCTTATATTTTTTCCAAAAAACTTGTATTATAGTTGCCTTGTTTTTAAGCCGAAGTGAGAATTACTACCCCAATGAACGGACGCGACACGCTACACCCTGAACTGCCACAAAGCATCAGCGACAAGCTTCGCTTGTCGGGGGTAAGCGATGCCCGCCAGAAAGCGATCCATCAGGCGCTTCTGAATGTCAACAAGCCCGGATTCAAAATCGAGCCATCGGCGATTCTGCCGCTCATGAAGCCGGTCACCTGGTTTCCACCCATGTGGGCTTTTGCCTGCGGCGTAGTCTCCACGGGCCAGGATATTTCAGCCAACTGGTCAATTCTTTTGCGGGGCATCCTGCTTGCCGGGCCGCTCATGTGCGCCATGTCGCAGACCATGAACGACTATTTTGACCGCGAAGTTGACGCCATCAATGAGCCTGACCGTCCGATCCCTTCGGGTAAAATTTCCAAGTCGGCCAGTTGGCTCATCACCTTTGGCCTGATCATTACCGGTTTCCTCGTCGCCCTCTCGATTCATCCCTATGTGGTTGCGATTGCCTTTGTCGGCGTCCTCATGTCGCACGCCTATTCCGGCCCGCCGGTCAGGGCCAAAAGAAACGGCTGGTATGGCAATCTGATTGTCGGGCTTGCTTATGAGGGTGTTGCCTGGCTGACCGGCAGTTTCTCCATTACCCAGGGCGTTCCTTCAGCCGAGACCATTGCCCTTGCCATTATTTTCTCTCTCGGGGCTCACGGGATCATGACGCTCAACGACTTCAAATCGGTTGTGGGCGACAACATCCGCAAAGTCGCCTCGATTCCGGTACAGCTCGGCGAAAAAAATGCCGCTATCCTTGCCTCCATTGTGATGGACGTGGCGCAACTTGCCGCCATCGCCATTCTGGTAGCAAAAGGCTCCTTGATACCGACGCTCATCGCCCTCCTCCTCCTCATTGCACAACTGCCGATGCAGAAAATCTTGATTGCAAACCCGCGCGAAAAGGCAATCTGGTACAACGCCTTCGGCACCCTGCTCTATGTTTTGTCGATGATGGTTTGTGCCGTCGGCATACGACCGTGAAACAATAGGTTTCCTCTTTACAAAACTATTGTTATATTTCGGCTCGTTTTGTTAACACCAATTGATTGCACCATGTCCAAAGTTTGTTTATTGACCGGTAAACGGCCTATTTACGGCAATACAGTCTCCCATGCGAACAACCATGTCCGCACCCGTTTTGAGCCAAACCTTCATACCAAAAGAATCTGGATTGAAGAGGAAAAGCGCTTTGCAAAGGTTAAGCTCTCAGCAAAAGCAATGAAAATTATTGCCAAAACCGGCACGGCCGAACTTGCCAAGCTGCTGAAATAAAGCCTGGCTGCTCTGGCTATAAAACATTTTTTCACTTTTTGTAAAGGCTCAATCACAAACAGGTTGAGCCTTTTTTTGTCGATGCAGAAAAAAATAGTCATTTACACCGACGGCGCTTGCAGCGGCAACCCCGGAAAGGGCGGATGGGGCGCACTGTTGATGTACGGCACCTCCACCCGTGAAATATCCGGCTACTCACCGGCTACAACCAATAACCGCATGGAGCTTGCCGCTGCCATCGAAGCGCTCGAAGCGCTCAAGGAGCCTTGCACGGTCGAGATCTACAGCGACTCCAGTTATCTGGTCAACGCCATTAATGAGGGGTGGCTGAAACGCTGGACGCTCAACAACTGGAAAACCGCCGCAAAAAAAAGTGTCGAGAACATTGACCTGTGGCAAAAAATCCTGAAGTTGATTAAGTTACATGAAGTTACCTTCCATAAAGTGAAGGGCCACAGCGATAACCCCTATAACAATCGCTGCGACACCCTGGCCCGCGAGGCCATCAAAAACAACTCATAACCCGCTGATCCATGCAGAGGAATGCCGAACCTGAAGCAAGACCCGAAAAGCGCTCCCTCAAAAAAGGTGCGGGACTCCTTCTTTCGATCAGCGCAATCAGCATCCTCGGCTTTCTGTTGGTGGTACTCTCAATCAACTGGCCGAAAGAGCGAATTCAGCCCGAGTCGTTGACTCCCGAGCTGAAAACAGTGATCGATCACATTCCGGAAAAGAGTGACGCACTGATCTACATCGGCCTTAAAGATATCCGCGAGAGCCGGCTCTGGCGAGAGATACTGCCTGATTCGCTGAAGCAGGCGCCGCTCTTTCGGCCCAAAGGCCGGCTTGAGGCGCTCATAACCGCAGCAAAAATCAATCCAACCCAGGATGTTGACACCCTCCTCGTCACCTTCCGACGCCACGGATACAAACAGCAGAACTTTCTTGGAGTGGTGTGGGGTCCGGTTTCAGAGAAACTGCCCGACTCCTTGCTGAAAGCCAACAGCCGATCAACCGAAATAATCGGCGGACACCGCTGTTATGAACTCGACAGCACGCTCTGGGTCTCGCCACTCGGTGCGCGCCAGCTTGCGCTTGCAAGCAGCAAAACTATGCTTGGGGAGTTTCTTGTGCCGCAGGGAAGCTTTTTCCAGCGCGATTCACTCTCCGCAACCCTGATTAGCAAGGCCATCTACAAGTCACACCTCTGGTTTGCGCTCCCTTCAGGAGCATGGACCGGCGGTGCCCTGCAAAGCCTCACATCGGCCAACGAGGATATGAAAACCCTGGGCAATCTGAACCGCATCAAGAGCCTTGCCCTCTCGGTCAAGTTTAATGACGGCATTGAAGCCGAAAGCGAATGGCTCTATCCAACCCGCCGGGCGGCATATTTCGCATCAACCTTCCTCTGGGGAGCCATCCGGCTCTCGGAACTCTCCGGCACCAGAACCAATTCGCAGACCAAAGAGCTGCTCAATAAAATCGAGACCCAGCAGAATCTGGAGTCGGTGATTATTCATACCAAACTGCCGATCGACCTTTTTCTCCAGGCCAAACAAAAAGAGTAACCCTAAAGCCGCCTGAATACTCAATCCTGACCCTCGGAAGGGCGCTGAAAAGAGAGTGAACCACCTTTCCACACGACCTGCAACTGCCGCCCAGCCATCACCACCCTGCCCGGCTGGGTTGAGAGCAGGTCAACCAGCTTCTGGAGTGCCTGAGCGTCAACCGGAGCATCCATATCGCGTAACGCCCGCTTAAAAATCTCTTTCTGTTCAAACGGCGTCAGGCGCTGAAGCGCCGCAACATCAAGCTTTCCCTCACACAAAGAGAGGCCCGGCTCGCGCTCGGCAAGGTTTTCAAAGTAGAGTTCAAGAAACTCTTCAAGCTCCCCCGCCTGCTCAGAGAGCCGTTGCAGCGAGGGCATGAGTTTATGCTGAAAGCGCTCCTCAATCACCGGAATGACCCGGTTCCGGATAAAATTCCGGTCATACTCCTCCAGCATGTTGCTGCTGTCCGTCCGGCTGGCAATGCCGCTCTCTTTGATGTATGCAGTGATTTCAGCTTTATGGAGCAAGAGCATCGGCCGGATTATCTTGCCGTGACGGGCACGGATCCCTTTCAAGCCGGAAAGGGAGACCCCCCTGAAGAGATTGAAAAGCATGGTTTCGGCATTGTCACCAACATGATGGCCGGTAGCTACCGTCGTAAAGCCCTCCTCCTGAAGCAGGCGGTCAAAAAAACGGTATCGGAGTATCCGGGCCGTCTCCTCCACGGATTTTTTCCACTCCCGGGCGCACTGCAGGGTATCAAAACGCTCGACAAAACAACGGAGGCCAAGTGCATTGCAGTGAATGCGCACAAACTCCTCTTCAGCATCGCTCTCGCTATTGCGAAGCTGAAAGTTGCAATGGGCAACCCCAAGGTCAGCGTGCAGCACCGGTCTCGACGCACAAAAGAGTGAAAGCATGGCCATGGAGTCCGGCCCCCCGGAAACCGCAACCAGCACCCTGTCACCCTCCCGGACCAGCCGCCTGGTGCGGAGCTGCTCGGTAAACTTTTTTTCTAGCGTATTCACCCGTTCCCTGTTTTTCTGCATCCCTGCTCTGTTCTTTCAGAGCTTCCGAAGGTAATTCGCTTGGTATTACCACAAGTAATCCAAAACGATAGCCCCTTTGAGCATCAAAAAAAATCCCCATTTTTTTCCGATACAAGATAAATAATTATCATGGGGGAGTTAAGCAATTAAATAACCGACCCAGAGACCCGGCACCATGTTTACTCCCTACGGCTACAGCACCATGATAAAAGTCTTTATCCTCTGCCTTCTCTTTGGCGCTGCGGCCCTCTTTTTCCCTTTCTGGGCCGAGAGAGCACTCCTCGGGTTCATCTCGCTCTTCATCCTCTTTACCCTCTATTTTTTTCGTGACCCGGAACGAAAAGCTCCCGATGAAGAGCGCATCATTGTGGCCCCGGCCGACGGTAAAATCATTTTGATCCAGCCGCGCGACGACAGCTTTACCGGTAATGGTTCCAGCCTGGTGAGCATCTTCATGTCACCCTTTAACGTACACGTCAACCGCATACCGCTCAGTGGCCAGGTAACCCGCCTCAACTACAAGAGTGGTCAATTCCTGATGGCGTTCGACCCCCGGAGCATGGAGAGCAATGAACAGATGGAAATCGGTATTGATAACGGAGAGATCCGGCTGCTCTTCCGCCAGGTATCGGGTTTTCTTGCACGAAGAATTGTCTGCAAACTCCAGAACAACGAAACGGTTGAAACCGGCAAACGATTCGGCATGATCAAGTTCGGCTCAAGGGTCGATATCATCCTCCCCCCTTCGGCCTCACTCATGGTTCAGCCGGGCCAGATAACCCTTGCCGGCCAAACTATTTTGGCTCGCTATTAGAAAGTGGGGTAAGCTGCAAGCCCAGGTCGCTATCAACTGAAAAGAGTTGGTTTAGGATACCATATTGATTATATAAATGGAAGTCGGCGATATAATTTCACCATTTTTAATGGCCCAAAGGAGTAGAGATGTTTGGAGTAGGT
Organism: uncultured Chlorobiaceae bacterium; assembly: GCA_903839405.1. Taxonomy (GTDB): domain Bacteria; phylum Bacteroidota; class Chlorobiia; order Chlorobiales; family Chlorobiaceae; genus Chlorobium. Next base: position 6,845 of record CAIMCD010000014.1, read on the forward strand.
GGTCAAGAGCTCTTGCTTATCCTGGTGATTATTCTGCTCTTGTTTGGAGCAAAAAAACTTCCGGAGCTTGCCCGGGGTCTCGGCAAGGGTATGAAAGAGTTTACAAAAGCCCGGAATGAGACAGAGGAGGAGCCGGAAGAGCGGCCAAAAAAGGAGAAATAAACCCGCTTCAGTTCCGGCTTATGGATTCTGTTTGCAGCAAAAAGCCCTCAGCGGGCTTTTTGGTTGTGCAGGAGAGAAGAGGCAAGCTCTTCCGGCTTTTTTTCTGGCGTTATCTTTTTTTCGTTGCCAACGCACACAAGAGATACCTGGCTATGCTTCAGAGCCTTTATATCAAAAATTTCGCCCTCATCCAGGAACTCTCCATTGAGTTCCGCCCGGGCCTGACCATTATCACCGGAGAGACCGGTGCCGGAAAATCCATTCTTATCGGCGCCCTGAGCCTGGTGCTGGGTGAACGGGCAAGCAGCGAACTGGTGCGTTCGGGAACCAGCAAGGCCGTGATCGAAGCGGTGCTCAGGGAGGTTTGCTCAGAAAAAATTGAAGGCCTCCTCGGTGCCGCCACCATTGAGCCCGGTGAAGAGCTCATTCTTCGCCGGGAACTCTCTTCTGGAGGCCAGTCCCGCTGCTTCATCAACGACACACCCTGCACCGTAGGGCTGCTCAAGCAGGTCGGCGAGCTGCTCATTGACCTGCACGGCCAGCATGAGCATCAACTGCTGCTCCACTCGGAAACACACGAAGCGTTGCTTGACGATTTCGCACAAGCAACGCCTGAAGTAACCGCATACAAAACAACCCGTTCACAGCTTCTTGGCGAGCAGCAGCAGCTTAAAAAGCTGAACAAAGAGGCGGCCGAGATCCTTGAAAAACACGAAATGCTTGCCTTTCAGCTCAACGAGCTCAACGCGCTTGAACTGAAATCGGGCGAAGAGGAGAGCATTGAGACCGAAATCACACTGCTTGAGAATGCTGAAACCCTCTTCACCCTCACAACCAGCCTCACGGAGCTGCTCTATGAGGGTGAGCACTCGCTCTACAGTGCCATCAGCAGTGCGCTCCACACCCTTGAAAAGCTTGCCGGCATCGACAAACGCTTTGCAATCCATATCGAAGAGAGCCGGACGGCCAAAAGTATTATTGACGAGCTCGCCCGTTTCACCCGAAGCTACAGCGCTGATATCGACTTCAACCTCCCCCGGCTCGACTCCTTGCGCGAACGCCAGCTCCAGTTGCAGCGAATCAGTAAAAAATACCATCGCCCGATCCAGGAACTGATTGTCCTGCGCGATGAACTTCAGGGGCAGATAAGCCTTGAAGGAGATCTCCAGGAAGAGCGTGAAGGTAGAGAGGAAGCCATCACCCGGCTGCAGGCTGCACTGTCACAAGAGGCCACCCTCCTCTCCAGCAAGCGCCAGGAGGGTGCGCGCCGCCTTGAGCGGCTGATTGAGAGGCAACTGGCGGAACTCGGTATACCGCACGCCACCTTTAAGGTCAGCATCACGCATGAGGAGCATCCGGAAGGGGAACTCTCGGTTGACGGCAAAAACTTCAGGGCATTCGAGGGTGGTTACGACCGGATTGAATTTCTGATCTCAACCAATCCCGGCGAAATTCCGAAGCCGCTGGTTAAGGTAGCCTCCGGCGGAGAGATCTCCAGAGTCATGCTCGCCCTGAAAAGTGCACTGGCCGACTCGGTCCGTCTGCCGATCCTTGTGTTTGACGAGATTGATACCGGCATCAGCGGACGTGTGGCCGAGAGCGTTGGCAAAAGCCTCAAACGCCTCTCCCTGCTCCACCAGATCATTGCCATTACCCACCTTCCCCAGATTGCAGCAATGGGTGATCTCCATCTTCAGGTGCAAAAATTTGTCCAGAACGACCGAACCCTGACCCAGGTCACCCCGCTCGACCACCAGAGCCGGTTGCAGGCCATCGCGCAGCTTATCAGCGGCGAGAAGATATCCGCCGCTTCACTGAGTCTCGCGGCCGAACTGGTTGGGGGAGCTGCATCCCTCTAGCAGGAGCGGATACGGCGGGAAAAAAAGGTTTAACCGAAATTCCTGACCGATTTTCAGGGTTATAACTCATTAAACCGGAGGGATCGGCAACAATCCAGGGGAAAAGCATCAAGCACTCTACCAGAGTAACCTCCGCTGCCCAACGATTTCCATGCAAAAAAACAAGCACAACAAACTCATGGCTCGCACTCTCGGCAATCGCCGACAGCTCAGAAAATCATGCATTGTCAGCAAAGAGCAGCATTGTGCCTTTTTTGACAACATGCTCAACGGAAGCGCCTACTGCCGGATGATCTATCTGGAGGGGAAGTCGGTGGATTTTGTGCATGAAAAGGTGAACTCGCAGTTCGAACGGCTGACCGGTTTGAAAAGCCTTACGGGGCGAACAGCCTCCGAAGTCATTCCCGGTATCCTTGAGTCAAATCCCGAGTTTATTGAACGATTCGGACGTGTTGCCACCTCCGGTGTGGCTGACCGGTACGAAATGTATATTGAGCCCCTGAAGATGTGGCTTGATATCATGGCCTACTCTCCAAAAAAAGGATATTTCATTGCAGTTTTCGATGTTATTACCGAGCGCAAGCGGGCAGAACAGGCGCTTAGGGAGAGCAATGAACGCTTGCAGCTCATTATGCAGGCAACGCATGCCGGTATCTGGGAGTGGGATCTGCGCACCAATGAAAATATCTGGTCAGACGAATTATGGCGCCTCTACGGACTCAAGCCATATTGCTGTAAAGCTTCACTCGATATCTGGCTGCAGGCCGTCATACCCGAAGAGCGCCAGAAAACCATAGATGCGGTCAACAACGCCGTACAAAAAGGGATCGAATTCAACCATATGTGGCGTACCCGTGATGCGGACGGTAACGTCAGATGGCTGATGTCGAAAGGAACTCCCTTCCGCGATGAGCAGAATCAGCTCTGCCGCTATGTGGGCATTGTTGTGGACATCACCGAGCGTCAAGAGGCCGCCGATGCCATGCTTGAAAGTGAGCGCCGGTTCCAGGAACTTGCCGATCTCTTGCCACAACCTGTTTTTGAATGCGATCTTCAGGGCAAAATTACCTACATCAACCGCCTCGGACTTGAATCCTTCGGATACACACCCCAGGAGGTAGAGAACGGTATGCCAAGCTTTCTCTTCTTTGCACCGGAAGAGCAGGAGCGGATCCGACGAAGCATGGAGTATCGCCTGAAAAACATTCCGTTCGATAATCATGAATATACCTGTATCAAAAAAGATGGAACCACTTTGCCGGTCATGCTCTATACCTCGCGGATAATGCGGGGAGGCGAGCCGATGGGCATCCGGGGTATTGCGCTTGATATTACGGCCCGCAAACAATTCGAACAAAAAATACAGGAGCTCAACCAGACGCTCGAAGAGCGGATCGAGGAGAAAACCAGGGAACTGGCCGTAACACACCAGCAACTGATTTTGCAGGAAAAACTTGCTTCAATCGGCCAGCTTACGGCAGGCATTGCCCATGAACTGAACAATCCCCTCAATTTTATCAGAATCAACTTTGCAACCCAGCGAACAAATTTTGCCGATCTGCTCCTGATCTTCAATGAGTACCGCCATCTCATCAGCATCGTTGAGAAGACGGGGAGTGTGGCTGAAACCGAGCTGCAAAAGCTCCACCAGATGGAAAATGAGCTCGCCCTTGATATCATGCTCGCCGATATCCCGCAAATCTTTGCTGAATCACACAGCGGATTCAAACGGATAGTGACCATTATCAACAGCATGAGAAACTTCTCATACCGCCACGACATGGATGAGAAAGTTGCATTCGACATCAACAAGGGAATCATGGATACACTTACCCTCTCCCGCAATGAATATCGCGACTATGCGGAAATTGAAACCAACCTTGAAGAGTTGCCGCCGCTCTACTGCAATCCGGAGCAGATATGCCAGGTCTTGCTGAACCTGATTGTCAACAGTGCCCACGCCATTGTTTCGCAACAGAGAAGCTCACACGGTAAAATCACCATCCATACCTGGTCGGACCAGCACCATCTCTACTGTTCAATTGCCGATGACGGCCCCGGTATACCGGAGGAGATCCGGAACACTATTTTCAACCCCTTTTTTACAACCAAGCAACCCGGAAAAGGCACAGGACTGGGGCTGAGCATCTCCTATGATATTATTGTGCAGAAACATGGCGGGCTTTTGGAAGTAGCGTGTCCGGAGGAAGGTGGAACCGTTTTCACGATCTCGCTTCCGTTAGCCGGGAAGCAATCCTGACTCCCGACCTGGATGCCCTGCTTGAGAAGCAGAGCATCAAAAAAAACAAAACCGGCTCTGAAAATTTCAAAATCGGGCGCTTCGCTTTCTCTGTTTATCTTCTATCTTTCTCTATCTTGGAGAAAATCGGGGACAAAAAGAGAATTTTAACCTGAATGAACAAGGTTGCAGTGCAACAGAAGCTCCTTTCAGGCAACTTTTTTCCAACAACTTGACAACAACACGAAGACCATTTTAACAAGGGATTTAAACAGTATGCCATCACGATACCTTTCAGGCTCTGCCGTAGCACTGGTCACCCCGTTCAAAAAGGACGGAACGGTCGATACCGATGCTTTAAGAGGGTTGGTGCAGTTTCACATTGAAGCTGGAACCGATATCATCATACCTTGCGGAACAACGGGTGAATCACCGACCCTATCCGGCGAAGAACAGGTGGAGATTATCCGCACGGTCAGTGATGAGGCCAAGGGAAAAATCATGGTGGCGGCCGGAGCCGGCACCAACGCTACCGTACATGCGGTCGAGCTTGCAAAAAATGCCCAGAAAGCGGGCGCTTCGGCCATCCTTTCGGTTGCGCCTTACTACAATAAACCCTCACAGGAAGGGATCTACCAGCACTATCGCCATATTGCAGAAGCGGTTTCCGTGCCCATTATCATCTACAACGTACCGGGAAGAACCGGCAGCAATGTTTCGGCTTCCACCATTCTGCGGCTTGCCCGTGATTTCGGCAATATCATGGCCGTCAAGGAGGCTACGGAGAACATCGCTCAAATCATGGAGCTGCTTGAAGAGCGCCCGGCCCATTTTTCCGTTCTGACCGGAGAGGACTCAATGATTCTGCCCTTCATGGCTATGGGTGGTGACGGGGTTATTTCGGTTGCGGCCAACGAGATCCCGAGAGAGGTCAAGCAGTTGGTCAATGCGGCAAAAGAGGGAAATCTGGAGGAGGCTCGGGCGATAAACCGCCGCTGCCGCAAACTCTTTAAACTGAACTTTATTGAGAGTAATCCGGTACCGGTCAAATACGCACTGGCCCGAATGGGGATGGTTGAGGAGAACTACCGCCTGCCGCTGGTACCGCTCTCCGAGGAAAACAAGCAGCTTATCGATCAGGAACTCAAAGCATTGGGGCTTCTGTAAAAAGACATTCCAATTAACCTTTTCGGCTTCTATCAAATCAGAAGCCGAAAAGGCTTATAAGTCCTATAACTCCCCTACCCCTTTTACCCTTCTACACAAGAGCCGCAAGAGATTCGGCAAAACGATCAAGTTCCTCCCGTGTCCGCTTTTCCGTAACGGCCACAAGCAGACCAGACTCACCATGCACAGAGAGGTCATAACCGGCAAAAATCTTCTTGTCCAGCAGCCGCTCAATCACCCGAGCCTCTGGAATCGGGGTTTCCACCACAAATTCACGGAAGAAGGGTGCCTGATATTTCAGGGGAAATCCCGGAATGGCGGCAATTTTTGCGGCCAGATAGTGTGCATTTTGTGCTGATTGCCGGGCCACATCCTGAATACCCTGCCGGCCAAGTAGCGAAAGGTAAACGGCGGCCTGAAGGGCGTTGAGCGCCTGGTTGCTGCAGATATTTGAGGTGGCTTTTTCACGCCGGATATGCTGCTCGCGGGTCTGCAGGGTCAGAATAAATCCATCCTCGCCGTCCCGGTCTTTGGTCATACCGACGAGACGACCAGGAATCTTGCGAACCAGGGGCTGCTTCACCGTAAAGATACCAAGGTAAGGGCCGCCGAAACTTTGCGGATTGCCGAGCGGTTGGCCCTCTCCGACCGCAATATCGGCCCCGTAACTTCCGGGAGCCGCAAGCAGGCCAAGGGAGAGCGGATCGGCTGATACCACAAAGAGCGCTCCATTTTCATGAGCGATATCGCGGATGGCCTCAACCTCTTCAAGCGAGCCATAAAAGTTCGGCTGCTGAACCACAACGGCTGCAACCTTCTCGCCAACAAGATCACGAAGGGTTGCGATACTGCCGATACCATCTTCCAGCGCGTTTTGAATGACCGCAGTATGGCCGGCCGCCTCAAGATAGGTCTTCAGAACGGCACTGTTGTAGGGGTGGAGCTTTCCCGCCACCACAACCGTACCGCGACCGGTAACATTCATGGCCATCAGGACCGCTTCAGCAAGGGCTGTGGCCCCGTCGTACATGGAGGCATTGGTTACATCCATATCGTAGAGGCGGCAGATGAGGCTCTGGTACTCATAAATAGCCTGCAGGGTACCCTGCGAAACCTCGGCCTGGTAAGGAGTATAGGCTGTATAGAATTCGCTGCGGGACGAAATGGTCTTGATCGCTACAGGAATAAAATGGTCGTAGGCCCCGCCGCCGAGATAGCTCACATAATCGGAGGTGCTCCGGTTGGCCGAAGCCAGCGACTCAAGCAGTTTTCTGACCTGGGGTTCATCTAATGCCGGAAAAAGATCGAGGGCTTTTTTCAGGCGGATCTCTTCAGGGATATCGGTAATAAGATCGTTAAAGGATTCAGCACCGATTGCCCGGAGCATCTCCTCCCTTTCGCTGGCGGTATTGACAATGAATGGCATCGCAGGTAAAGACTATTTTAAAAAAAGTTACTCCCCAATCAACTGACGGTATGCGGCCGCATCAAGCAGTCCCTGCACGGCTGCAGGATCAGCAACCTTCAGCTTCACCAGCCACCCTTTTTCGTAAGGATCTTCATTGACGATTTCAGCACTCTCAAGCTGCGGGTTCACTGCAAGCAGCTCACCCGAAACCGGAGCAAAGAGATCAGCAACGGTTTTAACCGCCTCAACCGTGCCGAATACCTCATGCTCCTTCAGCACGGTGCCGGCCGCTTTCAGCTCAACAAAAACAATATCACCAAGTTCTGACTGGGCAAAGTCAGTTATGCCGACCAGTGCTGTAGAGCCATCCTCAAGCAGCTTGATCCACTCATGGTCTTTGGTATAACGGAGATTTTCAGGAATATTCATGGCCGGTTATGATTATTATAAGTTACGACGATACTATCTCTTTTCGGTGACATGGCAAGGTAATACTTTTTTTCATAGCGCTGAAACAACCGCAAAAATAGAATTCCACGGCTGGCTCCATTCCGCCCCGACAGAACACCGGAACCGGTCAGGCAAGCCGCTGGCGCATGGCCTCGTAAAGCAGAACGCCGGTTGTGACACTCACATTCAGGGATTCAACACATCCGGCCATGGGAATACGGACAATATGGTCACAGAATTTCAGGGCTTCGGGAGCGAGCCCGCTCCCCTCCATGCCGAGCACAATGGCCGTGGCCTTTTTCAGATCAACATCGGTATAATTCAGTTCCGCAAGCATATCGGCAGCAATAACCTGAACGCCCTTCTCATGGAGATATTCCAGTGAGCGCACCAGGCTTTTAACCTTGCAGACCCGCATATGGGAGAGCGCTCCGGCCGATGCCTTGTGCACAACCGCATTGACCGGCGAACCTTTGCCTTCAACCAGCACAACCGCGTCCGCCGCCACAGCCTCAGCCGTTCGGATGATGGCGCCGATATTGTGAGGATCATCCAGCCCCTGGAGCACCACAATGAGCGGGGATGTATTGCGGGGAGTAGCGAGCACCTCTTCGAGCGAGTAATAGCTCACCGTACTGATGAGGGCGCACACGCCCTGATGCTTGGTGGTTCCGGCAATGAGTGAAAGCTTTTCAAGACGCGCCTTGCCGGTGACCAGCTTCAATCGTCTTGCCGTAATGACAATCTCCTTCAGCTTCGGATGGGAGGTATTAAACTGAAAGTAGATTTTTTCAATACTCTCCGGTTTTTGCTGGAGAAGCTCAAGTACGGCATTGCGGCCATAGACAATATTTTCGGAATGTTCCGCGTCCATACAACCTCTTTTTCCCTGTCTGACAGGTTAACATTTCAGGAATAAGGCCATTGCGATGCTTCATTGCGGCACCGGGCCCGTAAACAAAAAGACAAATCTAATTAAATTTATCAAAAATCGTTTTTTTTAATATCTTTCCAGTCGCCCCGATTTGGTTTTTCGGCGGTAATGGTAGTTTTCTCGAGTTCCTTTACAGCGCATCAAAGGCTGTACCCTGCACATTCCTATTCAATCAATACCTATCCTGTGACTGTCAGTATGAGCCGGACTTACAAAACAATGGAGGGAAATGAAGCGTTAGCTCATATCTCTTATCGCACCAGCGAAGTTATCTGTATATACCCAATCACTCCAGCTTCAGCGATGGGAGAGTATTCCGATGCCTGGGCAAGTGAAGGGAAAAAAAATATTTGGGGCACCATTCCCAAAATTGATGAACTGCAAAGTGAAGCCGGAGCTGCAGCCGCAGTACACGGCGCATTGCAGACTGGTGCACTGACAACCACCTTCACCGCATCGCAGGGTCTGCTCCTAATGATTCCGAACATGTATAAAATTGCCGGCGAGCTTACTCCCTGCGTTATTCATGTTTCGGCCCGCGCCCTTGCTGCCCAGGCGCTCTCGATCTTTGGAGACCATGGCGATGTCATGTCGGTTCGCGGCACCGGCTTTGCCCTGCTTGCATCAGCTTCCGTTCAGGAGGTTATGGATATGGCTTTGATTGCGGCCGCATCAACCCTTGAGTCACGCATTCCGTTCCTCCATTTCTTCGACGGATTCCGTACCTCACATGAGATTGCTAAAATAGAGGTTGTACCTGATGAGATAATCAAGGAGATGATCAACGATGATCTTGTTATAGCGCACCGTAACCGACGCATGAGCCCGGATGCACCGGTGCTTCGCGGAACATCGCAGAATACTGATGTCTATTTTCAGGGAAGGGAGACCGTCAACAGCTTCTACAATGCAGCCCCGGGTATTACCCAGAAAGTGATGGATAAATTCGGCGAGCTGACCGGCCGTCACTATAAACTCTACCAGTACTACGGTGCACCGGATGCCGAACGAGTCATCGTCCTGATGGGATCGGGTGTTGAGACGGTGCGTGAAAGTGTTGAATACCTCAACAAACAGGGTGAAAAAGTTGGCGTGATCAATGTCCGCCTCTTCCGTCCGTTTGATGTGGAGCTTTTTGTTGCCGCCTTCCCCTCGACCCTCAAATCCGTTGCTATCCTTGACCGCCTCAAGGAGCCAGGCAGCGCCGGAGAGCCGCTCTATCTGGATACGGTCAATGCCCTGCTTGAAGGCGTACAGAGTGGAGCCCTGAAATCCATGCCGCACATTACCGGTGGCCGCTACGGGCTCTCATCAAAAGAGTTCACCCCGGCAATGGTCAAGGCGGTCTACGACAACATGGCCTCCGAAAGTCCGAAAAACCATTTCACGGTCGGCATCAATGACGATGTCACCCACACCAGTTTGAGTGTTGACACCACCTTCTCCATTGAGCCCGAAGAGATGTTCCGCGCACTCTTTTACGGCCTTGGTTCGGACGGTACCGTCGGCGCCAATAAAAACAGCATCAAGATTATCGGTGAAAACACACCGAACTATGCCCAGGGCTATTTCGTCTACGACTCCAAAAAAGCCGGTTCGATTACCACCTCGCACCTGCGCTTTGGGCCTGAAGAGATTCACTCTACCTATCTGATTTCCGAAGCGCAGTTTATCGGCTGCCACCACTGGATTTTTCTTGAGATGATCGATCTTCTGAAAAATCTCAAAAAAGGGGGCACGCTGCTGCTGAACTCCACGTATACGGAGGAAGAACTTTGGGAGAAGCTGCCGAGAGTGGTTCAGGAGCACCTGATCAGCAAAGAGGCAAAGCTTTATACAATTGATGCCTATAGCGTTGCCCAGGCAAGCGGCATGGGCCAGCGTATCAACACCATCATGCAGGCCTGCTTTTTCGCCATTTCGGGCGTGCTTCCCCGCGAAGAGGCTATGGCAAAAATTGAGGAGTCGATCCGTGAGACCTATGGCAAAAAGGGCGACGAGGTTGTGCGCCAGAATATCCAGGCGGTAGAGGATACCCTCAAACACCTCCACCAGGTCACCATCGGCTCGGTTGCCGACAGCAAAAAGGTCATGCGTTCGCCCATTGTCGGTGAGGCTCCTGACTTTGTCTGTAACGTGCTTGCCCGGGTCATTGCCGGTGACGGCAACGACATTCCGGTCAGCGAAATGCCCGCAGACGGCACCTATCCGACCGGAACCTCCAAATTTGAAAAGCGCAACCTTGCCGACGAGATTCCGGTATGGGAGCCCGAACTCTGTATCCAGTGCGGCAAATGCTCTATGGTCTGCCCTCACGCAACCATCCGGGCCAAGGTCTATGATTCAAAGTTCCTTGCAAATGCGCCACGCACCTTCAAATCCATCGAAGCCAAGGGAGCAAGCTGGGCCGGGATGAAATATACCATCCAGATCGCCCCGGAAGATTGTACCGGTTGCCAAATCTGTGCTCATGTCTGTCCGGCAAGGGATAAAACCAACCATGAAAGACGGGCGCTCAACATGCACCCGCAGAAGCCGCTTCGTGAAACCGAGGTTGATAACTGGAACTACTATCTCAATATTCCGGAATTCAACCGCAACAACATCAATCCAAAACTGATCAAGGAGCAGCAGCTCCAGGTACCGCTCTTCGAGTTCTCGGGTGCCTGCTCAGGATGTGGTGAAACGCCCTATATCAAGCTCATGACGCAGCTCTTCGGCGACCGGCTTGTGATCGGCAATGCAACCGGCTGCTCATCCATCTACGGCGGAAACCTTCCGACCACTCCCTATACAACCAATGCCCAGGGCCTTGGACCAACCTGGTCAAATTCGCTCTTTGAAGACACGGCGGAATTTGCGCTCGGCTTCCGGCTCTCCATCGACAAACAGAAGGAGTATGCACGTGAGCTCCTCGTTCGGCTCTCGGCTGAGATCGGCGATACGCTGACCAAAGAGATTCTTGAGGCGAGTGAACAGAGTGAACCGGAAATCTTTGAGCAGCGGAAGCGGGTTGCGATCCTCAAGGAGAAACTCCGTCTCCTCAACTCTTCCGAAGCAAAAAATCTGCTCTCGGTTGCCGATATGCTCGTTAAAAAGAGTGTCTGGGGCGTAGGCGGTGATGGTTGGGCCTATGACATCGGCTACGGCGGTGTTGACCATATCACGGCAAGCGATAAAAACATCAACCTGCTTGTGCTTGATACCGAGGTCTATTCCAACACCGGCGGACAGGCTTCCAAGGCTACACCCAAAGCCGCTGTAGCAAAGTTTGCCGCAGCCGGACGCACCGCCACCAAGAAAGATCTCGGCATGATATCGATGAGCTACGGCAACGCCTATGTTGCCTCGGTAGCTCTTGGAGCACGCGATGAGCAGACCCTGAAAGCATTCCTTGAAGCCGAGGCCTACAATGGGCCCTCCATCATCATTGCCTATTCGCACTGTATTGCGCACGGCATCAACATGTCAAACGCTCTTGAGAACCAGAAAGCCGCCGTAGACTCAGGCCACTGGCTCCTCTACCGCTACAATCCGGAGCGCTTGAAGGAGGGAAAGAATCCGCTTATCCTTGATTCGAAAAAGCCTAAAATACCGATTGCACAATTTCTCAATATGGAGAACCGCTTCCGGATGCTCAAGAAAAGCCATCCTGCCCTTGCCGAAGAGTACTTCCTGGCCATCCAGAAAGAGGTGGATGCACGGTGGGCCCATTATGAATATCTTGCTGCCCGCACCTTTGATGATCTGAAATAAAATCAGTCACGCAACAAAAAAGCCTCCTTATTCAAGGGGGCTTTTTTGTTGCTCCCGCCCACCCAGAGAAGCGGAGAGAGAAAGAGCTGAAACGTTTTACGGCTTTACCTTCAACGCCGGCGACCTGGCCTTTATCTCCATCGCCTTCTCTACGTTACCAAGCTTGGTGTAGACCTGGGCAAGATGATCGGCTATTTCCGGCTCGGCGGGATCCATGAGGGCGGCTTTTTCAAGAGCTTCCTTTGCCTTTTGATACTCTCCCATGCGGAAAAGCACCCAGCCGAGGGTATCAAGATAGCCGGCATTGGCGGGTTCTCCGGCAACGGCCTTCCGCGCAAGCTCCCGGGCTCTCGGAAGCTCTTTTCCCAGTCCGGCCAGAACATAGGCAAGATTGTTCATCATAAGGAGATTATCCGGCTCAAGCGTAAGAATAACCTCATAGAGATGAACACTTTTTTCAGCAAAGCCAAGCTTGTCATAACAGAGTGCCAAAGTCGTGGCGGCTTGCAGATAGAGCAAGCGCTCCTGTGCGGCATTTTTAAGCCGCATTGCACCCTCCAGCACCCGAGCCGCACCCTGGAACTCTCCGGAACGGAAAAGCACCTCACCCTCCAGCACCATCACTCTCTGGGTCATTTCCGGAAAGCGCTGTTTAACCTTTGAAACCGTCGTTCGGGCAAGCTGAAACTCTTTCCCTGCAAGATAGGCCGTCACCAGCTCCTCCCAGATGTTAATATTCTGAGGTTCCAGCAGAAGAGCGCGGCGGAAATCAACCACGGCGCCTTTTGCATCCTGCTTCTGCAACTTCGCCATGCCACTCAGCTTGTAGACGGCGCTGCTCTTGGGATAACGCTTGTTGATTTCAGCAATCATTGAAAGCGCCGGTTCCGTGTAGGTGGAGTCGCGGGATGAACGCACCAGAAAAAGGGTAGCAAGCTCGGTTTTCTCTTTGAGTGTTATCTCAGTGAGCTGGTAAAAGCGGTCAAGATCTTCCGCAAAAGCCTTGCGGTTCCGGGACTGCACGGAAACTTCAAACAAGGAGAGCCAGGCAGGCAGAAAACGGGGATTTTCACGAAGCACGCCCCTGAATGTCGTGAAAGCCATATCATACTGCTTGGTCTGCAGATAGAGTTCTCCGAGGGTAAGGCGCAGCTTCTCTTTGCCGCTCCCCTGTTCAATAAACTCCTTCAAAATGCCGATGGCCTGGGGATAGTGCCGAAGCTGTATTTCAAGCAGCAGCACCTGAGCCTGGGTCGTCTCGTTCATGGGATCAATGAGGAGTATCTCCTGAAAGACCTCAAGCGCTTTTTCCGGCTGATTGGATGACAGGTATTCAAGAGCAAGGGATGAGAGCGGTTCAGGAGTACCGGGCTCAAGGGTGGCAAGTTGGCGGTAAAGCTCGGCGGCCCTCAGGTAATCACTCATCTGATGAGAGAGAGCTGCAAGATAGCGCAGGTAGTAGTGGTTTCGGGGGTTAAGCAAAACACTTTTCTCACTGTAACGACGGGCTGAGTCCAAAATGCCCAGACCAAGAAAGGCTTTTGAGAGGGCATAATGAAGCGCGGCATTTGAGGGCTCCACCTTCATTATTTTCCGGTAACGATCCACCGCTCCCCAGTAGTCGCCTTTAACGGTAAGCAGTGAAGCCGTAACTAGCTCTCTGGAGGCCGCTTCCGTAAGCCGCTCTCGGGAGGTAATGGCGCCGGGGGGTGATGAAAAAGCAAGAGGAGGTGAAAAGCAGCTCGAAACAACAATCACACCGCAAAGCACTACCGCAAGCAAAAGAGAATGCGCAAAAGAGCGCGGTGAGCGGACGGCAAGCATCCGGCTATGCATCAAACAAGTGATATTCATTGCTTTGCAGACCGGTTGAAAATCGTATCATCGCCTGGCGTGTCGCAACCCGCCCCCGTGGAGTTCGTGCGAGATAACCAGCCTGAATAAGGTATGGCTCATAGACCTCTTCAATCGTATCCTGCTCTTCGCCGACCGAGACGGCAAGGGAGGCTACACCGACAGGGCCACCGTTAAATTTGTTGACGATGGTCTCCATGATCTTTTTATCCATATCATCAAGCCCCTCCTCGTCAATTTCAAGCGAGTCCAAGGTCTTCATGGCAATCGCGCGATTGATCACCGCTATGCCTTCCACCTGTGCAAAATCGCGTGCCCGCCGGAGCAGGCGGTTGGCAATGCGGGGTGTGCCTCGTGATCGACCGGCAATTTCCGCCGCCGCCTCACCGTCAAGCCCGATACCCAGAATGCCTGAGGCCCGGATGACAATCAGCTCCAGAAACTCAGGCGGATAGTAATCAAAGCGACTGTTAATGCCGAAGCGCGCCCGGAGGGGTGAGGTGAGCAGGCCGGAGCGCGTCGTGGCCCCGACAAGGGTAAAGGGCTCAATACGCAACTGCACGGCCCGCGCCGAGGGGCCGCTGTCGAGCATGATATCAATGCGAAAATCTTCCATGGCCGAATAGAGATACTCCTCAACCGCCGGCGGCATCCGGTGGATTTCATCAATAAAGAGCACGTCACCTCGCTGCAGGCCGGTCAAGAGGCCGGCAAGATTTCCCGCCTTGTCGAGCATGGGGCCGGAGGTCGACTTGATACTGCTCCCCATTTCAGAGGCAATAATATAGGCGAGCGTGGTTTTTCCAAGTCCGGGTGGGCCGGAGAGGAGCACATGATCCAGAGCCTCGCCCCGCATTTTTGCGGCCGAGATAAAGACTTTCAAATTATCGGTCAAGCGTTGCTGACCGGTAAAATCCTCCATACGGAGTGGACGTATCTGCTCTTCAAGCCGGTTTTCCTGGGCATCGACAGGAGGAGTATTGAGCAGTTCTATTCTCAAAGCAGCAGATTACAGGTTGAACAAAAACAAAAGCGCTCAGAGCTTGATACGGGGATCGGCAACCGCATAGAGCACATCGGCCAGAAGATTGCCAAGCACAATCAACGAACCGGAAAGAAAAGTAGTGGCAATAATGAGCGGGTAATCCCTTGCAAAAATAGCTTCTACCGTTACACGTCCCATACCGGGAAAGGCAAAGATCACCTCCATGAACAAGGCTCCGCTGAAAATAAAGGGAAGCGAACTTCCCGCAAGGGTAATCACCGGCAAGAGGGCATTGCGCAGGGCGTGCTTGAAAATCACCACACTCTCTTTAAGCCCCTTGGCTCTTGCCGTACGGATATAGTCCTGGCGAATCACCTCTAACATGCTTCCCCGCACAAAACGGGCAATACCAGCCGCTCCGTTGATACTCAGCACCGTCACCGGCAGCACCAGATGCCACAACCGGTCAAGCACAAAGCTCACAGGAGTGTAACCCTCCGCCCCAATCTCATTGAGGCCGGAAGCCGGAAAGAGGGGAAACTTCAAAGCAAAGAGAATAATCATCATCAAGGCAAACCAGAACTCCGGCATCGAATAAAAAAAGAGGGCGCTCACCGTCAAAAACCGGTCAAGAAAGGTGTTCTGGCGCACGGCTGAAATAATGCCGATCAGAATCCCGAAGGCAAAATTGGCAATAAGGGTAAGCAGCGCAATGGTCACGGTAATCGGCAAGGCGGAGGCAATGACCTCAAAGACCGGCTGCTGGGCCCGGCTGAAACTGCGTCCGAAATCCCCCTGCAGCACATTCGAAAGCCATTTGACATACTGGACCGGCACCGGATCATTCAGACCATACTGCGCCCGGATCTGCTCGGCGACGTTCGGACTGATGCCCGGCTGGATATACATGGCCGCCGGGTCGCCGGGAGCAAGCCGAGTTATGAAAAAGGTCAGGGTCAGCACCCCGAAGATGAGTGGCACCGCAATCAGGAGCCGTTTAATAATATATTTCAGCATGGCGTTCTATGGTGCAATAGTTGCCGAAGGCCGAAGCTTCCAGTCATCAATATTGTAAAAGGTACCGGAAATATTGAGATCCGCACCCTCAATCCTCTTGCTGAAACCCTGGGTCTCCTTCATCCAGTAGAGAAAGGTAATCGGCTGATCGCGGTGCAGAATCTCCTGATACTCCAGCCAGTAAGGCCGTGCATCCTTTGTATCCATTTTGCCTTTGGCCAGCTCGCAAAGCTCGTCAATCCTCGGATTGCGGTAGCCGACAAAATTAAAGCGACTCTTCTGCAGATCCGATCCCCAAACGTCAAGCGGATCAATCTCCAGACCGATCGACCAGCCCGCCAGCCATGCATCAAGTCTTCTCTGCTGGAGATTTTCGAAAAAGACATTGGACTCCTGGACATCAAGCTTGCACTCAATGCCGATCGAGCGCAGATTCTGCTGGATAATAACGCTGGCATAGTTTCGACGCGCATTGCCCGAATTGGTATAGAGCACAAAACTGAACCGCTTGCCCTCTTTCTGCAGAATACCGTCCGGCCCTGCAACCCACCCTTCGGCTTTGAGCAAGGCGGAAGCGCGCTGAGGATCAAAACCATGAGGCACAATCCGATTGTTATAGGCCCATTTCAGCGAGGGTGAAATATCGTTATTGCAGATCACGCCATACTGTTTCAGATAGCCGTCAATAATCGACTGCCGGTCGATGGCAAGGGTCAAGGCAAGGCGTACCTGCGCAGAACCAAACAGGGGGTGAGGCCGGAGTTTTCCGCTCCGGTGAAACTCTGCCTGATCGATATTTGACCAACCAACATAATCATAGACCCTCAAACCAACCGTTTTAACATCAATGTTGCGATTGGCCTTCAAGAGGGCCGAAAAGTCCTCCGGCTTGATATTTTCAACCACATCGACCGCACCGGTCTGAAGCTGCGTCAACCGTACCGTGTAATCCGGTACAACACGGAAGCTGATGGCCGGGATGTTGCCGGGCTTCGGAAGATTTGAGTTCCGGCTTGAGACCAGGGTAATCTCCTGCTGCTGCTGCCAGGCCTTCAGCTTGTAGGGGCCGGCACCAAGGGGATTCTGATTAAGCGGAGAGTGGCGGAACTCTTCAGCTTTAACATCCTTCCAACGGTGGGCCGGAAGAGGGGTCAACGAGGTATGAAAAAGGGCCAGGTGCTCGGGCACGGGTTTGTAAAACCTGAACACAAGCGTGGTATCGTTTGGGGTCTCAATGGCTTTGTCAAAATCAACCTTGCCCTTATCCGCCCCGACCAGTTCCGAAAGGTACTGCTGACGGGCGCTGGCAATGACCGGATTGCCATAGAGCTGGTAGGAGAACTTGAAATCTCCCGATACAACCGGCTTGCCGTCATTCCAGAACGCATCGTGACGGAGAGTATAGGTAATGGATTTATGATCGGCCGACATCGTCCAGCTCTTGGCCAAAGCGCCTTTCGGTGCTTTTTTGCCTTGTCCGGGAGTCAGCGGCCGAAGCTTTTTTTCCAGGGCCATATAGTTCAAGAGCCCGGTTGTGGTATCAAACTCGCTTTGCAGCAGGGAGGGATAGATAAGGCCAAAAATATTGCCTGAAGTAACGGTTGTGCCAAGCACCGGATTCAGGTAGTCCGCATCTCCAAGCATGGCAATCACCAAGGTGGTATCCATGGCCGCCCGGTTGCCGGGTTGGCTGGAACCTCCCTTTTGGTGGCTGCAGGAGGCAAGGAACAAGAGAGAGAGTAGCATCACGAGGCATCCCGCCCGCCGGGAAAGGGCGTTCACTCTCGGCGAAAGGCTTTTATGCATGGAGGTCATCCTCGGTCCGGTCATTGTTGATCACATTTTTGATTCTGTCGGTCAAGGCTTCAGCGGCCACATAATTCGAATATCGTTTCAACAGGAAATTCAGGGCCACCACCTCAATAATCACGGTAATATTTTTGCCGGGAAATATAGGCAATTGCACCAGAGGAACATCAACCCCCAGAATTTTTATGTACTTGGTATCAAGCCCAAGCCGTTCATACTCCATCTCCCGGTTCCATTCAAGTAGTTCAACAGCCACCTGCACCTCCTTGACATCACGAATGGCTCGGATACCGAAGGTTGCCCGCACATCGACCACGCCAAGACCACGGATTTCCATAAAATGGTCGATAATATTATTTCTTGTGGCATTGAGCTTCATCGTCTCTCCTTCGCGATGAATAACCACAACATCGTCGGCCACAAGACCGTGCCCCCGCTCAACAAGATCAAGCGCAATCTCGGATTTGCCCAGCCCGCTCTTGCCGGTAATGAGCACACCAACGCCATAAACATCGACCATTGAACCATGATACTGCTGGTAAAAGGAGAACTGTTCATCCAGAAAATCGGTAACAAGGTAGATGGTTTTCGTCGAAGAGTGGCGGGTGATATAGACCGCAATACCGGCCTTGGTGGCCATTTCAAGCAGGTCGGGCGAGAGTTTGTTATTGCTCGTCAGAATAATGCAGGGAATTTTAAAGCGCACAAGATTTTCAAACACCCGGCGCCGCTCCGCTTCCTCAAGATGATTTAAAAACCGTGTCTCCGTATTGCCGAGAATCTGAACCCGCTTATAGGTAAAAAGATTGGTAAATCCGGCGAGGGCAAGACCGGGCCGGTGAAGATCCCGCTCAAAAATCCGCCGCTTCTGTTCATCAACATTGTTCAGGCGCCGCAACCGGATATCGTGTTTTTTATCGATGGTATTAAAAAAATAGGCGACCGTTATTGATCGCTTTTTTAATCCTTTTTGATCAAGATTCATGGTTTTCGGCAGTCGGAGTGAAAAAAATTTCCTAAAAAAACTGCAGGGCCTTCTGTTCGCGCCCTGCAGTATCCAGCGCCGGTATGGCGGCTATTGCATTTTTTCCTTGTACTTCTGCAGTTGGCGGCTCAAGGCCTCAACACAGTTATCGATGGTAGGCTCATATTCCGCTCCGGCTTCCTTGGCAACCAGTACATTCTGTGGAACATGCACCGTAATTTCTGCAAGCTTGTTCTTTTCAAAGTCATTTTTCTGATGATCCAGAATGACATGGCAACTGATAATGCCCGGAAAAATCCGCACCAGCGACTGTGCCGCATTGCGGGCATACTCCTCTATGCTGTTATGATTATTGGAATGACGCAAAGTAACCTTGACATTAAGTGAATCATTGACGACTGCTTTTGTCATAATAACCTCCGTTATAATGTTGTAAACATATTGAAGGAACAAGAGCCGGGAAAAGAAGCCGTTCCCCGAACCCCAAAATAACCCTATGCCTTGGGATGCGCTTTGCGATAAACCTCCTTCAAGCGCTCAAACGTAACATGCGTATAGATTTCCGTTGTCGAAAGATTGCTGTGTCCAAGCATTTCGCTGACACTTTTAAGGTCGGCGCCACTATTGAGCAGGTGAGTGGCAAAGGTATGGCGTAATATATGAGGATTTTTCTGCTTTTGTTCAGTAACCGAAACAAGATATTTTTTAGTCAACCTCTGGACAAGCATCGGATAAAGCTTTTTGCCCTTTTTGGTTACAAACAGATACGCCAACTCCTCCCCCTTCATTATTATTCTAAAGAAGTTTCGCCGGACTTCAAAATATTTTTTAAGCGCCGCCACGGCCGGCGGCCCGACGGGCACAATACGCTGCTTCCGGCCTTTGCCGGTAACCTTGACATACCCCCCATCAAAATCAAAATCTTGCAGGGTGAGATCAATCAGCTCTGAAATACGAAGTCCGCACCCATAGAGCAGCTCAAAAATAGCCCGGTCACGTTCCCCGGTAAAGGAGTCTGCGGGCTGCCTCTCCCCTGCCGGCCGCTCGGAAGGCAAATCGACAGGAAGAATCTCCTCAAAAAGCTTTTCGGTCTGCTGCTCGGTTAAAAAGCCTGGAACACGCTGAGCATAACGCGGTGTGGTGATGTAGAAAAAGATGGAGCTTTTGATCTGGCCACTCTCCTGCAAAAAGCGGTAAAAACTTTTAATGGAGGCGAGCTTCCGGGCAATTGATTTCGGCTGAAGACCACGCTTGATCAAGGTGCCCATAAAAAGGCGGACATCAACCGCCGTAACCTGCTCCGGATTGAACTCATCAAGGTCACTAAGGCCAAGATGGGGTAAAAGAAAGGAAAAATATTGCTCAAGATCGTTGCGGTATGCCGTAACGGTATTGGGTGAAAGATTTTTCCGGCTCCTGAGGCGACCGAGAAAATCATCGACCGGCTTATAGCCTTCACTCACCTGGTGAGGTCGGGGCTTAATGGCTGAATTCGTCATGAAAGTGCAACACAGAGCAGTTCTTCTTTCTTTTTAATATAATACAACCTTCCACCCTGAATCAGAAAATTGTTGAGCGAGGGCTTTACACTGCCCTCTTCCATACAATCAAGATAGAGCAACTGATCCTCTTGCCAGACCTTGATGAACGAGTTCCAGGCCGCGCCCGGCCCGACTGGCTCATGCACACCGGCAACCGTAAAACGACCATACAGCAGACATTCACAATAGGTGCCCTCAAAAATGCCTGCCCGCTGGAGCAGAAGGCGCTCCTCCGCCATCCCTTCGGTAACGAACTCCGGCAGCATAACCTCTTGGCGCTCCTCTTCCGGCACCACCCCGTCCCTGAGAGCATTAACCTCCAGGGTCTCAACCCCAAGAGAGCGGATGAGGTTGCCGTTTAGCGGGTCAATGAGCAAAAAATGACGCTCGGGAAAGCCGGCAAACGAGGATAACCGGTAGGCTAGAAGTTCATGGCCAAGATTTGCCGCAAAAACCAGATCGGGTCGCGACCACTCCACGCGGCTATTTTTGAGGTCAATGGCCCATATGCCACGATGTTCCGGGCTGTTCGACTGATAGGTATGGCAATAGAGCAGATGCTGAACCGTTGTGTCAAGCCCGGTAAACCACCCCTCTCCCAGAGGAAGATCGTGCAGAGTATCCATCAAGAGATAATCATCCGTAAACAGCTCACCACTCCCGGCGTCAAGGCAAAAGAGCAGGGCCTGACGGCTGGCTGAAAAGCGCTTCTGGCCGATAACCTCACCGGTAGAGGTAAACATGAGCTGCCATATCAAGGCACCACGGCCACCGTCATACCTCCAGAGGAGCGAGAGAGGCTTTGCAGGATGGTTCATTGGGACTCCGATTTTCGGCTCATTTTGTATATCGTTACGGCCGCCGTATGCTTGCCGCCCGTGTACTCCCGCGCATAGGGGGTTATGGCAAAATCATTCTCCTCGGCAAGCACCACAAACTGCTCGGCAACCCTTCTGCGCGGATCCGAAATATAGGCCGCGCCACCCGGTTTCAACAGCTTCTCGATGGCCGTAATGATCGGCAGCAGGTTCACCCGTTCATAGAGCACGTCCGCCGCAAAGAGGAGATCGAACTTTTCCTGGCACTGCACCATCCGCCAGTCGAGCCGCTCGCAAGAGAGATCAACCCTGTTTTTCAAGGCATTGTAGCGCGCAAACCGAAGTGCCTCCAAAGAGTAGTCGGTAGCGAGCACGCTCGCCCCGTTCCATGCGGAAACAACCGAGACCATGCCGACACCTGCACCAATTTCAATCACGCGTTTTGCGTCTACCGCCATCTCGTCGGCAATAAAGGTTGAAAGGGTTATGGCCGAGGGCCAGATTTCGGCCCAATAGGGCATCTGCTCATCCTTGACGAACTCTTCGGGCGAAATCCGGTCAAGCAGGGCATAACTGTCAAGCACGCTGAGAAAAGTGAAGGAGTGTCCGCCAAAAGTCGAGGCGGTTTCGCTCAGTTCATACTCCTTTGCCAGATCGTTATAGAGGGAGAGTAGTTCCTTCTCCTCCTCCTGTTGGGATAGATGCATCATTTATTAATAGTGGTTACTTCCATGGACAAGCGCCAAAAGCTAACAGGGAGAGCTTCTGGATCAGAAAAAGCGAATGGAATTTACCTAAAAAATCACCATTGAATTTTTATTTTGCACCGAAAAGAGTCTTCCAACAGGAAAACTCCCCGTGCAACCCTTTCAATAAATTTCGATTCCCGATGAAAAAAGAACTCCTTGAACTCTTCAGCAACAGCTACTCGGACCGAGCCTACACCATTGAGATTGTGAACCCCGAGTTTACCTCCGTATGCCCGAAAACCGGCCTGCCGGATTTCGGCACCATTACCATCAGCTACGAGCCCGATAAAACCTGTATAGAGCTGAAATCGCTGAAATATTATTTTCTTGAATTCCGCAACGCCGGAATTTTTTATGAAAACATCACCAACAAAATCCATGACGACCTGGTCTCACTCCTGCAGCCGCGCTCACTGAAGGTAATAACCGAATGGAAAGCACGGGGAGGAATAACCGAAACCGTCACGGTTTGCTACACCGCCTCCTAAAAATGACATGAAGCAAAAAAGCCTCAGAGGAGCACTCTGAGGCTTTTTTAATAAGACAAAAATTCAGCGAAGCAATACAGCACTCATCAGAACTTCTCGTTCAGATAGATGGTAATGGTCTTGGCTTCATCAACCGTGATACCTGAACCAGGGTTGGACTGCATACGATTGACAACCACATCGGTTTTGCCAACCTTCTTGTACTTGGTTCTGAGTGCATCCTGCACCGAATCAAGCGTATGGCACTTGTTGCACCGTGAGTTTGCAAGCGTTTTGGCCCCGTCAAAATCAAAACCGGCAGGAGCCTTGGCGATAGTGACACCGGCTGAGGGTTTTGCAAGAAATGCGGTCAACTCACTCACCGAACGGATATATTTACCTTCAACGGTTGTGGTGCGGCCGGTCGTTGAGCGCAAAATACCGGAAGGTCTGAGCCAGAGTGACAGAAACATGACAGCAACAATGGCAAGAATGCTGAGCGGAAAGCTTAAAAACCACTTGTCACTGATTCTCGCCGACATTTTGCCAAGTCCCATAATAATGAGAGAGGCACAGAAAATAAGCGTGAACCATCCAGCAAAGGAGCTCAATGGAGTCAGGATTACGGAGATGTTTTCAGCCGGCACCTTATACCCGGTCAAAAATGACACCCCAAAAAACAACGTTCCCATTACTGCAGCCCCGCCTATCGCTAACGCAATAAGCTTACCATTTGATTTGTTGTCCATGTCAGGTAATGAATTAGGTGATAGTGGCTTACCCAAAAAATTATTGAGTAAGATAAGCATAAATAGTAAAGACGGCAAACGGAATCCGCAAAAAGCGTAACTTTGCAAGAAGCCCGGTGTTGCAGAACTTGAAATGAAGCATCTTTTTGCCGGCCACCATAATCACGGAAATCACTCTTTTTTATGATCACTTCAACCAGCACCATCATTGATTTTGAAAAGGCCGAGCGCGACTTTGCCTTTCTGCTCCGCTGCTTTGGGGATGTTTTGCGCGATCTTGGCGAAGAGAAACTCGCCGAGCACCTCCCCTGGCACCATCGCGGCATCTCCCTCGAAGAGTACCCGGATACCGAGCGCGCGCTCCAGGCCTTTTCGATATTTTTCCAGTTGCTCAATATGGCCGAAGAGAACTCCGCGGCCCAGAACCGGCGCGCACTCGAAGCTGAGCGTGGACTCTCCCACCTTACCGGACTCTGGGGCCGTACCCTGCACCGCTTCCGGGAGCTCGGCATCCCGGAATCTGAAATCTGCTGGCTGCTGCCGCAGGTCACGGTTGAGGCCGTGCTTACCGCACACCCGACCGAGGCAAAGCGCAAGACCGTGCTGGAACAGCACCGCCAGCTCTATCTGCTTCTGGTCAAACGGGAAAACCAGATGTGGACTCCGCTGGAACAGCAGGAGATCCAGAGCGAAATCAAGGTTGTGCTTGAACGGCTCTGGAGAACCGGTGAAATTCTCTATGAGAAGCCTGAGGTGTCGGACGAGCGGCGCAATGTGATGCACTATTTAAACAATATTTTTCCTGAGGTGCTCCCCCTGCTCGACAAGCGCCTCCTCCAGGCATGGAAAGAGTGCGGTTTCAATACCACCCAGCTCTCCGATCCGGCCACGCTGCCCCGCCTCCGGTTCGGCAACTGGGTCGGCGGCGACCGGGACGGCCATCCGCTGGTAACCGCAACGGTAACGGCCGAGACCCTTAGTGAGATGCGCCAAAGCGCCCTGCAGTTGGTGCGCCGTCACCTGATTGAGCTGGCCTCAAAACTCAGCCTTTCCGAACGGCTCCAGAGTCCAAAAAGGCCCCTTGCCATTCGCCTTGAGAGCCTGAGTCTGAAGCTTAAAGAGAGTGGAAAAGAGGCGCTCCAGAAAAACTCCCATGAGCCCTGGCGGCAGTTTCTGAACCTGATGATTGCCGCACTCCCTCCGGAAAGTGACGCAGTGGAAAGCCGCCCGGAACCCTTCTGCTACAAGGTCTCCAGCGAACTGCTTGAGGATTTGGCGCTCCTGCGCCACTCTCTCGTTGAGGTCGGAGCGCACCACATTGCCGACATGGATGTCACCCCGGTCTACCGGATTGTGCAGACCTTCGGCTTCCATCTCGGCACGCTTGATATCCGCCAGAACAGCCGGGTGCACGAACTGGCACTCTCGCAACTGATGACGGCCGCCGGCCTCAACGGTAGTGAGTATCTGGAGTGGGACGAAACGGAGAGACGCACTTTCCTTGAGCGCGAACTCCTTTCGCCGCGCCCCTTTACCCATCCAGATATGACTGTTGGCCCGGAAGCCGATGCGGTGCTCTCCTGCTACAGGGTACTCAAGCAGCACAGCCAGCAGTTCGGCACCGGAGCGCTCGGCTCCCTGATTGTCAGCATGACCCGCACGCTCTCCGACCTGCTGGTGATCTATCTCTTTGCCCGCGAAACCGGCCTGATGGTTTCAACCGACGAGGGAGAGGCCTGCATCCTCCCGGTCGTGCCACTCTTTGAGACCATTGATGACTTGAAAATAAGCCCGTCCATACTTCGGGAGTTCCTCCAGCACCCGGTTACCCAGCGAAGCCTCGACTACCGGCGGAAATCCAGCGCCAAAACAAGAGCAGTGCAGGAGGTAATGATTGGGTACAGCGACAGTAACAAGGATGGTGGCATCTTTGCCAGCACCTGGACGCTCTACCGCGCCGAGGAAGCCCTGCTTCAGGCAGGCCGCGGTTGCAATACCGATATCCTCTTTTTTCATGGAAGGGGTGGAAGCATCAGCCGGGGTGCCGGGCCGACCCACCGCTTCATCAAGGCGCAACCCTTCGGCACTTTCAATGGCGGGATGCGCTTTACCGAGCAGGGCGAAACCATTGCGCAAAAATATGCCAACCGCATCAGTGCCCTCTACAACCTCGAACTCTTTATGGCCGGGGTAGCGAGCGCCCTCATCCGCCAGCAGCACCAGGCGCACCAGCCGCATCCGCTTGAGCCGGTGATGGATACGCTCTCCACAAAAAGCTATC
This sequence comes from uncultured Chlorobiaceae bacterium, assembly GCA_903839405.1. Classification (GTDB taxonomy): domain Bacteria; phylum Bacteroidota; class Chlorobiia; order Chlorobiales; family Chlorobiaceae; genus Chlorobium. Next base: position 32,075 of record CAIMCD010000014.1, read on the forward strand.
AGGCCTACCGGGAGCTGATTGAGGCCGAAGGGTTTTTGAGCTTTTTCCGTGAAGCAACCCCTATTGATATTATTGAAGCGAACCGGATAGGCTCACGCCCCTCCCGCCGAAGCGGCACCAGCTCCCTTGAAGACCTTCGGGCCATCCCCTGGGTTTTCAGTTGGAACCAGGCCCGTTTCTCCCTCTCCGGCTGGTACGGAGTCGGCACCGCGCTGAAGCATTTGCAGGCCACCAACCCCGATGCCTTCGATGAAATCCGCTTTCGGAGCCACGCCTGGCCCCCGTTGCGCTACATTATCAGCAATGCCGACACCAGCATGGCCTCGGCCGATCTTGAGATCATGCACGAGTACGCCTCGCTTGTTGGCGACCACGCCATTCGGGAGCGAATTCTGGGGATGATTGAGGCGGAGTACCACCGGACAAAAAAATATATCGAACTCCTCTACGCCAAACCGCTTGAGACCCAGCGACTCAATGTCAACCGCTTTATTTTGCAGCGCCATGAGGGCCTGGCCCTGCTCCACCACCAGCAGATACGACTGCTCAAAAAGTGGCGGGAGCTTCAGCAAAAAGGCCGGCAAGCCGAGGCCGACAAAATGCTCCCGGAGCTCTTCCTCACCGTGAACGCCATATCAGGAGGATTGCGGACAACAGGATAAGAAGAGGACTAACAGGATAGGCAGGAGATAGACGACGAACAGGTAGGGGCAATCCTGCGTGATTGCCCTTAGCTTTGATCAATGAGGGTATAAAAGCAACCCGAAGCCCCGTGATAGAACTTCGGGAGTGCCTTGGCTGAAGAAGAGCGGTTAAGCCGGGATAGCTGATCCTGCACCGGATTTCTTGAGGAGGAACACGGCAAACAACCCGCCAATCCCCATAAGCGCATAGGTGCTTGGTTCGGGAGTTGGTGCTGAAGTCGCCACGGTGACATTGGTAATTCCTGGGGCAAACCCAGATCCATTATCGGCTATAATATTAAATCCTGTAAAATACTCTCCACTCGATACCGAAGCCTCGTAGCCCAGGTATTGCAGATCACCAGTTTGCATGTCAGCAATAGTCAGATAATTGTAACTATAACTGCCAAGGTTGGTCGTTAATTCAACGGTGATTGGGGTGCCTCCATATTGCCCTATATCGAAACCAAACTTGTCATACTTGTTTGTTGCTGCTGAAATGGTACCTGTAAGAGGTGTCCACAAGTTATTTACAATGAGAGACTGACCTGTGAAGTTGTACCCACCTGCTCCTGAGCCGATTATGAGGTTGTTCGCTGTTGTATAGGTTACATCACCTCTGGTAAACGGGTCACCAGGAAACAAGAACGTACCATTGGGTATGTCAGTAAAATCCGAAGTTATTGCAACAAGGTCGTTACTGAGAATAGGCTTATTACTCGTAACTTCAATAATGGTCGCACTCGCCACCCCACTCATTGACTGCAGCAACAGACCTGTCGCCACAAATGCTCCAAATTTTTTCATAATTCCCTGCATTTGATACTCCGTTGATGAAGATTAATGTGCTTTTTTTTTGAGATGAACCAACTTCCTTTTACAGCAAAAATACAATACAAGAAAATTAATAAAAGAAAAACAGGTTACTACGTTTTAATTCGAAGAGTTACACCAAAATATACGAAGCTGGCATTATTTTACCAAAATGCCACTTTACAGTAAAGATTATATTGCGTTATCTGAATCAGCAAGCGTACAGGCAAAAAGCAATTTCCAGATATGGTACTTTAAGCCGCCAGAGGAGGCTCCCGGAACTCACCGATGCAGAAAGTTGCAATTATTTACCTACCTTACGTAGAAACAGCGGAATATTTTCACCGTTTCTGCCATGCTTACAACACTGAATGCTGCGGCGCTGATCGGCATTGATGCCATCCGGGTTGCGGTTGAGACCAATGTAACCGGCGGGATTCCCTCATTTACCGTTGTGGGTCTGCCGGACAATGCCATCCGCGAGAGTCGGGAGCGGATTCTTACGGCCGTGAAAAACTCGGGCTTTGAGATACCGCCAAAAAAAATCACGGTCAACCTTGCGCCAGCCGATATCAAAAAAGAGGGCACGGCCTTTGATCTCCCGATTGCCATCGGCCTGCTCGGCTCGCTCCAATTGATCACCCGGCGGTTCGAGGATGCCCTCATTATGGGGGAGCTGGCGCTGGACGGCTCGCTCCGCAGAATCAACGGGGCGCTCCCGGTAGCCATCATGGCTGGAAAAGAGGAGATAACGCGCATGATTGTACCGCTCTCGAACGCCGCTGAAGCGGCCGTGGCCGTATCCGCCTCCAGCTCCGGCATTGCCGTCTATGGGGTTGAAACCCTCAACGAAACCGTTGCCCTCCTGAACGGAACCCTGCAGCTTGAACCGGTAACGGTCAACGTGGCCGAACTCTTCAACTGCGAAGAGGAGTACCCGGTTGATTTTGCCGATATCAAGGGGCAGACGGCCGCAAAGAAGGCACTTGAAATCGCCGCAGCCGGCGGACACAATGTGATTATGATCGGCCCGCCCGGCAGCGGCAAAACCATGCTTGCCAAAGGGTTGCCGGGCATTCTGCCTCCGCTGGGATTTGAAGAGTCGCTGGAAACCACCAAAATCTACTCGGTGGCGAACCTGCTCGAAAAAGACCGGCCGCTCATGATTACGCGCCCCTTCCGCAGTCCCCACCATACCACCAGCAATGTTGCGCTGATCGGCGGCGGAACCACGGCCAAGCCCGGAGAGGTGAGCTTGGCGCACAACGGCATCCTCTTTCTGGATGAGCTGCCCGAGTTCAGCCGCACCGCCCTTGAGGTGCTGCGCCAGCCGCTTGAGGATCGGGAGGTCACCGTTTCGAGAATATCCATTACCACAAAGTACCCGGCGGGATTCATGCTCATTGCCGCCATGAACCCGAGCCCGGCCGGAGCACTCAAGGATCGTGACGGCAACCTGACCGCCGCGCCCCAGCAGATTCAGCGCTACCTTGCCAAAATTTCCGGGCCGCTGCTTGACCGGATCGATATCCACATCGACGTGCCGAAAGTCGAAAACAGCGACCTCTTCGCCACCTCCACGGCTGAAAGCTCCAAACTCATCCGCCAGCGGGTCATCCAGGCGCGCAGGGTCCAGCAGGAGCGCTTCGCCTCCCTCACGCCAAGAATCTACACCAATGCCCAAATGAGTTCCCGCCAGATCAAAAGCTTCTGCCGTCTCGACAAGGAGAGTTCCGAAAAACTGATGGCGGCCATGAACCGCCTCAACCTCTCGGCCCGGGCGCACGACCGGATTTTAAAGGTCAGCCGCACCATTGCCGACCTTGACGGCTCCGGGGAGATCACCATGAAGCATCTCATCCAGGGAATCCAGTACCGCAACCTCGACCGGGAGTTCTGGAGCTTCTGAAGCGGCCGCAGCAAACGCACAGGGATATTCGGCCAACTCTTTCTATATTTCCCTCTTGAGAGAGATGTTGTTCCCACATTAATCCCTAACCACTCTGCGGAGCATAATCCATGAACCGAAAGAGCACATTCCGTTACAGCCTGCTGCTTGCCGGCTCGCTTCTTGCCACCACACCCGGCTTTGCGGCTGAAAGTGTGGAGTCGCGCATCACCCGACTTGAAGAGGAGCTGGCCGCCCTGAAGGCGCAAATCAACAACAAGCCATCCGTTGTGATCCCACCTGCGGTTGCCGTTGAACCGGCAAAAAAAGCTGAACCACCGGCTTCGGTTTCAACCGGTTCCGGCGTCAAGGTACAGTTCTACGGCTTTGCCCGAATGGACGCATCGTTCGATACCGGAAAAATCAACACCGGCAATATCGCCCTCTGGGTTCGTCCCGAGACGCTCAACAACAATGATGGTGAGTGGAACCTGACGGCCGGAGCGACACGGCTTGGCTTGAACCTCAGCGGCCCGGATACCGAGGCCATAAAACTTACCGGCAACATCGAGCTTGATTTTCTTGGCGGCGGCACGGAAAATAACCTGAACCCGAGACTCCGCCACGGCTACCTCAAGGCCTTCTGGCCAGCCTCAGACTTCAGCATTATTGCCGGCCAGACCTGGGATGTGCACTCGGCGCTTATTCCCTTTGTGGATGATCCGGGCCTGATGTGGGCGGCCGGCAACATCGGCACCCGCCACCCCCAACTGCGCCTCACCAAAGGATTTGCTTCAGGCGAAAAAAGCCGCATCGAAGTGGCGGTGGCCGCAGCAAGAACCATCGGCGAAGCCAACACCTGGGCGGAAACGTGGAACACCGATCCCGGCAAGGATGCCGCCATGCCGACCATTCAGGGAAGGGTTGGCTTGACTACACCCCTCTTCGTGAGCAACCAGCCGGCAACCATTGCTGTTTCGGGCCATTACGGCCAGGAGGAGTGGGACACCGATAAAACAGGCACGCGTATAACGCTCGACTCCTGGTCGACCAACCTGGAACTCACCATGCCGCTCACCGAAGCGGTGACGCTTGCCGGTGAATACTTTACCGGTTCCAACCTCGACGACTACTGGGGCGGAGTGGCCCAGGGGGTAAACAACACCACAAAAGCGGGACTGAAGGATATCCGGGCAAAAGGGGGATGGACAGCTCTCCGCTACACCCTCTCCCCTTCAACCACCTTCAGTGCCGGAGCGGGCCTCGACAAGCCGGATTACAGCGACCTTGCAAACGATATGCGCTCACGAAACCAGAGCGTCTTTGGCAATGTGATCCACAAGGTGACGCCGAACTTCATTGTCGGATTTCAGGTTGCCGACTGGAGAACCGACTATAAAAATGCGGCAAGCAGCGCGGCACTCCGGGCGCAAAGCTCTTTTACCTATAAGTTTTAAACGAGGGGTGTGGATTGTCGGGCATCAGGGGCGGACGGTTTGCCGCCCCTCGGCGGCTCACGGAACTCAGCGGATAATAATTTCGCAAGGCATGAGGGCAAGCATATGGAGCTGGCCGGATGAGAGGAGCATCTCATAAAAAGCATCCAGGGAAGAGAACTCTTTCACCGGAATAATCTGATGCAGCAGCACTTGCCGCAGAGCAACCGTCAGCCGCTCCCTGAGCGTGGCACCTTCCCCACTCCAGAGGGTTTCCAGCCAACTTTTCTCGACCGGATAGAGGAGCAGGTGCGGTTTTTTGTTTTTATCCATTTTCGCCATCACCCCGGCGGCTTCAATGGCATCAAACAGCCCGCCCGTGCGATCCACCAGACCGGCCTTCAAGGCGCGGCTTCCGCTCCAGACCCTTCCGCCAGCAACCGAGTCAACTTCTGCCAACGGCATCTTCCTTGATGCCGCAACCTTTGCAATAAAGTCGCTATAGATCTCGCCCGAAGCCGCAACAAACTTGTTGTACGCCTCACCCTCAAGCGGCTTGAAGGGAGTATCGGAATCGGCATAGCGCCCTCTTGTAACCACTTCACGCTTCAGGCCGATTTTATCCGCAAGCCCGCTGATATTGGGTTTAAGGGCATAGACACCAATGGAACCGGTAATGGTGAGCGGCTGGGCAAAAATTGTTTTTCCAGCCAGGGCGGCCATATAACCGCCGGAAGCCGCAACACCCGACATGGAGACCACGAGCGGTTTTTTGACGGCGGCCGAGTCGAGCATCTCCAGCATATCGGCCGAAGCAAGGGCATCACCGCCAGGACTGTCAATACGGAGCACCAGCGCCTTGACCTTTTTATTCTCAAGAGCCGATTCCAGAGAGCGCTTCACCCGCTCAACGTCAATTCCCTCGCCCATGCCCATCGCCTGCTCGCCGGTCGTGCGCACAATCGGGCCGGAGAGGGTAACAAGGGCAATGCTCTCGTCACTCTCCGCTTTCCGGGGCCACTCAACTGCCGCACGATACAGGGAGGCCGAAACAAAGGCATCATTGTCGCTGGAGGGCTCCTTTCCAGTGATTTTCCTCGTCAGGGTGCGCTGCAACTCCCAGTATGAAGCGGTTCCGTCAACCAGACCAAGGCTTTTGGCCTTGCCAGCCGACATCAGGGCAACCTGGTTGATAATGGCTTCAAACGAGTCGCGGCTGATGCCGCGCCGCCGGGAGGCGTAGCTGAGGTACTCGTCATAAACCTCATCAAGCAAAGTGTTGATCTCTTCAAGGTACTCCTTGCTCGCTCCGGTACGCACAAAGGGCTCGATACCGCTCTTGTAGCGCTTCCACTGCGCCGCCTGAAACTGCACGCCAACTTTGCCAAGCGGTGTGGTATAAAAAAGGGTTTCCGCCTTCAGGCCGTCAAGCAGAAGAAATCCCCCGCGTTCCAGAATAATGGAGTCGCACGCTGTAGCGAGCAGGTAGTCGCCATCCTCGGCCGAGCGCAAAAAGGCGGTCACCTTTTTCCCGCCCTTGCGCACTCGCTCAACTGCAGAGCGTATCTCACTGTTTTTTGCGGGAGTTGTGTGCACCCCTCCGATATCAAGCACCACCTCCTTTACCCGGTTGTCCGAGGCCGCATGATCCAGCAGAAAAAGCAGCTCCTGCAAAGAGAGCGGCTCACGGGAGGGCATGAAGGGAAGCGAGTCGCTCTCTTTGCGAATCTCGTCAAGAGTTCCGCTGAGAGGGACGTTCAGCACAAAACGATCCGGAACCGCATGTGCTGCATGCAGATGCCAGAAGAGTCCGACAATGAGCAGAGCCGGAACAATCAGAGCTATGAGGCAGCCGGTGCGGAAACAGCCGCGCCTCTTTGTTGGCAATTCACTCGTTTTCATAGAGTAGACAGCTTACCTGATGGTTCTTGTTATGGGAAAGTGCTTTAAGCTGCGGCACCCTGGTGCCGCACTCCGGCGTCGCCACCGGGCAACGCGGATGAAAAGGGCATCCGGAAGGGATATTGAGCGGCCCCGGCAAGTCACCGTTGAGGAGTATCCGCTCCTGTTTTGCACCGGGTTCAGGATGGGGAATGGCCGAAAGCAGCGCTCTCGTATAGGGGTGTTTTGGATTGGCATAAAGTTCCGTGGATTCGGCAATCTCAACAATACTACCGAGATACATGACCGCCACCCGGTCAGAGATATACTCGACCACCGACAGGTCATGCGCAATGAAGAGATAGGTCAAGCCAAGATCCCGCTGGAGATCCTTGAGGAGATTGATGATCTGCGACTGGATGGAGACATCAAGCGCGGAGACCGGCTCATCGCAAATAATGAATTTCGGGTTAACCGCCAAGGCACGGGCAATCCCGATCCTTTGGCGCTGTCCGCCGGAGAACTCATGCGGGTAGCGATTCCGATACTCACCGCTCAAACCAACCACCCTGAGCAGTTCATCTATCCGCTTGCGGGCCGCCTCCCCTTTGGCAATACCATGCACCAGGAGCACCTCGGTAAGCATCTGACCAACCGTCAGGCGAGGGTTGAGCGAGCCGAAAGGATCCTGGAAAATCATCTGCATCTCTTTGCGCAGGGAGCGGAACTGACGATTGGTGACGGTCGTAATATCACGCCCTTCAAACTCTACCTTTCCACTTGCCTCCCCATCTCCCAAGCGAATCAAAGCGCGACCAAGGGTGGTTTTTCCGCATCCAGACTCTCCTACCAAACCAAGTGTCTCCCCCTGAAAGACCTCAAACGAGACCCCGTTCACCACCTTTATCGGAAAAGGCTTTCCCAGAATGCCGCTTGAGCGGCCATTAAAATGCACCCGCAAGTCGCTGACCGACACTAACCGCCTCACTTCCTTCATCTCTCTGTGGCTGAACGCTGTTTATCGTATTTTTATTATTATAATAACGAAAAGCAATGTGAATCCACTACTCTCAAACCCTTTGTAGAAGCTTCTCTATAGCCCTTGCACACTGAATTGTTACATACCGGAACCCTCTACGTCGTTGCCACCCCGCTCGGCAATCTCGAAGACATCACCCTCAGAGCCATAAAAACCCTGAAACAGGTTGAAGCAATCGCCTGTGAAGATACGCGCCGGGCATCAATTCTCCTGAAGCATCTCGATATTCACGGCAAAAAACTCATCAGTTACCACAACTATAACGAGCCAAGAGCGATAGGCCAAATTATCGCCCTGCTTGAAGAGGGGGTCGATGTCGCCCTCACCACCGATGCTGGCACACCGATTATCAGCGATCCCGGCTATGCGATGCTGCACGCACTCCATGAGCGCCAAATTCCGGTTATCCCGATTCCGGGCCCAAGCGCTGTAACCGCTGCTCTGTCGGCATGTCCGCTGCCGGTCAACAACTTTTTTTTCGCCGGTTTCCTGCCGCATAAAAAAGGGCGTAAAAGCCGGCTGGAACAGCTCGCCCAACTCCAGGTCTCTCTGGTCTTCTATGAGTCCCCGTTCCGCATCATGAAGCTGCTTGACGAACTTGAGGCTGTACTGCCGGATGCAACGCTCTTCATTGGGCGTGAAATGACTAAAATACATGAGGAGTATCGCACCGGAACCATTGAGGAGATGCGCCAACTGCTCGCCAACGGGAAAACGCGAGGGGAGTTTGTTGTAGTGGTTCATCCGGCAGGGAAAAAAACCTTAAAATCCGTTGAGGAAGATGCAAGTCATTACTGAACCCCGCGAAATGCAGGCCATAGCTGAAAAGTTGCGCCTCAACCGCCAGCTTCTTGGTGTTGTCATGACCATGGGTGCACTGCATGAAGGCCACCTGAGCCTGGTCAAACTGGCCCAAAAGACCGCCGGCATTGTTATTATGACCATTTTTGTTAACCCGCGCCAGTTCGCTCCGAATGAAGACCTCGACCGCTACCCGAGACCATTTGAGCAGGATGTCGCCCTGGCACGGGCCGCCGGAGTTGATTACCTCTTTGCGCCTGAAGCAGGAAGCATCTACCCCGAAAACTTTCAGACCACCCTCCAGTGCGGCGCTCTCGCTGAACGGTTCGACGGAGAGCACCGGCCGGGCCACTTCAACGGGGTTGCAACCGTGGTGACGAAGTTGCTGAATATTACCAAACCGCATCTGGCTGTTTTCGGCCAGAAAGATGCACAGCAGCTCGCCATTATCCGGCGCATGGTTGAAGATCTCAATATGGAGGTCACCATTCTTGAGGCACCAATTGTGCGTGAGGAGAGCGGCCTGGCCGTAAGCTCAAGAAATATTTACCTCTCAAGCGAGGAGCACAACTCCGCCACCGTTTTGTACCGCAGTATCTGCCATGCTGAAAAGCGAATTAGCGAGGGGGAGAACAACCTTCAGGCAATAGCGGAAGAGATTGCAGAGATGATTCAATTAACACCCGGATGCCGCACCGAGTATGCCTGTTTCGTGGATGAAAAAACCTTTGAGCGCGAAGTAACGGCTGAAAAGGGAAAGGAGTACCGTCTGCTGCTGGCAGTTTATGCCGGAAATGTACGTCTTATTGATAACGCAAAGTTCCTGACATGATGAGCGCTCAGGAGATCAAATTTACCGGAAAACACTTTTTTGTGTTATATTTCGGAACGCGTTCCGTTTTCAAATTTCGGTACTACTCCGGAGCTCTGCAGTGGACATAGGGCGGATAAGAAAGGGTGTACAATGAATATAAACCGGGCTCCATTTTAATATCACTACTATCAAACGATTTCCATGATTATCAACAAAGAAATTGATCTTGGCCAGGGGAAGATTCTTTCGATCGAAACCGGTAAAATGGCAAAACAGGCCGACGGTGCCGCCGTGGTCCGCCTTGGCGACACGATGGTGCTCGCAACGGTTGTATCAAGCAAAACACCTCCTTCACCAACCCAGGACTTCTTTCCGCTCCAGGTTGAATACCGCGAAAAATATTCCGCTGCAGGCAAGTTCCCCGGAGGCTTTTTCAAACGTGAGAGCCGCCCTTCCGAAAAAGAGATTCTTTCAGCAAGATTGATCGACCGTGCGCTGCGCCCGCTCTTTCCTGACGGCTACCTCTATGAGACCCAGATCATTATCTCGGTTATCTCATCCGACCAGATCAATGACGGTGACGTGCTCGGCGGCCTTGCTGCTTCCGCCGCCATCATGGTCTCCGACATCCCTTTCCGCAACCCGATGTCCGAAGTCCGCGTTGGCCGGGTGAATGGCCAGTACCTTATCAATCCCGACATCAACGAACTGACCGGCAGCGACATTGATATCTGTATCGGCGGCACGCTCGACACCATCTGTATGCTTGAGGGTGAGATGAAGGAAATTTCTGAAGCCGACATGCTTGAAGCCATCAAGTTCGGTCACGATGCCATCCGCAAACTCTGTACCCTCCAGAACGAGATCGCCGCAGAAGTAGCCAAACCAACCCGTCAGTTTACCCCAAAAGCCATTCCGGCCGAGCTCACGACTGCAGTTCGTGCACTGTGCGAAACCCGCCTTCGCGAACTTGCCTATACCCCGCTCTCGAAAGAAGAGCGTGCCGATCAGACCGCCGCAATCTACCGCGACACCGTTGAGTCAACCATTGCACAGTTCAAGGCGGCCTTCAGCAGTGAGGAGATTTCGGCTGATCCCGCAAAGGCACTCTGTGTGAACCAGCATATCATTAACGAAGAGATCCACTCAATCGAAAAGAAGGTCATGCGCCACATGATTCTTGACGACAAAAAACGCCTTGATGGAAGGGCTCTCGACCAGATCCGCCCGATCAGCATCGAGCTCGGCATTATCCCCAGAGCGCACGGCTCGGCCCTCTTCACCCGTGGAGAGACCCAGGCACTGGTTACCGTCACCCTCGGCACCAAAAAAGATGCCCAGTCGGTCGATACCCTGACCAGCAATGCCGATAAGCGCTTCATGCTCCATTACAACTTCCCGCCCTTTTCGGTCGGCGAAACCGGAAGACTCGGAGGCACCAGCCGCCGCGAAATCGGTCACGGCAATCTTGCCGAGCGCGCCATTAAAATGGTGGCCCCTTCCGAGCAGGAGTTCCCGTATACCGTCCGTATTGTTTCCGACATCCTTGAATCAAACGGATCCTCTTCAATGGCCTCGGTCTGCGGCGGCACACTTGCCCTGATGGACGGCGGTGTTCCGCTTAAAAAACCGGTATCCGGCATCGCCATGGGACTCATCAAGGAGGGAGATGCATACGCGGTTCTTTCCGATATTCTCGGCAATGAGGATCATCTGGGAGATATGGATTTCAAGGTATCGGGCACGAGTGAAGGTATCACCGCCTGCCAGATGGACATCAAGATCGACGGTCTTGACTACCACATTCTTGAAACTGCGCTTGAGCAGGCCCGCACCGGACGGCTCTATATCCTCGACAAGATGGAGGCAGCCATCCCCTCTTCACGCGAGGAGCTGGCACGCTTTGCACCAAGACTCACCACCATCCAGATTCCGGTTGAGGCTATCGGCATGATTATCGGCAAGGGCGGAGAGACCATCCGCAGCATTACCGAAGAGACCGGTGCAGAGATCAATATTGAGGATGACGGCACCGTGACCATTGCCTGCTCGAACAATGAAGGCACACAGGCCGCGCTGAACACCATCAAAACCCTTATTGCCAAACCTGAAGTCGGCACCGTCTACTTTGGCAAGGTGCGCGACATCCGTGATGAACTTGGCGCTTTTGTGGAGTTTCTTCCCAAAACCGACGGCCTGGTGCACATTTCCGAAATCTCGACGGCACGAGTATCCAAAGTGAGCGACCACCTGAAAATCGGTGACCGCGTCAAAGTCAAGCTGGTCGATGTCCGCAAGGATCCCCGTACCGGCAAAACCCGCTTTGCTCTCTCCATCAAGGCCGTGGAAATTGACGCTGAAGCTGAAGCCGCTGCTCCAAAAGAGCCCGGCACCGAAAACAACTAAGCGGAACAATCGTACTAAAAAGCAGTGCAGCTCACCCTGCACTGCTTTTTTTTATCCCTTCCGCATAACCGGTTACAGGCAAACCTGGCCGTAACGGGAACAAACTGTAACCAAGAACCGTGATTCAACGTAATTCATTCAAAAACCATGAAGTACGAATTTTCAGATATAGAAAGAAAGTGGCAGACCTACTGGCAGGAGCAGCAAACCTTTGCGACTGAGAGCAGCTCCGATAAACCCAAATACTATGTGCTCGACATGTTCCCCTACCCGAGCGGCAGCGGGCTCCATGTTGGCCATCTTGAAGGATATACCGCCTCGGACATCATCGCCCGCTACAAACGCAGTTGCGGCTTCAATGTGCTCCACCCGATGGGGTGGGACGCGTTTGGGCTTCCGGCCGAACAGTTTGCCATTAAAACCGGCACCCATCCAAAAGAGACCACCGAGCAGAATATTAAAAGCTTCAAGGAGACCCTCCAGCGGATGGGCTTCTCCTACGACTGGTCACGCGAGATCAACACCACCGATCCCCGCTATTTCAAATGGACACAGTGGATCTTTCTGCAGCTCTATGACCGTGGGCTGGCCTATATGTCGGAGGTTGATGTCAACTGGTGCGAGGAGCTTAAAACCGTGCTCGCCAATGAAGAGGTTGAGGAGAAAATTGCCGACGGCTACACGGTTGTGCGCCGACCACTGCGCCAATGGGTGCTGAAAATTACCGCCTATGCCGAACGCCTGCTTGCTGACCTCGACGAACTGGATTGGCCGGAAAATGTCAAACAGATGCAGCGCAACTGGATAGGACGCTCGGTTGGTATGGAGATTGATTTCGAGCTTCGCTGCCACAACCGCCGGCTCAAGGTCTATACCACCCGCCCCGACACCCTTTTCGGCGCGACCTACCTTGTTATTTCACCCGAGCATGAGCTTGCCGAAAAACTTGCGACTGCACAACAACTTGTTGAGGTAAAAAACTATATCCGTCAGGCAAAGCTGAAAACCGAGCTTGAGCGGACTGGTCTGCAAAAAGAGAAAACCGGCGTCTTCACCGGCTCCTACGCCATCAACCCGGCAACCGGAGAGCCGCTTCCGGTATGGATCTCCGACTTTGTGCTGACCAGCTACGGCACCGGAGCAATCATGTCGGTACCGGCCCATGACCAGAGGGACTGGGAGTTTGCCCGGCAGTACAACCTGCCCATCATTGAGGTGATCAAAAGCCCGCATGATGTTCAGGAAAAAGTATTTGAAGGCAAGGATAGCTGCTGTGTCAACTCCTCGAACCCGGAAATATCGCTCAACCAGCTTCCCTTCAGTGAAGCCTTTGAGCGGATGGCCTCATGGCTTGAGAGCAAAAAGATTGGCGAGCGCAAGGTAAACTACAAGCTCCGCGACTGGATTTTCAGCCGTCAGCGCTACTGGGGAGAGCCGATCCCGATCAAGCACTACCTGGACGGTACCATACGCACGGAAACCACTCTTCCCCTCATGCTGCCTGAAGTTGAGGCCTACCACCCCTCCTCAACCGGTGAATCACCTCTCGCCAACATCCCGCACTGGCTCTACGGCGAGGATGAAGATGGCCCGTTCCGGCGAGAGACCAACACCATGCCGCAGTGGGCCGGAAGCTGCTGGTACTACCTGCGCTTCATTGATCCAACAAACCAGGAGCGACTCATCGACCCGGAAAAAGAGCGCTACTGGATGAATATCGACCTCTACATCGGCGGAGCCGAACACGCCGTGCTCCACCTGCTCTATGCCCGCTTCTGGCACAAGGTGCTCTACGACATTGGGGTTGTCACGACCAAAGAGCCCTTCCAGAAGCTCTTCAACCAGGGGATGATTCTTGGTGAAGACAATGAGAAGATGTCGAAATCGCGCGGCAATGTGATTCCGGCCGACCAGGTCATGGAGCGCTACGGCGCCGATGCGGTACGCCTCTATGAGATGTTTCTCGGCCCCCTTGAACAGGTCAAGCCGTGGAACACCAACGGCATTGAGGGCATCAGCCGCTTTTTGACCAAAGTCTGGAGAGTGGTCTACCCAGGTAGTGACCGCGATGAACTAACCCCGGCGGTAGCGCTGAGCGGCGAGCCGATGCCGGAAGAGCTAGAGCGGCGAATGCATAAAACCATTAAAAAGGTCAGTCAAGACACCCAAAATCTCAAGTTCAATACGGCCATTTCGGAGATGATGGTTTTTGTCAACGAACTGCACAAAGCCGGATGCCGGAACCGTGAGGCGGTTGAAACCCTGCTGCTCCTGCTTGCCGCCTACGCCCCGCACCTGACGGAGGAGCTTTGGGAGGCTATCGGACACGGCCATTCAATCACGAAAGAGCCCTTCCCCTCATTTGACCCAAAACTTGTCGAAGACCCGGTTCTGACCATTACCGTCCAGGTTAACGGAAAGCTGAGAGGTACCTTTTCTGCCCCGGCCGGAAGCCCTAAAGAGGCATTGCTTGAAGAGGCCAGAAAGGTCGAGTCGGTCATAAAATTTCTTGAAGGCAAAACAATCATGCGCGAAATCGTTGTTGCCGACAAACTCGTTAACTTTGCGGTTAAATAACCGTAAATAAAATCACAAAGGAGTGCATAACAATTATTGACAAGATGATTTTTTTTCGTAAAATTAAGGCTTAAGTTTTAGTCAAGACTTGGCATTATCCGGCTTTGCCCTAAGCCTCTGCTTCAACTGATTTTTTTGTCGACATTCACAAACACCTGTGAAGAGGGTATTTCCTTTTTTCAACACATTAACCATGGGTATCAATGGCTACAGACGAAACAACATCCAACAAACCACAAACTGTGCCTGAGTCGTCAATCAGCTCTGTTCTGTCTGAAAAACGCAAGTTTCCGCCCCCCGCAGAGTTTGCAAAAAATGCCCATGTCGCTTCCATGGCGGACTATGAGCGGCTCTATGCCGAAGCTGATGCAGACCCGGATACCTACTGGGGTGGATTAGCTGAACAGTTTCACTGGTTCAAGAAGTGGGAGAGCGTTCTGGAGTGGAACAGCCCTTATGCCAAGTGGTTTCAGGGTGGTAAAACCAATATCTGCTACAATGCCCTTGATGTCCATGTCAACAGCTGGAGAAAGAACAAGGCGGCCATTATCTGGGAAGGCGAAGAGGGCGACCAGCGGGTTCTGACCTACGGAGAGCTGCACCGCCAGGTCTGCAAGTTTGCAAACGTTCTGAAAATTGCCGGCATCAGACCCGGAGACCGGGTTGCCATCTACATGGGTATGGTACCGGAACTCATTATTGCCGTCCTTGCCTGCGCACGTGTCGGAGCGGTTCATAACGTTATTTTTGCCGGATTCTCGGCTCACGCCATTTCCGAGCGCGTCAATGATTCCCGAGCAAAAATGATCATCTGTGCCGACGGTTCAAGACGCCGTGGCAGCTCCATCAACCTGAAAAATATCGTTGACGAAGCGATCGTCAACACCCCTTCGGTTCGCAGCGTCATGGTGCTCAAGCTAACCGGTGATACGGTGCACATGCACGACGGCATGGACCATTGGTGGCATGATCTCATGGGTCTTGCATCCGATGAGTGCGATCCGGTTGAGGTGGATTCCGAGCATCCGCTCTTTGTGCTCTATACCAGCGGTTCAACCGGAAAACCGAAAGGTATCCTGCACACCACCGCCGGATACATGGTTCATGCAGCAAGCTCCTTCAAATATGTTTTCGATATCAAGGATGAGGATATCTACTTCTGTACCGCAGACGTAGGCTGGATTACCGGACACACCTACATGGCTTATGGGCCGCTGCTTAACGGCGCCACCATCCTGATGTACGAAGGTGCTCCGAACTATCCGCAGTGGGACCGGTTCTGGGATATCATCAACCGCCACAAGGTCACCATTCTCTATACCGCGCCAACCGCTATCCGCGCCTTTATCCGTGCCGGAAACGAGTGGGTCACCAAACACAACCTCAACTCGCTCCGCCTGCTCGGCAGCGTCGGAGAACCAATCAACCCTGATGTCTGGATGTGGTACCACAAGGTTGTTGGTCAGGAGAGATGTCCGATTGTCGATACCTGGTGGCAGACCGAGACCGGCGGCATCATGGTCTCTCCACTACCCGGTGCAACACCGACCAAACCCGGCACAGCAACCCGTCCACTACCCGGTATTGCGGTCGATGTGGTACACAAGGATGGAACTCCATGCGAAGCCAATGAAGGCGGCTACCTGGTCATCAAAAAACCATGGCCTTCAATGCTCCGTACCATTTACGGCGACAACGAGCGTTATGAAAAAACCTACTGGTCGGAATTCCCCGGTATGTACTTTACCGGTGACGGTGCCCGCAAGGATGACGATGGCTATATCTGGATCATGGGCCGCGTTGATGACGTGGTCAACGTTTCAGGTCACCGCCTCGGCACCAGTGAGGTGGAGAGCGCACTGGTCTCCTACGAAGCCGTTGCTGAAGCCGCTGTGGTCAGCCGTCCGGATGAGATCAAGGGTAATGCCCTCGTAGCCTTTGTCACCCTGAAAGACGAATATGTGGGCGACATGAAGCTCCGTGAGGCTCTGCGCAACCATGTTGCCAAAGAGATCGGACCGATTGCCAAGCCGGACGAAATCAGATGGGCCAAGGGCCTGCCGAAAACCAGAAGCGGCAAAATCATGCGCCGTCTCTTGCGCGAGCTTGCCACCAGCAATGAGATCAAGGGCGATGTTTCAACGCTTGAGGATTTCGGTGTGCTTGAAAACCTTCGCGATAGTGAAGAGGATTAATCCGCTCTGCTGAAAGCTCAGCAGTAACAGATCAGAACAAACGAAAAGCGCAGTCCAATCTGCGCTTTTCGTTTGTATATCGTTTCTCACCAGCCATGACAGCGGCAGCAAAGAGCATCAGTTAAGATGCCAAATCGTAAAATTGAGCCAGGAGGCAAAACTCACCCACAAGAGATAGGGAATCAGCAAATTCCCCGCTACGGTTGAAATCTCGCGGAACTTCACGATCGTGGCCACAATCGCCAGCCAGAGGAGCAGAATAACCACCAAAGCCCAAGCGGGAGAGTGGAGGCCAAAAAATGTAGCCGACCAGCCAAGATTGAGCACAAGCTGCAGACCAAAAAGAGCAAGGGCTCCACGAATCTTCAGTTTTGCATACCCTCGATCGACAACAAGATAGAGCGCACTGCCCATGAGCAGAAAGAGCACGGTCCAAGCCGGAGGAAAGAGCCAGTCAGGAGGGTTCCATGAAGGCTTCGCGAGCACCCTGTAGTACCACTCCGAACCAGGTTGAGGCGTAAAGAGGCTGCCGGCAAAGGCAAACAGAAAACAGAGGCCTATACAGAGCAGGAGCTTTTGAATATTGAGCTTCATTATCATTGATATTGAAATTATTGAATTACTTAAGCTTACAAATAATCAACAGATCGTTCATTCCGAAAATTCCCTTTTTTTAGGGAATATAGGACTCAAAACCCTGAGGCCAGAAAATTTCCCTGAAATGTTATATTGAGAGCCAATTATCATAGAATGAAAAGGTTTTAAGATTCTGTAAAGCAATGGAAAAGATGAGCCGTGAGCTGGAGTGTGCCGTCAGGGCTGCCCGGGCAGCAGGAGCAATAACCCTTGAAAAATTCGGAGAGCTCTCTCATCCTGAAATCCAGGTAAAAGAGTTCAAGGATTTTGTCACGGAAGTTGACAAGGCATGTGAAGCCCTCATCAGCTCAATTATCTCGGAGAGTTTTCCCCGTGACAGCATGCTCTGCGAAGAGGGAACAATCATCAGCGGAGCGTCTGGTCGTACCTGGATTGTCGATCCGCTTGACGGAACCCTGAACTTCATCCACTCATTCCCGGTATTTGCCATAAGCATTGCCCTGAAAGATAGTTCCGGAGAGCTGCTTGCGGGCGTTGTCTATCAACCGGTGCTTCAGGAGCTCTTTACCGCCCAGCGGGGAGAGGGCGCTTACCTGAACGGCAAACGAATCTCGATCTCCAGCCGCTCGAACAACGAGAGTTTTCTCTTTGCAACCGGCCTTCCCTTCAAGGAGTACAGCCACTATCTGGAATCCTATATCGGCATGCTCAAGGAGGTTATTGAAGAGTCGGCCGGTATCCGGCGTGCAGGTTCGGCCGCAATTGATTTGGCCTATACCGCCTGCGGACGCTTTGACGGCTTCTGGGAGTACAAGCTCTTTCCATGGGATTTTGCCGCCGGCGTGCTGCTTGTGCGTGAAGCTGGAGGAGTCGTGACCAACTTCGGGGGAGAGAGTGATGTTTTCAAAAAACAAAGCATTCTTGCCGGTAGCACCATCACCCATCCGCTGCTGCTTGAAAAAGCACTGAAACATTTTACAACCTAGTTTTCTGCCAGTTACCCCCGAATAACCCCACGCTCCCGAAAGAAGGGCAGCAGAGGATTTGAACCGGAAATCGTTCTTTAGTATCTTAGTAGTCAAAATTTTTCCATTACAATTTGTCTTCATTTCCTGCACCCGCTCACCAGCGGCAGGAGCAACAATCAGACTATGCTCATTCAGCAGCGCACGCTTCAAAAAGAGGTCTCCCTCTGGGGAACAGGATTGCACACCGGCAAAGAGTGTATGATCACCTTTAAACCCGCCCCGGTCAACTACGGCTACCGTTTTATCCGGACTGATATTGAAAACAGTCCTGAAATCCCTGCCCTGATTGAAAATGTGGTTGATGTCCTGCGCGGCACCACCATCGGTCTCAACGGCGTCAAGGTTCATACAACCGAACATGTGCTCGGCGCTCTCTATGGGCTCCAGATCGATAATTGCCGTATTGAGATGAACGGCCCGGAACCTCCGGTTATGGATGGCAGCTCACACCCGTTTGCCGAAGCCTTGCTCAACGCCGGGTTTCAGGAGCAGGATGAGCCGAAAAACTATCTGGTTATTGATGAGACGATTGAGTTCCATGATGCTGATAACAGTGTAGACATTGTCGCCCTGCCACTCGACAGCTTCCGCATTACCGTGATGGTGGATTACAAAAATCCGGCACTCGGCTCACAGCACTCCGGCCTCTTTGACCTGCAGGAGGAGTTTTTCACCGAGTTCTCTCCATCGAGAACCTTCTGCTTCCTGAGTGAAGTTGAAACGCTTGCAAATCAGGGTATCATCAGGGGTGGTGACGTGGACAACGCGATTGTCATTATTGACAAGCCGATGGAGCAGGAGGAACTGAGCGCCCTGAGTGAAAAACTCGGCATTGAGAGCGAACACCTGGTGCTGGGTGAAAACGGCATTCTGAACAACCGCGAACTGCGCTTCAAAAACGAGCCGGCCCGCCATAAACTGCTTGATCTGCTTGGCGATATCGCCCTTTTGGGTATGCCGATCAAGGCCCAGGTGCTTGCCGCACGTCCCGGCCATGCTTCAAATGTGGAGTTTGTCAAGCAACTCAAAAAATATGCCGACCGCAACAAGCTTGCCCGGCAGTACCAGCACGAGAAAAAAGCCGGAGTTATTTTTGACATCAACGCCATCCAGAATATTCTCCCGCACCGCTACCCCTTCCTCTTGATTGACAAGATTGTCGAGTTCAAACTTGATGAAAGCATTGTATCGATCAAAAACGTCACCATGAACGAGCCCTTCTTCCAGGGCCATTTTCCCGGCAACCCCATCATGCCGGGCGTGCTGATTCTCGAAGCCATGGCCCAGACCGGCGGCATCATGATGCTCAATGGCAACGACAACATCAAGGAGAGCGTGGTCTACTTCATGGGAATTGACAAGGCTCGCTTCCGCAAACCGGTGCTTCCGGGCGATACGCTTGTAATTGAAGCCACCATGACCAACAAGCGCAGAAGCGTCTGCCAGTTTGATGCCAAAGCCTATGTACGGGGTGAACTGGTTTGCGAAGCATCCCTTATGGCAACCGTTGTACAAAAAAACAAGTAAGAACCCCATTTGATGATAGAGGCGCTCTGCTGCAAAACGGCAGAACGCCTCTGTTGCGGGCCTTTCAGGGCGCACTCCTCCACATTTCATAAACAAGTTATCAACACCTCTTCCCATGATGTGCAGAAGCGTACGGGAACCACTAACCCTCTTTTTATCAATAAGTTAATCCCGCTCAACAGCAATTTCTGCTTTTCGGTGGATAAAGTTATCAATATTGAGGCGAGTGTATAAGGGGGTGCCGTAAACGAGGTAGCTCAGGCCTTGTACTCCAGGCCGTTATGAATCCGGTAGAACCGCACACAGTACTGGACAAAGGAGTAGAAGAGCATGGCCGTGGAGAGATATAAAAAGAACTCCTTGACGGGGTAGAGTTTAAAAAAAGGATGTGGCCAGACCATGGCAATAAACATCATGGAGACAAAACCGACGGCCCACTTCCCCGGCCAAAGGGAGGTTGTGACCACCGCATAGCGGAAGCGGACATAGGCTGCACCGGCAAAAATCAGCATATCGCGCAGCACGGCAAAGAGCACAAACCAGAGGGGAAGCTGACCAACCCAGAGAAAATAAACCGCTACAGAGGCCAAGCAAAGCTTGTCGGCCAGAGGATCAAGAATTTTACCCGCATCAGAGACCTGGTTGGTCCAGCGGGCCGTCTGGCCGTCGAACCAGTCGCTCAGAACCGCTATCACCATGATAATGATAGCAATTCTGATATTGCCCGTATGAAAGTAATAGAGAAACCAGGGAATCAGTATTACCCTCAACAGGCTCAGAGAATTTGGCAGATTAAAGATAGGGCCTTCCACAGCTAAGAATTTATGATTTCACTCCATTGCAGACTCTTTCAACACACACCGGCTCTCTTTTGGCTGGCTAAAACTACCGGATAACCAGACCGGGAGAGGCGCGCACAAAGGACGACCAGTTTGAGCCTCCCCTTCCACTTTTTTTCTCCGGCAAAAAAGCCTCCCGACTCTCCCCTCTGAGCAAATCGCAAAGAGCAATGCCAAGAGCGTCACTGATATCATAAGGCTTGGGCGGCTCCGTCATGCCGAGCATTCTTGAGACCATAAAGGCAACCTGCTCCTTGCTGGCCGCCCCTTTTCCGGTTATGGCCGATTTCATTGCCCGGGGAGCATACTCATGCAACTGAAGATTCCGGTTCATCACCAGGGCGATAATGGCACCACGCACCTGGCCGAGCTTCAGGGCCGACTGGACATTGCGGCTTAAAAACGCCGTTTCAAGCGCCACCCGTTCAGGCTGAAACTCCCCAATAACCCGTTCAAGCTCCCGATAGATTTCACCAATCCGCTCTGGATGGCCCTTTGCCGGATGAAGCCGGATAACACCGCTTGAAAGAACACGGTACCGGTCACCTTCACCGCTAATCACCCCGTACCCGGTCTTCAGGCTTCCGGGATCAATCCCGAGTACAATCACAGGGAAGCCTATTCGTTTAAGCTGTTCATGGCACTCTCGCTGATCTCCATGTTGCTGAAGACCGAAAGTACATCATCATTGCCTTCAAGCGCATCAATCAGCCGGATCACCTTCTGGGCATCATCGGCTTCAAGCTCAATATAGTTTTCCGGTATCAGGTCGGTCTTGGCATTCTCATACACAATACCGGCATCGTCAAGCGCTTTCTTGGCCGTTTCAAGCTCTCGGACATCGGTTATAACCGTATAGTAGTTCTCATCATCGCTGCCGAGATCTTCAAGACCAGCATCAAGCAGCAGCTCCATCAATGTCTCCTCTCCAGCGGCCGATTTCAGCACATCAAGGGAGCCCTTGCGCTGGAACATCCAGCCAACACTGCCGCTCTCGCCAAGGGTACCGCTGTTGCGGCTCATAATGTGACGCAGATCCGCCACCGTCCGGTTGCGATTGTCGGTTGCCGTCTCGATAATCAGGGCAATCCCGGCAGGGCCATACCCTTCATAGGTAATTTCGTCATAGGTCACCCCCTCAAGCTCGCCGGTGCCCTTTTTCACCGCCCGCTGAATATTATCCATCGGCATGGAGTTCGCCCTTGCCGTATCAATAGCAAGTCGGAGACGGGGATTGCCGGAAGGGTCGCCGCCACCCATTTTTGCCGCAATGGTAATCTCCTTGACCAGTTTGGTGAACAAACTGCCCCTTTTCTGATCGGTAGCCGCCTTTTTTCGTTTAATGGTGGCCCATTTGCTGTGTCCTGACATGATAAAAAACTGCTGATTTAGTATTACCGAAACACCCCGCCTATGATAATAGATTTATTTTCTTTAAATAAAACCAAATCTAACGGCATTAGTGCAAGTTAATCACAAGAAAAAATAATGGCAAACTTGATGATCGCCTATCAGGGCGAACCCGGCGCCTACAGTGAAATCGCAGCCCTGAGGGTTGGCGTGCCGAAACCCTTTGAATCATTTGAAGAGGTGTTTTCGGCTGTGGAAAACCGCGCAGTCGATTATGCCGTCATCCCGATCGAAAACTCACTCGGCGGAAGTATTCATCAAAACTACGACCTGCTGCTCCAGCATCCGCTCACCATTGTGGCCGAAACCTTTGTGAAGGTGGAGCACTGCCTGCTCGGCGTTCACGGAGCTTCAATCGAGGGTGCCCAAAAGGTACTCTCCCACCCCCAGGCACTGGCCCAGTGCCGCAATTTTTTTGCGACCCATAAACATCTGAGAGCTGAAGTTGCCTATGACACGGCCGGCAGCGCCAAAATGATCGCCGCTGAAAAAGATGCCACAAAGCTTGCCATCGCCTCCAAACGGGCCGGAGAGCTCTACGGGCTTGAAATCCTGCAGGAGAACCTTGCCGATGAAGAGTGGAACATAACCCGCTTTTTCTGTATTGCCCATCCAGACTCTCCCGGGGTACACCACCCTGAAACTGCGACCGAGAGCGCCCAATTCAAAACATCCATAGTCTTTACCTTGCCGAACGAGCAGGGCTCGCTCTTCAAGGCACTTGCCACCTTTGCCATGCGGGAAATTGATTTGACCAAAATCGAGTCGCGACCCTTCAGGAAAAAAGCCTTTGAGTATCTCTTCTATGTCGATTTTATCGGTCACCAGGAGGAGAAGAATATCCACAACGCCCTCTCCCATCTCAGGGAGTTCGCCACCATGGTCACGGTGCTTGGAAGTTACGGAGTGGTAAGCGAATGAGCAACCGGCAACTGGAGTTCTTTCCTCCCCTGCAGGCGCCGGTTGCCCTTGCAGAACCGGCAACCGGCCGTGAAAAACCAGGGCTCTTTCTGCTTGACGGCATGGCCATTGTCTACCGGGCATTTTTTGCTTTGCAGCGGGCCGGTATGACCGCACGGGACGGCACACCGACCGGAGCGATTTACGGCTTTCTGACGGCACTGCTTAAAATTCTGGAAACCTACAAACCTGACTATCTCGCGGCGGTATTTGACAGCAAGGAAAAAACCTTCCGCCACGACCTTTACCCGCTCTACAAAGCCAATCGTCCGGCTCCGCCTGAAGATCTCATTCAGCAGCTCGACCTGATTTTTGAGCTGCTCGAAGCCTTCGGTATTCCGCTCATCAAAACCCCCGGATTTGAGGCCGACGACCTTATCGGCACCACGGCCCGGATATTTGAACCGGTATGCCGCATCGTTATTGTCTCACCCGATAAAGATCTTGCCCAACTGGTGCACGACGGGGTACAAATCCTCAAGCCCGGCAAAAACCAGAACGAGCTTGAACTGCTTGGCGCAGAAGAAATTGCCGCACAGTACGGGGTTCCGCCCGCGCTCTTTTGCGACATGCTCTCGCTCTGTGGAGACAGCTCGGACAATATTCCCGGAGCCAAAGGAATAGGGCCAAAAACCGCCTCCACCCTGCTCACCAAATACGGCTCCCTGGAGAATATCTACAACCATCTGGACGATCTCTCGCCGAAAAACCGCCATAGCCTTGAAGAGTTCCGGCCACAGCTTGAGTTGATAAAAACGCTGGTCACCATACGCACCGACCTGCCCGTCCAGGTTACCCTCCAGGAGCTGGCCTGCGGAGAACCGGATACCGGTAAACTCTATCCTCTCCTGCAAAAGCTCGAACTGAAAACCATTGCATCCAGGCTCCCGGCCGTGTTCAGCAAATTTCTGCATACTCCTGCCCCGGCCCCGGAAGCTCCCCTACCTGAACATGCCCCACTGCTCCAGCCATCTGAGCCGCCACCGCTCCTTGCGGCTGTAAACCGTGCTGACTATAGAAGAGTCTCGACAGAGGAGGAGCTGGTTTCGCTGCTCCAATCCCTTGAGGGCACGACCCGGCTTGCCGTTGATACCGAAACAACCAGCCTGGACACTTTTGAAGCCGAACTGGCAGGCCTCTCACTCTCGGCAGAAAAGGGAAAAGCCCGCTTTATCTCCTTTATCCAGAGCGATCTAAATCGCCAAAAAGCGCTGGAGCTGCTCCGGCCCATGCTTGAAAGTCCCGAACTGCCAAAAACCGGCCAGAACCTCAAGTACGATATCATGGTTCTGAAAAAATATGGCATCGCCCTCTCGCCGGTCGGCTTTGATACCATGCTTGCCAGCTATGTGCTCAATGCGGAGGAGAAGCACAACCTTGATGACCTGGCCGCACGCCATCTCGCCCTCAAGACCACAACCTTTGAGGAGCTGACCGGAACCGGGAAAACAAAACTGCATATTTTTGACGTCGACCCGCAAAAGCTCTCCGACTACGGCTGCCAGGATGCCGATCTGGCCCTCCAGCTTGAAGAGGAGTTCCAGAAACAACTTGATGCTGAACCCGAGATGCTCCGGCTCTGCCAGGAGATCGAGTTCCCCCTGGTAGAGGTTCTTGCTGAAATGGAGTATGCCGGCGTCAGCATCGACACCCGCCATCTTGCAGAGACATCTGAAACCGTCACCAAAGAGCTTACGCTCCTGACAGAAAAAATTTACAGCGCAACCGGCTCAACCTTCAACATTGACTCACCGAAGCAGCTCTCCCATATCCTCTTTGATGTGCTTGGCCTTCCGGCAAAAAAAGCCACAAAAACCGGTTTCTCCACCAATGTGGAGGTGCTTGAGGAGCTTGCCATGCTCCACCCCGTTGCCCAGGATCTCCTCGAATACCGGAGCATGCAGAAACTCAAGACTACCTATATTGATGCACTGCCAAAAATGCTCAACCCTTTGACCGGAAAACTCCACACCTCCTTCAATCAGCATATCACGGCCACCGGCAGGCTCTCCTCATCCAATCCAAACCTGCAGAATATTCCCATTCGTACCCCGCTTGGCCGGGAGATACGCAAGGCCTTCATCCCCTCTTCTCCGGAAAACTGGCTGCTCTCGGCCGATTACTCCCAGATCGAGTTGCGCATTGCCGCCGAAATATCCCAGGATCCCCAACTCATCGAGGCATTCCGCCATCGTGAAGATATCCATAGCGCAACGGCAAGAGTGATTTTTGATACCGAGGAGATCACCCCGGATATGCGGCGCAAAGCAAAGGAGGTCAATTTTGGCGTCCTTTACGGCATCATGCCTTTCGGCCTTTCGCGTCGCCTCAATATCCCCCAGAAAGAGGCCAAGGCCATTATCGACACCTATAAAACAAAATATCCAGGGCTCTTTTCAGCCCTTCAAGAGATTATTGAAGCGGGCAGAAAAAACGGTTATGTCTCCACCCTTCTCGGTCGTCGCCGATACATTGCCGATCTCACCAGCCGGAACAAAAACCTGCAAAATGCCGCAGAGCGAGCGGCCATGAATACACCGATACAGGGCACAGCGGCCGACATCATCAAGTGCGCCATGAACCTCTGCAGCCGTCGCATGAAAGCAAAAGAGATGAAATCCGTCATGCTGCTGCAGGTGCATGACGAACTGCTCTTTGAGACGACGGATGAAGAAAAAGAGCCGCTTACGGTGCTGGTCAGAGAGGCAATGATTGATGCAGCAATAAGTTGCGGTCTAAAAACAATTCCGGTTGAAGTCGATACCGGCACAGGAAAAAACTGGCTTGAAGCCCATTAATCATTGACTTATCAAAAAAAGTTTTTTTATATTTGTCAATTGAAAGTGGCTTACCTGTTCAGACAAACCATCCGGATACCGCATGTCTTCACAAAAACGGTTTATGACTCGGTCTGAATACGGCAGAAACAAGCGTAGGTTTCTGTTGATGCGGCACTTCAGTGGAACTCTTCTGTTTTTCGTGCTCCTCTTATCCTCTTTTTGCTCTACCTCTCCAGCTCTACTGGCCCAGGGAAAAAAACCGGCAGAGAGTGGCAAAGCTCCCGCATCAAAAACTACTGAAGGGGTACTGGCAACGACGGAACAAATGATTGAACAGTTAATTCAGCAGATTGATCGCCAAAAAGGCAACGACCCGGAAACCCAGGAACTTGCGGACAACCCCAATCCAACATCCCTGATTTCAAGCATACCCAATATCCGACCTGTCAGCGGTGGCGTTACCAGCCAGTTCGGCATGAGAGTGCACCCGATTTTCAATGTTCTGCTGTTTCACTCCGGCATTGATTTTTCTGCTGCAGTGGGAACCGTCGTGCAGTCAACCGGTGACGGCATTGTAGCGTTTTCCGGATATGACAAAGGCTATGGCCAGCTCGTCACCATCAATCACGGCTACGGCTATAAAACCATCTATGCCCATCTCTCAAAATCGCTGGTGCGTCAGGGTCAGCAAATCAAACGTGGTGATATTATTGCCCTTTCAGGAAATACAGGGGTATCAACCGCTCCTCACCTGCACTACGAGGTCATCAAAGACAATGTCAAAGTCAATCCAACCGCTTATTTCTTTGATGAGAAAACTCCGGGCAAGTTCATCACCATACAACAAAAAACTGTACCGGAACAAAGCGACAATCACTCTTAAACTGAATAACTCAACCGACGTAGTATGTACTGGAATTTAGACCTTGCCCGTTATATAGCCGATGCACCGTGGCCTGTAACAAAAGATGAACTGATCAATTACGCAAACAGAACCGGCGCTCCGCAGCAGGTTATCGAGAATTTGCTGGATCTTCCCGAAAGCGATGAGATGTATGAAAGTCTTGACGAAATTTGGCCTGACTATCCTACTGACGAAGATTTTGGATACGGAGACGAAGAACCATTAACATAGGCTAAACGGCTCTCAGTGTTTTTTTTTTAACTAGTTCCAACAGCGTAAGGGCAGCTCTCTTCACCCTTGTTACCCTTATGCTGCTGTGTACCGTCACCCTGCATTCGGAGGAGAAGAGCGCACAGCAAAATCCGCCCCGAACCACTCCCTACGTCAGCAAAATCCGCTTCAGCGGCAACAAGGCCGTCAGTGAAGATGAGCTTCGCCAGATCATGGTAACCTCGGAGCAAAGCTCCTTTCTGGGGCTGGGGCTCTTCGGCGGAGCACGCAAACCCTTCAACTCGGAGGAGTTTAATAAAGACATCCTGCTTCTGAAGAAGTTCTATACCTATAAAGGATATTTTTTTGCCTCCATGGACACCACCATTGTCCACCGCCCGGGCGGCAAAAAGGTGGACCTCAGCATCCTGATCCATGAAAACGAACCGACCAGGGTTGATTCCCTCAATTATGAAGGGCTTCACACCATTTCCGGAGAGCTGAAACAGCACTATCTCAGCAACCAGCGCCTGAAGGTCAACGATATTTTTTCCGTTGAGCGACTTATCGAGGAACGCGATCGCACCCTCTCGTTTTTCCGACAATACGGGTATGCTTTTTTTCATGAAGACAGCATCCGCATCAAGGTGGATACCGTCGGTACCCGTGCAGGAGTCCTCTACCGGATCTCTTTGCCTGAACGACTGAAATATGCGGCCATCAAGGCTGTGGTGCACAATCCGGTGAAAAATGAGAGCCATGAACGAGAAAAAATCTTTACACAGGATAACATCCATGGCATCATTCTCGGAAAACAGAACATATCGCCCAAACTGATCACCTCGGCCATTGAGTTCCGGCCCGGAGAGGTGACCAACCAGACGCTTGAGCAACGGAGCTTGCAGAACCTGGGCGCCACCAACATCTTTTCCTCCATCTACATCCGTGCAGACTCAACAAAATCTGGCCAGCTCTACACCACCGTCCATCTTGAAACGACTCCCAAACACCAGATAGAGCCAAAAATACTGGCAGATAACCGCTACGGCGACCTCTTTTTCGGTGCATCCCTTGCCTATGAAAACAAAAATCTGCTGGGTGGGGCCGAACGGTTCAACTCCTCCATTGAATATGGCTCGCAGTTCGGCTACAGCAAGAACCTGCTTGCAAACCTCCGGGAGGATCAATACACAAAAGTCATTCCCTTTGAGTTTAACCTCAAAAGCAGCCTGGTAATGCCGGTGCTGAGAAAGCCCGGAAATTTCTATTCGACAACCCTTCAGTACTCGGCGGCAAAACTGCCCGTACTGCTCTCCAGCAAGAGCGGATTGATACGCGAAACCTACAGTGCGCAACTCGGTCCATCATCACGCCTGAATTTTGACTTTTTTGAATTTGAATGGGTACAAAAAGATTCGCTGAAAGGGTTCAAGCAGTTGTTCAAAACCGATCTCGCAAAAAATATCGGCATTGATCCCACGAACGAACTGAGAACCAAGGCGGGCATAGACAGCTTACTTGAAACCCATATCAACCAGACCTTCCGGCTGCGCTACAACTACACAAACCGCCAGAAGGTGATGCCGGAAAAAACAATCTGGAATCTTGACCTCCTGGTTGAAGAGTCGGGAAGCCTCTCCTGGCTGATTGATAAATATATTGATACCCGAAGCTATTCAGGATTTACCAACCGGGATCCCCAGATATTCGGCATAGCCTACTCGCAATATGTTAAAGTGGAACCAAATCTGGTCTTCACAAAAAACGTTACCCAGCAAAGCCAGTTTGCCGGAAAACTTCATGCCGGATGGATGACCCCCTACGGCAAAGCTGACGCAACTCCTGAAGAACGACGCTTTTATACCGGTGGACCGAGCAGTATGCGAGGATGGCTGTTCAATACCCTTGGACCCGGAAGCAACAAAAGTGATGCCCTGTCAAATTTCGGAGCCAATATCAAGCTTGAGCTCGGAATGGAATACCGGCTGAAATTTTTTAAATTCTTCAGCCAACCTTCAGGAATAACGCTCTTTACGGATCTGGGAAATATATGGGACAACTCCGGCCCATACGGCTTCAGCCTTGGATCGCTGACCAAAGATTTCGCCTGGGACACGGGCGTCGGGATGCGCCTCGGCTCACCGATCGGCCCCTTCCGCTTTGATTTTGCCTATAAAATCCACGACCCTTCTGAAAGCAGACCGTGGCGCATCTCAACCTGGCGACTCTCGGACTACACCTTCAACTTTGGAATCGGCGAAGCCTTTTAATTATTGTACTACCTGTTTTTTTCACGTTTAAAGAAGTAGAACCATGCCCCTAACCTCCACCATTCTTGCCCCGTCCATTCTCTCGGCTGACTTCACCCAGCTCAGAAGCTCAATTGAGATCGCCGAAAAAGCCGGAGCCGACTGGCTTCACTGCGATGTCATGGACGGTGCCTTTGTGCCGAATATCACCTTTGGCCCACTCATTGTGCAGGCTATCGCCTCATGCACCAAGATGATTATCGACACCCATCTGATGATTGTCAATCCCGACCGCTTCATTGAGGAGTTCGTCAAGGCCGGCTCGCACCAGATTACCGTCCACCAGGAGGCATGCCCGCATCTGCACCGCACCATTCAGTTCATCAAAAGCCTCGGCGTCAAGGCTGGAGTCTCAATCAATCCCGGAACACCGCTCTCGACGCTTGAGGCCATTCTGCCGGATCTCGACCTGGTGCTGCTTATGTCGGTCAATCCGGGTTTCGGAGGGCAGAAGTTCATCCCCTCGTCGATTGGAAAAACCCGCCAGCTTGACGAGATGCGCAAACAACTCAATCCGGAACTGGTGATCGCCATTGACGGGGGAATAACGGAGGAGAATGCGCAGGAGGTTGTGTCAGCCGGAGCCGATGCCCTGATTGCCGGCACCGCCTTCTTCAAGGCGGCGGATCCGGTAAAAACCGCCGCAAGAATTAAAGCCGCGTCCAGGTAAGTTCGCTGAGTTCCACGCTGGTATGCAGCCCCTCTCCAATCAGCACCGCATCGAAGTGTGCCGCCTGGAGAAGGGCAATATCGGCCGCGGTTTTCATGCCGCTTTCGGCAACTGCAACAATTTCGGGGGGAATAAGGGAACGAAGGGCCAGGGAAGCATGGAGATCCACTGAAAAATCTTTCAGATTGCGGTTGTTCACCCCGATGATTTTCGAGCCTTGGCGAAGGGCCGTTTCAAGCTCCCTCTGGTCGTGAACCTCAACCAGCACGTCAAGCCCAACACCCTCTGCTACCTGCAGGTAATCACCAAGCTGCGGAGCATCAAGCGCCGCCACAATCAGCAGAATGGCATCAGCACCGATCAGGCGGGACTCAAAAATCTGGGATTCATCAACAATAAACTCCTTGCGTAATACCGGCAGCGGAAAAGCCTCGCTGACCTGTTGCAGATAGTCGTTTGAGCCCTGAAAAAACTTCTGGTCGGTCAGCACTGAAAAAGCGGAAGCGCCAAGATCGTAATAGCGCTGAGCCATGGCCAGCGGATCGAAATCATGCACAATAATACCGCGCGAAGGAGAGGCTTTCTTGATCTCGGCAATCAGGCGCAACTGAGAGCCCTCACTACGGCCGAGCGCACCCCGAAAATCACGACATGCGACAAAAGAGCGCTGCAGCTCCATATAGCGCTGCAGGGGTCTCTCTTTCTGAAGCAGTGCTACTTCGCGCTCCTTCTCCTCCAGTATCCGGCTTAGATAGGTCATGCGCCCGTTACGCTCCGGCAGCCAGTTCGCGCAGCTCACCCTCGAACTCCACAATCTGGCGGATATTATCGAGGAACCAGGGGTCTATGCCGGTAGAGTTATGAATCTCATCGATGGTGGCACCGGCCTGAAAGGCATAGCGGAGATAGAACATCCGGTCGGCTTTGGGTATTTTGATTTTCTCAAGAATATCCTCCTTGGCATTTTTTTTCTGCGGCGGAGTCATATCCAGCACATTCATGAGATCCTTGCCGTCCGAACCAAGGCCGGCCCGACCGATTTCAAGCCCACGCAGCGACTTCTGTAGTGCCTCCCGGAAGTTTCTGCCGAAAGCCATCACTTCACCAACCGACTTCATCTGCACACCAAGACGGGCATCAACATTCTTGAACTTTTCAAAGTCCCAGCGCGGCACCTTGACCACACAGTAGTCAATGGCCGGCTCAAAACTGGCCGGGGTGGTTTTTGTAATATCGTTGAGAATCTCGTCAAGCGTATAGCCAACGGCAAGCTTCGCCGCCACCTTGGCAATCGGGAATCCGGTTGCCTTTGAAGCAAGCGCCGAACTGCGCGACACGCGGGGGTTCATCTCGATCACCACAATACGGCCGTTTTCGGGATGAATGGCAAACTGGATATTGCTTCCGCCGGTTTCAACACCAATTTCTCGGATAATTCTGACCGATGCATCCCTCAGCTCCTGATACTGCCGGTCGGTAAGAGTCTGGGCCGGAGCAACGGTAATGCTGTCGCCGGTATGTACCCCCATCGGATCCACGTTCTCGATAGAGCAGACAATAATCACATTATCGGCCAGATCGCGGATAACCTCAAGCTCAAACTCCTTCCATCCAATCAAACACTCCTCGACCAGCACTTCGCTGATAGGACTTTCAGCAAGTCCACGACGTACGGCTTCATAATAGTCCGATTTCGTTTCGGCAAACCCGCCACCGGTACCGCCAAGGGTAAAGGAAGGGCGGATGACAATCGGCAAACCGATCTCTTCAAGTGCCTCTTTGGCCTCTTTTTCATTGCGGACAAAAAAGCCTTTGGCCATTTCAAGGCCGATTTTTTTCATGGCATCGCTGAAAAACTCACG
Organism: uncultured Chlorobiaceae bacterium; assembly: GCA_903839405.1. Classification (GTDB taxonomy): domain Bacteria; phylum Bacteroidota; class Chlorobiia; order Chlorobiales; family Chlorobiaceae; genus Chlorobium. The sequence continues at coordinate 63,704 of CAIMCD010000014.1, forward strand.
GTTTTCAGCTTTTCGGATCGCACGAAGCTTGGCGCCAATCAGCTCAACGCCGTTGCGTTCCAGAATACCGGATTCAGCCAGAGAGACGGCAATATTGAGAGCCGTCTGGCCGCCCATGGTAGGGAGCAGCGCATCAGGTTTCTCCTTTTCAATAATTTTCTGCACATACTCCGGCGTAATGGGCTCAATATAGGTGGCATCGGCCAGCTCTATATCGGTCATAATGGTAGCCGGATTACTGTTAACCAGTATCACACGGTAACCGTCCTCTTTAAGGGCGCGGCACGCCTGGGTACCGGAATAATCAAATTCACAGGCCTGGCCGATCACAATCGGACCGGCACCAATCACTAATATCGACTTGAGATCTTCCCGCTTTGGCACGTTTTTTCCGGGTTTAATACTTGATAAGCTACAATGGAGAGCAATGTACTAAAATAATTAAAGAGTTTTTCTCCCCAGGCAGATGAAACTCTACTCAATGACGCGAATCGGCTCCTGATGAAATCCTCCCGACGGCCGCCGCAGCCAGGCCGTCACCTCTTTGGGCTGCCCATTGATGAGTGAAATAATGAGCATGGTATGGCCTGAACGGGCAAAATCAACATCATGGCAGGAGGGGGTTGCCGGTGAGTTGATATGGGAGTGATAGGAGCCAACAATTTCATAGCCAAGTTTTTTGGCCTCCCGCTCGACATCCAGATACTCCTGATGGGAGATCTCAAAACCGGTCTCCCGACCGTAATAGAGGCAGTTGCGGCAGGGAGCCACCTCGTAAACAATGTTTTCAATATTTCCCCTGTGATCAACATTTTTTTTCCCGGCAAGCAGCCCGCAACACTCATAGGGCAACTCCCGAAAAGCTTTTTCCTGGATAATCTCGAATTTACGGCGGAGTAGTTTCATTGCAATACTGATTGGCTGAACTATTAAAGTGCCTTTGCCCCTATATCGGTGCGATGATATGCGCCCTCAAAATTGATCGTTTCAACACCACGATACGCGGTTTCGATACTCTCCTGGAGGCTACCCCCAACGGCGGTAACCGAAAAGACCCTTCCTCCCGCCGTAACCAACTGGCCATCCTGCAGGGCTGTGCCGGCATGAAAAATCTGGCACCCATCAATTGCTGAAATCTCTGCCTGAAGGGTGACCGGCTTGCCGGTTTCAAAGTGGTCGGGATAACCGCCGGAAGCAATCACCACCGTTGCGGCCGATTTCGGGTACATCTCAAACTCCACCTCCGAAAGGCACCCATCAACACTTGCCTGAAGGGCTGCAATAAAGTCACTCTTCAGCAGCGGAAGCACCACCTGGGTTTCAGGATCGCCAAGACGCGCATTGTACTCAACCACAAAAGGCTCGCCGTGGTTAATCATCAGGCCGATATAGAGAAAACCGGTATAGCGGTTGCCCTCTTCAGCCATGCCTTTCAGGGTTGGCCGGAGAATTTGCTCTTCAACCTTCCGCATAACCTCCCCGGTCACCAGTGGAGCCGGAGCATAGGCGCCCATGCCGCCGGTATTCTTGCCGGTATCACCGTCACCGATCCGCTTGTGATCCTGGGCCGGTAAAAAAAGTTTGTAGTGCTCACCGTCGGTCAGCGCAAAAACACTCGCCTCCTCGCCCTGCAGAAAATCCTCGATGACCACCTCACTTGCGGCATCACCGAAAATCCGTGTTTCAAACATTTCAATGATGGCGCGCAATGCCTCCTCTTTCGTCAAAGCAATAATCACACCCTTGCCGCCACAGAGACCGCTGGCCTTAAGCACCTGCGGAAAAGCGTCCATTGGAAGCGAGAGAAGATGCTGAGCCGCCGAAACACCATCCGTAAAAACATGGTAGCCAGCGGTTGGAATCCCCTGACGCTGCATGAACTCCTTGGCAAAAACCTTGCTCGACTCAAGACGGGCCGCAGCCTGCGTTGGGCCGATAATTTTTTTCCCGGCTGAACGGAAGCGGTCTACAAGACCAAGCTCAAGCGGCTGCTCGGGACCGACAACCGTTAAATCAACCCGGTTCTCCTCAGCGAAGGAGAGCAACCCCTCCAGGTCAACCGCCTTCAGCGCCACATTCTGCACCTTTCCACCCATACGAGCCGTACCGCCATTGCCCGGCGCAACATAGACAACCTCAACCGATGCGCTTTGTGCCGCCGACCAGGCAAAGGCATGTTCACGTGCACCGCTTCCTATAATCAAAACTTTCATGGATCTTACTCTGGGCATTGGCCGAATTCCCCCGCTGGGTTTATCGGCGTGGATTGTTAAATTACTTACCAGCTTTAGTGCAAACACCGTCTCTAATTACAATGCAGGAAGGATAGGATAAAATAAACAATTAAAAAAAATTTCCCTGCCACCCAGGCTTCCGCTACCAGCAATTATTCCCTTACCACCCATGGCCCTCTCTCCGCTGATTTCCCGCCATCTCCTGCCGGCCCTTCTGAAAATGCTCTATGCAACCCTGCAGATATCCGTTACCCCTCTCTCCGAAGAGAGTTTGCATCACAAAAAAGGGAGCATTGTGGCATTCTGGCATGGAAAAATGGTGGTGGGATGGCTCTTTTCGCAGGCCCTCTTTGCAAAACAACCTGTAGCGGCAGTGGTCAGTATGTCCAAGGATGGCTCGATTCTTTCCGACGCCCTTCAGCGGCTCGGCTTCTCCCTTTTGCGCGGCTCAAGCTCCAGAGGAAGCAATGAGGTGGTGCAAAGTATCAAGGAGTCCCTCCAGAAAGGGTGGGGGGTCGCTGTAACACCTGACGGGCCGCGGGGCCCACTGCACCAGTTTAAATATGGCATGGTGCGGCTCGCCTCCACCAGCCACGCGCCCCTGATTTTTGCCGAGATCACCTGCATAAAGGCATGGAAACTCAGAAGCTGGGACCGGTTTGAAATCCCGAAACCCTTCAGCAAAGTAACCGTCCGGCTCCATCTCATTGAACTACCTGCATTCCAGAGCGAAGAGGAGCTCCAGAGTTATACACACCAACTTTCAGACCGCTTCAGCCATGCATAGTAACCCCCTCTCCCTGCTGCTCCGGCCCTTCGCCATCATCTACCGCCTTATTGTGCAACTGCGCAACGCACTCTTTGAGCGCCATCTCTTCAGAAGATGGAACTCCCCGATTCCGGTGGTCTCAATCGGAAACCTCTCGGCCGGAGGCACCGGCAAGACCCCGCTGGTCGACTGGGTGGTGAAATACTACCTCTCCATCGGCTGCAAACCGGCCATTGTATCAAGAGGGTACGGGCGGGAGTCAAAAGGGGTTCAGCTTGTTTCCGACGGCCAACAGGTACTGCTCAGCAGCCGGGAGGCGGGCGATGAAACCGCCATGCTCGCATGGAATAACCCCGATGCCATTGTGGTGGTTGCTGAAAAAAGAAAAAAAGGGGTCATCTGGATTACCAAACATTTTGCCGCAAGAGTGCCGGGGGTGATCATCCTTGACGACGCCTTCCAGCACCGCCAGATTCGCCGCACGCTCGACATCGCCATCATCAATGCCGAGGAACCCTTCTTCAAGGCCAAAATGCTGCCTGAAGGGCGCCTCAGGGAGCCGCTGAAAAATCTTGCACGGGCCGACCTGATTCTGCTCAACAAGATATCCGACCCACAAAGCGCCGCCGCCATAGCAACGGAGCTGGAAAAAACCCGCCGCCCGCTCGTCAAGGCCCGCCTGAAAACCGGAGAACTGCTCTGTTTTTCAGGCGCATTTATCTCGGCGGAAGAGGCGCCATTAAAGCGGCACCTCAAAGCCATGGCCTTTGCCGGTATCGCCTCGCCTGAAAGTTTTCTCGAAAGCCTTCGCTGTGAGGGAATCCAGGTTGAGGCCCACCGCTTTTTCCATGACCATGAACCCTTCACGGCAAAAAAGCTGCAGAGCGTCCGCCGGGAAGCCGAAGCAAAAGGGCTGAGCTTGATCACCACGGAAAAAGATTATTTCCGGATGCTTGGCACTCCTGAACTGATCAGGATTATCTCCTCACTGCCTTGTTACTATCTGAAAGTCGAAACCGATATCTTTGAAGGCAAAGAGACTCTGCAGGCCATGCTGAGAACTGCTATAGGAAAATAAAACACGGGAAAAACACCGGTTGGGATTGCAGGAAACCAAGAGGACAACCACACAGGGTTGCCCCTACGATTTGATTATTTTGGAAATTGCCTTGAACCGTTCACCTTCGGCCACGCGCAAGAGCTCAAAAATGGCCATTTCCGTGCTGGTCAACGAGGCACCGGCTTTTTCAATACAGTGAATGCCGAGGAGCTTGTTGGCTTCACTTCTTGACGAAACCGCATCGGTCACCAGATGGACGCCAAAACCAAACTCCAAAAGCTCAACGGCGGTCTGGTAAACACAGACATGGGTCTCCATGCCGACAACAAGAATCTCGCTCCGGCCGAACAAGCGCAGTTGCTTCATGAACTCCGGAGTTCCGCAGCAACTGAATGAAAGTTTTTCAACCGGAACCGTATCCGCCAAAAGCTCCCGAAGAGGCTGAATGGTCTCACCCAAACCTTTCGGATACTGCTCGGTAACCAGCACCGGCAGATCAAGAATTTTACAGGCTCGCAGCAGCTTATGGATATTGCTTTCCACAGCTTCAGCCTGAAACACCGCCGATGCCAAGCGGCCCTGCACGTCAATAATCAGCAAAAGCGTCTCTTTTGGAGTAATCATAAGTGATTATGCAATAGTGAAAAATCAGGGAAAAAAGATGAAATTTATATCGTCAGTAAAGCTAGCAGACAAAACGCAATCCAGCAGATTCTGAAAGATACGTATTTCTCCATATTTATTATGAATAACAGAAAAATCCACGACCCTCGTGAGCAAACCAAGCGCGGCAGCTATCTTGTTCTTTTACAAGTCATTTGGGTCGGTGCATATCTTGCCGCACCGGTTTACCCCACCCTCTTTTCAACCGCGTTCTGGAACACGACGGCCATACCGAGAGAGGCTCTCCTCATACTCTTTTGGAGCAATGCGCTCCTCATGGGCACGCTTGGAATGTATCATATCCGGAAATATCTTACTCCGCTGCCCTACCCGGTTGAGCATAACCAGCTTGTAACAAGCGGTGTCTACTCGCTGGTGCGCCACCCCCTCTACAGCAGTCAGCTTTTTGCGGCCTTCGGCTGGGCGCTCTACAGCCTGAGCCTCTCCCATCTGTTGCTCACGGCGCTCGGAGCACTCTTTTTCAACTACAAGGCTTCACGGGAAGAAGAGTGGCTCACCCAGCGCCACCCGGCATACGCAAACTACAGGAGCCGGGTTAAAAAATTCATCCCCTGGATCTACTGAACTGGCAACTCCGCCTGAAAAAAAGAGGATTAAAAATCAGAGAGACCCGCCGGATGAAAGGTTTTTGTGGTTTATGGAACCTTTTTTTAAAATGATACCAATGATATTCATACCTTTATCAAAGTTCCGCCCCCGGATTAATTGACATGGAATGACAACGTTGGTCAATAGAGCAAACATGGCCACAATGCAATCGAGTATCACCAAGAGCCGGTTCGAATGGTGTTGTTCTCCGGACAACGCTTTTCTGGAACTCGATTTGGCGCGCCAGGACGTTCCAAAAACCGCGCACCGGATACACGAAAAAACCGGTTCCGGATGGTTCGAGTCCATGCACTTGCCACTCAACATGGTCATCCGTCGAGGCACGGCTCACTTCACTCCGGAAGCCTCAGGTACGCTTTGCCCGTTTATGACGGTCAAGGAGCAGTTCCAGGAACCGGTACTCTCTCTGCACGCTCCCCTGACGGGTCGGGTTATTCTTTCGGATTTTCAGGCAGGGCATGACTTCATTTTCGATAGCAGCAACACACTTTTTCAGCACAGCACAAGTCGGGACAATGAAATAAAGCTCGACGCCAGCAACAATTTCGATATGTTCACCCTTCTTGTCGCCGATTCAGTCCTCTGTGAACTGTGTGGTGAGGAGTATCGCCATACCCTCCTCGAAACACTTGCAATCGCGGCAATACCGACAGCATCAATTCGGAAGGTGCCGCATCGTATCAGCGCCCTCTTGCACTCCAGCATACCGGACCATCTGACCGGAAATATTAGCAAACTCCATGCCCAGGCCAAGGTGCTTGAGTATCTCTGCCGGCTTGGCGAATATTTTGGCGCAACAAAAAGAGAGGTAACACCAGCATCCAGAATACAATCCCGGATCACCCTGATCCATGAAGAGCTTTGTCAACTGGAAGGCAAGGTTCCCTCCCTGAACGAGCTGGCCCAGCGATACGATCTACCGGCTGCTGTACTGAGAGAGGAGTTCAGGAAAATGTATGGCAAATCGCTCTTCGGCTACATCTCTGAAGTGCGCTTAAACGAAGCCCATGCAGCGCTTTTGAACTCCGCCATCCCGATGAAAATCATTGCAAATAATCTGGGATACTCGCATGTCAACCACTTTATCACGGCTTTCGGAAAGCAGTTTGGTTATTCGCCGGGCAGTTTGAGAAAAAAACAAGGCTCGACCGGGAGCCGCGCTCTCATCCAGAACAGCTTGCATCTCCTCACGGCCTAGCAATCAGGGAAGTTAGGTGGGGAAGCTGCCATGCACGAAAACCGAATCTCTTCAATACCAAACCGCTCTTTCGGCTTATGAATCCCTGACTGATTTTTCTATAGTAAGATAATGGCCACAATGAAACCCGCAATAACCAATAGCCGATTCAGTTGGTGCAGTGATCCTGAAAAGAGCGCTATGGCATTCCTCTATACCGAGCCGGATATGCCGCAGACACAATACCAGATACCCGCCGAGATCGGTGAAGGGTGGTTCCGCTCGATTCACCTCCCCATGAACATGGTCATCCGCCGGGGCGTGCTGCACTTCAAACCGGATGTCGCAGGAAAACTCTTGCCGGTAGCAACGATTGAAGAGCGGTTCTGGGAACCTGTGCTCTGTGTTCAGTCAGCAAAAAAAGGGCGTGTGGTGCTTTTGGATCACGATCAGCAGAAGGAGTTTATCTTCAGTCATAACAACGCTCTTTTTGAGCATATAGCGGCTCGAAACAGCTTGGTGCGTCTCGACGCCAGCGATACGATCGAGATGACCACGCTCATTATCGGCGATTCAGTCCTGCAGCAGCTCCTCGGCGAAGAGGAGGCCCGCACACTCCTCGAAGCACTGACGGTGCAGTCGGTACCGGCTACAAGGGTACAGAAGGTGCCGCACCATATTAACGCCCTCTTCCATTCAAGTATATCGGATCAACTGACCGGCCATATCTCGAAACTCTATATCCAGGCCAAGGTACTTGACTATCTTTGTGCCCTCTCCCAATATTTTGTTGGTGCAGCCCGAAACCTTAAGCCGGAATCAGGCATAGAGGCGCGCATACATCAGATGCATGATGATCTTCTGCAACTCAAAGGCAAGGTGCCATCCCTGAATGAACTGGCGGCAACCTATGATGTGCCGGTACGCAAACTCAAGGAGGGGTTCAGTGCGCTCTACGGAAAATCAATTTTCGGCTATATCTCCGAAGTGCGCCTGCAGGAAGCGCACGCGACGCTTGCGAACACCGATGTGGCCATGAAAATCATCGCCATCAATCTCGGCTTCTCGCATGTCAACCACTTTATCTCGGCATTTGGCCGGCAATTCGGCTATTCACCCGGCAGTTTGCGAAAGAAAACAGAGGCGCGTTACGATACTCCTCTGGATGATCCTGCATAAAAGAAGAGAGCGGCTTAGACCATAATAATCGGGGCGGAAAAACAGTACCCTGCACCGTGGACGGTTTTAAGCGGAATTTTGAACTCGCCCTCCTTTTGTTTACCACGCAAACGATGCACCAGCGCGTCAAGGGAGCGGTTGCCGTATGCATTATTGTTGTAATCAAGGCTCTGTAAAAGATCAAGACGCTGAACTACCCCGTTGGGCAGTGAAGCAAGTTTTTCAATGAGATAAAACTCCTTTGAGGTAAGCCGGATCTCCTCTCCCTCAGGAGAGAGGAGCGTCCACTCACTCTTGACAACTCTCCATGGCCTCTCCTCCTCTTGCACAACCGGTTCTGTTTTTTTCACCGCCTGCGGTACCAGGAGGCGGTTATCAAGACGTCCCAGAATACTGTAGAGGGTAGCCAGCAACTCGGAGAAGTCAACCGGCTTGACCAGATAGATGTCCGCCCCGGCATTATAGGCCGTAACCTTGCTCTCCTGTGATGTTTGCGCCGTCAGCATGATAATGCGCATCTCGGTATTGTGCCGCACATATTCGGCCAGCACCAGACCGTTCTGATCGGGCAGGCCGATATCCAGAATGACCAGAGAGTAGTGCTCGCGGGCGATGCACTGATAGAACTCCAGCGCCGAAGCTACCCCGGTAACATCGAAGCCGGCCAGCACAAGGTATTGCACAATGCTGTCACGAAAATCGAGATCATCTTCTACAACAATAACCCGCTTGCTTTCTGCTACGGGCGGGTGGGGTATCTGTGTCATCTTGTTCTGTTATAATCTTTTAAATCTTGCCCTGTAAAAACCCTCATCCCCCAAGCACACTCAACCCTCCTCCTGCGGAACCAAAGGGAGGCGTACGGTTGCTTCAACACTGGACCCAAGAGCAGCCAAGGTAACTCGCCCATGATGCTGATTGATAATATTGCGTACCAGCCACAACCCGAGCCCGGCACCGGCGGTATTGGTCGAATTAGCGCCCCGTCGGAACTTTTCAAAAAGAGCTTCGGCTTCATCCTCCGGAAAGAGCTCTCCCTGATTGCGGATTTTGATAACAACCGCATCAGCTTCCCGGCAGCAGTGCAATTCGATCAGTGAATCCGGCACCGCGTACTTGCGGGCATTATCCAGCAGGTTGAAAATAGCCAATTTAAGTTGAGCCGGTTCACAAAAAACGGCACAACCATCAAGCTCTTCCCGATAGAGAACCGAAAGCTCCTGCCACATGGCGCAAAAACTATCCACCTGCGAAGCAATAACGGGAGCAATCCGCAGTGGCATCATGGTCGACGCTGCATGGGACTCTGCAAGACGACTCTCCTGAATGGAGACCTCCATAACCTCAACAAGCCGGTCAATAGCCCGGTTTATTTTAAGCAGTTCCACCTTACAGCCGTAGTCCCCGTTTTTATGCTTCAACTCAATGAGGTTCAAATTGCCACGAATAATGGCAAGCGGAGTCCGATACTCATGGGAGATCATGCTTAAAAAACGTTGCAGGCGCTCCACCTCCAGCCGGAGTTGCTCGGTACGCTCCATGACGGCCAGCTCAAGCTGGTTGATGCTCTCTTGCTGCAGCTCCTGCACGGTAATATCCGACATCATCACCAAAAGATACTCCCGCTCTTCCAGCATGATCAACTCGGCGGAATAAAGCACCTTGACCGGGTCACCGTTTTTCTTCAATAACGTGACGGGACTATTGATGATCGAGCCATGCTCGCGGAGCCCGCTGATGATCTTTTCGCGGTCACCAAGACCGGCACAACATCCCGGCTCAGAGAGGTTTTGCTCCGTAAACTCTTCTCTCGTATATCCGAACAGGTGCAGCCATGCAGCATTCACTTCGAACAGGTGACCATCCTGAATCTCTCCAATACCGATCGCGACCGGTGAGAATGCAAAGATGTTCCTGAATTTCAGTTCACTCTCCTGCATCAAGAGCTCGGTCGTCTTGCGCTTGGTAATACCCATAACCGTACCGATATAGCAAGCGACACGCCCGTCCGCGTCATAGATTGGCATACCACGACACTTGAGCCAGTGGATGGAGCCGTCCGAGTGGCATACCCGGTATTCGATATTGACCTCACTCTCACTATTGGCCGCCGCCATAATCGTGTCGAAGGTCATCTCCCGGTCATCCGGATGCACCGCCGTGGCACAGAGTTTGTGGGAAGGCGGCATACAATAGGGTTCCAGGCCGTACAAAGCCCATATCTGATCCGACCAGAGAACCTTGTCGGTATGGATATCCCACTCCCAAACACCGGCGTTCGTGGCATCCAGAGCCTGGCTGAACCTTAGCTTGCTCTCCTCAAGCGTAAGCTCCACTTGTTTGCGCTCAGTGATATCAATAATGGTGCCGATGTAGCGCACCACCCGGCCGCTCTCGTCACAGAGGGGTTTGCCGCGTGACATCATCCAGTGCACCGAGCCATCAGGGTGCTTGACCCGGTATTCAGCGTTCAGCTCGCTTCCGCTCTCTGCGGCCCCGGTAACGGCGCTGACGGCCGTCTGGCGGTCGTCAGGATGAATAGAGCTTTGCCAGAGCTGGAAGGAGGGGTTTGCGCTTCGCGGTTCAAGACCGTACAACCGCCATATCTCGCTTGACCAGATATTGTCGTTCGTGATCAAATCCCACTCCCAGACTCCGGCACGTGCAGCTTCCAATGCCTGGCCGAGTCGTCTCTCGCTTTCCAGAAGCTCAAGCTCTATCTGTTTACGCTCGGTGATATCAATAACGGTGCCGATATAGCGGCTCAACCGGCCATCACCTTCAAAGAGGGGCATACCACGGGAGGTGAGCCAGTGAATGGAACCGTCAGGATGAACAACCCGGTATTCAACCGATGCCGCAACCTCTTTGCCAACCGCCGCACGAATAATTCGGGATGCCATCGCCCGGTCATCCGGATGAATGGTATCAACGCAGAGTTGATGGTTCAACAGCACACTACCCACCTCCAACCCGTACAACTGCCATAACTGCCTGGACCAGCTCAGTTCATCGGTTTCGACGTCCCACTCCCAGATACCGGAACGAGAGGCCTCCAAAGCATAACTGAAGCGTATTTTACTCTCCATCAGCTCATTTTCCAGCAGCTTGCGATCAGTAATATCGATACTTGTGCCAATGTAATGAGTCGCCCGCCCACTCTCGTCGCGCAAGGGCTTACCACGCGACATGAGCCAGTGAAGCGATCCGTCAGGGTAACAGACCCGGTACTCGACATGCAACTCTCCCTCGTTTGCGGCGGCGGCGACAACCGTCTCAATTGCCATTTGCCGGTCTTCAGGATGAATGGTCGTACTCCAAAGCCGGAAGGTTGGTTGTTCACTCTCTTCTTCCAACCCGTAGAGCGGCCATATCTCGCTTGACCACAACAGCTCATCGGTCACCAGATTCCACTCCCAGACGCCAGCACGCGCCGCTTGCAATGCCTGGCTGAAGCGCGGCTTCTCCGCCTGGAGTTTGGCCTCAATCTCTTTGTGAGCAGAAATATCCAGAGTGGTGATAAAGAGTCGACTGACATCGCCTTCCTCACTGAGAACCGGATTGATGGTGACCCTCCGCAGAGCGCTCTCATCTTCAAACACAGCCCGTCTCCCGCTGCGGAAAACCTCTTCACACCTGGCTTTGCGGTAGGCCGCAACTTCCGGCAAGTGCAGGAGGTTTGCAATAAGATCATAGAAAACGGCTCCGATACACTCCTCCAGAGAGAGGCTGAACCGCTTGGCAAACCGGGTATTGGCAGAAAGAATAATCCCTTCCTTGTCAATGAGAAAGGCCTCTTCAGGGATGGATTCCAATAACGCAAAAACCGGATCGCCGGTCAGAGTGCTCTCGGACAAGATATAGTTCGTCAACATCGCTCGTGGGGAAATTCGGTTAACGCGCCTGCAAGTTACAGGGCATCATCAGTAATAATAAGAAATTATTGGATGAGTAAAGAAAGGGAGCAAAAAAAAGAGCGTTGTTCATAATACGAGCAACAGGGCCCGGCAGTTCAAGAGGAGCCCTGATGTTAAATAAAGCAACCGCCGTGGAGATGACGACTCTCACGTAAAGAGCGGCCGGACGATTACTGATGTACCAGAAAAGAGAGCGCTTACTCTGACTTTTTCTCGGCAGAATTATGGCCGATAAATTTGTTTAACATGATGACGACAAGAATCCCGCCAAGAAAAAAGGTAACCGGAGCAATAAAGGTCGTGTATTTAAGCAGGAACATATACATAACTAAATGATATCAATGATGTTACTAAAGTCAAATAAAACCGGTCACAAGTAATAAGCTGCCGCTTGCCTTGAATCCAGGGCAGAACTTCACCCTGGATTATGGCTGATTGCCTCTCTTCAGGAGTTAAATCGTTTTTCAATCTCCTTGGTCGGCGTTGCATACCCCGCCCTCTCGGGAGAACTACCACGGAAACTGCTCTGCATGGAACTTCCGCCATAAAGGTGTGGATAGGCATTGGCACCGAGTCTTTTGGTGCACTTGCCAACATTTTCGAGGTAATCACCCACAACCCACCAGTGACCGTCTATAAAAACTTCAACAAGCCGACCATATGCTTCGGCTCCTTTTACAAAAATTCCCTGCAGGTTACTCATGATCAAAAGCTTAGTAGTTAATTAATGCCAACGCTTCTCTCTTTGCGGTTTATCCGGAAATCTTGTTTCCCCATAAAGTAAACCTGACGCAGCTCTCAGTTTTTTGAATCTCAACCACGTTACCAAGTAGTGCCGGAGGTTCATCCGTAATCTTTCCGGCAAGCTTTTCAGCTCTGACCCTCTCCTGCTCTTCATCTCCTCTGCCGGTTGTAAATCCAAAGTGGCCACCAATCGGCGCATGGAGTTTCTCTTCGACACACCTGCAATCTTCGCTCACCACCCTTAACTCTTCCACTTGCCCCATAACGGCTTCCGTTATGCCGGACTCGACGGAGAGAGGATTCAAGGTGATTATTTGAATCGGTAAACGGTAACGTGAGGCCGGCTCTTTTGCCTGTTTTTTCAGCCAATGAAAGCTCATATCCACATCCTCTTCTTACTTCGGAAAATCAGTCAAAATCATAGGTACAAGGAGCCTCAAACCAGTTTATAAATTCTTATAAAGCACTCTGTTTTCATCTAAAAATATATTACTTTTATTACTAAATTTTATAAAAATTATTAATCCGTACAGAGCAATACCGGAAAACAATTCCCTTATAACGAATTAACTTGTTTTAAATTAATTTGTTATAAGCACAACTTACTCCCCCGTCCCCGTTTATAGTAATTTGTAAGTAATGATTGTTTTTGTTGAAATGGCGCTAACGCATAATTCCCCGACAGGTCAGCCTGAAATCAACAGATAAATTCTTCAGACTACGATGAAGTCAGAAATCAAGGAAAACTCGCACACCCGACACAAGATCCTGCAGCGTAACGGATTCGCTTCACCGCACAAGCGACGCTTTGAACCGCCACATCGTCAGCTTGATCTCCGCACGCAATTGAGCGCCAGCCAGGTTGCCACTCTTGCTCCATACACCCTTTTCGAGAGCAGCAAGCCGGGCGAACTGCTCTGTCAGGAGGCTTTTTTTGTCGGTTTATTCAATGGATTCCTGCCTCTTTACCTGCACATCGTCATCGACACCTGCTGCAATTACACCTTTGGCCTGCTGCATGAGTCAAAACAGCAGCTTGCGGCTGTAACTTTGCTGCACAGGGAGGTACTGCCCTTCTACAGAAAGCACCAGTTGCAGGTAGAGCGTATTGTGACGAATGAGAGATGGGCGTTTGCCGACACTGACGACCACTCCTACAAGAATTATCTGGAGCGCAATAACCTCCTGCAACTGACAGGAGTGGCTCGTCAGCCGATGAAAGAGACTATAGAACAACTCCGCAAAACCCTCGGTAAAGAATTTTTCCAGCTCAAACTGCACGGCAATCATGCCTGCGACTCACTTGAAGTCCTCCAGGAGGATCTCAATCAATGGCTGCGCATTTACAATAACAGGCGCCCGGCAAGCAATACAGAGATTGATAAAAGTCCGCTGGAGATGATCATCCGCTACCATGAAACAGCGGAATGCAGCAGTTGACTTGTTCCCTTCATCGCTCCCTTTTATGTGTTGTGTGTTTATAATTTTTCAATCATTAATAAGTAACCCTCATGGCAAACGAAACAACCAACGAATTCACAAGCGCACTCAACAATCTGGTGGACACGCTTGGAAAACTGGGTCAACAGCAGGTTGAACTGATTACGAGTGGCATCAACTCTGTTGCCGGAGTTTTTGAGCCACTCGCCAAAACAGCAACCGAACTTGCGGATAATGCCTTCAGTTCCTGCAAGCAGGTAGTGGAGAGTGCCGCAGCGGCAATTACTCCGAAAAAGTAACAGAGCCCATTACCCAGGGAAAGCCTCTCCCGCTTCGCGGCGGGGTGATGCTTTCTCGTTTTATTTTAACTATTAAGCGTTGACCCATGCCGGAAACCGATAGTACACCAAAACCGCCCCCTTTTGCAGGTAGTATAGGCCTCTCCATGCTCGCTCCTGTGGTTGGGTTACCGCTGTTTATCCATGCCTTGGGTGGAGCCATATTCACAGGGCTGGGTGTTGCAGCCGCATCAACGGTTATGCTCCCTTTTGCTGGAAAAATGTTACTCTCCGGCAAGGGAATAAAGCTTCCGCATCCCGTTGGTTTCAAAGAAGCATATACGAAACAATCAGTTACTGCACTGATTCCGGAGGCCATGACCGTTCCGGAACCGGTGAGTGAAGAGTGCTGATCTGCTTTCCGGAGTGATGTGCAGTTGTAATATCTAAGCCTGGCAGCTATTGTTTTATTCACTGGTTACGGCAAAAAGCCGAGTCAAATGATGCCGCTTGCCCGTTGATTGTCTGGTGCTTTATGAAATTTATGAACGCTAATTAATCTGTTAGAGCTATGATGATAAGAATGTTCTGGATACAGGCGGTCAAAGGAGCATGGCATTCATACCTAAGCAAGATGAACAAAATGGTATTGCCTAAAAATATGGATAGTTACCTCAGTCAAAAGATTGATTTGGGCATGACACTCGAAGAGTTTGCCGAGATAGTTTTTATAGAGGGCTTTGTTGCTGGTGAAAAGTATAGCAAGGAGTTGATACTCGGCCATGGGAAGTGCGATCTCAGGGAGAACTGAAAAGTATAGCAGAGGATAATACCGGGTTCACGGTAAAGCCAAATCACCTGAATATTTCGGTTTACAACAAGCCGAGCCGACTGGGCGGTTCGGAAATGATGTGCGTTTTTTTACTAATTTTTATAAAGGAAGAGGTTTGCTATGATTCCACCTAACCCCGCAAATATCGTGAAAATTGGAGTAGGAGTTGCTGGCGGCTCAGCGTTGATCGCCCCGGTCGCTCTGCCGGTTGTACATGGTCTTGCTGGTATTGCTGTTGTAGGAGTCGGTATTTTTTCTGTCGGTTCGCTTATCTTCAAGGCAGCCGGAGCGATCAACAATTTAGGCAATACGTTGAAGCCAAAAGGGTAAGAGCCCTCGACACTTCTGTGCATAAACTGCTCCCGTTAAGCTGGACACGCATTGCTGCTATCCGTCTGGTTTACCGGGAGATACCCTTTCCCTTCTCCCGCACCCGCTGAATGACATTGATGCAGCATCCCGAAAAACCGCCCACTTCGCCCGATCAGCTTACGGTTTCACGGCTATCGTCATGCAAACATGCTTATGATGGTGCAGCTCTTTGCCGTTTCAAAAACAAGTTTGCACTGTTCTGCACGAGCATCAGCCCTTCGCCGCTCATGCTGACAGAACAGACTTTCGGCATGAGGGCTTACTGATCTACTATATAACCCGTCCATCTTTCCGGCCCCCCAAAACAATACGTCACTCCGCCCTGAAACCCTCACGGCTTTTGCTCTGAACGCAAACTTTTTCCCCTGCTCTCTTTTCGGACTCATTTAATCCTGATAATATTCTGTTGCATTTTATAATAAAATAAGTTAAATGTTATAAAAGGAGCTTTTTCCTATAGCGATAACGCTCAGGTTTTAACCGACCACTACACAAAAACCCACAGATCAGACAAAAACCGTTCTACGAACACTATTCGTAGAACTTAAGCATCTGGCGTAGAAAAAAATCGCCCGTTTTATGCGGTCGATACGGGCAAAGTGTATTAAAATAATAAGATTGAAACTAGGGTTAGGTGTATTTACTGAGTACATGCATCAAAGGGAAAACCCCACGATTGTAGGCAAAAAACATCCTATTTCAATTGTACAAACTATTGAGTTCAAAGTAAAGAGAGTTAACAAGCGGCTCAATACAATTGAGAGTTAAAGCGTTATTGATGTTCTTGTTAAGTCGATTTCGAAACGTTTCCTGCAAGGGGAAAGTTCCTTTCCTTTTGCATTTATAAATCCAATGTCCGGTTCATGCGTATTTTAACTTTCACAGGTAAAGGCGGGGTAGGCAAAACCAGTGTCTCGGCAGCAACAGCCGTTCGTTTGTCGGAGATGGGCTATCGCACGCTTGTTCTCTCAACCGATCCGGCACACAGTCTGTCGGATTCATTTAACCTGAACCTCGGCTCTGAACCAACTAAAATCAAGCAGAACCTTGATGCCATCGAGGTCAATCCCTATGTCGACCTGAAAGAGAACTGGCAAGCTGTACAGAAGTTTTATACCAAAATATTTATGGCCCAGGGCGTGTCGGGGGTGATGGCGGATGAAATGACCATCCTTCCCGGTATGGAAGAGCTCTTCTCCCTTTTGAGAATCAAGCGCTATAAGGCCTCCGGGCTCTATGATGTGCTGGTGCTCGATACCGCCCCGACCGGCGAAACCCTTCGGCTCCTCTCCCTGCCAGATACCCTTTCATGGGGCATGAAAGCCGTGAAAAATGTGACCAAATATATTGTTAAGCCGCTCAGCAAGCCGCTTTCAAAGATGTCGGATAAAATCGCCTTTTATATCCCGCCGGCCGATGCCATTGATTCGGTCGATCAGGTCTTTGACGAGCTTGAGGATATCCGCGAAATTCTGACCGATAACAGCAAGTCAACCGTACGGCTGGTCATGAATGCGGAGAAGATGTCGATCAAGGAGACCATGCGCGCTTTGACCTACCTGAACCTTTACGGCTTCAAGGTCGATATGGTGCTGGTGAACCGGCTGCTTGATACCCATGAGAACAGCGGATATCTGGAGAACTGGAAAAATATTCAGCAGAAGTACCTTGGAGAGATTGAGAGCAGCTTTTCTCCCCTGCCGGTCAAGAAGCTGAGGATGTACGAGCAGGAAATTGTGGGACTCAAGTCTCTTGAACAGTTTGCACGGGATATGTATGGCGACACCGATCCTTCGCTGGTGATGTTTGATGAACCGCCGATCAAGTTTGTGCGCAACGGTGACGTTTATGAGGTGCAGTTGAAGCTGATGTTTGCCAACCCTGTCGATATCGATGTCTGGGTAACCGGTGACGAGCTCTATGTGCACATCGGCAATCAGCGCAAAATCATCACCCTTCCGATCAGTCTTACCGGACTGGAACCGGGGGATGCCTTCTTCAAGGATAAATGGCTGCATATTCCCTTTGATCTTAACCGTCACGAGCAGAGTGGGGTGAACAACAAACAGTATAACAAGGTATACAACTGAGGAAACGCTCTTGAAACCTCTCTTCATTGCCTTATGGAGCGGGGTTTCACTTTACATCTATGGATAAAAACCGTCTATCATGCCTGTTCAAAAAGAACTCATCTGTTCTCTTGTCGGTTGGCAAAAAAAACCATCACACAAACATGTTCTCTCTTGAGAGTTCAGCCGCTTTTGCAAAGAAGGGGATAAAATCCTCGTGCGACACCAATGTTTATTGATCACAACCGATAAAAACAGAACTCCCGAATGAGTACCCCTCAAGCTCAACGCATTAAGCCACTCAAGCTCCTGCTCATCGCCCCGAAAGGAAAAAAAGACTCGAAATCAAACCAGAAGCCACTCTTCAACATGGCAATCGGTGTACTGGTAAGTCTTACGGAACCGCACCATCATATTGAAATTGTTGATGAACATTTCGGCGACAAGGTCAATTATGACGGAGAGTACGATCTGGTTGGCATAACCTCACGCACCATTGATGCCACACGGGCGTATGAGATTGCTGACGGATTTCGGAAAAAAGGTACGAAAGTCATGCTCGGCGGACTGCATGTCTCCTTCAATACCGAAGAGGCCCGCGTCCATGCCGACAGCATTGTGTGCGGTGAAGCCGAAAACCTCTGGCAGACGGTGCTTGAGGATGTTGCCAACAACCGCCTGAAAGCGCACTACGACTCCAAGGATTTCGCGCCGGTCAAGGAGATCATTGCGCTTGATTATGCCCGAATTGCCAAAGCCTCCAAACGAGAGAAGGTCGATGGCACAAAATCCATCCCGCTCTATATCACCCGGGGGTGTCCTTTTGAGTGTTCGTTCTGTGTCACACCGAATTTTACCGGAAAGCTCTATCGCACCCAGAAACCCGAAGAGCTGAAAAAACAGATTGAAACCGCTAAAGAGGTTTTCTTCAAAGCCAAAAACAAATCCTCAAAGCCCTGGTTCATGCTCTGTGATGAGAACCTTGGGGTCAGCAAAAAGAAGTTATGGGAGTCGCTGGAGCTGATCAAGGAGTGCAACATCAACTTCAGTGTTTTTTTCAGCATCAATTTCCTTGAAGACAAGGAGACCGTCAAGCGCCTGGTTGATGCCGGTTGCATTATGGTGCTTGTCGGATTCGAGTCCATCAAGCAGAGCACCCTTGAAGCCTACAACAAGGGGCATGTCAACTCGGCCGATCAATTCAGCCGCCTGATTGAGGAGTGCCGTCAGGCAGGATTGAATGTTCAGGGCAATTTTCTGGTCAATCCCTCGCTGGACAGCTATGAGGATATGGATGACCTGGTCGAGTTTGTGGGCAAAAACAGTGTCTTCATGCCGATTTTCCAGATCATCACCCCCTATCCGGGCACAACCATGTACTGGGAGTACAAGAATAACGGCTGGATCACGGATGAGGACTGGGAGAAATACAACGCCATGAATATTGTTATCCGATCCGAAAAATATGATCCGGTAGCTTTCCAGCATAAGTTCATGACCAGCTATTACAAAACTTACTCCTGGAAAAACATTGTCAACCGGGTACGGCGAAACCCCTATAAACTGCTCAACCTCATCACCAGTCTGGCGTTCAGAAAAAACCTCCAGGAACAACTTGGTACCTTTGAGCGGGAGAACAACATCAAAAAATAGATCGGTCACCGTTTCCGGCGTGCCGGAAAGCATCCGCATCTCCCGGGAAAAAGAGAATTTCAATTTCAATACCATACGCTTTACTTAACTTTTAAGCTGCCCCTCTATTATGAATGACATTGAGTTACTGAAACAAAACCACAGAGCCAACGAACTTGTCTTCAAAGGGCTTGTGGAGTTCGGCTGTTTCAAGGCTGCTCTTGAGCTCGACCTTTTTACTCACATGACGGATGAAGCAAAAGATACCGCTACTCTGGCCGCCAGTGTCGGCGCGGTTCCGCCAAGGCTTGTCATGCTGCTTGAAGCCCTCTGCCAGATGGGCCTTACCTCCAAAGAGGGCGACAAATGGAGCCTTACTCCCCTTGCCAAGGTAATGTTTGTTCCGAACCCGGAGCTGCCGAACCTCTATATGATCCCGGTAGCCAAAGCCATGGCAAACCTCTCGGATAATTTCTACATGGATATAGCCGATGCGGTAAAAGGGAACAAGAATTTCAAGGCCGAAGTAGCCTATCCGCCAGTAACGCGTGAAGATAACTGGTATTTTGAGGAGATTCACCGCAGCAACGCCCATTTTGCCATCAAGCTGCTGCTTGAAGAGGCTGATCTCTCCGCTGCAAAAAAACTGGTTGATGTCGGTGGTGGTATCGGCGATATCTCGGCCGCTCTCCTCAACAAGTTTCCCCAGCTTGACTCCACCATCCTCAACCTTCCCGGTGCGGTTGAACTGGTGAATGAAAATGCGGCTGAAAAAGGGGTTGCTGATCGACTCAGGGGCGCAGCCGTCGATATCTACAAGGATGTGTATCCAGAGGCCGATGCGGTCATGTTCTGCAGAATCCTCTA
The DNA here is from genome assembly GCA_903839405.1 of uncultured Chlorobiaceae bacterium. Taxonomy (GTDB): domain Bacteria; phylum Bacteroidota; class Chlorobiia; order Chlorobiales; family Chlorobiaceae; genus Chlorobium. The sequence continues at coordinate 83,567 of CAIMCD010000014.1, forward strand.
TTCCGCCAATGCACAGTGGACGGAGATGTTGTGCCGCAAAGCCTATGACGCCCTTCCTGTCGGCGGAAAAGTGATTATTCTGGACATGATTATTGATGATCCGGAAAACCCGAATTTCGACTACCTGAGCCACTATATTCTTGGCGCCGGAATGCCGTTTTCAGTGCTCGGCTTCAAGGAGCAGAGTTCCTACCAGGGTATTCTGGAATCAATCGGATTTGGTGAGGTGCGCACCGTCAGAAAGTATGATCACCTCCTGTGTGAAGCGGTAAAAATAGCCTGAAACTGAAGCAAGCGGCCCCGACTCACCTCGCGGCCGCTTGTTTTACTACTCCTCGTCTGCAGCGGAGAGCTACTCCGCTTTTTTTATTTCCGGAACAACTTAGTGCTGTTCATCCGGATCGTGCTTCTGGGGTTCGGCTTCTGCACCCGGATGGTTAATGATTGTGCCGACCTGCTTCAAAACGGCATCGGCTACAAAAAGTCCCGCTCCCCCTACCAGAATACCGGCAATCCCGTGCAGCATAACCGGCATGCCGAGAGGCGGAAACAACAGGACTCCACCCGCCAAACCTGCGGCCTCTTTTATCATGGCACTCATCCCCTGTTTGTTTTTTGCATAGAAGACATCATCACCCCGACTCGGAACTGTAAATATAAACCTCTCCGGGATTCGGCGCAAGATGCCTGCATGACAAAGAAAAAAGGATGCTGGCCCCGAAACTCTTAAAAATCCTTGATTGGCCTGGCGCGCCTGATCCCACTTGATGCACCTGCCTTGGGGCTGAGAACCTGTTGACCATTGAAGAAGTCCTGGGCCCAGACTTTCTGCCCGCTCTCCGTCGCGCTCCAGTAGTAGCTGTAATCCTTCAGATTACCGAGTGCAGCCTTGTTCTGGTAAACCTTGTTCAGCTCCTCCCTGGTTGGCACGCGCCAACCTTTCGTGCCGCCTATCTCACGACTCTCGGTCATGCTCTTTGTTACAGACCAGTTCGCCGGTTCCACCGCAACATCCTCATTGGCCGCAATCAGGCCGTGTTGCTCGTCCGGCTTGTAACCCTGATCGCCCGGCTGCAGGATATAGACAACCTTGCCGCCTGCAAATGTATCACCGACCTTAACCTCCGCCATTGATAACTCCGCAACCGAAACCACTCCCAGACCAGAGAGCAATACGGCTTTCAAGAGTCCGCTGCAGGATTTTTTCAGACAATGTTTCATGACCATGGTTATTAGAAATTGAAAACGGCAATGACACCATTCAAATAAAACAGCTTCACCTCTACAACTTCACCTGACTCCACCCAAACTCCTCACCTCCCTGACTCCCTATTGGCAACCGGGACAAAACTTCTTCTCCCTCTCACGGCTCTTTAAGAGCACTTTGTTGGTCAGCATCCGTCAAACCAGCAACTGAAGCGTTACTGATTGACTTGCTTGTCAAATACCAGTCGTTATAGCCATTGAGCCCCACCCCGTCAGAAGCGGCTTTGGTATCTGACCAGTAGAGGGCCGCTGAAATATCGGCTTTGGAGGCAATAAGGGCTTGTTGAACCGTTTCATTGTAACCCGGATCACCCGGCTGCTGGATATAGGCAACTTTGCCTCCACCAAACTTGTCACCAATGTTGATCGGAGCCGCCGGCGATAATGTTGAAAAGCAGCCAAGAGCCAGCCCCGAGAGCAGCAAAGCTTTCAACTGTCCGCTGAAGGGTATTGTAGCATGATGGTTCATTGCTCTCTTTGGATGATTTATCAAAAAAAACTCCTAAAACTTCCTGACCGCCCGAACCCGCAAGGAGTCTCCCTTGTTGAAAAGGAGCTGGCTCCCTTTAGCAAAATCCTGAGCCCACGCTTTCTGCTTATCACTCTCCGTCGCATTCCAATAATTGCCCTCCGTAAAACCACCAAGCACTTTTTTACTCATAAAGAGCTTCTGCAACTCGTTCTTGTCGGGTAACTGCCAGTCGTTATAGCCGTTGAGCTCCAGATTTTCACATGCAGCCGCAGCATCCTTCCAGTTGAACAGGCCCGGAAGATCTACGTCCGCCGCAATAAGACCATGGGGCACCGCTACACCCGGTTTCGGGATATAGACAACTTTGCCACCGCCATAATCATCCCCGACTTTCAGGGGAGCTGCAAACGAAGGCGCCAAGGTAAGTACCAAGCCAAAGAGAGAGAGCAATAACGCTTTCAGAACTCTCTGAAAGCATAGGGTTGCAAGCCGCATCATGATGTGACAGAGTGTGTTCATCGCTGCAATGCCCGGATAGTAACTGCACGTTTTTCAGACTCTTCAGCCGCACTCGGCTTCCCGCTGTGGCGATAGACAACCGCCAGATTATCAAGGAGCATGGCAACTGTAGGATGATCATGGCCGAGGGTTTTCTCAACAATGGCGAGCGAACGCAGGTAAAGAGACTCGGCTTCCCGGTACTTACCCTCAGCAGAGTAAAGCCTGGCAAGGTTATTCAGACTCGCTGCAACTGCGGGATGAAGCGGGCCAAGCACCTGTTCGCGGATGGCAAGCGAACGCCTTGAGAGTGGCTCGGCCTCTTTATAGCGACCCTGGATAACGTAAATGCCGGCCGAATTATTCAACGTTGCTGCCAGAGTCGGGTGATTGGGCCCAAGGCTCTCTTCAACAATGGTGAGTGCACGACGGTAAAGTGGCTCGGCTTCCTTGTACCGCCCCTCGGCAGAGTAGATCCCCGCCAGATTATTCAGACTTGTAGCTACATCGGGGTGCAGAGGCCCAAAAACCTTCTCCCGGATAGCAAGTGAACGCATGGCAAGGGGCAAGGCCTCCTCATAACGACCCTCTGCCTTGTAGAGCAGTGCAAGGTTGTTCAGGCTTGTGGCCACATCGGGATGAACCGGGCCAAACACCTTTTCACGGATGGCAAGCGCACGCTGGTAGAGCGGCAAGGCTTCACGGTAGCGACCCAAGGTGCGCAGCAACTCCGCCATGTTGTTCAGACTCATGGCTACATCAGGGTGAACGGGGCTCAGTATCTTCTCGCGGATGGCAAGCGAACGCTGGTAAAGCGGCAACGCCTCCGGATATAGACCTTGGGCATAATAAAGAGCTGCCAGATTGTTCAGGGTTGTCGCTACATCAGGATGATCCGCACCAAGAAACTTCTCACGGATGGCAAGCGAACGCTGATAGAGCGGCAACGCCTCCCTGTATCGCCCCTGGGCATAATAAAGAGCCGCCAGATTGTTCAAGCTTGTCGCCACATCAGGATGCAGGGGGCCAAACACCTTTTCACGAATCGCAAGCGAGCGCTGGTAGAGCGGCAACGCCTCCGGATAACGCCCCTGGGCTGAGTAAAGCAGTGCCAGATTGTTCAGGCTCGTAGCAATATCAGGATGAACGGGCCCGTAGAGCTTCTCGCGGATAGCAAGCGAACGCATTGCGAGTGGTATGGCCTCCGGGTAGTTACCTTGATCCTTATAAAGCAAGGCGAGATTATTCAGGCTTGTTGCAACATCAGGGTGAACGCCTCCATAAATTTTCTCCCGGATTTCAAGTGAACGCTGGTAGAGCGGCAAGGCCTCCGAGTAGCGCCCCTGGGCCGCGTAAATCCCGGCAAGGTTATTCAGGCTCGTGGCAACATCGGGCTGATCCGAACCAAGAATTTTCTCCCGGGTGGCGAGCGCACTCCTTGAGAGGGCTTCCGCCTCCTTATAACGCCCCTGGGCCGAGTAGAAGCCCGCAAGATTGTTCATGCTGGTGATGACATCGGGATGATCCGGGCTCAGAATCTTTTGACGGATAGCGAGTGAACGCTGGTATAGCGGTGCGGCTTCCTGGTAGCGACCCAGGGCAAAATAGAGACCCGCAAGATTGTTCAAACTCAGAGCCAGATCGGGATGAACCGAACTCAGCGCTCTCTCCCGGATAGCAAACGCACGCAGGTAAAGGGGCTCCGCATCCCGGTAACGCCCCTGGGCATAGTACAACCCGGCCAGATTGTTCAGGCTCGTTGCAACATCAGGGTGCTCGAAACCAAAAACCTTCTCCCGAATGGCAAGTGAACGACGATAGAGCGGCTCGGCTTCCCGGTATTTCCCCTGGGCTTTCATCAACTCGGCAAAGTTGTTCAACAGCATGGCCAGATCGGGATGTTCAGGAATCATTGACTTTTCAGCAATTGCTAAGCCACGCTTAAAGAGTGGCTCTGCCTCTTGATAGAGACCCTGAGCATAGTAGAGCCTTGCAAGATTATTGAGACTTGTTGCAACATTGGGATGTTCCCGGCCAAAAACCCTCTCCCGGATAGCAAGCGCACGCTGGTAAAGCGGTAAAGCATCCGGATAGCGTCCCTGTGCGCGGAGCAACTCGGCCGTGTTGTTCAGGCTTGATGCAACATCGGGGTGTGCGGAGCCCAAAACATGTTCGCGGATGGTGAGCGCACGCTGATAGAGCGGCTCAGCATCCCGGTACCTGCCCTGAGCCTTGTAGAGCAAGGCAAGATTATTCAGACTCACGGCCAGATCGAAATGATCCGGGGGAAGGATTTTCTCTCGGATCAGGAGCGCACGCTTGAAAAGCGGCTCAGCCTCCGTATATCGGCCCTGGGCATAGTAAAGCCCGGCAAGGTTGTTCAGGCTCAGGGCCAGATCGGGGTGAAAGGCTCCGGCCTTTTCGGCAATCGCTACCGTCTGCTGCGCAGCAACAAGAGACTGCTCATAACTTTCACTGCGTTCAACCTCGTGAGCCGCCTTGCTGGTCGCCGCAAAAAGAGTTGATCTTTCCTGAAGCAGGAGAGAAGAGAGAATCAGGAAAAAAAACCAGGCTATGCTGCGCAACGTGACAAAAAAGAAGAGAGTGCTGTTGCGCCCTCGATCATGCAAGGGGAAAACCATCTGGATGCTCTTGGCGGAGTGTACCATATGCGCGAAAAGTATAATTACTGAAAACAGCCCCTGCATTCCATCAACGCCTACAGTCAAGTACAATTAGTATACGCTTTACCAAAAAATACAGTAAAAGAGGGAATAAAAAAACAAAAATATTACGTCAATCAGAAAACGACTCTTCAGCAAGCCCGAAAAAAAGAGCGCAAGAATCTGGTATCGGAAAAAGATGGTTATCGCTATATTGTTCAAGAGAAAAGAAGCCTTTTGCAATGTCTTGGTCCAATAGCCCTCTTGAGGCGCAACACGATGAGAGCACTCTGCAGACTCTGTTTGACTCCTCTCCTGAATCGTTCTTCCTGATAGGGCGCTCGGGCACTCTCCTTGACGCCAACAAAACATTTGCCACCTGGAGAGGCACAACCCTTGAGGAGTGCCTTGGCCAAAAGATCGAACTGTTTTTTCCGCAGGAACTCTCTGAACGGTTGAGAAATCAGGCAGAAGCGGCTTTAGAGAGTGGCAAACACACTGCATTTGAAGATAGATGCAACACCCCGACACTCCTTTACTCCCTCTATCCCTCCCGATCCGGGAATGGAGAGTGCAACCGGGTGTTGGTTATGACCCGCCAGAGTGAGCCGGAGTACAAACAAGAGTTCAAAAAACTCTTCAACAACATGACCAATGGATCGGGCTACTGCCGGATGATTTTCGAAGGGGGAAAACCGGTCGATTTCATCCATGAAGAGGTCAACCCGGATTTTGAGAAATTGACCGGCGTGAGCAACCTTGAGGGAAAAAGCGCCTCTGAAGCAATTCCCGGTATCCGGGAGTCCCATCCGGAAATTTTTGAAAAACTGGGCCGGGTCGTCGAAGAGGGTATTGTGGAGCGGTTTGAACTCGATATGCATGAACTGCATAAATGGGTCGAGATCTCGGCCTACAGCCCCAAACATGGGGAGTTCATCGCCATTGTCAATGACATCAGTGAGCGCAAGCGGGCTGAAGAGGCCCTGCGCCAAAACGAAAAGCGATTCAGGAACCTCTTTGAAAACAATGGCCTCGTTAAAATCCTGCTAGACTCGGATACGGGGCTGATTATTGATGCAAACCTGTCCGCTGCGGAGTTTTATGGGTGGGATCGGGAGCTGCTCTGCAGGATGCATATCAGCCAAATCAACATCCTTTCGCCGGAAGAGGTGAAACGAACGCTGGAACAATGCTGCTCGGCAAAGCAGAACAGGTTTTTATTTCGCCACCGCCGGGCCGACCTTTCGGTTCGCGATGTAGAGGTCTTCACCAGCCTGATCACCATTGAGGAGAAGGAGCTTATCTATGCCATTATTCATGATGTTACCGAACGAACCCGGTTAGAGGCCCTGAGCGGCGTTCGCCTTCGCCTGCTCGATATTGCCGAGAGTGCTTCGCTCGAAGAGCTGCTGCGCTGCACGCTCGACGAAGCCCAACGCATCACGGAAAGCACCATTGGCTTTTACCACTTTCTCAGTGACCTGCACCCGCTCTCTTCATCGCAGATCTGCTCAAGCAACATGAAAACGGAGCTCTGCCAGATGAACGGGCATCCGGGAGGTCACCCCTCTCTCGGTGAAACAGGAATATGGAGCCGTGCCGTAGAGGAAAAAAGGGCGATTATCCAAAACGAGTTCGACCTCAACGAGCTGGCGGAACAGCATCCGAAAAACCATCCCGCAATCCAGAGAACACTGGTGGTACCGGTCATGCGTTCCAATACGGTCATAGCCATTCTCGGAGTTGGCAACAAGCTGCACCGCTATGGCGATGAAGATATCCGGCTGGTAACGGCCCTTGCTGACATTGCATGGGATATCGTCGCCCGCAAGCAAGCTGAATCGGCAGCCGAAAAGATGCAGGAGGCACTCACCCACTCCCAGAAAATGGAGATGGTGGGCCAGCTTGCCGGAGGGATCGCCCACGACTTCAACAACATGCTGGGCGTGATCATCGGCCACTCCGAAATGGCCCTTGAACAGGAGGATCCAACCCACTCCTTCCATGCCGACCTGGAGGCTATCCATCTGGCGGCAACCCGCTCAGCCGACCTGACCCGCCAACTCCTTGCTTTTGCCCGAAAGCAGACCATCATACCCAAAATCCTTGAACTGAACCTTGTGGTCGAGGGGATGCTCTCGATGCTCCGCCGCCTTATCGGCGAGGAGATCACCCTTTGGTGGATACCCGCCAGCCATCTCACCCTGGTCAAGATCGACCCGACCCAAATCAACCAGATTCTCGTCAACTTCTGTGTCAACGCCAGGGACGCCATTGCAGGAAGCGGCAATATCACCATTCAGACCGGTTCCCTGCATGTTGAGCCCCAAAGCGCTGCACCCCTCCCCGGCATGGTGGCGGGCGACTATGTCACCCTTTCGGTCACCGACAACGGGTGTGGCATCGAGAGCAAGGATATCCCCCATATTTTTGAACCCTTTTTCACCACCAAGGAGCAGGGAAAAGGCACGGGCCTTGGACTATCGACCGTCTATGGCATTGTCAAACAGAACCATGGCTATATCGACTTCCAGAGTGAGCGGGGCAAGGAAAGCCGGTTTATCATCTTTCTACCCCGCCACAGCTATCAGCTCACAAAAAAAACAAGTGAACCGGCCGTTCAGAACTTGCAGGGCGACAAAGAGACCATCCTGCTGGTCGAGGATGAACCGGATATCATGAAACTCTGCAAGCTCACGCTTGAAAATCAGGGTTACTCGGTCCTTGCCGTCACCTCGCCCCATGAGGCCCTGCAAAGAGCAAGGGCACACCAGGGAGAGATTCACTTGCTCCTCACCGATGTGGTTATGGCGGAAATGAACGGCAATGATCTCTCCAAAAAACTTAGCCCGAGTTGCCCGAAGCTCAAAACCCTCTACATGACGGGCTATACCGCAGAGGTTATTGCGGTTCACGGAGTCATGGACGAGGATATGGACTTTATCGAGAAGCCCTTTTCCATTAACGGGCTGACCAAAAAAGTCCATGAGATGCTGAAAGCGGAAGAGGTGTGAGCCGCTACCGGATTATCGGTTGACCAGATTCATCATGCTTTCGGGGTACCGGGCACCTGATGCCGCGCCCTTTGGCAGTGCTTCCGAAATCTCGACCATCTCAGCCTCACTGATAACCACACTTCCTGCCGCAAGATTCTCCTCAAGGTAGCTTCGGCGCTTGGTACCGGGAATCGGCACTATGTCGTCACCCTGTACCAGCACCCAGGCGAGAGCCAGTTGCCCGGCGGTCACTCCCTTTCGGCTGGCAATAACCTTTATGCGTTCAACGAGTTGCAGGTTTTTCACAAAGTTCTCGCCCTGAAAGCGGGGAGAGTTGCGGCGGTAATCATCAATGGCGAAATCGTCAGGGCTTTTGATCTGGCCGGTAAGAAAGCCGCGACCCAGCGGGCTGTAGGGCACAAAACCAATACCAAGCTCCCGCAGCGTGGGCAGAATTTCATCTTCCGGTTCACGGCTCCAGAGCGAGTACTCACTCTGCAAAGCACTCACCGGATGCACGGCATGGGCGCGGCGGATGGTCTCAACGCCCGCTTCAGAGAGGCCGATATAGCGAATCTTGCCCGCCCGGACAAGCTCTGCCATGGCGCCGACGGTCTCCTCTATCGGCACCTCGCCGTCCACGCGGTGCTGATAGTAGAGGTCGATGTGGTCAACTCCAAGCCGCTTCAACGAGGCGTCACAGCATGAACGAACATACTCCGGCCGGCCGCAGATACCGGTGATTGGCGCCCAGCCGCCATCCTTCGACGGGGCGCTGCGCATGATGCCAAACTTTGTGGCCACAATAACCTCGTTGCGGCGCCCCTTGATCGCCCGGCCAAGCAGCTCTTCATTGGTAAAGGGGCCATACATGTCGGAGGTATCAAAAAAATTCACTCCCCGCTCAAGGGCAAGATGGATGGTGGCAATGGATTCAGCCTCGTCCCGCTTGCCATAAAAGTCACTCATCCCCATGCAGCCGAGTCCCTGCGCCGATACCCAGAGTCCCTCGGTTCCAAGTTTTCGCTGTTCCATTGTCACCTCTCTCTTTTCTTGTTTTAGTTCATTGAAACTCTTGTGCTCTCCGTCAAAAAAAAAATCGGGGTGCACTTCGACGCACAACCCCGATCTCTTTTTATTTCTGCACTCCATGCCCGGCGTACGCTTTTCTAATCTTCGCTCAGTGCTTGAAGTGACGCATTCCGGTAAAGAGCATGGCAAGGTTGTTGGCATCAGCCGCCTCAATGACCTCGTTATCGCGAATCGATCCGCCCGGTTGGATGACAGCCGTAACACCAGCTTCAGCCGCGGCAAGCAGACCATCAGCAAAGGGGAAGAAGGCATCGGAGGCCACAACCGATCCATGCAGGTCAAGATTCACTTCCGAAGCCTTCCAGCGTGCGATTTTGGAGGAGTCGACGCGCGACATCTGACCGGCACCAACGCCGTAGGTCTGGCGGTTCTTGACGTAGAGAATGGTGTTCGACTTGATATGCTTGCAAATCTTCCAGGCAAACATCAAGTCAGCAATCTCCTCTTCGGTCGGCTGCCGTTTGGTCACAACCTGCAGATCCTCCTCTGCCACAATTTTGCTGTCGCGCTCCTGAACCAGCATCCCGAAGGGGGTCGACTTGAACTCCCAGCCACCTTTCGGGAGGGCATTCGTCTGACGCACCAGCCGGCGATCTTTTTTCTTCATCAGCAGCTCAAGCACCCCTTCCTCAAATTCCGGGGCGATAAGAATTTCGGTAAAAATCTCGTTGACTGCACGAGCCGCTTCCATGTCGAGCGGACGGTTGAAGGCGATAATGCCGCCAAAGGGAGCCTGGGTATCGGTTGAAAATGCACGGCGATAGGCTTCGGCAAGGGTTGGAGCCTGCGCAACGCCGCACGGGTTGGTGTGCTTGATAATCACCACGGTCGGCTCCTCGCCACGGAACTCCTCAATCAGCGAGACGGCGGCGGCAATGTCGAGCATGTTGTTGTAGGAGAGCTCCTTGCCATGCAGCTTCTCAAAAAAGTCGCCAAAGGAGCGGCTTCCGTTCTCGTCGGTCAGGCGGTAGAGCCCGGCGCTCTGGTGGGGGTTCTCACCGTAACGCATATCAAGCTCACGCTCAAGCTTCAAGGTCATGCTGTTTGAAGCCGGTTGCGCTCCGCCGACGGCTCCTCCGAGATAGGAGGCAATGGCACGGTCATAACGGGATGTAAGTTCAAAAACCTTCAGGGCAAGCGTCAGGCGGGTTACCCGTTTCGTTGCACCGTTGTTCTGGCGCATCTCCTGCAGCACCAAAGCGTAATCGGCACTCTCGGTGACCACCGTGACCGACTCGTTGTTCTTCGCCGCACTGCGCAGCATGGATGGGCCGCCGATATCAATATTCTCTATGGCATCTTCAAAAGTAACGTCCGGCTTGGCAACTGTAGCCTCAAAGGGGTAGAGGTTGACCACAACCAGATCAATAAAGCCGATACCGTTCTCGGTTGCCTGCTTCACATGGTCCGGATTCTCCCGGACGGCAAGCAGTCCGCCGTGAATTTTCGGGTGGAGGGTTTTGACCCGGCCATCCATGATTTCCGGGAAACCGGTAATGGTTGAAATGGAGGCGGCGCTGACGCCTGCATCCTGAAGCGACTTCAAGGTACCCCCAGTTGAGAAAATTTCAACGCCCATACCACTCAACTCCCGGCAGAATTCAACAATACCGGTTTTATCAGATACAGAGACCAGCGCCCGCTTGATGACAGGATCAGACATTTGCAGAAAATTTATTTTATCGTTTGAAGAGCCCTTTGTGATAGCCGGAATTTAAGAAAAAATCCCCAATTATTTGTGGGCGCTCTGCACCAGGAAAAGCAGCAAAAGCGCTGAGCCGCCGCCGCCGGAAAAGGAGATGGCAGGAACTGTGGGAACAAAAGTATCGGCCTATGCGTAAATTGGTAAGTCACCAGAGACGCGGGTTCTCAACTCTGCCAGCATTTCCGACTCCTTCATTTTCGATGCCCACGCGGGTCGAAGCTGGAAGTGAGGCTGATCGACAATACCTTTCCAGTTTCCGCCCCACTCTAATCCCAACTCTGTACCGAGAACACCCACAGCCTTGTACTTAGGTGAATCACCGAGATACTTCTCCCGCTCAAAAACCCCGACATCGAATGCAATCCCGAAGTTGTGATTTGAGTACCCTCCCTTCGCGTTGGTTACAATAGGGCCTGGAGACGTTCGGCCTTGCGCATAAAGGGCGTCTTGTTCTGCATATGTCCTGAAACCACCGATTATCTTTATGCTAATTCCGTTTAGGGCTGCTTTCTGGACAAGAGCGCGTGCGAATGGCTTTACCTGCGACAAGAGCGTTGCGATGACTTTTTCACTTCTGGGATCGACAGGTGCTATGTCGGGTTCGGGCGGCGTATCCGGAAGGGTAGGGCTGACTATGTGCTTGTAGATAGCTCCCCAGGTTTCAGGTCCAGCCTTGCCGTCTACGTCAACACCCAAAGTGCGTTGTACTGCACTGATCAGCTCTTCGATCTTCATCTTTCCTCCTGTGACAGTTAGAGATGTGGGAAATAGAAATTGTGAGTGCTTGCCTCATGGCAACAAATTCATGCATCAAAATACAAATTAATACGTTCAGATTAACTCTCAGGTACATGATTGAGTACCGCAACTTTTATGAAAACCAGTAGTGCAATAAAGCACATGGTGACAATTGAGATAAGCCCGGCGGTTTGATACAAGTCGGTGGAGTGCCAGAGACGGCCGTCCATGGTGGGAACGGTTGAGTCGGGAATGCAGAACCCTTTAATTACAAAGGAGAGTGGCCATGTCAGATAGATGCAGACGGCCTGCATCCAGAAACGTTTTGTAAAAATAATTGCAGGTGGCGCTTCATCGCCTTTCTTCGAAAGATAGAACGCAAAAAGCATATTCATGGTGAATACACAAAGAAACCATCCCATATAGTTTACAAATGGAACACCAAAATACGGCCCGCCCTGATGCCATATCCAGTGTTGGGAAATGGTTGACATGTGCGGATCAATCACCATATCCCACATCACCATCACAAATGAGGCTACAACCGGCAGAACAATAATATAGCTGCCCTTCAAAGCGTTCGAGTAGTTATCGACAAGTACATGGGCCAATGTCCAAGCCAGATAAAGCATCTGGAAGTAGGCAATGTTTATGATATACGGTACATGGATAAATTTGGGCCCGAGTTGACCGGTATAATGATAGTGCCCAAAAGGAAAGCCCGTGGTGATGCTCAGGTTTTCATAGAGGTTTCCAAACACGATGGCAATAAAAAAAAACACCATCAAATCCTTCCAACCATATCGTTGATAACCATGCATGAAGGTGAATATGACACAAACAATCACCAGCATTGATGGCCCGTGCATATTGAAAAAATTACTGATGTGTAAACCCTGAACCGTCGAGATCAATGCAGCAATTGATATCAAAACCCATAAAATTAAATCCATTTTTTTTGCACGACCCATACATATCCTCCATCTATTTTTTATAGGGACCTGAAAGATTGATCCGCCTTATTTGCAGATTGTTGGATGATAATCCAAACAGGATTTGATTGCCGCCGTGCCGGTAGAACTGATGGACGGTCAGGATGCTCTTGCCATGTTTCCCGGCCCGATAGGGCGCAAGCGTGCAGTGAGTGGCACCGGGCTCCCATCAAATAGCCGCTCTGATTGAGAACATGTTTAAACGCAATGGTATTGAGGGAGTACAATTGCCCAAACTTCGAGTAATCTGGTACTGCACAGCCCTCGCCCATCGTTCGGCTGAATGACAGGCGAAGGTAATGAGAGCTTGCTTTAACTTACCAGGTGCGAATCCTGTTCTCCGTCCCCAACTGTTTTTCCTGATAAGTTTTGCCGTAATCTTCCTCTTTATCCGTCTGGTTGTTTTTTTGCTCCTGCTGTTGGTGATACTTCTCGTGCTCCTCTTTTGTTCTTGTACCTTCAACCTCTTTCATTGACTTCTCATACTCTTTTTCATACCCGCCATCTTTGGCTCTCTGGTGCTCTTCCGCAATGGTGCCGGCTGATGCCGAGCCAAAGCAGAGCATGAGACCGAATAAAGCAAGCCATGCGGCTTTCCTCATGATTGCTCCTTTTTCCGGAAGATGAATCAGAGCGTTAACTCCCCCGACCTTTTTTTCTTTTTGCATTCTTGCCTCCTTGTTTTTGCGCAATGAGCGCATAACATTGATGAAAGTTTTGGAACAGCATATCTGAGCAAAGCTTTTCACACCGGCGTGCAGAGTGGAAATGTATTACGGCAAAGTTAGGGAAAATCAAGTTAAAAAAGAAGTTGGCACACATCACGCAAGGCCATTCAGTCACAATGCATGGTTCAACACCGCAACCTTTTTGAAGCGAGAACGGCCTGCATGATTTCGGTAATGCCGTTACCGGTGCACTACCACGTTATGACAATTAAATTGATCCCTTACAACCAGGAGCACCACAACTGCATTCAAACGGCGCTGCTATAGCGGACTCATTGACCGAGTAGTCGAAGGTGATTTCATCGCCGATATTAATATCATTAAGAGCTATCATAAGCTCACGCCTCTTGTCAATGGTGCAGGTAGGCGCACAATGATGGTTGACATATCTCCCAAACGGATGATCAATGTGGCGGGTGGCTAACTCAATAGTCCTGAGATCGCGAACCGAACTCTCTTCACCGATGCTGAGATCCATGACGATCTCACCCTTTTTGTAAAAATTGACCGCATAAACCCCCAGAAATCCCTTGCCTTTACCCACACCAATACCAAAAACGTTCATGACAATTTGCTTAGATTATTAAGAGTTACGATTCATTAATATGATGAGTGGATTTATCTTCACCCCGACGGGCAGTTGAATTCAATGCTCTTCCTCAAGTTTTTCTGAATGATTCCAGAAGCGAACATACAACCCGTTATTGTTTAACAGTTCGGCGTGACTGCCCTGTTCGACGATAGAGCCTTTGTCCATAACAAAAGTCATATCCGCTTCAACGGCCAAATTCAGTTTATGGGTAATGGCCACTATCGTACACTGGCTCCGGAGTTTCAGGATTGTCTTCAGGATATCCTGCTCGGTCAGCGGATCGAGCGCCGAGGTGGCTTCGTCAAGCAGCAGCATCAGGGGTTCACGCACCAAAGCGCGTGCGAGTGCAATGCGCTGGCGCTGACCACCCGACAACAACCCACCTGATTCCCCGCAAAGGGTTTCATACTGCTCAGGCAGTGAGATGATGAACTCATGGATCTCGGCCTGCTTTGCCGCCTTTTCTATAGCTTTTTGATCGGCATCCAGCTTTCCCATGCGGATGTTCTCGGCAATGGAGAGGTTGAACAGATTGACCTCCTGGGCAACAACGCCAATATAACTGCGCAGTAAGTGAGGATTGAGCCGGCTGCTCTCCATGTCATTGATCAGGATGAGCCCGGTAGTGGGTTCATAAAAACGCAGCAGCAGATTGATGAGTGTGGTTTTGCCGGCTCCGCTGGGCCCGATAAAAACGGTGAAGCTTTTTGGTTCGATCCGGAAACTGAGATCGTTCAAAACCGACTGGCCGTTGTTGTAGGAAAAACCAACATGGCGGTACTCAACTTCCCCCGTAAAGTTAACCGATTCATTGTCGTAGTGCTGCTCTTGCGGGGGAAGGGGCACTTCGAGCACCTCCTGCAACCGTTGCATTGAGGCTTTGGCCGTCGACAAGTTTGGAATTATCCAGGTCATGTGGTTGATTGCGGCACTCATGCTGACAAAGATGATCTGGTAAGAGACCAGGGCACCAACCGTCATCTTGCCCTGCATCACCAGCAGGCCGGCGGCAAAGAGGACAAGTATATTCAGGAGCAGAAAGGCCAGGTTCGGCATCCGCTGCGAGATATAGGAGAAAAAATTAGCCCGGCTTGCAACTGAAACGAACTGGTTTAGTTGTCCACGGTATTGTTTCGTGACGTGGTTTTCGAGTCCATAAGCATGGATCATTTTAAAGGCACTCAGATGTTCCTGCAGGAATATTCCTAACTGCCCGTTATAACGACTCAATTCATAATTGGCGCTGTTGGTTTGCCGGGCAAAGAGATGGGGTGAAGAGAGGCAGAAAACCATACCGACCAGAACGCCGGAAAAGAGGAGCGGACTGAGCTGCAGGAGCAGTGCCGAAGAGACAATTAACTCGCCTATGCTGAGAAAAGCGGCCGGCAAGACAATCACCAGGGCGTTATCAATATTCCAGGCATCCGAGCTAAAGCGTGACATAAGATCACCCGTGCTTTGGCGCTCGTGATATTCCAGCGGCAGCAGTTGCAAATGGCGGAAGAGATCATGGCAGAGGTCGCTGAAAATTTTCGACCCGTATTTTGCCCAGTAGTAATCGCAAGTGACGCTGAAAAAGCTGTAAACCACCCCGCCCACTCCAAACAGGGCGAAGAGCAAGTAAAAAATATCCAGCTTCTTCTTCAGGATAACATCGTCAACCAGGAACTTGAGGCTATAGCGCAATCCCGCCTCATAACAGAACTCGACCGTCAATCCCAGCAAAATAAAGAGGACATACCAGCGATAAGGCCGAACATATTGCCAGAGGGCAACGGCAAACTTGAGATTACTCATATCGGCCCACAGGAAATGATTTTCCGGCGCTCACCACACTACGCAGGTTGCTGGGTGAGTCCGGCGATCCTTGTTTTGACATAATCTGAAACATGCCCCTGATAGCGCGACATAAAGGGCAGCGTGGCATCGTTGCCCGTAATGAGGTGACGACACTCCTCTTCCCCGCATGCACATGCAAACTCTTCCATCGTCGCATGGCAGAAGGTTGCGTAATCGATCATGATTTGCTCACCGGAACCGATAAAACGGCGGGCAACCAGATTGAGGTTTTCCAGCCAGGCATTGGGATTGCAAGAGTGGTTAATGGGCTTCCAGTCACGAGGATGTTTACTCCACATCACCCAGATTTCGTCGGTGATCGGGTAGGCATATTGCCGAAGCCAGCGCAGGTGCTGGCTATCCCAATGCTGCTCGGCATAGCTCCGTGATACCAGAACATGCTCTTGTTCTTCAAAAGCCTGGATAAGCTCACCCGGCTTAATATCGCGTGCTGCGTACATACCGTAACCGGCTTTCGGGTCGAAGGTTATCTCCCAGTTTTTAATGCGGTTCTCTCGGCGTTTCCATGCGGCTTCCTGCAACAACCGAAGAAATTCATGGTGACCATCCGGATAGTTGAGCAGGATGAAATCCGCACTTCCCGCCTCTTCCGGGTCGTAGAAGACCCCGCAATTGGGATTGATTTCCAGCAGAAACAACTCGCCCTCACTATTCATCCGAATATCGCATCGCCCGTAGCCCGAGCCATTCAAACCCGTGAAAAGTTGGGCCGACAAGGTAGAGAGACGCTTGTCCAGTTCTGCATTATCGACGGCACAGCAGGTCATGTTCTGATAGTCGGCCCATTTCAAATCAAAGTGTTTGAAACACTCACCTTCCGGAAATGAAAACTCTACTGCAGGAAAGACGACCGGGTTGGCCGGATCCTGGGCATTCTCGGCAACCAACACCGTAAACTCCCGCCCTTCAACAAACTCTTCAACCAATGCCTCACCAAACTCCTTGATAATGCGCTCAGCTTCCTCGCGTAGCGCCATTGGTGTTTCTACACGCGAAGTACGGGTCATGCCAATACTGGCGTAGCTGTTTGGATGCTTGACAATGAGGGGAAAGCGCAAATTCCGGCCAGCTTCCGCAATGTCATCCTCCGTCATGACATAGCGATGCAGTGGGGTCTTGATACCGAAACTCCGGGCCACACGCTTCATATCTTCACGGGTCGGCTCGTAAAAATCAGAAGCCGCCCCGGTAAAAGGAGCATTAAAATATTCAAGCGTCTGCACCACCTCTATACCGGCACAATCAGAGTCAAATGCGCCATCGCAAAGATTGATAAACAAATCAAAACCCTGCTGAATAAGGGCCCGTACCTGAGCAACGGCCGTAGCTTTATGAATGTCGGCCATTTCAACCTCATGATCCATCAAATAGGGCTTGATGCCCCTCAATGGGTCATAATCTTTTGTCGGCGAATCGGAATACTCATAAGAGGAGTAGAGCACACAGAGTTTCATAGCAGAGAATCAATTAGCGTTAGGTTCATGAACCGGTTGTTGTTCCGGTGCAGGCCCCTGAAGTTTTTCGATGATATGGGGCGTAAACTTGTAACGGGGAAGCAGATGCTCCTCCAGATGCATCGCACCTTTAATTGCACCCAAACAGTTCTCACTTCGGCAAGCACAATCAAACTCCTGATCCATGGCCCATTCGGTCGAAGGATAAAAAAAGGTGATCGCTTCATTCGCCTCAATATCACGAAGGCAGATAAACTCACGGCGTGTCACATCAACATAGATGTTTGGGTCGCAACTGTGATTGAGATATTGAAGGAATTCCGGTTCGAGGTGAATATGGCAATCATGATCTATTTGCATAGAGAGATAGGTGGGATGCGCCACATACTCGCTGGCAGAAAACGCATGCAACAACGATCCCGCTCTATGCCGGCAGGTTGTGCGCAAATGTTTTTGACCGGAGAGAGGATCCTGATAGAGAGCAATTTTGTCCGTAACGTCCGCTAATTTTATCATTTTGACTACCAGTTGAGTTTGTACCCGCAAGAAACAGTACAAAAAAATACTTTTTAACTGTCCAAATATACCAACCCGCCGAAACCAGCCGCAAGTATATCACGCTATTTAACGTACTTTCAGAAAAAGAGTTCCGGCAAGTATACTGATAATCTCAGCACAATAAAAAGAGTTTTCGAGCGGGAAGCAGGGATAACTGCCGCACCGGAAAAAATCCATAAAAGGGAGTGGGGCAAATCATTGAACTCCGGCGCTCAATCATTGTTCGACTCATCTCGTTAACCTTTTGAAAAGAGGTGATCTTGATTGCATATTAGGGGAATATGCTCACTCAATCGTCAGAGGAACCGACGTGCAGGAGAGGAGCCCGAAAAAAAATCGTTACGCGAAAACAACCACAAATGGCTCACCATAAAACCCGCCTGGCCGTTTTCTGTTCCGGCAATGGCAGCAATTTCAGGTCGATCTATCAGGCAATAGCTGAAAAACCGCTCAATGCAGAGATCGTGCTCTGCCTCTCCAACCGCTCAGCGTGCGGAGCCATGGAGTTTGCCCAAGAGAACGGCATAGCAACCCTGCACATCACGGAAAAACAGTTCGCCTCCTTTGATGAGTTTGCTGCGGCCATGATCCACGCGCTGCGGGAGCACCGGATTGAAAATATTCTGCTGGCAGGTTATATGCGCAAGGTGCCTGAAGCGGTCGTCAGGGCATTCCCGGATAAAATCCTCAACATCCATCCGGCCCTCTTGCCGAAATTCGGTGGCGAGGGGATGTATGGCATCCATGTCCACGCGGCGGTGCTTCAGGCCGGCGAAAAAGAGAGCGGTGCAACCGTGCACTTTGTCAACGAGGAGTACGATAAGGGGCGGATTCTGCTGCAACACCGGGTTCCAGTGCTGCCGGACGATACATCGGAGAGCCTTGCCGAGAGAGTGCTTGAGTGCGAGCACCGGCTCTATGCGGAGGCGCTTGAAAAACTGCTGCAGGAAGAGCAGCAATGAGCACCAACACGCTCAACATCAGCGAGATCTTCTGCTCCATCCAGGGTGAGTCCTCCTTTGCCGGTTGGCCCTGCACCTTCATCCGGCTTGCCGGGTGCGGCCACGGTTGCCGAAGCTGCGACACCGCCTATGCCGAAACCGGCGGCACCCGGCTTGAGCAAGAGGAGATTATCCGCAGAGCACTTGCCTTTCAGGCTCCCTGTATTGAGGTCACTGGCGGTGAACCGCTCCTGCAGCCCGCCGTCTACCCCCTCATGCAGCAGCTCTGTGACACGGGCCAGCAGCTCCTGCTTGAAACCGGAGGCTTTCTCTCCGTCGCCAGGGTTGACCGGCGTGTCCACAAGATCATTGACCTCAAGCCGCCCTCATCCGGAGTGGCCGCTCAGAACAATCCTGAAAATATCCAGCTTGCCCTGCAGGCTCTCCCGGCCGACCGGCAGAGGTTTGAATTCAAGACAGTCATTGCAACGAGAGAGGATTATGAGTGGGCCCGCTCACTCATTCTGGAACACCGCCTCGGCGACTCCTGCACCGTGATGATGGGGGTGGCGTTCGGTGAACTGGAGCCAAGGGAGCTGGCCGAATGGATTCTCGGTGACCGGTTGAGGGTTCGCATGCAGCTCCAGCTTCACAAATACATCTGGGATCCCCGCATGAGAGGGGTCTGAGGCAGAAGGGTTTGGCTTTGGCCCCGTTACTCCTTACTTTTGAATTGTTCATGATTCCATTGTCCTTTATCCATTACCCTTTTGACCTCACTCTCCGTCATTGTTCCGCTCTTCAATGAAGAGGAATCGCTTCCGGAACTCCTCAGCCAGCTCTATGGTGCCATGCAGGAAACCGAGCTGCACCGCCTGTTTCCGGAGCCCTTCACCTTTGAAATCATCATGGTGGATGATGGTTCCACGGACAATTCGTGCAGGGTGATAGAGCGCCTCATCCCCTCAAAGCCGGAACTTCGTTTGATCTCGTTTCAGAGAAACTTCGGCAAAACCGCTGCGCTCTCGGCCGGGTTCATGGCCGCCGCAGGTGAGTGTGTCTGCACCCTTGATGCCGACTTGCAGGATGACCCCTTTGCCATCAAGGAGTTGATCAAAAAGCTGCATGAGGGATATGACCTGGTGAGCGGATGGAAGCAGGAGCGCAAGGATCCGCTTTCCAAAACCCTGCCATCAAAGCTCTTCAATACCGTAACACGGCTCTTTACCGGCATCACCCTGCACGATTTCAACTGCGGCCTCAAGGTTTACCGCCGTGCGGTCACCCGGCGGCTTGAACTGCACGGCCAGATGCACCGCTATATTCCCGTGCTGGCCGAGTGGGACGGCTTCAAAGTCACCGAACTGCCGGTCCGGCACCGCGCACGGCAATTCGGCGAGACCAAATACGGCTCCTCACGGTTTTTTTCAGGACTCTTTGACTTTCTCTCCGTCCTCTTTATTACCCGCTACCTTCGCCGTCCCATGCATTTTTTCGGTATGGCCGGCCTGATAAGCATGCTCCTTGGTTTCAGCATCAGCCTCTATATCACCCTCGATAAAATTCTGCTCAACAAACCGGTAAGCAACCGGCCGATCCTCTTCCTCGGAATCCTGCTACTCATACTCGGTGTCCAGCTCTTTTCAACCGGGCTTCTGGGCGAAATGCTCTCCAGCTCTTCAACCAAAGAGCGGTTATTTGCTGTCCGCGAAAGCGTGAACCTCACCACCGCGCAGGCCAAAAAATTCGGCTCTACCGATTAATCCTATTTTTTTCAACACTATCTGAATGCTATGAAACGGGTTGGAGCACACGTCAGTATTGCCGGAGGAGTAGAAAATGCGCCACTCCAGGCCTCCCTGATCGGGGCAAAGGCATTTGCCATGTTCACCAAAAACCAGCGGCAGTGGAGAGCCCCGAAACTCACCGAGGCTTCCATCGAGGCTTTCCGGAAAAACTGCAGTGACGGCGGGTTCAGGGCCCAGGATATTTTGCCACACGACAGCTATCTGATCAACCTCGGCAATCCGGATCCCCTGAAACTCCGCAATTCGCGTGAAGCCTTTATTGATGAGATGCAGCGTGTAGAAAGCCTTGGCCTCGTGATGCTGAACTTTCATCCCGGAAGCCATCTGAATGAAGTGAGTGAGGAGGTGAGCCTGCAACTGATTGCCGAGTCAATCAATATGGCACTTGAGGCAACGTCGGACGTTACCGCTGTTATTGAAAATACGGCCGGGCAGGGCACAAATCTCGGATACCGCTTTGAACAACTGGCCTCCCTGATCGAGCAGGTTGAAGACAAAACAAGGGTCGGTGTCTGCCTCGACACCTGCCACCTCTTTGCCAGCGGCTACGACCTCTCCTCCACCGAAGCCATCGAGCATACCTTCGGGGAGTTCGACCGGATTGTCGGGCTGAGCTACCTGCGCGCAATGCACCTCAATGATGCCCTCCGTCCGCTCAACAGCCATCTTGACCGACATGCCAGTATCGGCAAGGGCACCATCGGCATGGAGGCATTCTCCTTCATCATGCACCACTCGGCCTGTGAAGAGATACCGCTGATTCTTGAAACACCGGACTCCGACGAGTGGAGCCGGGAAATTATCCTGCTCTACTCGCTCAATCAATAACCCAGCTACCGCTTTGAAACAACCCTGAGGTATTTGCTCACCGACATTGCACTGCCAAAAATGCCAAGCACGAGGCCAAGCAGCACAATCGCCGGGTAAATCAGCAGGGTTGAAGGCTGCATGACCTGATAAATCACTGGCTCATAGCGCAACAGCAACTGCTCGAAAAGCAGGTAGATGGCCCCTGCAGCCATCCCTCCGGAAAGCACGCCCTGAAGCGCCCCTTCAATAATGTAGGGGGCTCCGATAAACCATGCTGTAGCACCAACCAGACGCATGGTTCGGATTTTTTCCTGCCGGGAATACATGGCAAGGCGGATCGTATAGCCGATCAGCACCAGCGTGGCCAAGGCTATCAGAACCCCGATAGCGCCGGTAAGCAGGGTAAAGAGGTGCGCATTCTTCTCTATCTGACCCAACGCGGCCTGATTATAGCGAATATCAACACCGGGAATGATCCGGCGGATTGCCGGCACCAGGCGCTCAACACTTTCGGGCCGCGCATAATCCGGCAAAAACTTAACCCTGACCGATCGGGGCAGCGGGTTTGAGCCAAGTATGGTAACCACGTTCTCCCCAAAGTCATGCGTAAAACGCCGGGCCGCTTCATCCTTCGAAACATAGGTTGCCTCCCGCACGCCCCTGAGCTTTTTTATCTCACCAGTGGCCTCGATTGCCTGAGGCTCCGTCATTGAGTCACCCAAAAAAACCTCGAGATCCACCCGGCTGCGCAGCTCCTGAATCACATCAAAAAAACTTAGCGAGAGCGTACCGAAAAGCCCAAGCAGCACAAGCGCAAAAAAACTTATCGTAACCGTAATGGCCGCAGGTAGCCGGGCCCTTCCAATGCCCGAAAAACCCTCCTTAATGACAAACATCAGTGACATAACAGCTTGTTTTAGCATTAATAACACCCTTCATCCCAAAGAATCAACAAAACAAGTTGCAAAAGCAAGTTTTTTTTCTTTTTTTATTCCTCCACACAAGGGGCTATAGCTCAGTTGGTAGAGCATTTGCATGGCATGCAAAGGGTCAGGAGTTCGAGTCTCCTTAGCTCCACATAAAAATCAGAAAAAGCGAAGGGAGTTCCCTCCGCTTTTTTGTTTTCCAGCCTCTCCATCAAAAAACCTGCCCCGTCTCAAAAGTTACCCCTTTTGTTTCCAGCCAATTTTGGCAACAAGAAAGATGATACCCACCAGCAAGGATGCCGCTATGCCGGCCAGAATATTGAAGAGTGCGGCAAGCAGCACCACCTGAAGCGTCAACACAACCGCAAAATCCAGCAGAGAAGATGAGGCTAGAAAGGTCAGCGCGGTCAGCGTGGTAAAGAAAAAGCTGGTTGCAATACTTCCGGCAAACGAGATAAAAATCTTCTCTCCCTTTCCTTCCGAAATATTCTGCCAACGCTGCATCTGTTGTTTGCTGCCCGGGTCCAGCATCTTTCTGACCTGCATGGCTACCAGGGCAACCACAATAAGTACAGCGACCTGAACGCCATAAACCCTGAGCAGCTCGTGCCATGATGGGTTAAAAAAGCCCTGGTCAAGGCGGAGCGTGGCCTCGCGGAGCATAAAAATGGATGTCCAGTAAAAAACCGTACCCCACAGGAGGGTAACTGCAACCCAGATGGCGATGCCGGGCGGCTCCTTGATTCTTTTTGCAATAAACGACATGTTCTTTTTTTGGCTAAGTGAATGAAAAACGCAACTCTCCCGGCTGCACCTAAAATAATATAACACCCTGAACCCGACTCGGCTCCGTTGCTCTTAACTTACCGCTTCCGAAGCGGATAGCACGCGAAAAACAGAGAAGGGTACTCCTCTGCAACGATTATTTTATATTTTCCGTTTGAATATTGTTGTTCAATTACCATTATTGTGGTTCCTGACGAGTTTACACAACTTTAACATATCATTGCCTATGTGTGGAGTTTTCGGTGTTTTTAATTCAAAAACTCCCGCTGAAGATACCTTCTATGGACTCTACTCCCTTCAGCACAGAGGACAGGAAGCGGCTGGTATTGTTGTTGCGGATTACAACAAGGCAAAAAAGAAAACACTTTTCAAGCAGCACAAGGGAATGGGGCTGGTTTCGGAAGTTTTCAGGGATGAGACCATTTTTGATACCCTTGGCGGTTATGCCGCGATAGGGCACAATCGTTACTCAACCACCGGCTCTTCCACTTCGACCAGCAATATCCAGCCCTTTTCACTCACCTACCGCTCCGGAAGCCTTGCCATAGCTCATAACGGAAACCTGACCAACTCCCGTTCAATGCGGCGGGAACTGACTGAGCTCGGCGTTATCTTTCAGGCATCGTCCGATACGGAGATCATTCCGCACCTGGCAGCAAGAAGCCGTGAAAAGGAGCCGCTGCACCAGATCTACGAGGCCTTGATGCAGGTTGAGGGTGCCTACTCCATTGTTATTTTGGCCAACAACCAGATGATTGCCGCAAGAGACCCTTACGGCTTCCGTCCGCTCGCCCTCGGCAAAAAGGTTGATCCTCTTACCGGAGAATTGACCTACGTTGTTGCCAGCGAAACCTGCGCCTTTGATATCATCCAGGCCGAATATATCCGCGATATCGAGCCGGGCGAGATCCTTTTGATCGACCACCTCGCTGTGGCAAATGAAAAGCCGACCTCGCTCTTTCTGCCAAGCTCGGAACGCAAGGCCCGCTGCATTTTTGAATATGTCTATTTTGCCCGGCCTGACAGCTTTATTTTCAAGTATTCGGTTGACAAGGTGCGCCGCAACCTCGGCAAAAACCTAGCAAGAGAGTCAGGCATCGAGCATCAGGATGGTGAAAAGGAGTTGACCGTGGTCAGCGTGCCCGACTCATCCAATACGGCGGCCCTCGGGTTTGTGCGCGAAAGCAACAAAATGAATCGGGCGGCACGATTTGAGCACGGCCTGATCCGCAACCACTATGTAGGCAGAACCTTCATCCAGCCGGGTATTCACAGCCGGGACATCAAGGTTCGTTCCAAATACAATATTGTGCGCGGCGTCCTGCAGAATCGACCCATTATTCTTATCGACGACTCCATTGTCCGGGGCACCACGGCAAAAATGCTCATCAAGCTGATCCGCGAAGCCGATCCAAAGGCGATTCACCTGCACATCAGCTCGCCGCCGATCACCAACCCCTGTTTTTATGGTATGGATTTTCCTACCAAACGGCAGCTTTTGACCCACATGTTCGACACCTTGCACAATGACAAGGAGGAGATCGAAAAAATCAGGGAGTATATCGGGGTCGATTCACTCAAATACCTCTCGATGGAGGGTCTGATGAACAGCGTGCCATCATTTGAACATGAAAAAGGGAGCTACTGCACCGCATGCTTCAGCGGTGACTACCCGGTACCGGTCAGCGATGTAACGACCGACAAGGATGAAAACGACTGAATAGACAAGATAAAGGCGTACAACGTTGCGCGGTACGCCTTTACTCTGAAAATAAACAACCAAGCCCCGCTCTCACGAATGGAAAAAAGTTTTCTTTCCTACTTCTTTCCCTGCTTGAACTCAATTCTCACCGAAGTGTGCGGCACAGCCTCAAGCCGCTTTTTCGGAATAGGTTTACCCGACTTGATACAAATACCGTAGGTCTTGTTCCGAATCCGGTCAAGCGCCTGATCGATATAACCAATATATTTCTCGTCCCGGGCAATAAACATGAAACGCTGTTCACGTTCCATGGTTTCAGTCCCGTGGTCGGCCATGTGCATGGAGTAATTGGAGTTAATGGAATCCTCCACGTTTTCGTCGGAAAGGGCGGAACGAAGTATATCGAGATCACGAAGCACCTCTTCACGCCTTTTCAGCAATAACTGCCTGAAATGCTCAAGCTCTTCGTCGGTTAAATAGGTCTTGGTAAGGACTGGTTCCTCAATAACCTCATTTTCCTTTTTCGAGGCCACACTGCTTTTTTTAGCCATAGTACACAGAATAAATTTATTCCAACAGCCGACCGTAAAAATAAAGAGTTAAATAATACAATTAACCAACGGATTTTTCAAGCGATAAGCGGCAATTTTCACCGTTCAGCAGCTCCATCTTTCCTTCTCCTGCTCCTGAAGGCTCACCCTGAGCGATAGCAATGGCTGTGGCAAGAGTTTCGGCTTTAATATACGCATCATTTTTTCTCACCGCATCCAGAAGTTTTTCAGAACCCTCAATAGAGAGTGCGATCCGGTCGGTAATCTCCAGGCCGCTCTCCTTGCGGAGCGTCTGGATGCGACTGACCAGTTCGCGGCAGAGGCCAAGCATGGCAAGCTCTTCGGTCATCTCGGTGTCAAGCGCAACCATGATCCCATGGGCCTCATCCGATGCGACCAGCCAACCCTCAATATCCTCATGCATGATCTCGACATCCTCACGATTCAGCGCAAAGAACCGGCCATCAAGCTCAAGCTCAAGGGCACCCTCTTTTTCAAGCAGGGCAATCTGTTTATGGCTCATCACCCTGATGGCTTCGGCCAGCGCCTTCATCTCCTTGCCGAAACGGGGGCCAAGGGTTTTGAAGTTGGGTTTCACCTTTTTGCTGATCACCGAACCATCTTCCTCGATGTACTCTATCTTCTGAACATTGACCTCTTCCATAATGATGTCGGCAACAAGGGTGTACTCATCGCGGGCCGCAGCATCGTCAACGGCAAGCAGAATACGGCTGAGCGGCTGGCGAACCTTGATTGAGGCCTTTTCACGCATGGTACGCACGAGCGAGGTAATGAGCTGGGCTTTTTTCATGCGCTGCTCCAGCGGCCGATCAAGAGCGCGGCTGTCAACAAGCGGAAACTCCGCCAGATGCACCGATTCAGAACCGTCACGGCGGCTGACACTGTTGAGATTCAGGTAGATACGATCAGCCAGAAAGGGCGTAAAGGGAGCGAGCAGCCGCGAGAGGGTTTCAAGGGTTTGATAGAGCGTCTGGTAGGCCGCAATCTTGTCAGGGCCCATGTCGCTTTTCCAGAACCGTTTCCGGGAGCGGCGGATATACCAGTTTGAAAGATCGTCCACCGTGAAATCGTTGATAAGGCGGACGGCTCCGGTCAGATCATACTGCTCCATGCGCATCTCGACGCTGCCAACAAGGGTGTTCAGGCTTGAGAGCACCCAACGGTCGAGCTCGGAACGCTCCTGCAGGGCAATTTCCGGCTCGGCAAAGGTAAAGCCGTCCACATTGGCATAGAGCACAAAAAAGTTGTAGCTGTTGATAAATGCCCGGAAAAACTTGCGCTGCTCCTCCTCGATCTCATCGGCATTGAACGACTTCGGTCTCCAGGGAGGACTGGTCACGAGCAGGTACCAGCGGAGGGCATCGGCTCCGTAACGCTCCATGATTTCAAACGGATCAACCACATTCCCTTTCGACTTCGACATCTTCTGACCGTTCCGGTCAAGAA
Source organism: uncultured Chlorobiaceae bacterium (assembly GCA_903839405.1). Lineage (GTDB taxonomy): Bacteria > Bacteroidota > Chlorobiia > Chlorobiales > Chlorobiaceae > Chlorobium. Next base: position 110,172 of record CAIMCD010000014.1, read on the forward strand.
TATGGCCGTTGACAATCAGGTTCCGATATGCCGGCTTGTCAAAAATCAGCGCCGCTATGGCATGAAGGGTGTAGAACCACCCTCTGGTTTGATCAACCCCCTCGGCAATGAAATCGGCCGGAAAGGTTCGGTCAAACTCTTCGCGGTTTTCAAACGGATAGTGCAGTTGGGCAAACGGCATGGAGCCGCTGTCAAACCAGACATCAACCAGCTCGGGTGTCCGGTTGAAACGGATACCATCCCGGATAAAGTAGATCCGGTCGACAAACGGCTTGTGCAAGTCAAGCTCCACCAAGCCCCTATCAAGCGCATCGCCGAGGAGATAACGCTCGGAATCAATATCAATAAACCCTTCACGCAGCTCCGCAATCGAACCAATGGCAAACATTTTTCCCGAAGCGGCATCGTCACCAATAACAAAATGTTCCGAAACCCAGAGCGGAAGCGGTGAGCCCCAGAAACGTTCGCGTGAAAGGGCCCAGTCCTTGTTCTCCTCCAGCCAGTTACCGAAACGCCCCGAGCCAATCTCGGGAGGGCACCAGTTAATGGTTTTGTTCAACTCAACCATACGATCCGCAATAGAGGTCGTCCTGATATACCAGGACTCCCTTGCATAGTAGATTACCGGCACATCATAGCGCCATGAAAAGGGGTAGGTGTGGGTAATGGTCTCCTTGCGGTAGAGCTTCCCGCTTTCGCGAAGCTGCTGGATAATGAGAGGATCGGTATCCTTGAAAAACATACCGTTATAATCGCTTACCTCGGCCGTAAAGCATCCGTTGCGTGCAACCGGCTGCAACATCGGCAAATCATATTTTTTGGCAATCTCATAGTCATCCGCACCAAAAGCCGGAGCAATATGCACAATACCAGTACCGTCACCGGTCGAGACAAACGAGCCGGAGGTAACGTACCAGCATTTTTTTTCAGGATGCTGGTAGCTGAAAAGCGGCTCATAGTCAAGCCCTTCCAGCTCACTCCCCTTCAGCTCGGCAATAACCCTCCAGAGCGATTCACCCTCCTCACTCTTCTCCAGCAGCACCTGCAGGCGTGAGTGGGCAAGAATGAGCACCTCACCGCTCACGGCGTGGCGAACCTTCACATAATCAATATCGCTTCCAACACAAAGCGCCACATTGGAAATCAAGGTCCAGGGCGTCGTTGTCCAGACCAGGAAAGACTCATCAGAATCTTTCAGCTTGAATTTCACATAGATGCTCGGATCCTTGACCTCCTTGTACCCCAGGGCAAGCTCGTGAGAGCTTAGCACGGTTTCGGATTTCGGATCCTGCGGCACAATTTTATAATCCTTGTAGATCAGCCCCTTGTCGAAAATGGTTTTCAGCGCCCACCAGACCGACTCGATATAGTTATTGGTGCAGGTAATGTAGGGGTGATCCATATCGACCCAGTAGCCCATCTGCTCGGTCAGCTTGCCCCACCCTTCACGGTTATCGTCAATATGGTGGTAAACCAGCGCCCGTGCCTCACGATTGAACTCACCCTCTCCATACTCCTCGACCTGTGCCTTGTTTTTCAAACCAAGCATCTTCTCCACGGAGATCTCTACCGGAAGACCGTGGGTATCCCATCCGGCTTTGCGCGGCACCCGGTAGCCCTGCATACTCTTGTAACGGCAGACCACATCCTTTATGGTACGGCTGAACACATGGTGGACACCCGGCTTGCCGTTGACCGTCGGTGGCCCTTCATAAAAAGAGTAGACCCGCTCCTCGGGTTTTTCTTCAAGACTTTTTTGAAAAATCCCGTGCTCATTCCAGTAGGCTAAAACTTCTTTCTCTACGGCACTGTAGGCTACCGTAGAGGGATACTCGGCAAATTTATGATCCATAATTGCTTGAAAAATCATTCCATCAAAAACAAGCACACGGCTTGCAATTATAAAAAACAGTCAATATAAAAGAATCCTGTATTAAAACAGTACAGGCAAGCCTTTCCATAACCGAAAAGCTTGCCTGGAAACTTGTATGCACACACGCTGGCACTCAATGCCACTCAAAACTTCCGACTGTTACTTCTTGCCGTTCAGTGAAGAGTTGACACCCTCAAGAATCTGTTTTGCTACAACCGAAAGGGAATCAAGCGTCTGAACCATGAACTTGCTCAGGGGAGCTATGGTACTATCAAGAAGTGTACCGACACCAATGAGGATCGTTGAAAGATCACCTTTGATAACATCACCTTGAGCCTGCTGACCCTTGCCGGAAGGTTTAATTTCTTCAGCCATATTACACTGACATTTAGGGTTTATCGTCAACCAAACAATACTGCTAAAATTTAATACATTTTATCGTCGATTCAAAGCAAATCCCTCAGAGCATTCACGCTTCGCCTGATTACAAACCCCGGCTGAAAACCGGAGATGACCCGGTTACTGACGTCCATACCGGTCATCCACGCGAATGATATCATCCTCACCCAAATAACAGCCCGACTGTACCTCAATCAGTTCAAGCAGCGTCTCTCCGGGATTTTCAAGGCGGTGAAATGCTCCCAGTGGAATATAGGTGGACTGGTCTTCGCCGAGCGTAATGGTTCTCTCTTCCACCGTAACCAGGGCACTACCCCTGACCACAATCCAGTGTTCGGCCCGGTGATGATGTTTTTGCAACGAGAGTGCAGCTCCAGGATTCACGGTAATGCGCTTGACCTTGAAACGATCCGAAAAATCAACCGTTTCATAGGTACCCCACGGCCGGTAAACCTTTCGGTGCGCTATGGCTTCATCGCGTTCCTGTCGTTTAAGCTCTTCGACAAGCAGCTTGACATCCTGAACCCGGTCCTTGGGGGCTACAAGCACGGCATCGGCAGTTTCAATAATAACATGGCCATCAAGACCAACCGCCGTTACCAGACGGTTGGTTGCGTGAATATAACAGTTCTGCACATCGTGGAGCAACACGTCACCCTTTTTGACATTACCCGCATCATCGCGCACCTCAACATCCCACAGAGCCGACCATGCGCCCACATCATTCCACCCGGCTTCAAGCGGAACAAGGGCCGCACGAGTGGTTTTTTCCATCACCGCATAGTCAATGGAATCGGCTGGAGAGGCCTGAAAAGCTTCGGGATCAATCCGTAAGAAGTCAAGATCTTCAACCGCTTTCTGGAGCGCCAGACCGCATGCCGTAACCATTTGGGGAGAATAGGCCTGAAGCTCCTGGAGATAGGTTCCAGCCTTGAAGAGAAAAATACCGCTGTTCCAGAAATAGTCACCCGAAGCAAAATAGCGTTCCGCCGTTTCCCGATCAGGCTTCTCGCGAAACTCCTGCACAGGATAGGAGCCAGCAACAGTGTCACGAGTGACAGAGGCCCGGATATAACCAAATCCCGTCTCTGCAGAAACAGGAACTATACCGAACGTTACCAACTCACCCGCTTCTGCCGAAACCCTTCCCGCCTCCACTGCAGCGCAGAATGCCTTTGGATCGAGGATGACATGATCCGCAGGCAACACAAGCATCAGCGCTCCTGGATACTTTTCGGTGATCAGCATTGCTGCAAGAGCGGCTGCAGGAGCGGTATTGCGTCCGAATGGCTCAAGCAGAATCTCCCCGATTTCAGAACCGGTTTCGTGAAGCTGTTCAGCAACCAGAAAGCGGTGGCTCTCATTACAGACACAATAGAGCGGGCCGATATCATCAATTGAGGAGAGGCGAAATACCGTATCCTGCAGCATGGTGTGTTCTCCAACAAGCGAAAGCAGTTGCTTGGGATAGAGTGCCCGGGAGAGAGGCCAAAGACGATTTCCTGCACCGCCACTGAGAATCACGGGAATAATCATGAACCAAAGTCTTTTTTAAGGAGTTACAAATTTCAGGTAGTTCTGCCATGTTGAACGCACAAGGGTATCAACATCACTCTGTTTCGGCACCCATCCAAGCAGCTCCCGTGCCTTGGAAGAGGAAGCAACAAGCTCGGCCGGATCTCCCGCACGCCGACCCGTCACTTCCGCCAGAATAGGCCGGCCGGTAATGGCACGAACCCGCTCCACCATCTCAAAGACACTCACGCCGGTCTCACTGCCAAGATTCACCGTTATGCTCTTGTTGTGCTTGAGGATATACTCAAAGGCCGTGACATGGGCTTCGGCCAAATCACTCACATGAACATAGTCACGAACACAACTGCCATCACGGGTTGGATAATCATCTCCGAAGATGGAGAGTTTGGGGCGTAGACCGGCCGCAACCTCCATGACAATCGGCAGCAGGTTATCCGGGTTCAGCTCAAGCCCCTTGACACGCCCCTGGGTATCGTAACCGGCAGCATTAAAATAACGGATTGCCGCAAACCTCAGCCCTTTCAGCCGGTCATACCATTCCAGGATGCGCTCAATTTCAAGCTTGGTGAAACCATAATAGTTTTCCGGCTCTTTGGGATGATTTTCATCAATCGGCTGATAGTGCGGATTACCGAAAATTGCGGCTGAAGAGGAAAAAATAACCGGTGAAATTCCTGCAGCAAGGGCCTGGTTAAGAAGGTTGATCGTACCGGTAATATTTGCTTCAGAATAGCGCTCCGGCACCAGCATCGAGTGGCCTGCTGATTTCAGGGCAGCAAGGTGCACGCACCCGTCAAATCCTTCGGCCATTACGGCGCGTAACTGCTCGGGACGCATGATGTCACCATGCACAAAGCGGGCATCAACAAACAAATTCTCCCTGAAGCCGCTCTGCAGGTTATCAAACACCGTAACCTCATATCCACGGTCAAGAAAAGCTCTTGCAACATGACTACCAATATAGCCCGCGCCTCCAATAACAAGTATTTTCATAAAAGCCCCCTTTCATGATTTTTCAGCCAACCAGTCTTGCCCCGGTTACCTTCCGCCGTATATCTCTTCATAATAGCGCTGGTAACCTCCCGAGGTAACATTATCAAGCCACTCCTGATTCGCAAGATACCACTCAACCGTCAGTTCAAGCCCTTTTTCAAACGATATGGACGGAACCCAGCCAAGTTCACGCTGCAGCTTGGAGGAATCAATAGCATAGCGAAGGTCATGGCCCGCCCGGTCGGTAACATAGGTAACAAGCTGTTCCGACTCCCCTGCCGTTCGCCCGAGCTTTTCATCCATAATACGACAGAGAAGGCGGATAAGCGCAATGTTCGTCCACTCATTATGGCCACCGATATTATAGGTTTCGCCGTTTTTCCCCCGGTGAAAAATCACATCGATCGCCCGTGCATGATCCTCAACCCAGAGCCAGTCACGCACATTCTCGCCTTTGCCATAAACCGGCAAGGGTTTGTTCTGGCGGATATTATTGATAAAAAGCGGAATAAGCTTTTCGGGAAACTGGCAGGCCCCGTAATTATTCGAACAGTTGCTGATCACAACCGGCAGGGCGAAGGTATCGTGGTAAGCCCTTACAAAATGATCGGAAGAGGCTTTCGAGGCGGAGTAGGGACTATGGGGATCATAGGGAGTTTGTTCGGTAAAGATCCCCTCCTTGCCCAGCGAGCCGTAAACCTCGTCGGTTGAAATATGATAGAACCGCTTCCCCTCTAAATCAGATTGCCAGAAACTCTTGGCCGCGTTGAGCAGATTGACCGTCCCCAAAACATTGGTCACCACAAACTCTGTCGGACTGGCAATCGAGCGGTCAACGTGCGACTCGGCTGCAAGATGGATCACTCCGTCAAAAGCGTGCTCCTGAAAGAGGCGTCGGAGAAAATCACCATCGGTTATATCCCCCTTGACAAAGCGGTAGTTCGGCAAGCTCTCAACATCCCGGAGATTTTCAAGGTTTCCGGCATAGGTCAGAGCGTCAAGATTGGTAATGGTATAGGAGGGATAGTTCCTCAGAAAATGGCGGACAACATGTGAGCCGATAAAGCCGGCACCTCCGGTAACAAGAATATGCATTGGTAGACGATTTATTTTTCCCTTTCTCGTTCTGATTTTTCTCCCTCTCATCAATCCAGATCAGCAACCTCTCTTACAATAACTCTTTATCCATATGCTCAATATTGCGGATCACCCCGGCAAGCGATACCCGCCAATTCGGGATTTCCAGCCCCCAGGCCTGCTTGATGGCTGATTTGTTGAGCACACTGTAGTGCGGCCTCTGGGCAATCTGGGGATAGTGAGCACTTTCAAGCGGCAACACCTTGCAGGGAAGATGGGCAATCTCCATAATGGCTGAGGCAAAATCATACCAGGAACAAACCCCTTCATTTGAATAGTGGTAGGTCTCCTGATAGTGGCACGCGGGATCATACCGCTCAAGAATGGAGAGCAGCGCCGCAGCCAGATCGGCGGCGGAGGTGGGAGTACCAACCTGATCAGCCACCACATTGAGGGTTTCACGCTCGGCTCCAAGCCGAAGCATGGTCTTGAGAAAGTTAACACCATAGCCGCTGTAGAGCCATGAGGTTCTCACAATCAGATAAGAGGGAGCAATACGGCGCACCAGCTCCTCCCCTTCCCATTTCGACTTGCCGTAAACAGTGGCCGGAGAGGCCGCGTCCTGCTCCCGATAGGGCATTGAAGAGTCGCCGTTAAAAACATAATCCGTGGAAATATGCACCAGCAAAGCGTTGATCTCTTTTGCGCATCCGGCAAGGATGGCCGGGCCATCCCGGTTGACCCGGAAGGCCGCATCAACGTCCGATTCAGCCCGGTCAACAGCCGTATATGCCGCACAATTGACAATAATCTCTATTTGATGCTCACGACAAAGACGCTGCACATCATCCGACCGGGTAATATCAAGATCAGGAAGATCATAGAAAAAAAAACGCTGTTTGTCACAACCGGCTGAGAGTTCCCGCAACTCGGATCCAAGTTGACCCCGGCTGCCTGTAACAAGAATATTCATGACAAAAAATGAAAATGAAAAAAGAGAACATAGTTAAATAATTACAGAACCAGACTCCATACCGGTCGATGCTTAAAGCCGTGGATAGAGTTTTTCCTGGCGGAAATCATCATACCGGAACCCCTCTACCTCATCAAGCAAGGGTTGTTGGGCATCTTTTTCTGAAACCCGGATCTCCTCCTGCGGCACCTGCCACGCAATACCGAGGGTCGGATCACTCCACTTCAGGCCAGCATCATGCGACGGCATATAGTAGTTGTCGCACTTGTAGGCAAACACCGCTTCCGGAGAGAGCACAAGAAAACCGTGGGCAAACCCTTTGGGCACCCACATCATATTTTTGCGTTCATCGTCAAGCACACGGCTAACATGGTGGCCATACCAGGGTGAGCCGACACGCAAATCAACGGCAACATCAAGCACACGCCCCTGAACAACCCGTACCAGCTTGGACTGCGTAAAGGGCGGTTTCTGAAAATGCAGCCCCCGAAGCACTCCGTAGCTTGACTTCGACTCATTATCCTGTACAAAGCTGACCCTCCCGACATGCTCTTCAAAAATATCCTGGCGGAAAGACTCAAAAAAATATCCCCGATCATCACCGAACACTTTCGGTTCCAGAAAAAGCACATCAGGTATGGTTGAAACAATCACTTGCATAACAAACATCTATTGAAAATTTGCGAAAACCAGCCTCTGCCAGCAACAGGCCGCACATCGGCTAACAGGGCGAATTCACCGTTGAACAAGCAACTGCCGAAGATATTGACCGTAGTGGCTTTTCATGAGCGGTTCGGACAATCTTGTCAGCTCTGCATCCGTTATCCAGCCCTGACGCCAGGCGATCTCTTCAGGACAGGCGATTTTCAGCCCCTGTCGTTTTTCCACCGTCTGGATAAAGTTACCGGCTTCCTGGAATGACTCATGCGTACCGGTATCAAGCCAGGCAAATCCCCGTCCAAGGAGAGAACATTTGAGCTCTTTGCGCCGCAGATACTCCTCATTCACGGCCGTGATTTCAAGCTCTCCCCGATCCGATGGACGTACCGCTTTTGCAATTTCAACAACACTATTGGGATAAAAATAGAGCCCTACGACCGCATAGTTGGATTTCGGGTGCTTCGGTTTTTCGGCCAGAGAGAGCACATTTCCCTCACGGTCAAGCTCAGCCACACCGTAACGCTCCGGATCGCTGACATAGTACCCGAAAATATTGGCTTTCTGCTCCTCTCGAACCGTCCGGAGTGCCGCCTCAAGCAGAGGAGTGAAGGCATAACCAAAAAAGATATTGTCGCCAAGGATCAGGGTGACGTCATCCGTGCCAATAAAGGATTCGCCAAGAATGAAGGCCTGGGCCAGACCATCAGGAGAGGGCTGCACAACATAGGAGAGCGAGATGCCCCACTCACAACCATCTCCGAGCAGTTTCATAAACATCGGCTGGTCTTCCGGTGTGGTGATAAGGAGAATATCCCTTATTCCCGCCAGCATCAGCGTAGTGAGTGGATAGTAGATCATCGGCTTGTCATAAACCGGCAGAAGCTGCTTCGATAGCCCCTTCGTAACCGGGTAGAGCCTGGTGCCCGTACCTCCTGCAAGAATAATTCCTTTCATAACCTCCTCAATGTTATAAGCTTTTCCGGAAGCAATAACCTGATCCGGCACTCAATACTGCGCTCTCCTATGCTTTGCAGTATAAAAAAAATATCCGTATAAGCTCTTTGAATTCTTGCATCTCAAAGGTGCATCGTTCCCTGCCGGGCCGCGGCGTCAGGGTTGTTTTTCCTCTTCTGCGGCGCACTTTCTCTCATGCTGCTTGTCCATAAGCACCGGCCGTGGTGCCAGCTTAAGCCACGCGACTCCTTCATCACAGTATGTTCTCCATTTTCAACAGTAATTACTTGTTCCAACTGAAACACGGGATGATTCCAGGCCGAGTGCCGGAGATACATATACTTTGAATATACATCTCAACAAATCAATACAGAAGGGAATAAGATCACAAAGGCGCTTGTGCCGGATGACCGTATAGATGACACAAGCGGAATCTTTTTCGTGGGAAGATGGTCACAAATCATTATTATAATCGCAAAAACTTTGCCGGAAAATCTCGAAAACAGCAAAATCATGAGCGACTTGCCAAACTGTCCAAAATGCAATTCGGAATACACCTATGAGGTTGGAGCCCTTTTGGTCTGCCCGGAGTGCGCCCACGAATGGAGCAAATCGGAGACCGAGGCTCCCGAAAAGGCTCGCGTCTGGAAAGATGCAAATGGCAACATTTTGCAGGACGGCGACTCCGTGACGGTAATCAAGGATCTCAAGGTAAAAGGGGCGTCATCAATGCTCAAGGGCGGCACGAAGGTGCGGAACATCCGCCTCATTGAGGGCGACCACGACATCGATTGCAAGATTGATGGCTTCGGAGCGATGCAGTTGAAGTCGGAATTCGTCAAGAAAGCCTGAAGCGACCCCATGCGTTCTGCCGTCTAGGCCTATCCACCTTTTCATTATTGCCCGGAAATTCAGTAGCTTTATCGTAATCTATTGTCGGGCAAGAGGTAGCGGAGCAAAAGTCCCCGTTGCAATGATTATTGCAGGATTCTCAATGCATGAACCCAAAGAGCACGCTATGCTATTCAGATTTGCGGAGCAGAAGGATTTGGCAAACGTCAGTGAACTGCTGGCGGCAGTTGATCTTCCCTTTCAGGATATTGGGGAACATCTCTCAAACTTCCTGTTGGTTGAAAAAGAGGGCGAGCTTGTCGGAGTAGTTGGGCTTGAGTTAGCAGGAAGTTCTGCCTTGTTACGATCACTCGCCGTCAAGGAAACCGAACAGAGTCGTGGCATCGGCAAAACACTGGTTGATAAAATCAAGGCTTACGGCCAACTCAACAATGTGGAAAAGCTCTTTTTGCTGACCACAACCGCTAGCGACTTTTTTCGGCAAGCTGGATTTACAGCAATTGAGCGGGAAGCGGTGCCCCAAGAGATCAAAAGTACCGAGGAATTCAGAACCATCTGCCCCTTGTCGGCGACCTGCATGGTGCTGGAAATCGGAAAAGAGCTGAAGTTCTGCACCAAAGATATCCTTCGCTTGAAAGAGGATGTTGCGGGCGCAAGGATGTGGGGAGTATCGCTTGAGAAAACAATGTTGACCTGCTTCGAGGTCGAACCAGAAACCCTCTTCGACCTTCATACCCACGAAAGCGAGCAGATCACCATGGTGCTTGAAGGAAGTTTATACTTTGATGTTGATGGCAAGGTCTATTTGGTTAATGCAGGAGATGTGATTGCCATCCCCTCAAACGTACCGCACTCAGTCTTCACAAAAGAGTCCTCCGCAAAAGCAGTCGATGCATGGTCGCCCGTTATGAACAAATACAAAAAATGACCTGAGAAATATTGGCCAACTGCAAGAATGGCAATACCATAGCTGGATGGCAATTACAAAGAGTTAATGCGCCAAAGCCCGGCTGACAGCCTCGGGTTCATGGGCAATGACGGTTAAGAGAATCCGTGCCGCCCGTTCAGGTTTACGGCGGTTTTGTTCCCAATCCTGGACCGCACGCACATCAAAACCAAACCGCAAGGAAAATTCGGGTTGAGTCAGCCCCAGGCTGTTGCGGATAGACTTTACGTCAACCTCTTCCGGCACATGAACGATAAAGCCGTCATGCATTTCACCACGGGCATAAGCAAGCGCTTGATTCGCGGATTTGACAAGTTTACTTCCTGCTTTTGACATTGTGTTTGACTCCTTTCTTGTAAGCATCGGCAAGCGATCCTAAAATCTGCTTCAGCTCATTTCTTTCGGCTTGAGATAAATTGGTTTTTTCACCTTTTGAAAATATGGACAACAAAAAAACGGGAATATCCTTTCCTGCATAGAAGGTCACAACCCTGTACCCGCCGCTTTTTCCCTTGCCCCGTCCTGCAAATCGAACTTTCCGCGCCCCGCCAGTCCCCTTCATTTCATCTCCGGCATCAGGGGTTTGCGCGATATAATCAACGATTATTCTTCGCTCATCGGCAGTCAAACCAATAGCCTTAGCATCAGCGAGATAATCCGGTGTTTCAATGACAACATGCATAAGGGAAATGTACGGCAATGCCGTACAGAATGCAAGGGAGATTTTGTCTCAAATTACCACATCTTCCAGGATACCCACTTTCTGGATGATGGCATCAGCACAGAAAACCGATTCAAATTCATCATTCATTTTTGTCACCGTGATCACAGTTTAACAGAAATGGAGACAATAAGATCAACCCATCAAGCAAACTCTCCCCACTTTACAACGCGCGGTGAATCAGGGCCGGGGTGTGCTGGACGGTGCGGGTGTAGTGGATGTCGGGGTAGCCGAAAACCATGGCGTAGCCGATAAGATGATCATCCGGAATGCCGAGGGTGTGGCGGGTTTCGGGCAGGAGATCATTGATGACCCAGTTCAACAGGCCGTCCCAGAGCGTGCCGACCCCGTTCGACTGAGCGAAGAGCTCGAAGTAGGAGAGGGCAATCAAGGTGTCCTGCATCGGTGAAGCAACACGCTTTGGCACCGAGGAGATAATAAGATGCGGCGCACCCCGGAAGAGGATATCAAGGCCGTGCTCCTCCCATACCCGCACAAAGTTCGCATAGAACTCCTTTCCGGCCGGCAGGGCGTTTTCGCGCACCAGCTTTCCAAGCCCGCTCATCACCTCATCGCGAAACTGGGCGGTTTTCTCCTTGCTGTCGAGCACCGTAAACTGAACCTGCCGGGAGTTGACCCCGGTCGGGGCGTGCCAGGCAACCTCCAGAAGTTGTTGAAAAAGAGCCGGATCAAGGTTTTCATCCTTGTAGCGCCGCACCGAGCGCCGCCCTTTGATGAGCCGCTCAAGCTGCACCGGATCGGGATAGCCGTCGCCGAGCACAAGGCTCTCCGCGGGATTCAACCCAAGGATGGAGAGTGAGCCGGTCGGGCAGATGGCGAAGCAGTGCTGGCACTTGTAACAGGTTGCCTCTTTCTCCTCGGGAATGAAGGGATAACCGTCCGCTATAGCTATAATCCGGGCCGGGCAGTCAGCAACACAGGAGCCGCAACGGATGCAGCTTTGTTTATTAATGGTAAAATCAAGCATTAGTATCTCATAAAATGTTGTAAAAACTTATTCCGTCCTGTTCCGTTCAAGCAGATGCTGCCAGTTATGCTTTTCAAGAAAGCTTCCCTTAACGTTGGCCTCCATTTCAAGAAACAGGGGGTAGGGTATGGCAAAGGAGAGGAGATCTTTGGCAAACTTGTTGCGCACCGTAACATCCGTCAAACCGATCACAGCTCTCGGAGTTTCTGAACGAGCCTCCCGGAAAGGGATAATGCCGACCGTATGGCAGGCCGCAGCAAAAGGGACGATCACCTGTTCATTGCCGTGACGGCCATAGTTGGCCAGAACCACCAATGCAGAAAGCTGATCGGGGTTGACAAGAAAAACCACAACTGCTGGAATTTCATTCTCTCCGCTCTCCTGCAGTGGCTTGAACACCACATACTCCTGCTCACTCTCCATGATCGGCAGTGAGGCAATAAAGCTCGCGGCGATCTCCGGGGTTTTAAAGTACCCTTCACCCTCCTCAATATCTGGCATTCTGGTTGCGACCGCCCGGCCGAACTCCGTTTGGCAGAATTCAGGGTTGCCGGTGGACAAAAAGTGCTCAATGCCTCCGGGAAAATGCTCATAACAGTTGCCGAAGCCGAGACCGACGCCTCCGCCGGGACATCCGAAGGTCGCGCGGCTGAAGACCGCTGTTTTTCCGTTGGATGCACTTTTAAGCAAGGCAATCACACAACCAAATGCGCCCTCCTTGAACTGCAAAGCATCCGGAGGCAGGCTATTGGTCTGAATGATGGCAACCGGCATCAGTTGCAGACCGATTGCTTCTTGTATGGCGCTTTTCAACTCTTCTCGCCTCCTGTTTTTTGGTGGAAAGGTAACCTAGAGAACCCTCACGCTTCAGGTGATGGCATCCCTTGTGTTTACTGAACCAGCCCGGCAATCAGGGTGCTCACCCGCATACACTTGCGAGCACCTTCAATCGCCCTGAACCCTTCCGGTTCATTGAAAAAATGCCAGGGAAGCTTGTATTGCGACTCTTCACCATATTTTACCAGCATTTTCTCATGTGAATCGTACTTTTCAAGCTCCGGCAACATCTCTTCAATCAACTCGGCAACCTCTTTTGTGAGGGTTCCTTCCGCAATAAGCTGGGATAAATGCTTGCCGGGTTTATGGGTAAAAGGCGATACACCGAACAGCATCAGCACGGCAAGACCGGTATTTTCAATCACCAGTATGGAGCCGGAAACGCACAAACGCCAACGCTTGAGGCTATAATCCTGCTCCGCTTCATCCAAAAAACCTTGCGCAAGCGCAAGACGATAGCGAACATCCTCCTGCAATCCCATAACAACCTCCTTTAATTCGGATACCTGCACTCCGGCAGGCCTGTACTTATAAGAAATAACTGCGATTACCATTGCATGTGGTACAATTCAGAAGCACGCCCTTAAAGCGAGCCTTGCGTCCAGAGTTTCACCCGCTCTACCAGCCGGACACGACCCGGTCAAAAATTTCTTCGGTAATCTGGCTTAACGCAAAACGGATTGCCTCCTGCTGCGCGATATAGTTGCCAACCGGATAGTCGGCAAACCCGACAAACGATTGCGTAAACAGCATTTTTCCTTTCAGGCGATCCTGCACGGAGACCTCGACAACCAGGGTAATCCGGTTGGTCAGCGCCCGCTGGGTTACGCTTGAAAGCTGGCCGGTCTGATCAGAAAACGAAACAATCGCCCCTTCAAGCAAGAGATCGGCCCCACCCGGCGAGGGAGTGAAGCGGAGCGCACTTTGTGATTCAATTTTATCAATCAGCCCGCGTGTCAGTTCCGCCCTGTAATTTGCTATGCCGGCACCTGAACGGTCGTTAAAAACCGGAACAGCAATGGTTTTGAAGCGAGCCGGCAGCGATGAGCCGTTAAAGGTATAGCACCCTTGCAGAAGAAGCAAACAAAGGGAGAAAAATACCGCTATTGTGGTAGCTCGTTTCGGCATGACAATCCTCTGGGTTAGTAGCTTCGGCGGTCAATCCTGTTCATTATTTTACGGAAGGGATAGCTCAGGAGCAACCATTTTTTTCTTCTTCCGTTAAGAGCTGAAAGGTAAACCCCCGTTTTTGAGTCACTCCATCCCGATGCCATCTGCACGGCGAGGCGTGCCGCAACCGAGGGTGGTTGGGCAAAGATATCAAGAATGGTATTAAAGGTATTGAGCTGCCGAGCGAGTTCCGGAGTCGGGTTATCGGCGCTGACCATGCCGGTGCGCACAAGACCGGGGTGCAAGAGCATAACAGATATCCCGCTCTGACGGTACTCTTCAGCCACGGCAAAGGTAAAACGGGCTATGGCGGCTTTGGTCGAGCCGTAAGCACTGATCCACGGTGTATTGGAGTGACGGTCGGTGCCGGAACCGGCCATGTTGATGATCTTGCCCTTGATCTTTTCCCGGAGAAAGTAGTTGAGAGCGGCACGACAGCCATTGTAGGTACCTTTGAGATTGGTATCAATCACCTTTCCCCACACTTCCGGATCACTTTCGGTAATTTTGCAAAAGGGGTCGGAAATTCCTGCATTGTTGATAAAGCAATCTACCCGGCCAAACCTCTCTACGGCCGCCGAGAGCAGTTGCTCCAGAGCAAGGGGAGAGACGACATCGCAAACACAGCCGAAAGCCGTTCCGGGTGGAAATTCAGCCACGGCCGCCTCGACATTGCTCTCGGAGGAGGAGGTGATAACCACCCTCGCTCCTTGGCGGACAAACTCGTGAGCAATGGCTTTGCCGATTCCCCGGGTTGAGCCGGTAATGACGGCAACCTTGTGATCAAGCATACCCATGAGCTACACCTCTTTACCTCTCTAAACTACCTACTTTTTTCCGTTTGCCCCGTCAACCATCACCTGTAGCTCCGGTCGCCCGATGGCATACGCTTCAAGTGGAATGCCCTGCTCAATCGCCTCCCATGCCTGACGGATACTTCTTGCTCCGGCTTTTGGGCCCATGGGGTGACCGAAAATACCTCGACCGGGCACAAAGCCGAAATCAACACTACCGACCTTGCGGTAAACCGTTTCAAGCGTGAGGGCTGAATCGCTCCCTCCGGGAACGGGAAGTGAAGGGCGGATATGACCGAACTCCTGCAGACACTCGGCGATGTTCTCTTTGACCTCCTCTTCCGGGGTCATCATCCGGCTGCCGAATCCGGGCATGATAATCGAATCAAGACCGGCTAGCCGCTGCAGCTTGCTCATCACCCTTGAGTGAATACCATATTTCTCCATGCGACTGAAGGCCGCAATAAAGGGGAAGTGTCCGATAAGAGGCACTTCGCTGTGGCGAGCAAGCATTCTCACAGCACTGAGTCCAACCGGCAAAGCATTGATAAGAAGAGCGTTCGCGCCATTTTTAACGGCAATGTCGTGCTGCTCGATCAGGCGGTCAACCTCATCCGTGATATTGGCCAGATAGACCTTTGGTTCGCCGGTCTCCTGTTCGGCACGCACCCTTGCCTCGCCCAGTGCACGGGAACGTTCAATCAGAGTTGACCACTCAACATCGGCAAGCATCTCGTCATCCTTGGCGATATCAAGACCGCCGAGCCAGCTCTGGTAGGCAATTTCAGCAAAATGCGCCGGGCTGAGACCGATATTGGGTTTGACCACACCAAAAAAGATGGGGCGGTTATAGGCCTGCAGGAGATCGCGGATACCGCAGACACCAAATTTCGGGCCGTCAAACGACTGAAGGTAGGAGTCCGGAAAGCCGATATCAAGCAACTTGACCACCGGAACTCCGGGAGTAAAAAAGACCCCCTCGCCGCACACGGCCGAAAGCAGGTTGGGCAGCTTGGGGCCAAAATTGCCGTAGGGATGGGCAATACGGACACGGCAGGCATGAATGGGGCCGGTTTCTGAATGCTTGACCGGATAGCTGAGCGCATCAAGCTCCCCTTCGACGGTAAGGCTGATGACTTTCGCCGCATATTTGGGACGAAAATCTTCATCATAGTTCACCCGGTTCCACTGTGCCGTGGATTGTTCACTGCAGAAGTGGGCCAGTGCCGTATCAATATCTCCCACGCACTCCAGGTAGTAATCAAGCGTGAGGTAATGATCCATGTTGAGTTGATCGCTGGTAGCGAAAAACCCTTTAATATCCTCTTTGTTCATAGAAAAACATCATCACCCCCTGTCCCGGCCAGCCGTGCACTCCGCAAGGGTTCCTATTAAAAAAAACATCTCAGTTTAATTACTAACCACGGCCTGCCGTCGAGAGCTGCCGTGGTGCTGCACTACTCCCGGTTATCCCTCGGCCTTGATGGTATTGAAATAGTCAAAGGCATCCTGCGGGCTGGTGCCTTCATGCACCACCTTGTTGACCGCTTTCATCATGGCAAGAGGAGTATCGCTCTGAAAAATGTTACGCCCCATATCAACGCCCGAGGCACCCTCCTCAATAGCGCGAGAAGACATGGTGAGGGCTTCGAGTTCGGAAATTTTCTTTCCCCCGGCCATGACAATCGGCACAGGACATGAAGCTACAATGGTATCAAAATCTTCGGGCACATAGTAGGTCTTGACAATCTGCGCTCCAAGCTCGGCCGCCATCCGGCAGGCAAGCCTAAAATATTTGGCATCGCGCACCATATCCTTGCCAACGGCCGTGACGGCCATCGTCGGAATGCCATAGCGCAGGCCCATATCAACCAGCCGGGTCATGTTGTGAATGGAGCGGGTCTCAAATTCGCCACCAACAAAGATCTGGAGCGTTATGGCCGCCACATTCATGCGGATGGCATCCTCAATATCAACCGCAAGCTCTTCATCGGAGAGCTCCTTGAGAATGCTCGGCCCACCACTGCAGCGCATGACTACCGCCTTGGTGAGGCTTGGCGGAACCGTTGTGCGCAAAATGCCACGGGTCAACATGATGGCATCGGCGTAAGGCATAAGCGGAACAATATTGACATCCGGCCGTTCAAGACCGGTGGTCGGGCCCTGAAAGTAACCGTGATCGATAGCAAGCATAACGGTTTTACCGGTCTCGGGCCTGAAAATCCTCGAAAGCCGGTTTTTCATACCCCAGTCCAAAGAGTGTGCCCCCTTGAGAAAGAATCCATGGGTGTTAACCGGGATGTCGGTAAAGTACTCTTTGGCCTGTTTGTCCTTATCGTATTCCGCCATGATGGTGCCTCTCCTGTTTTCAGTTTTGGTTGTTTTTCATTTAGGTTTCTCTCTGGTTCAGCGAAGTGCTGCGGCTATATTGCCGCCATCAACCGTGGTGATGGAGCCGGTAGTGCGTTTTTCAAGCGCAAGATGCACAAAGGCCTCGGCAACATCTTCAGCCGTCACCTCAAGCTGCAGCAGATTGCCGGCCATGTACTCCTTTTCGCTCAGACCCCGGGCGGTTGATCGGGCCTTGATCATCTCTTCGGTGAGCAGGCCACTGCGGATACGGTCGGCATTAATGCCATTGGAACGGATGCCGTCACGACCGTGATCAAGCGCATACTGCCTTACCAGAAACATGGTTGCGGCTTTCGGCAAACCGTAGGGGCCGAAGTCGGGTCCGGGATTGACCGCCTGTTTTGAAACATTGAAGAGCAAAACGCCGCCCGTGCCCTGCAGCTTCATAACCCTGACCGCCTCCTGGGCAATCGACTGGTGTGAAAAGAAGTTGAGCTCAAAACTTTTGCGCAGGACAGCATCAGAAACTTCGCCAATACGACCCTGAAGCGCCGCCCCGACATTGGAAACAATAATATCGACGCCACCAAACCTGCGGCAGGCCGCATCAAAGGCGGCATGAACCGTCGTGCGGTCAGTAACATCACAGGCCAAAGCAAGCGTGTTGCCCCCAAGCTCCTTCTGGGCCCGCTCAAGCGCTTCGAGGGTAAGATCCAGAATAACCAGTTCTGCGCCTTTCTGGCGGAAAGCCTTGGCGGTTGCAAGGCCGATACCACTTGCCGCGCCCGTTACCATAACGATTTTGCCGGCAAACAGATCATGAGGACGCTTGTTCACCTTGGCCTGCTCCATATCCCAATACTCAATCTCAAAGGCCTCGCGGTCACTGATCGATTCAAAGGTTCCAACCGATTCGGCATCAAGTATTGCTGCAGCCGTGCTTGCGGCAATGTCCGCATTAACCGCAGCCGATTCAGCCGTTCGGCCAAGGCCGAAAAGTCCGATGCCGGGTACCAGCACAACTCTCGGCAGAGGATCAAGCATATGAACCTGCATGGCCGTAGCCGCCTGAGAGGCGGTGAAATAGGCAATATACTCATCCCGGTAACGCTCCACCCGTTGCTGCACCTCAAGCTTGAAGGCCGCAAGGTCAAAGGCGTCAGGCGGAGGGAGCACGAGCGGCTTGTTCTTGGTGCGAATGATAAAGTCCGGCGTCATGGCCCCCTTTTGACTCATCCGATCAAGCTCCGTGCTGTTGACGTACTCCAGAATGACCGGAGAGGTACGGAAATCAAGAATAAACTGATTGTATTCGCGGGTGCCCGTCTCCTTCTCTTCAACACAGGCGCCCCGGATAATCGGCGCCACCTCTTCAACCGAAGCAAGTGCATCGGGAAGCGCTACCGATGGAAATGTTTTTCGTCCGGCAAGAGCAATGCGCGCTTCAAGTTTCGTGACCGCATCAATCATGCAGGAGTAGGCTTCATGGGCCGTCTTGCCAAAGGAGGCAAGACCGTGCTTCTGCAACACAAGGCCCTTGATATCGGGGTTTGCCTCATAAACCGAGGCCGAAGAGCGGGCAAGGCCAAGGCCGGGTTTGATATAGTCAACCAAACCAAAGCTCTCGCCAAGCACTTCACGGCACAGCGCTGCGCCATCGGGCTGATTGCTGAGGGTAAGCAGGGCGAAAGAGTGGGTATGCAGAATATAACGGTGCGGCAAAAATGCGTGCAGCAGGGTTTCAATCGAGGGAGTAAGGCGCTGCTCGGCCATGTGGTCGGTCAGGCTGAAAAGGTTCAGCAGCAGGAGATGCTTGAACTCCTTGGTTGAAAAGCGCTGCAGCTCCTCTTCACTGAGCCGGTCATTCCGGTTGAAGAGCTCGCCAAGGTTGCGCAGGGGAGTGAGTTTGAGCGGGGTATAATCGTGAGCCGTAACCCGGCTCAAATCAACCCCGCTTGCCTTGATGAAAAGGACATCAGCCCGATTGCCAACCATATCAACCAGTTCACATTTGACCGAGGTGTTGCCCCCGCCGTGCATCACGAGTGAACTTTCACGGCCAAGCAGACGGGAGGCATAAACCAGTTCGTTCAGCTCAGTTGGCAGCTCAGGCCTGCTGCACTGCTCTTCTATAGAGCGTTGAAGATCAGCATCATTCCAGAGGTTCTGCATAAAAGATCATACTTCTCACGCACTCATCGGCGTGTATTATTGAAAAATAATAACATGCAAAAAAACAAGCCCCGATAGACCTTCAGGCTTTTCTTTTCTTTTCATGCCACCCTTCTATAAAAAATCCGGAGCTGTAGATCACGAGAAAACCGGGAATGACAATGCCAAGAAAGGTGATCCTGTCGGCAAGTGTTTGCAGTTGACCGGAAGACCAGATCATCCATACCAGTACAAACCAGGCCGGACCAACAAAAAGAAACATACCATTCCAGAGTCTTTTAAAGCTGTATTTCATAGCATAGTATAGCGTCTTGAAAAAGGAAACCGCAGCGACCGTCAGATCTGGCCATCAATTTTGAGTTTACGTTCATGATGTTTTTCAAGCAGAATCCGTGTCAGGTATTGCAGGGCATTGAGCACATAGGTCAAATAGGCCAGAAAGGCCTCCCATATGAGTACATGTTCAGGATAACCAAGAAAAGCCAGAATAAAATAGAGCAAATGGAAGGCTGCGGCGATGGTGCTTCCGATATCCTCCCAAAGAAACTCCTTGGAGTATACCCATTTATTAAAAATCTCCTTTTCAAAAAACATCCCGGTAATAAAAAGAAGGGCAAAAAAGAGAGTTTTAAAAAGAATTGCCAAGCTTACCCAGTAAATGCCGGGCACAAAAAGCGCGTTTTGATAGAGAGCTGTGATGGTGACTCCGGCAACAAACAAGAGAAACTGAACCGGAGCAAGAATAATCTGAATATCGGTCCAGACGGAAGCATTTCGTTTAAGAAGCTGTTCGGGAGTATAACGAGCCATCTGCTTTAAGGCTTAACTGATAGTAAAAACCCTGCCGCTCAACACGAGGGAAAACAAGAGCTGGAGGTTTAATTCTTAAGGCATGGAATATAGCAAAATTAAAGCGAGTGAGAAAGCACCCGGGAAAGAAAGCAACTTCCACTGCTTCGCCTGAAACGCAAAAACCAGGACACACAAGCTGGTGTCAACGGAAGATTTCTTTTCATCCTGCGGCTCCGAAATCGTTAGATTACCCACAAAAAGCAGGGGTTCAGCCGTTTATGCGGCAGCAGCCCTCAAAAAGAGAACCATTTGTATGCAAACAGGTTAACCATGCCCACAAACAATTCGCGCGAAGCTCTGCTCTGTGCCCTCAAGCTGCTCAGCTTGCGCAATCACTCAGAGCGGGAGCTTCGGCAAAAACTGCTGAAAAAAGGATTCATAAGAGAGAGCGTTGAAGGTGTCCTTGAAAAACTGCTCGAAGATGGCGTGCTTGACGACCGGAAATTCGGCATGGAGTTTATCCGAAGCCGCTCACGGCGCAAACCTTCGGGAAAACTGAAAATGCGCAGTGAACTGCAAAAAAGAGGGATTGAAGATGGTCTGATCCAGGAACTCCTCGGTGACTATGAGAGCCCGGAGCTCTGCCTGCGGGCGGCAGAGAAAAAAATCCTGACGCTGCAGAGTAAAAGTGAAGCCGACCAGAAAAAAAAGCTTGAGGTTTTTCTCCATAACCGAGGATTTGGATGGCAGGAGATGCAAACAGTGCTCAAACAATTTTTTCCGGCCGGCAGCGAGGATGATGAAGAGTTTGGTTAGACCTGGTCACCATGCACCAGGGAGCCAACCTTTTCACCTCGCAACAAGCGGGTAAAATTCCCTTTTTCATTCATATTCAGCACCACAATCGGCAGAGTATTTTCCTGGCAAAGGGTGATCGCCGTCATATCCATCACACGGAGGTTTTTACGGATAACATCGAGATAGGAAATTCGTGCAAAAAACTCGGCATCAGGATTTTTTTCAGGATCCGAGTCATAGATGCCGTCAACCCGTGTACCTTTAACAATAACATCGGCTTCAATCTCAATAGCCCTCAGTGCGGCGGCCGTATCGGTCGTAAAGTAGGGGTTTCCGGTTCCTGCGCCGAAAATAACCACCCTCCCCTTTTCAAGATGACGGATAGCGCGGCGGCGGATAAAGGGTTCGGCCATCTGCTCCATTTTAATGGCTGTCTGCAGACGGGTAAAAACCCCTTTGCGCTCCAGGGCATCCTGAAAAGCAATGGCGTTGATCACCGTGGCAAGCATCCCCATATAATCGGCCTGTACCCGGTCCATGCTGGCGGCCGCATCCGACAAACCACGAAAAATATTGCCACCACCGATCACCAGGGCAATTTCAGCGCCCATTTCACGGGCCTCCCTGATCTCCTCTGCATACCGCTCAAGCATCCCGATGTTAATGCCATAGCCATCTTCACCGGCAAGTGCTTCACCGCTTAGTTTAAGCAAGATCCGCCTGTATTGCAGCATATCCCTGTCCTCCAGGATAATGGTTTGATAATTTCTGTATCAGCAAGTGATATACAAAAAAAAAGCCTCGAACAACGAGGCTTTTTTTTTACTCTCCCAACTGATAACGTACAAATTCCTTGACATCGATTTCCGCATCGTGCTTCTTTCTGAACTCACTCAGCACATCCGATACCCTTGTATTGCTATCCTTGATGAAGAACTGTTCGCCAAGCACCACCTCCTGGTAATACTTGTCGAGACGACCAAGCACTATCTTCTCCACAAAAGCCTCTTTCTTGCCCTGCTGGAGAGCCTGCTGGCGATAAATCTCCATCTCTTTTTCAATATACTCGGCCGGCACAGCAGTGCGATCGGTCACAATCGGAGCAGCGGCCGCAACCTGCATGGCAAGATCCTTGGCCAGCTCCCCGACAAGCTCCGGCTTGTTGGTCGTAACATGAACAAGTGCACCAAGGCGTGAACCCGGATGAACATAAGCCTCAACAAGGCCATCCTTGGCATCACAATAGACAAGGCGCTTGAGCTCAATCTTTTCGCCAAGCTTGCCGGTCATGGTCTTGATGGCATTGTCGACCGTCTCCCCATCATAGGCGTCACCAAGTGAAAGCGCCATCATGGCCTCGGCTGAAGTGGTGGCAGTTGCAAGAGCAAGGTCACCAAGCGCACCGGCAAATCCGGTAAAAACATCACCACGGGCCACAAAATCGGTTTCGCAGTTCAGCTCAAGGATAACGCCACTCTGACGATCTTCACTGATGCGGATACAAACCATGCCTTCACGGGCATCGCGGTCTGCACGTTTTGCAGCCAGAGCGGCACCTTTTTTGCGCAAATACTCGATAGCTTTCTGCTTGTCCCCACCGGTCTCATCGAGGGCCTTTTTGCAGTCCATCATTCCTACGCCTGTTATATCGCGAAGCTCTTTAACATCTTTTGCTGAAATCTGGCTCATTGCTAATTCACTCTTGTTGGTTATAAACGTGGTTTATTCGCTGATCTCTTCCTCATCACCCTCAGCGTCATCAATATCTTCATCCATTTCGGCAAGCACTTCCTGCTCAACTTTCAGGGCACGGGCATTGATCACCGTATCGGCAACAGCCTTGACCATAAGTTGAATGGAGCGGATCGCATCATCGTTGGCCGGAATAACAAAGTCAACCAACTCCGGGTCACAGTTGGTATCAACCATGGCAATGATGGGAATACCGAGTGAACGGGCTTCCTTGATGGCAATGTGCTCTTTTTTGATATCAACAATAAAGAGTGCGGCCGGAAGGCGGGTCATGGTAGCAATACCACCAAGAATCCTCATCAGCTTCTCCTTTTCACGGCCAAGCATGAGGCGCTCTTTTTTGGTAATCATATCATAGGTACCATCGGTCGCCATGCGGTCGATGGAGTTCATCCGGCGAATACTCTGGCGGATGGTCGAGAAGTTGGTCAGCATACCACCAAGCCAGCGTTCGCAGACATAGGGCATACCTGCGCGTTCGGCTTCCTTGGCGATAATGTGTTTTGCCTGTTTTTTGGTACCGACAAACATGATCTCCCGGCCGGTCTGCGCAACAGCCTCAAGAGCCTTGAGGGCCTCATCGGCAAGCACGACGGTTTTCTGCAGATCAATAATGTGAACGCCGTTTTTCTCCATGAAAATGTACGGCTTCATTTTCGGACACCAGCGACGTGCAAGGTGACCGAAGTGGACTCCTGCGCGGAGCATCTCTTCAAGCTGAAAATGTGACATGTACTCTGTCCTGTTGTGTGTTTAGTTGTTCCTCTACCATGCCCCCTACTCTCCGGTATCCGACGCCGGGCGCCGGACACTGCCGAAAAGCTTTTTTCCTGCACATTGAGCAGAAAAAAGCATGATATGCGAAGTTATGTACTGAAATAAAAATGAAATCGAGAAAAAAAGCTTAACGTTTTGAGAACTGGAAACGTTTGCGGGCTTTTTTGCGTCCGAATTTCTTGCGCTCAACCATACGGGGATCCCTCGTCAGCAGCTTCTCGGTCTTGAGAATGGCACGGGCCGTGTCATCAAACTCGGTAAGCGCACGGGCAATTGCAAGGCTTACAGCCCCCGACTGACCACTCACACCACCACCATGAACATTAACCCTGACATCGAACTCTTCCGATTTTTCGGTAATGGCGAGCGGGCGAAGAGCCTGCTTGCGCTTGAATTCATCCTTGAAATACTCCTCAATCGGCAACTTGTTGATAATAACCGTGCCCTTGCCCGGCGTCATTATCACTCTCGCCACTGAGGTCTTACGGCGTCCTACTGTATCGATAACCTCTTTCATGCCCTATTCGTTAGTGTTTAGTTGACTTTCAATTCAACAGGAGACTGCGCAGCATGTGGATGCTGTGATCCTGCATAGACCTTGAGCTTTCTGAAAAGCTGACGACCGAGATTGTTATGCGGCAGCATTCCCCATACGGCATGTTCGATAATCTGTTCCGGCTTTTTCTTCAGGAGGCCCTTGACATGATCAACCCTGACGCCACCCGGATAATGGGAGTGGGAGAAGTAGGTTTTCTGATCCTGTTTTTTGCCGCTGAGAGCAACTTTTTCAGCATTGGTAACCACAATAAAATCACCGGTATCAATGTGCGGTGTAAACTGCGGTTTATGCTTGCCCCTCAGAACGTTTGCGATCTCCGCTGCCATTCTTCCCAATACCTGACCATCGGCATCAACGACATACCACTTCCGCTCTACTTCTGCTGGTTTTGCCGAATATGTTTTGAAACTTATCGTCTTGCTCATGCTGTTACTATAGATTAACTGGACTTTTCCGAAAAATAAAGTTTATCAATGTAAATTATTTCACTTAATTCTACAAATTATACCGTCCTTAGTCTGAAGGATTTCCAGTTGGTTATCAATCCAACATTTTTTTGATCAAGATTGCATCAGTTCTTATGAAGCCTTTAATTGCTTTGGTGGGCCGGCCGAATGTCGGTAAATCTACCCTGTTCAACAGGATACTGCGCCAGCGAAGCGCCATTATAGACAGTACTCCCGGGGTTACAAGGGATCGGCACATATCGGAGGGAGAGTGGCAGGGCAAACAGTTTCTGCTCATGGATACCGGAGGATACAACTCCGAAGGGGACATCATCAGCAAGGCGATGCTTGAGCAGACCCTCATGGCCATCCGTGATGCCGATATCATCCTCTTTGTCACCGATGTGCGCGCCGGCCTCTCCTACGTTGACCTGGAACTCGGCCGCTTGCTGCAGCAGAACTTCCAGCACAAGCAGCTTTTCTTTGCGGTCAACAAGGTTGAGAGTCCGCAGCTCACCATTGATGCCGAATCCTTTATCAGCACCGGCTTCACCAAGCCCTATTTTATTTCCGCAAAAGACGGAACCGGTGTGGCCGATATGCTCGACGACATCCTTGAATCACTTCCTGAAGTAGAAGATATTCCGAAAAAAGAGGATGACGCCATCAATCTTGCCGTGGTCGGTCGGCCTAACGTTGGCAAGTCGAGCTTTGTCAACGCGCTGCTCGGCTCAAACCGCCTGATTGTTTCCAACATACCCGGCACAACCCGCGATGCCATCGACAGCCGTTTTACCCGCAAGCAGCAGGAGTTCAACCTGATCGATACGGCCGGATTGAGAAAGCGCACCAAAATTGATGCCGGTGTGGAGTATTACAGCTCGCTGAGAACCGAGAAAGCCATTGAGCGATGCGACGTTGCCCTGGTGCTGCTGGACGCCGAGCCGGGCATTGAAAAGCAGGATCTGAAGATTATCAATATGGCAATCGAGCGCAAAAAAGGGGCCCTGCTCCTCATCAACAAGTGGGATCTGATTGAGAAAGATTCCAAAACCAGCAAGATTTACGAGGATAACCTGCGCTCAAGCATGGGGAACCTCTCCTATGTTCCGGTGCTCTTTGTTTCGGCGCTGACCAAAAAGAACCTCTACCGGGCGATTGACACGGCGCAGGAGATCAGCCGGAACCGCATCCGTAAAATCAGCACCAGCGCACTCAACCGTTTTCTTGAAGAGGCCCTGGCACAAAACCACCCCTCGACCAAATCGGGCAAGGAGTTGAAAATCAAGTACATGACGCAGATCGAGTCACACTGGCCGGTCTTTGCATTTTTCTGCAACAATCCCGAGCTTGTGCAGACCAATTTCAGAAAGTTTCTTGAAAAACAGTTGCGCGAGAAATTCAGTCTTGAGGGAGTACCGATTTCACTGCGATTCTTCCAGAAATAAAGTGTTGGGGGAGAAAGATAACTCCCCCTGTTTTAAAACTATTACTGTCACCTTTAATTAATTGAACCATATGGCCTTGATAGAACCGTCACAAATCATTGAAGCCCTCAGCACCGTGCTGGATCCTGACCTTAAAAAAGATCTGGTCACGCTCGGCATGATTTCAGATGTCCAGATTGATGAAGAGAGCAATGTCTCCTTTACCGTGGAATTGACCACACCCGCCTGCCCGCTGAAAGAGCAGATCAAACAGTCCTGCATTGAGGCGGTCAAAAGCCGTGTCGAGGGTGCGGGAAAAATAGAGGTAACGATGAGCTCAAAAGTCACCTCCTCCTGCGGCCATCACCACTGCAATCATGACCGGCCACTGAAAGGGGTCAAGAACATCATTGCCGTGGCATCGGGCAAAGGGGGCGTAGGTAAATCGACCTTTGCAGTCAACCTTGCCATAACGCTTGCCAAAACAGGCGCCAAAGTCGGCCTGATTGACGCCGACCTCTACGGTCCAAGCATTCCAACCATGTTCGGCCTGAAGGATACCAAACCCGAAGTTGCGGATAAAAACCTGATACCGCTTGAGAAATTCGGCGTACAGCTTATGTCGATCGGCTTTTTGATCGACCCCGATACCGCGCTCATCTGGCGCGGGCCGATGGCCTCAAGTGCCATCAAGCAGTTTATCAATGAGGTGGAGTGGAAAGAGCTTGATTATCTCATTTTCGACCTTCCTCCCGGTACCGGCGATATCCAGATAACCCTTGCCCAGACCGTTACGCTCAGTGGCGCTGTGATTGTGACAACCCCGCAGGATGTAGCTCTGGCCGATGTTTCAAAAGCGGTCAGCATGTTCCGCAAACTCAATGTGCCGCTGCTCGGCGTGGTTGAAAACATGAGCTATTATGAACTGCCTGACGGCACAAGGGACTATATTTTCGGCCACCATGGCGGAGAGATCTTGGCCAAGGCACAGGGTGTGGCATTCCTCGGTTCAATCCCGATCGACCGGGGTGTACGCGAAGGGGGCGACAGCGGAACGCCCTACGTGCTTGACCATCCGGATTCTGCCACCTCCGTGGCCATCAAACATGCCGCAATGGAGGTAGCCCGCAGGGTTTCCATAGAGAATGCCGGGCACGAGGAGAGAGAATCCTGAATTTCATCTTGCTTTTTTCGGCGGGAGATTGGATATTAGAAGCATTAACTTACGAAGTCAACATCATTTTCACTCATTTTTAATTTCTTTGTACCATGAGCACCAATAAAGAGTATCTGCCAAATAGTGATGCGCTCTACAACCGCGTTATTGCTGCACTTGAAACCGTACGCCCCTACTTGCAGGTTGACGGCGGAGATTGCCAGCTTGTCGGTATTACCAAAGATTTTGTTGTGGATGTCAAACTGCTTGGCGCATGCGGTTCATGCCCGATGAGCACCCTGACCTTGCGTGCCGGTGTTGAGCAGGCCATCAAAAAAGCCAATCCGGAAATTGTGCGCGTAGAGTCGGTATAACCAGCTCAGCCGTCAAGATTTCTCAATAAGAGCTCCAGGGAGTCTTCATTGGTAATGAGGACTTCCCGTGGCCGGCTCCCGTCGGCCTCACTCACAATCCCGCTGTATTCAAGCTGATCCATCACCCTTCCCGCCCGGCTGAAGCCGAGGCGCAGTCGCCGCTGCAAAAGCGAAACACTTGCCTGCTGATGCAGCACCACAAGACGGGCCGCATCCTCGAACATGCTGTCGCGCCCATCTTTTTCCTGATACCCTGACGACTGCAAGCCGCTCCCCTTCTGCATATCGGGCACCGGAAGCACATACATATTCTTCAAGGCATGTTGCGCCCCGATAAAGGTAGTCATCGCCTCAACCTCACCGGCCGAAACATAGGGGCCCTGAATACGCATGGTTTTCGGCTGGTCGGATGGCTGGTAGAGCATGTCACCGTTACCGAGAAGCTGTTCAGCCCCCGAACCATCAAGAATGGTGCGTGAATCGACCTTGCTTGCCACCTGGAAGGCAATCCGGGAGGGGAAGTTGGCTTTGATGATACCGGTAATGACATCAACCGAAGGGCGCTGGGTCGCTACAATGAGGTGAATACCCACGGCACGGGCGAGCTGCGCAATCCGGGTGATCGGCTCCTCAACCTCCTTGCCGGCGGTAATCATCAAATCGGCAAGCTCATCAATCACCACAACCAGGTAAGGCAAAGCCTCCTCCGGAATACGGCGATTATAGTCACTGATATTGCGCACCCCGGCCTTTTCAAGGGTTTCATAGCGGATCTCCATCTCCTTGACCACGCATTTGAGGGCATAGACCGCTTTCTGGGGGTCGGTGATAATCTGCTCCTCAATATTGGGAAAGCGCACCAGGAAGTGATTCTTCAGAAACTGGTACTGAAAAAGCTCAACCCGTTTCGGATCAATCAGCACAAACTTCACCTTGTCGGGGCTGCAGGCATAGAGCAAACTGGAGATAATGACATTGATACAGACCGACTTACCGGCTCCGGTTGCACCGGCAATCAAGAGATGCGGCATTGCGGCCAAATCAGCAATAAAGACCTCGTTGGCAATGGTTTTGCCAAGCACAATCGGCAGCTTCATGGTCGTGTTCTTGAACTTTTCAACCTGCAGCACCGAACGCAACCAGACGGTTTTGGGCTTGCCGTTGGGAATCTCTACGCCCACCGCATTCTTGCCGGGAATAGGGGCAATAATGCGGATGCCTCTGGCGGCGAGGGCCATGGCCAGATCATTCTCAAGGGATTTAACCCGGCTGACCTTGACGTCCGGCGCCAGCTCCATCTCGAAAAGGGTCACGCGGGGACCGACCGTAGTGGAGATACGCACCACGTCAATCTTGTAGATATTGAGTTTTTCAAGCAGCTTCCGCTTGCTTTCGGCCAGATGGTGCTCATCAATCCGGTCATCATCATCCGGCACCTTTTCAAGCAGGTCGATCGAGGGAAAGCGGTAGGGCTCCTTGTCCTTGGTCTGAACTTTCAGGCGGCGCTCATCAAGGTCGGCCTCTTTTTCGTGAACGCCCTGATGAATAATCATCTCAGGCTCGCCGGGCACCATCGGCATGTGCACCGCCAGTGGCTCAACCGGCAAAAGGGGCTCAATCTCCTCCACAGCAACCTCTTGGGAAAAGAGGTCATCCTGAATCGGCTCAACTGCTTTTTCCGGCACCACAACAGGCTTTGGCGGCCGCTCAGTTCTCTTCTTCAGAGCCTCTTTCTCTCTTTTTTTTTCCTGTTTCAGCCGCTCCGCTTCAGCTTTTTTTTTACCTCTCTTTTCGAGCCAGAGCTGAAAAGCCTTGAAGGGCTTTGTAAGTCCATCTTTTGCGAGAAGGCCAATCTGCATGAGGGGGCCAAAAACACCGCGCCCCATATAGGTTGTCAGCACAACCGCAACCACCCCAAGCAGCACCCAGGCGCCGGTAAAACCAATCATGGTGGAGAGCAGCTCGGCCAGCATCCGGCCTATGGCTCCGGCCATAAAATCGCTGTAAGGCGTAGCCGTAAGGCCCGACATGGTTGCCATATCAATAGCCATCACAACACTGTAGATAAAAAAGAGCAGGGCCGGCTTCAGGCTTTTTGCGCGCGCAAGCGACCATCCGAGAAAAAAAATGGAGGCGGCAGGAAGAATAACCGGATAGCCGAGAAACGAACGGATAAAGAATGCCGAAAGCCTTGCTCCGAAAAGGCCAAAGGGGTTGTGGATGCTCTCGGCCGCATCCCTTGCCACCTTGCTGAAAATATCGTGCCAGGAAAGCGCTCCGAAACTTGCTTCATCCTCAGGATTAAAACTCAGGAAAGCGCAAATCAAAAAAAGGGAGATCAGCATAAACAGAATGCCGATCAGCTCTTTTCTCAATGTATTCCGGTCAAGAGGGTTTCCTTTGGCGCCTTTGCTCTCTTTTTTCATAGTCAGCGTGCTTCGCTTCACTCCTCGTAATAGCTTCCGGCCGTCAAGCCAGAGATGTTGTAACAAACGGCAGCGTGCGGATCACCCCGGTATGCTTGACCCCGCGAACTTCAACCAGAATCGGGGTTCCCGGCACCGCATACTCATGCACAACATTGCAGGTACCAACCGGCTCCTGCAGGGTTGGCGAAAGGGTGCCGCTGCAAACCCATCCAATCTCCTGACGATCCGTATTATAGACCTTGAAACCCTGGCGCGGCAGAATCCGGCCATCAAGACTGAAGCCGGCAACCGCCCGCGTCAGATTAAGCTCAACCTGCTCGCAAGCCTCCTTGCCGATAAAATGGCCTTTATTCATCTTCACCACCCATTTCAGTCGCGCCTCCAGCGGATTGGTATCCTGATCTATCTCATGGCCATAGAGCGAGTAGCCCATCTCAAGGCGAAGGGTGTCGCGCGCACCAAGCCCGATCGGCTGAATCCCGCACCCTTGGCCCGCATCATAGAGAGCTTCCCAGAGCGCAAGGGCATGTTCATTCGGCAAACAGAGTTCCACGCCCAGTTCACCCGTATAGCCGGTGCGGGTAATCAGCAGTTCCGAGCCCTGGAATTCGGTTCGGCAGAACTGGAATGAGGTAAGCGCAGCAACATCAACCGCAGGAAAAACCGTTGCAAGAATATCGAGGGCAAGTGGGCCCTGCAGGGCAATCAGCGAGAGGCGGTCGGTATGATCCTCAAGCACAACCCCTTCAAATTCGGAGATATGCTGCTCGATCCACTCAAAATCCTTTTGGGTGTTGCTCGCGTTGACAATCAGAAAAAAGGTTTCGCGGTCAATCCGATAGATAATCAGGTCATCAACAATGCCGCCATGAGGGTAGAGCATGAGGTTGTACTGCGCATACCCATCTTTGGCCTTGTCGAGATCGTTGGTGGTGAGGTACTGGAGGAACTCCTTTGCCCGGGCGCCTTTCACATAAAAATTACCCATGTGCGAAACGTCAAAAAGCCCGGCGGCACTGCGGACAGCATTATGCTCGGCAATAATTCCCTTGTACTGCACCGGCATCAGATAGCCACCGAAGTCAATGATTTTTGCTCCGGCCTGTTCGTGCCAGGAGTACAATGCTGTTTTTTTCATAACTACCCTAGACTAAAGTTATTAAGCGGAGTTACAACTCTCTGTAAAAAAACATTTAAACAGGAAATTCAAAGCTTTTTTTCCCCCCGGCCCCGGATTGTGTTCCACCCCGGCCCAAGCCTCGCCACTTCTCTCTGGCTAAATGCCAATATACGAATACGGATTTCTTGCAGAAGAGAGGCAGGATAACATTTTTCAAGGGTTTGAGTATTCGGGATTCAGTGTTGCGTCACTGTAATTTGCCTTTTGCACTCCAACATTCGACTTTCGCTGCGGCATAATCAGCTTGATCTCTTCGTCAGGTCTATTCCAATAACTTTGATGTTCTCAATCTTTGGAAATTTCGGAGAAATCTCTTTCCAATGCTCCTGAAGAGCGGCAATCAATCCCGCAAAATCCACACGCTCACGGCTACCCGGCACTTCCCAATGCTTCGTTTCTTTTTTTCCACAATACACGAGGAGAAAGATGCCTCGGTTTGAGCGGTTGTCGCGCAGATAGTCGCCACAAAGCTGGTTTTCGAGGCGTTCGAACAGTTGCGGCCCAGTCCATTTGTCGGCGAGCTTCAGCTCAACAGGAACGGGACCATCAAAGCCTTTCCCATAAAATCTCAGGTCTAGCCTTTTTGCATCGGCAAGTTCTTCTTCCTGTGGAATAGAATACCGTTCGAAGGATTTCTCGTGTAGCTCCCGCCCAATGAACTTGCGCATCTCGGTTTCTTGCGTTGCACCACGTTGCAGGATACTTGCAAGGCTACGGTCACCATGCTCCAGATCGTCCTTAAGGTCAAGAAGCCGAAGCTCGGCAAGTTCCGCCAACTCCCTGTGATTGCTGGGAGTACGTTCCAGCTTCTCGTGAAACTCCCTCACCTGCAAGAGCGACCATGGTTCACTATCGCCGTCCTGTTCGGCTCTTCTCTTTGCATCAAGCATTATCCATGGCCGACGCGCATCGTCAGGATGCGCCTCTGCGATGTCAATCATGGCTAAAAACGACTCTTTTCCGGGAATCTTATTCAACAGGTTAAACAGGTCTTCCCTCGCATCCTGCGCATCGTCACGCAATCCTGGTGAATAGGTTTCCGGGCCAGTATGCTCTATATCCTCCTGGCATCGGATGTACTGGTGCATAAGCAGATAGAGTGATTTCAGGTACTCCGGGGTTTGGAATGCCTGCCGTGTAGAAGCCTCTTCACCTCTGCGTAGAGCACTGCGTCCTGTAAAAAGATGAGTTACAAAAGTCATCGCGAAAACAGTTTGCTCTTTCGGGTCAGCTATCGCTCCAATTCGGGCTTTGAAAGAGGCAATTGCTGCTTCAGGAGCAACATTGATCCAAACACCAAACCAGCGAGCCAGATGATCCAGCTCATCAATGACGCTACATTTTCGAGAAGCCAACTCTTCAATCAGTTCATCCGGTAAGGTTGATCCCTGAACAATCTTCAGCAGCTCGTCCAGATTGGAGAGGTTCTTCGGTTCCGTTGCTTCAAGGAATTCGTAGATGCTTGGCGCAAGCTGATCCCAAGCCCACTGGCCAGTCCACTTTACTTTGTTTATAACGTAGTTTGTATCTGTCTCAGGCTGCTCAATTGACAACTCATACCTGACTTCTTGCATGAGAAAGTCGCCTACAATCTTCGGATGCATCTCAAAAAGCTTGGGAAACCAGGTTGGGAATCCGTTTAACTCAAAAGAGGCATACTTACTGGCGAGTTCAACTTCAGCACTGTTCAGACTCTTCGGCCACTCGTTGCTTTCAATCGCCTCAATCTCAAGACCTGTGAGGCCAACGATGATAGCCCAGGGCGTTTCGTTTAATGGGGTACCTTCTGATCGCAACACTGGCTCATGGTGCCGCCAAAATGAGACGGTACCATCCCTGTAGAAACGTGCGACCTCCTCTCCATACTCCGGTATCAGCGTTTTCCAATTATACTCAGTCCACCGCCCCGTATTGTTCTTCTTCCGAGTTTGATGGAACAGATACCACAAGGGATTTGTGATTGTACCCGGCTTGTCGCGAAGTTCCGCTCGAGCTTCATCAAGATTATCATTGAAATATTGTTTCCAGTCTAAGTGAATGCTTTCTTGTTTCTTTCGATGTGCTTCGGCTTGCTTTATCCGCTCGGCTTGCTTCTGCGCATTTTTAACTAATTCCTGACTTTGGGCAGGTGGGTTTAAATAATTTCTGAGTCGCTCTTTCAACTCATTATGATTTTCGACCAGCTTTTCGATCAGAACACGCCAGCTCTGAGGTTGATTAGCCTCTTTGTAAAGATTGAAAGCCAACGACAAAGCAACCAATCTGTTGTCAAGAAATGTTTGGCGAGAAATCTCCTCTGCTACATAATCAAAATCAGAAATATCAAACTTCCATAACGCACGCCATGCCCCAGCCGCCCAGTGGTCGGTCAACCGCTGCTCTGGCTTACGGTCAACCGCCTCTCTTGATCGTTGTACTTCAAACCAGAACAACGCCCGGTTCAGCTCCGGCCATTCTGGAACAAGCTTTGAAAATTCGGTTTTAACCTCGGGCAGATCATTGCTCCCATGACCACGCACAACTGAGCATTTGCGCAAGATTGCAAGTACATCTGGTTCGAGTGATGCGGAATGACGAGCCAAAATCAGTCGATCAACACCTTTGCATGCTGGCTTTATCAACCACTGAAATTTTTTTGATACTTCGCAATACTCAGCGACTATGGGAGGAGAGTCAAGCAGAGTGTTCAAACCAGTAACAAGCCGAGGAAGCAGCTCAATGTCTGCGCTAGCAACAAATTCGGTTACGGCATCCGTTAGATGGTCATAAGCAAAATGAAAAGGCTCTTTCGTTTCACTCTTTTCCAGGCACGCTAAAAGCCAACTGAAGGTCTCTTCTGTCGGCTTGAGATCCTTGAGAAGTTCAGCAAGCCACTTCCGGTTGAGTTCGGATGCTTCTGTCAGAAAACTCTGGCGAACATGCACTTGATCCTCCCTGGAACCGATGGCGTTAACCGCGTAGAATGCAGATATACGGGCGTTCTTTTCAGCATTTGGCATCAACGCAACCTTCATGGCTTCAGGCTTTGCACCCGCAAGCTCTCCGAGCCAGACCATGCGGAGCAGATATTCCGTCAGAACATGGTTGTCTGCATAGTGCTGTATCAACTCTCGAACCTCATCAGTCAGGTCGGGGTTAGCAAAGCGCTGAACCGCCTCATAGCTTCGTGCAGAGCGGCCTCTGACTCCATCGGCCATTTGCTTGCAAACTTCACGCAGTAGGTGACGACGAACCTCTACAGGCAACTGAGAAGGGTCTCCGCCTTCAAAAATAATTTCTGGCGCTACTTTACGAACTCGCTCTCGAATCCTTTCATCCAGAATTGAGAGCCAGGGCAGAATCGGACGCAGTGTAGGCACAACAATCTCCATGCCGTACTGATTACGAAAAAAGAGCGCTTCAATGTTTCGGCGCGATGTTTCACGCTTGAGTAGTTCAGCAAACCACTCAGCGGTGAGGTACTCCCGTACTGAGCGATGATGAAAGCGTACCGTGCCATAAATCTCCTGATCGAATACGGGACGTGACAGCAAAATCGACGTTTCCATACTATCCCAATCGGAAAGCAAGGATTGCGCGGCAATCCCTTTGGTATTATCTGCTCCGTCGGGAACCCTGATTAACGTGTCACGAGTTAACGTGGTTGCTGCTGCCAAAAGCCTTGCTCCCTGACGAGCACGCTCTGTTGAAAGTGGTCGGACATCATCTCGATTTTGATCACGTTCAGCCAGCCTTCTCTCAATACTGCTTTGCATAATCTCAAGGCGACTTCCAATCCGACTTTTGGCTTTCCAGAATTCAGTAAGTTCCTCCAAATCCTGAGGACGCGATGTAAACGATTGGGCTTCTGCACGTTCGACTGCGTCGAGAAAAGCTTTGCTCTCCTCAATTCCTCGGGCCTTGGCAAACACAGCAATCTGTAGAGACGAAAGATCATCGAACGAAACGATTTTAAAACCCGGTTTAGCATTGTCTTGCGGTTCAGTTTCAGTCTGTACGGTTCCATCAGGGCCATCACCCTCACCCTCCAGATTATGTACCAATATGGTAGCAGGCAAATAAGGCAGGTGAGTAGTGCAGTAGGCAAGATCAGACTTTGGCCGCCACGCTGTTGTTCGACTGGTTATGACGATATGCGTCCGATCTGTGGCTGTAGTGATCCGCCAGCTCAGCTTGCGGATCGCCAGTTCAAAGTCACCGGGATTTCGAAGACGCGCTTCATCCACCGAATCAAGAAAAAGCCAACCCTCTTCACCAGACGCCAACCATGCATTAAAGGCTTCATAGCTTCCGACCTCAAAGGCTATCTCGAAATCTCTGGCAATATCTTCCAGCCGGAGAAAAAACGCAGGCTTTCCCTGCTCCCTAAGCTTGCACGCGACATTGCGGATTTCATAAGTTTTGCCCGAACCAGCCTCGGACAAAATGATAACTCGATACTCTTTGATGAGGTTAGGCCAGTTGAGGCTCCCACCAACAAATGCCCGACTGATATCTACGTCGTCGTTTTCGCTGTTATCTCTCGACAGCTCATGGAAAGTTCTGTGAAGCTCAATAAAATCGGAAGTGGTTACTCGATCCATTTTTTTATCGCTCATTAACAGCTCAGCGAGATAGGGAAGATTCAGTACAGGATTTTCTCAATGCACTTGCAGCAGCACTCTGCAAGTTGATGGTCGGGCAAATACATCGCTCTATATCCTCAACGTTGACCGTCATTGACTTTCACCGCCCAATAATAACCTCATTGCCGAGTTCGTTGCGGTCACCGGGTTTGAGGGGGAAGTGGGCGGCGAGGATTTCGCCGCACCGGTCAATGGCGGCAGCAATGGCTTTGGCGTGCTCTTTTTGTTGAAAACCGCCAACAATGGTGGTAACGATCTCCTGCCAGATCTCCTGCTTCACTTTGTCGTTAATGCCCTGATCGGCAATCACACGCACCGAACGCTCAAAGAGTGAGATGTAGATAAGAATGCCGGTATGCTCAGCGGTCAGGTTAATACCCCGCTGATAGAATGAGTAAACAGCCGCCTCCTCAACCTCCTCCTTCATATCGGAGGGCTTGACAAACAGGCGCTTCAGGAAAGGGGTTCGTTTAACCACTTCATGCAGCACCATGAAGGAGATACTGAACACGGCTGGAAAGAGCCAGCGACTCTCATCTCGTTCAAACAGAATTACCTCACTTGCAAAAAAGGTCACAACAAGAGCGGCAAGCAGCGCCACAAGCAGGCTCCCGGTCATGGTTGCAAGAGGGTAGTGATAACTGGATGGGACAACCATCACCACAATCTCGCCCGAGGTACGCTTTTCAGCCTCAGCGATACGGGCCTCAATCGATTTCCGAACGCTATCTGGAAGGAATTTTTCTGCCGGATTTTTCATAACGCAACCGTTATTGTTATGCGTTTTACCAGTCGCCTGATGCTCCACCGCCGCCAAAACCACCGCCGCCGCCGCTGAAGCCGCCTCCTCCGCCACCACCGCCGAAACTTCCGCCACCGCCATAAAAGCCGCCGCCCGGGCCACCAAATCCCATACCGCCACCCCGGTGACCCCGGAAAATCTGGCTGATAAAGTAGATAACCAGCATGATAATAAAGAGGAGGGGAAATGAGGGCTTGCTGCCATTTCCTTTCGGATGCGCCTTGGCCTTATACTCGCCATGAACCGCAGCAATAATGGAGGCTACCCCTTGGGAGAAGCCAGCATCAAACTGACCGGCCTTGAAAAGGGGCGCAATCTCATCCTGGACAATACGACCGGCCAAGAGATCGGTCAGGCGCCCTTCCAGGCCGTAACCAACCTCTATGCGCACCTTGTGATCATCGCGTGAAACAATCAGCAACACGCCGTTGTCAGAGCCCTTGTGGCCAATTTTCCATGCCTCGGCCACTCGTATGGAAAAATTCTCAATCACATCGCCCTGCAGGGAAGGAACCGTCAGAATCACAATCTGGGTTGACTCACTCTCTTCAAACTGCTGAAGGCGCGCCTCAATATCGGCTTTTGCCTGCGGTGAAATCATTGCCGCATAGTCGTTCACCCTGCCTGAAAGGGCCGGAACCGCAAGCCCTGCCGCCTGGAGAGCGGTGAAGGAGAGAAGAGGAAGGAGGGCTGCACAGAGAAAAAGAGCAACCCTCACCCAGATTGACTTTGGCAATGGATTCGTCATGGCGCGTTTCACTGTCAGAATTTGACCGTCGGCACGACTTTAGCGGCTGCATCCGCCTTGAAATACTCCTTCGCTTTCAGCTTCAAGAGAAGAGAGTTGGTCATCGATTCCGGAAACTTCCTGATGGAGAAGTTAAAGGTTGCAACGGTCTCATTGTACCGCTGACGGGCTACGCTGATGCGGTTTTCAGTCCCCTCAAGCTGATTCTGCAGATCGCGGAAGTTCTGGTTGGCCTTGAGCTCCGGATAGCGCTCGACCGCAACCAGCAGGCGCGAGAGGCTTGAGGAGAGGCCGCCCTGGGCACTCGTGAATTTTGCCATGGCTGCCGGATCGCTGAGCATGGCGGGCGTAAGCTGGATGGAGGTTGCCTTGGCCCGCGCTTCCACCACGGCGGTCAGCGTCTCCTTTTCAAAGTTGGCCGCACCCTTGACCGTTGCCACCAGATTCGGCACAAGATCGGAACGTCGCTGCAACTGCGACTCCAAATCACCCCATGAGCGGTTAACCGCCTCTTCATTCTGCTGGATACTGTTGTAGCCGCATCCCGAAAGGGTGGTGAAAAAAAGAAAAAATGCGAGAAGTTTCGCCATTGACCATTTCATTGTTACTCTCCTGACTCGGTTTGATTGTGTTGGTTAATCCTGTAAAAAAATAGAGGCCCTTTCACCCCTTCCGGGGCAAGGGAAACATTCAGCTTATCAGCCGCTCAACCGTAAAGACTCCCGATACTTTTTTCAGTTTGTCCATCAAGGTACTGAGTTTGTCGGCATTGCGCACATAGATCATCAGCGTGCCGACAAACATCCCGTCACGCGCGTGCAAGGTGATACTGCGAATATTGGTATCGAATTTTGAGATGACCGTCGTGATCTGGTTGATAATGCCGATACGGTCCTCGCCGACAATCTTGATGCCGGCAAGAAAATCGGTCTCGACCTTCCGGTTCCATGAAACCGAAACAACCCGCTCGCTTTTGAGCAGATTCTCATTACTGACATTGGCGCAGTTCTTGCGATGAATTTTCACCACACCGTCGGAGGTCACAAAGCCGAGCACATCATCACCCGGCACCGGCTGGCAGCACTTCGCATAGGAGTAGGCAATATTGCTCATGCCGGCAATAATAACCTCCTCCTTTTTAGCCGGCACACCGTCCAGATCCTGATCCTGTCGGGCTATCTGCAGATAGTCCTGAACCTCGCGCGCCTCTTCAACCGCGGTTTTTGCTGCCGGTTCCGGCTCCTTGCGGGCGTTGTTGGCCCGTTCAATAACCTCTTCCCCATTGATCTGCTGGTTGGCCAGGGCACTGAAAAAATCCGATGGGGTTTTAATGCCGTACCGCTTGACCTGGCGAATGATATCGTTGTCGGGAAAGAGCTTTTTGGTGCCGGCAACCATCTTCTCCCACATGCCTCGCCCTTTCTCGATCTGCTGGCGCCGCTCCTCATTGATGGAGGCGCGGATTTTGAGTTTTGCACGGTGGGTCACCACAATTTTCAGCCAGTCGGCCTTCGGGCTCTGGTTCTTCGAGGTGATGATCTCAACCCGGTCACCCGACTTAAGCTGCGCGTTCAGGCGGACAATCTTGCCGTTGACCTTGGCACCAATACAGCCGTTGCCAACCTCGGTATGGATGGCATAGGCAAAATCAATGGGAGTGGCACTAGCCGGCATGGTTTTCATATCTCCTTTCGGAGTAAAAACATAGATCTCGTCATGGTACAAATTGAGCTTGAAGCCCTCCATGAAGGCCGCGGCCGAATCGGCATCCTTGATAAGCTCCCTCGCCCAGCGAAGGAAGGAGTCGATGTTGGCATCATCCCTTGAAATTTTCTCCTTGTAGCGCCAGTGGGCCGCAACGCCAAGTTCGGCAAACTCATGCATCCGCTTGGTGCGGATCTGCAGCTCGATCATGTTGCCCCTCGGGCCGATAATGGCTGAATGGAGCGACTGATAGCCGTTGTGCTTGGGGATGGAGATATAGTCCTTGAAGTGCTGCGGAATCGGCGGATACTTCTGGGTAATGAAGCCGTAAACCGCAAAACAGTCGGCAATGCTCTCGGTATCAACAATGACGCGAATACCGTAGAGATCGTGAATATCCTCAAAGGTTTTGTTCTTGTTGCGCATCTTGTTGTAGATCGAGAAGAGATGCTTGGCCCGACCCTGCACCTCCACCTTGAACCCCTGTTTTTCAAGATCGGCCGTGATGGGGTCGATCATTTTATTGAGGTAGTTGATCCTCTCTGCGCGGCTCAGGCGGACTTTCTGCTGGAGAAAGTCGTGCATTTCCGGATCAATGTATTTGAGGGCAAGGTTCTCAAACTCAACCTTCATCTTTCCAAGACCAAAACGGTGCGCCAGCGGGGCGTAGATATCCCTTGTTTCAAGCGCGATCTTCAGGCGACGATGCTCGGGCAGCGACTCCAGGGTTCGCATGTTGTGCAACCGGTCGCAGAACTTGATCAGAATAACGCGGATATCCTTGACCATCGAGAGCAGCATCTTGCGGAACCCTTCGGCCTGGGTATTTTCGCGGTTGATCATGATGCCGGAAATCTTGGTCAGCCCCTCAACAATATCGGCTACCTCAACGCCAAGTTCCGCAACAAGATCTTCATAGGTATAGCCGCTGTCCTCAATAACATCGTGCAGAAGCGCGGCAGCAACGGAAACACCATCAAGGGGAAGCTCGGTGAGCAGAATCTTGGCAACTTCAACCGGATGGTAGAAAAACGGCTCGCCGGAAGCCCTTTTTTCGCCTTCGTGTGCCCGATAGCACATAAAGAATGCACGCTGAATGAGTGACTCGTCAGCGTTTTTAAGATTCTTGCGCGAGAGCTGGAGTATCTCGTGAAGCTTTTTGTAGTGCTCTTTATCTATCTGGGCTAACATGCAGCATAAACTCCCTGAAGAACATCTTTAAAAGGTAACAGGAAAGCAATTGTGGATTACCATGTATTATCTTATTTCTTCAGCACAAAACAAACAGTAAAAAATTAACTGCCCCTTCAGCCAACCGGCATTCGCCCGATCGCCTGTTCCAGTTTGGTGATCTCGTCACGCAGATAAGCCGCCTTTTCAAACTCCATCTGCACCGCCGCTTCCTGCATTTCAAGCCGAAGTTCCGCCACCATCGCATACCCTTCAGAGGAGTTCATGGTCTCAATCAGGCCGGCAAGCAGCCGTTCCGGCTTGGCTTCCAGACCAAACCGTTTTCTCCGGTAACGCTCCTCCGCATCGGCCACACCGGTGGTATCGAGAATCTCGTCAACCGACTTAACGATTGAACGCGGCACAATATGGTGATCCTCGTTGTACTGCTGCTGAATGGTGCGACGCCTTGCGGTTTCATCCAGCACTTCGCGGATAGAGCGGGTGATGCGGTCAGCATAGAGCACCACAAAGCCATCAAGATTGCGGGCCGCCCGGCCAGCTATCTGCATAAGCGAACGGGTGTTGCGCAAAAAGCCCTCCTTGTCGGCATCGAGAATGGCCACAAGGGAGACCTCCGGCAGGTCAAGACCCTCCCGGAGCAGGTTAACCCCAACCAGCACATCAATATCACCCGTACGGAGTTCCCGCAGAATCTGGATCCGCTCAAGACTCTTGATCTCCGAATGGAGGTAGCGGGAGCGGATGCCGGTCTTGCGGAAAAAGTCGTGAAGATCCTCGGCCATTTTTTTGGTCAAAGTCATCACCAGCGCCTTGTGGCCTTTTGCCGTATGGATACGGATCTCTGCCAGGAGATTATCAATCTGCCCCTTCACCGGACGAACCTCCACCGGCGGATCCAGAAGCCCCGTAGGGCGGACAAGCTGCTCAACCACCACGCCGCCAGAGCGGAACAGCTCATGGTCGCCCGGTGTGGCGCTGACGCAAATGACCTGCGGCACCAGCTCCTCGAACTCCTCAAAGCGGAGCGGACGGTTATCCAGCGCTGAAGGGAGCCGGAAGCCGTGCTCCACCAGAATGGTTTTGCGCGAGCGGTCGCCGCCATACATCCCGCGTATCTGCGGCAGCGTAACGTGCGACTCATCAACCACAACCAGATAGTCCTCCGGAAAATAATCCAGCAGACAGTAGGGGCGGTCGCCCTCGGTACGGCCGGCCATATGGCGCGAGTAGTTCTCAATGCCGGAGCAGTAGCCAAGCTCCTTCATCATTTCAAGATCGTATCGGGTGCGCTCCTCAAGCCGGCGGGCCTCAAGCAAACGGTTATCGGCACGAAGCATATTGAGCCGTCCGGCAAGCTCGTTCTCAATCGCCAGCATGGCCACCTTCAGCTTCGACTCTTCGGCCACAAACTGCCGCGCCGGATAGATAAAGGCATAGGCATCGGTGCCAAACACCTCACCGCTATGAATATCAAAGGTTTGCAGGCTCTCGATTTCGGAGCCGAAAAACTCTACCCGCAGAGCCAGCTCCTCATGGGCCGGCACCAGATCAATAATATCGCCCCGCACCCGGAACTTCCCCGGCCCAGGGTCGCGGTCGTCACGGATATAGTGCAGCGAAATCAGCTCCTTCAGAAAAGCATCTCGATCTTTTTCCATGCCTGAACGGAGCTCAATAATCTGCGCTTTCCAGTCTTCCGGAGAACCGAGACCGTAAATACAACTCACCGAACTGACCACAATCACGTCACTCCTGCCGCTGAGGAGAGAGCTGGTGGTGCGAAGCCGGAGGCGCTCAATCTCGTCGTTGATGCGCAGATCCTTGGCAATATATTTGTCGAGCGAGGGCAGATAGGCTTCCGGCTGGTAAAAGTCGTAGTAGCTGATAAAATACTCAACCGCATTATCCGGGAAAAACTGTTTGAACTCCCCGTAAAGCTGCGCTGCCAGCGTCTTGTTGTGGCTCATGACCAGAACCGGCTTATTGGCACGGGCTATAACATTGGAAATGGTAAAGGTTTTTCCGGAACCGGTAACACCAAGCAGGGTCTGGTAGGGGTTCCCCGAAAGCACCCCCTCACTCAGCGTTTCAATTGCTTTCGGCTGATCGC
This sequence comes from uncultured Chlorobiaceae bacterium, assembly GCA_903839405.1. Classification (GTDB taxonomy): domain Bacteria; phylum Bacteroidota; class Chlorobiia; order Chlorobiales; family Chlorobiaceae; genus Chlorobium. Next base: position 152,342 of record CAIMCD010000014.1, read on the forward strand.
CCGTCGGACTGTATGGGCTGACCAGCCTGAATTTTTCGTGACCACTTGACTCCATAAACACATCGCTCCGCTCTTGATACGGTTTTTCCTCTGTTTTTTTTATCCACCACTAAAGAACGGCCAAAGCTATTTGTTAGTTCTTCAACAAAATATCATCTCCCCATGATACGCTTGCGAGGCCCCGCTTCTTACAACTATTTCATTAAAAAAACAGATTCCAGAGAAAACATGCTCCTCTTTAGCCAATGAAGCGAGAGAGAGCACAACCTCTTGAACAGTGAGCAAGATAAATGCCAGCGGATGGACGGCAGAGAGGCGAGCGGCGGCAATCCGGCAATGGCAACCTTGGGCAAAATCAACAGGTCGACACGCCAGCTTATCAGGATTATGAGCTGAGTAATGAGAGACCAGCACCGAAGCCTGAAGGAGATACAGGGCAGTTTAATGGTGGTAGCTTTTTTGTTAAGATGAAAGATAAACGCGGTCTTTATTGCTAAAAATGCATCCTTTACTTACTTTTATGCAGAAAATGCAATTAATAGCCTTTTAAAATGATTCTTAAACAAGAAGTTTGGCCTTTAGATGCTTCTTTAGCAACAAGATCAGTGTTTCGCCAGTTTCAAAAGAAGTACCCGCGCGAATACCAATCATGTTTCAACAATCTTGATAAAATACAAAAGTTGCTTCGTGAGGGGAAAAGGTTGTCAGAACTTCAATATAATCCATCATTCTTTCGACATGAAACTGACGGGATATTCAGAATAGGTCAAAGCGGTGTATCGGGAGCAAAAGAGTCGAGACTGTACGTTTTTCTTGAATCCAGTGAACGGGTAATATACCTTTTGTCAATAGGGACAAAAGAAACCCAGAAATCTGACTTAATCCTGGCGAAAAAAGCAATTCGTAAAATTTTTAAATAAAATCATTTAATCAGAAAAGGAGATAGATCGTGGAAACCCAGAGATTCAATTCAGTGGGTGACGCTGCAGCATTTCTTTGCGAAGAGGAAACTGTTAAGAGTCTTGTGGAAGAGGAAATAGAGCATAGCCTTATTATTAATAGGCTTCTTCAGATTCGGATTGAAAAAGAGGTATCTCAAAAAGAATTGGCGCGGCGCATGGGTTGCGACCCAAGCAAAATTTCAAGAATGGAAGCAGGCAATGACACACAACTGAAAATCGGCGATGTCATGCACTATGTTTCAGCTCTTGGTATTCAGATGAACATGATTTTTGAAGACACAACACTGCCGGTTGCTGAACAGATCAAATACGACGTATTTTCTATTCATGAAAAACTTGAACGTCTTGTTCTGATAGCAAAAGAAGTTGACGGTGATGAGGTTATTATCAATAAGATTGACGGGTTTTACCGGGAGGTGTTGATCAACTTCATGTTGAGATTCGCAAACAGCCACGAAAAGCTGAAAGTTGTTACGGAAAAAGTAGCGCCTTCATCTCCTAATCCTGATCACAGAGTATCCGGTACTGACAGGAAAAAATCAGGTAAAAAATGTGTTGACCCATCTTGTTGCTAAAAGGAGAGGAAAGGGTGATTTAACAAAAGCTCGGAAAACACCGAGCTTTTGCTTTTTTTAAACGGAAAAAGTGAAATGTGATTATCATATAACACGTTCACACGCTTAAGCCCGTCAGAAAATGGGTAAGGTGTGACAAGGAGTTTTCCGTAGAGCACACACGAGAGAGAGCCAACCATATAGCCGGACATGTTTCCGGCTTTTTTCGTATAACGTTAATGAGCGGTTGTCTTTACCCCCCATAACCAGAAACCATCTCCACCACCAGGCTGTGCAGGGCGTGCAGCGTAGGCACGCTTTCAGGGGAGGAAAAATATTCAGATCTGCAGGAAACTATTCTCCCGGTTTCTTTCTTTATGTTAACTTCCCGAAACATTTACAGCGTATACCGAAAGCCCGGCAAACCGGGGTCAGGGCAAAGCCTGTAACGCCAGGAGCTTTTTTCACAATTTCCATTACCTCTAACCAGTTCAAAACAGAGTATTTATAAGGGATCATAGAAATACTTGGCACTTTAAATCCCATTATTATGTTTTTTTCATGCCGGAAAATGTTCACGCATTCGTCAAAAGCCATATCCCGATGCTCGCCATCGGATTACTTTTTTTGCATTTAATGTCCTGTAAACCCATGATGAACGAAGTCAAGCCTTACCCATACACCACCGTTCCGGGAGACTCCCTCCACACCAGAATCTATACGCTCAAAAACGGTCTGACCGTCTATATGAGCCCCTACAAAGATGAACCAAGAATCTATACCTCCATTGCCGTACGGGCCGGGAGCAAGAATGATCCGGCTGAAACCACCGGCCTCGCTCACTATCTGGAACATATGCTCTTCAAGGGCACCGACTCCATCGGCTCACTCGACTATGCAAAGGAGCACGCCGAGCTTGAAAAAATTTCCAACCTGTACGAAGAGTACCGTGCAACCACCGATCCCGACAAACGGGCGGCCATCTATCGCGACATCGACAGCATTTCAAACCTTGCCGTCAGCTATACCGTGCCGAACGAGTACGACAAGCTCTTGAACTCCATCGGCGCACAGGGCACCAACGCCTACACCTGGGTTGAGCAAACGGTCTATATTAACGATATCCCCTCAAACAAGCTTGAGCAGTGGCTCTCCATCGAGGCCGAACGGTTCCGCAATCCGGTCATGCGCCTCTTTCATACCGAGCTGGAGACGGTCTATGAAGAGAAGAACATGACCATGGACAGCGACAGCCGTAAAGTTTGGGAGAATCTTTTTGCCGGACTCTTCAAAAAACACACCTACGGCACCCAGACCACCATCGGCAAGGCGGAGCACCTGAAAAATCCCTCGATCAAAAATGTGGTCGATTACTACCGCACCTACTATGTGCCGAACAACATGGCGCTCTGCATAGCGGGCGATTTTGATCCGGATGCCACCATAAAGCTTATCGACAAAAAGTTCTCCGTGCTCCAGCCGAAAGAGATTCCCCTCTTTACGCCAGCCGTGGAGGAGGCCATTGTGAAGCCTGAAGTGATCAAGGTCAAAGGGCCGGAGTCCGAAGAGCTGGTGATCGGCTTCCGCTTCAACGGCATTAACTCCTCTGACGCCGACTACCTGACCCTGATTGACAAGATCTTGTTCAACCATACGGCCGGTCTGATTGACTTGAACCTGAACCAGCAGCAGAAGGTGCTTGATGCCGGTTCAATGCTGGTGATGATGAAGGATTACTCCACCCACATCCTGAGCGCAAAACCACGGGAGGGCCAAAGCCTCGACGAGGTACAAAAACTGCTCCTTGAGCAACTTGAGCTGCTTAAAAAGGGAGAGTTTCCGGAGTGGCTGCTTGAAGCCGCCATCAATGACCTGAAAATCGAACAGCTTAAACTCTACGAAAACAATCGCGGACGCGTTGAGGCCTATGTTGATGCCTTTATCTGGGGCATGCCGTGGGATAAGCATAACAGCCAGATAGCGCGACTTGAAAAAATCACCAAAAAAGAGCTGGTCGAGTTTGCCCAAAAGCACTACAACGCCAACTATGTTGCGATTTTCAAGGAGCACGGCACCCCAAAGAGCGAACAGAAAATCCAGAAACCCCCGATCACCCCGCTCAAGGTGAACCGCGACACCTCGTCACCCTTTGCCGAAGAGCTGCTTGCGCGGAAGTCGGAAAAAACCGAACCGGTATTTCTCGACTATAAAAAGGATATCGGCTATTTTGATGTCAACGCTGGTGTCCCGCTGCACTATCTGCAAAACCAGGAGAATGAGCTTTTTTCGCTCTACTATGTCTTCGATATCGGCAAGAACTACAGCCGCAAAATCGATCTGGCGCTCGACTACCTCTCCTATCTCGGTACCAGCAAACTCACGCCGGCCGAGGTGAGCCAGGAGTTTTACAAAATAGGTGCGCACTTTACAGCCTTCACCTCCGAAAATTATGTCTACCTGAAACTTTCGGGCCTGAACAAAAGTGCTCCGGCCGCCATCCGGCTGCTTGAGAGCCTGCTGGTTGACGCCCACCCCGATCAAGCGGCGCTTGAAAAGCTGAAGGCCGGACTCCTCAAAGAGCGTGCCGACGACAAACTTGCAAAGAAAAAGATACTCTTTGAGGCCATGGCGAGTTACGGCAAGTACGGCCCATCCTCGCCATTCACCAATGTTTTGACCAATCAAGAGGTTGAAGGTATCACCTCGGAGGAGCTGCTTGGAGAGCTGCAGCAACTCCTAGAGTACAGCCACCGGGTGCTCTACTACGGCCCGGCATCATCCGAGGAGGTGCTCTGCGAGCTGCGCTCCGTGCGCCACTACCCGAAAGTATTCCAGCCGCTGCCAGCCTCCGACCTCTTTCCGGAACTGGAACAAACTGACAACACGGTCTATGTGGTCGATTACGATATGACCCAGGCTGAGGTTATTTTGTTGACAAGAGATGAGATGTTTGACGGGAGCCAGCTTCCGCTCGTCACCCTCTTCAACGAGTATTACGGTGGCGGCATGTCATCCGTCGTCTTCCAGGAGCTGCGTGAAGCCAAGGCCCTTGCCTACTCGGTGCTCTCGGTCTACCGGACACCCAAGCAGAAGGATCGGCATAACTATATTTTCAGTTATATCGGCACCCAGGCCGACAAGCTGCCCGAAGCTCTCCATGGAATCAGCACCTTGATGAACGAACTGCCGAAATCACCCGAGCTTTTTGCTTCAGCCAAAAATGGCATTCTGCAGAAAATCTCCACCGAACGGCTGACCAAAGAGGAGATTCTTTTCAATTACGAAGATGCGGTGCGCCTTGGTATCAACCATGACATCCGAAAGGATATCTTTGATGATGCCACCCGACTGAGCCTTGAGGATATTGAAAAATTCCACAAAAAGCATTTCAACAACAAAAAGCATGTCATGCTTGTCCTTGGCAAAAAAGAGCATCTCGACATGGAGACCCTGCGGAAATACGGAACCGTTAAAGAGCTGACGCTTGAGAATATCTTTGGTTATTGACCCGGCACTCCCCCGCTGCTGCAAAACCGGCGGGGGGTTTTGGAGGAGTGAATGGTTAGCTCTGAAGGGTGCGGCATGAAAATTCTCGACCGCTACATCTTCAAACAGTTTATACGGGCATTCCTCTTTACTTCTCTGGCCTTTATCTTCCTTTTCATCCTCATCAACATGGTTGAAAACCTGGGTGAGTTCATGGACAGGAAGCTCGGCTTCAGGGAGATTGCCGGCTATTACCTGCTCTCAATCCCCTCGACCATCCTGATAACCTCGCCGGTCAGTGCCCTGCTTGCCTCAATACTGGTTGCAGGCCGACTCTCCTTTTCAAGCGAGCTTCCGGCAATACGTTCAGCCGGGGTGAGCATGCTCCAGTTGCTCTCCCCTTTTTTTACGGGCGGCATGCTCATCTGCCTCTTCAATCTGGTCAACGCCTGGTGGATTGCGCCTGAGGCATTCAGCGGCAAAAACAACTTTGAGCAGCACTTCTCCTCGGCCCCGGCTGTACCGCATCAGAGCCGTAATATCCATCTTATCGAACCGGGCAACCGTATTGTCTCCATAGGGATACTGGAAGGCGGCGAATCAAGCGGTGAGGCAATCAGCATTGAGGAGTTCAGCGGCGCCCACCTCAAAAAGCGAACCGATGCCGACTCCATGCGCTATAACCCCGAACGGGAAGAGTGGGTGATGCAGAAAGTTGTTACCCGTTTATTTCCGGGGGACAATGAGCAGTTTCACCTTGCCTCCCACAAACCGGTAAAACTTTCGCTCTCGCCCCGCTCACTGCAGGAGCTGCATCTGGAACCGGATGAAATGAACATCACCCGCCACTACCGCTATCTTGCTGAAAAACAGGAGGCCGGTTTTTCAGGGCTGGATCGTGCAATGGTCAAGTTTCATTCCAAAATAGCGATCCCCTTCGCCACGCTGGTCACCATCCTCATCGGTGTGCCACTCTCCGCTAAAAAGAAGCGGGGCGGGCTCGCTTCTGAAATCAGTATCACCATGTTCACCGGCTTTCTCTTTCTCGGCGTGCAGAAAACCGTTGCGATTGCCGGGTACCAGGGAGCTTTGAACCCGATTGTGGCGGCATGGTTGCCGAACATCCTCTTTCTCGGAATCGGCTATATCATCTATAAAACCGCTATCGACTGAACTCCATGCCAGCTACGAACCCTCCTGTTATTGTGCTCCTGACCGATTTCGGACTCACCGATACCTTTGTCGGACAAATGAAGGGAGTTATCCTCTCGCTTGCCCCCAGAGCCCAAATCATTGACCTCACCCATGCGGTTTCGCCTCAGAACGTCGCACAAGGGGCATTTCTGCTCAAAAAGTCCATGGCTTATTTTCCGGAAAAACCAATTGTTATCGCCGTGGTCGATCCGGGAGTAGGCACAAGAAGAAGAGCCATCGCCGTTGAAACCAAGCACCATATCTTTCTTGCGCCCGATAACGGCTTACTCACTCCGGTACTACAAGATATGGAGATAACGCAGTGCCGAGAGATCACCGAGGAACGCTACATGCTCGCACGGCGAAGCTCTACCTTTCATGGACGCGACCTCTTCTCTCCCGTAGCCGCGCATCTGGCCTCCGGAGTTCCGGTGCATGAGCTTGGGCCAGCAATCGAACCCGCAACATGCCGCAAAATTGCCATGCCGGAGTGCACAACCTGTGACGGCGGAGCATCGTGGGATGGAAGCATCATCTACACCGACCACTTCGGCAATCTCGTCACCTCGCTCGACTCCGAACTGCTTGACAGCTCAAAAGCGTGGGTGATCAGTGCAGAAAAGCTTTCCCGGCTTCCGGTCGCACGCACCTACGGCGATGTAGCCGACCAAGAGCCCCTTGCCTACCGGGGCAGCAGCGGCACCATCGAGATCGCCATCAGAAACGGCAACGCCGCCGCCCTCTTCGGGCTGAAGGATGGAGATCCAGTAAGGGCTGAGAGCGTATCGCCTTGAATTGATGAGCTCAGTACGACAGCGGATATTTTGAAAACATGAAACTTTTTTGAATATTTACGCAATATCTTGGGCACAGTTTTCAGGATGTTACATCCATTCTTATAAGCACTTTTCTCGAAGCTGAACTTCGGGAACTCTCTTCTTGGCTGCGGTATAAAGTTGTCGTTACAAGACCTGAACTGAATCAAAAGAAAAAAGGGGCGGTTTCCCTGAAAGCTTTACGGTTTACCACCAGCAGTGCTCAGTGTATGGCATGATTCCTTAAAACTAATCAAAGGAGGAGCTTTATGTCTTGTACTTGCTTTATCATACCGAAAGACGTGCTTGAAAGGCTGTCCAAAGATCCTGAATTATCGAAAGAACTTCGCCAGGCATCAAAAGATACGGCGCGGGTCAGTTCAGCGATGCGCAACTTGCGTGATCAGGCCTCCCTGTTGACAAGCGCAACAAGAACGGTTGGCATCATGGAGCTGCAACTTGCACCATTTCCTGCCGTAAAGGTCTATGACTGTAAACATCATCAAACACTGCCCGGCACATCGGTACCAAATTCCGGCACATCCCCGGATCTTACCGCGTCGCGCACCTTCAAGGAGACGACGGCCGTGGCCAACTTCTACAAGCAGGTCTTCGGTCGCAACTCCATCGATGGTGTAGGCATGACCATGCTCTCCTCCATACACTATGGCACCAATTACAACAACGCCATGTGGAACGGGGCGCAAATGATTTATGGCGATGGCGACAATCAGATCTTCATCGACTTCACCGCCGGAAATGATGTTATCGGTCATGAGTTGACTCACGGGGTCACCCAGCATACGCTCCAGCTCGCCTATTCGGGCGATGCGGGCGGGTTGAACGAAAGTCTTTCGGATTGCTTTGGCACCATGTTTCGCCAGTGGGAGGCAAATCAGGATGTCAATCATGCCGACTGGCTTATCGGGCATGACATTCTTGGCCCGGTAGCCAAAACAAAAGGTTTTACCTGTCTGCGAAATATGGCCAATCCCGCCGATCCTCATGCCCTTGCTCCGCAGCCAACAAAATATGCACAAATAACACCCGGCATGGATCCGCACTATAGCAGCGGGCCGCCCAATCTTGCCTTCTATCTTTCATGCAAATCGGTAGGCGGAAAAAGTTGGGAAAAGGTCGGACAAATATGGTATCGTGCCTTAACAGGCTTTCCTCCAAGCCCTAATATGAAAATGAAGGAGTTTGCAGATCGCACACGTAAACTGGCTACTCAGATGTATCCTGCTGCTCCTGCTGTTGCTACAGCCGTGGGTCAGGCATGGAAACAGATTGGACTGTAATCTTTTATGGGCCGAAAAATCACAGAAAAAAATGCAGAACCATGACCAGTTGACAATCGAACGTCTAGGCGGGTTTGGAGGGTTTGGCGGTCCTCATCTCAAAAGCAAGGGAGAGCTCTCTCTATCCGGGCTCTCTGCGGAGGATTTGAGAGCGGTGGATCGTTTGTTTCCGGGTGACCGGCAGGTGAGCGCACCAAAAACCGACGGTTTCCGCTACCGGATAACAAGATGGTCAGGCAGTGAGCTGCAGACCATTGAGGTTTCGGAAGAAGAGGTTCCCCCGTTCATTCAAAGCGCGGTCAAGGACAGCCTTGAATGACGCCAACCTCCTGAACAAGCCAAAAGCGCTAGCAAACAAAAAGGCACCGGATTATTTCCGATGCCTTTTTGCGAAAGGGTTATCGTTCTAACCCTTCAAAAATCAATACCTCAGCTTCCGATATACTCCTTCAAAATCTTGCTGTATGCCGACTGGCGGAGGCGGCGGATGGCTTTCTCCTTGATCTGGCGAACGCGCTCGCGGGTGAGCTTGAACTTTTCACCAATCTCCTCCAAAGTGAGCGGGTTATCCATGCCGATACCGAAGTAGGATTTAATCACATCAGCCTCACGCGGCGCAAGCACCGATAGGGAGCGCTCAACTTCAAGCGTCAAAGAGTCGCGGTTAAGGCCGTAATCCGGCAGATGACCATCATTCTGCAGCACATCGAGCAGGCGGTTATCGTCACCCTGGGCAAACGGTGCATCGACCGAAACGTGGCGACCGGCAATTTTGAGGGTATCGGCAACATCCTGCGAATCCATATCAAGCAGGGTGGCAAGCTCGCGGGTATTGGGATCGCGTTCAAACTCCTGCTCAAGCTGGCTGTAGGCCTTGCTGATCTTGTTGAGGGTACCGACCCGGTTGAGGGGAAGACGCACAATTCTCGACTGCTCGGCCAGAGCCTGCAGGATCGACTGACGAATCCACCATACCGCGTAGGAGATAAACTTGAATCCACGGGTTTCATCAAAGCGCTTTGCCGCCTTGATCAGGCCCAAATTGCCTTCATTGATCAAGTCACCAAGCGTCAACCCCTGATTCTGGTACTGCTTGGCTACCGAAACCACAAAACGCAGGTTACCCTTGATCAGTTTGTCAAGTGCCCGCTTGGCTCTTTTGTACTCCGTTGTATCGACCGGCATATCAAAGCCTTCCTTGATAGCCTTGGTCAGCTTGACCTCATCCTCTGCGGTCAATAAATCATATTTGCCTATCTCCTGCAGGTAACGGTCAAGAGAGAGACTCTCCCGGTTGGTTATCTGTTTGCTTATTTTCAGTTGCCTCATGTATAACTTCTCCTATAGCGAACTTCAGCGATTGAACCCTCTCATGACGGGTGTTTAATTAACCCCCAGAAAAGTCGGAAAATACCATTTTAGGCTGATTATATCTAATAAAACCGGTTTTTTCTTCATTTTCACAACCCGTAATACATCCAAAATATTCTGAAAACTACCCTTATCGTCACTCTTTCAGAATAGCGAGATTGCTGTTGAGTTTAACCAAATTGCCCTCGGCCTCCCTGAGTTTTTCCTCTTCTTTTTCAATAACATCCTTGGGGGCATGGTCGGCAAAGCCGGCGTTTGAAAGTTTCTTTTTGAGTGAAGCAACATAGGATGAAATATTGCCGATCTCTTTCTGGAGGCGCGCCTGCTCTTTCTCGAACGATATCAAACCCTCAAGCAGTAAAAATAGTTCATTACCCTCCACAACCGAGCCAGCCGCATGTCGTGGACGCTCGCCACCCTCACCAATAAACTCCGGCTTGCAGTGACCAAGCGCGGCAAGAAAGGGCAGATGAGCCTCAATAACAAGCCGGTCACCCTCGGTGGCGGGCCGGAGCAGCAGGGCGGCTTCGATATTGTGCGCAACCCCAAAAAGTGAGCGGAGGCTGCGCACCTCGGCCACAAGCTTCTGTATCAAAATAAATCCACGCACATCAAGGGCCGAAAGTGCTGAATCTGAAGAGGGAATGGCCGAAAGGGCAATGCTCGCGCGCTCTGAACGGGGAAGGATGTGATGCCATATCTCGTCCGTAATAAAGGGCATAACCGGATGGAGCGCTTTGAGGGTGCCCTCAAGCACCGAGACCGCCAAACAAACCACCCTCTGGGCCTCGACTCTTGAAGGCTCACCTGAAAGGGTCACCTTGAGCGCTTCGAGATACCAGTCGCAGTAGTCGCCCCAGAAAAAGTCATAGAGCAGGCGAACAATATCATTCACCCTGAACTGGCTGAAGGCCGCATGATAGCGCTCAAGCATGGTGTGGTAACCGGCAAGAAGCCAGCGGGAGGCAAGATCAAGGCTCTCCGGACGGGGATCAAACTGTTGATAGATCGCCGAAAACTCCTCCTGATCGATGAAATATTTCTCGCGCTGCATGAAAACCAGGCGGGTGGCATTCCATATTTTGGTCGCAAAATTCCGGCCAAGCTCGCACTTCTCCTCACCAAAAAGCACATCCTGACCGAGAGGCGCAATGTAGATAATGGTAAAGCGCAAGGCATCGGTGCCGTACGTGTCCATCACCTTGATCGGGTCGGGCGAATTACCGAGCGACTTGGAGAGCTTGCGCCCTTTCATGTCGCGGATAATGCTGGTAAAATAGACATCACGGAAGGGCACATCACCCTTGAAATAGAGCCCGGCCATAATCATTCTCGCTACCCAGAAAAAAATAATATCCGGCCCGGTTACGAGGGTATTGGTCGGATAAAAGGCCGCGAGATCCAGGTTCTCGCTCTTCTCCCCTGTCCAGCCGAGTGTGGTCAGCGGCCAGAGCCAGGAAGAGAACCAGGTATCGAGCACATCATCATCCTGCACCAGCTTGTCGGTGCCGGCTAGATGGCAGGCCTCCTCATAGGTTGAAGCAACCCATACCTTGCCGTCAGGGTCATACCAGGCCGGGATGCGATGCCCCCACCAGAGCTGGCGGGAGATACACCAATCCTGGATATTCTCCATCCAGTGGCGGTAGGTGTTGATCCAGTGCGGGGGGTGGAAGTGGATTTCGCCCTCATTAACCACCCTCAAGGCATCCTCGGCCAGAGGCTTCATCTTGACAAACCACTGTTCCGAGAGGTAGGGCTCAACAACCACATCGGCCCGTTCGGAATAGCCTACATTGTGTTCATACTCCTCAACGCGCACCAGATTGCCCAGCTCTTCAAGGTCGAGCAGAATTTTCTCGCGGGCCGCGAAGCGGTCCATGCCGCCATAGCCGAACTCGTCGGTCATCCGGCCATCCTTGCCGACAACCGAGAGAATCGGAAGATTATGGCGCAAAGCAACCGCATAGTCATTCGGATCATGGGCCGGGGTGATTTTCAGGGCACCGGTACCGAACTCAATATCAACGTAATCATCAGCAATAACCGGAATATAGCGTCCCGCAACCGGCACAATGGCAAGCTCACCAACCAGATCCTGGTAGCGGGGATCCTGCGGGTTCACCGCAATGGCGACATCGGCCAGAATCGTTTCAGGCCGGACAGTGGCAATGGTGATAAAACGACCCGGATGATTGGCCAAGGCATACTGCACGTAGACCAGCTTGTCACGACGGGGTTTCATGATCACCTCCTCATCGGACAACGCCGTCTGCGATACCGGGCACCAGTTGATAATGCGCCGGCCACGGTAGATCAACCCGTCACGATAGAGCGTAATAAAGGCATTGATAACGGCTTTTGAAGCACCCTCATCCATGGTAAAGAGATTGCGGCGCCAGTCGCAGGAGATGCCGATACGGCGAAGCTGGCGCAGAATCAGATCGCCATACTCCTCTCGCCACTGCCAGACATGACCCAGGAACTCCTTCCGTCCGAGATCATGGCGGGTAACCCCCTCTTTCTTCAGCTTTTTCTCCACCACCGTCTGCGTTGCAATCCCGGCATGATCCGTGCCCGGCAACCACAACGCCTCATGGCCGGTCATACGGCTGTAACGGATAAAAATATCCTGCAAGGTATGGTTCAAGACATGGCCGAGCGTCAGGCTTCCGGTCACATTGGGCGGAGGCATGAGCACCGTATAGGGCTGCTTCCCCCCGTCAAGCACACGGGAGCTTTCAGCATGAAAGAGGCCAAACTCTTCCCAGCGGGCACTTTGCCACCGCTCTTCCACGTCGTGATGGTTATAGGTTTTTTCCAGATTGAATGCTTCAGGCTGATCGCTCATAGGTAAAAAATTCGGTTACAACGGACAGAGAAAAAGAGACCCCGGCACCTTCGGGCGGTTAATCCTTCTTTTCAGGAATGGGGCGTTTTTCGAAAATAGAGTCAATAATGCCATAATCAAGTGCCTCCTGGGCGTTCATCCAGCGATCGCGTTCCGAATCTTCCCGTATTTTCTGCACATCCTGTCCGGTATGGCGGGCAAGAAGCTCGTCAAGCAGGGTGCGGATCTTCTCTATCTCCCTCGCCTGGATAACAATATCGGTCTCCTGACCATGGGCGCCACCGGAGGGCTGATGGATCATGATGCGTGAATGGGGCAGCGAGGCTCTCTTGCCTTTGGCTCCGCTTGCAAGCAAGAAGGCGCCCATGCTTGCGGCCATGCCGACGCAGACGGTGGAGACATCAGGGCGGATATACTGCATGGTGTCGTAAATACCAAGGCCGGCTGAAACGCTGCCACCCGGAGAGTTGACATAGATATAGATATCGCGCTCGGGGTCTTCCGACTCCAGAAAAATAAGCTGGGCCATGATGAGACCGGCCACATGCTCGTCGATGCCGCTGCCAAGAAAAATAATGCGCTCACGCAAGAGGCGTGAAAAAATATCAAATGCACGCTCACCCCGCCCTGAGGTTTCGATCACCATCGGAACAAGGCTACTGGTGATGCCCTGCTCTATAGCTCCCGAATACATTTTTTTGGCATGGTGCTCAAACCCAAAATTAATATTTGCCATAGCTGCCCTTGTCTGTTTGAATTAGATAAATTCTTTTTGGAGAAAAAACCGGCGCCAGGAGGCTCCCCGGTTTTCGTATTCTGCAATCAAATATTTAAAATACGTTGTGATAACAACAAATCAACTATTCCGGTTCCAATTAGCAAAAAAGGATGCTTTCCGCCAAAACTCTTTATATTGCGCGCCCATCCAACACCAAAACATTCCGCCAGATGCAGGTACGTCTCATTGCAACCACCGCCCCGCTTATTGAAATAGAAGGCCAGAGCCTATCCTCTGAAGGGCTTATGGCTTACTGCGCACGAGTATCCAGCCCCCATCAGGAGACGCCGGATTATGAAAAGCTGCTTGCCTACTGTATCCAGCACAAGCACTGGAGTGTGTTTGAAATGGTCGACATGAGCGTTGAAATTGTCACCTCAAGGGCGATCTCTCCACAGATTCTGCGCCACAGAAGTTTTCAGTTCCAGGAATTTTCGCAACGCTACGCCAAAGCGCAGGAGATTGAGCACTACCAGCCAAGACGCCAGGACAGCAAAAACCGCCAGAACTCGCTCGACGATCTTGATACTGAAACGATAGCATGGTTTGATGAAGCGCAGGAGAGTGTTGCCCGGCTGGCACTTGAACAATACAACAAGGCGCTTGAGAAAGGGATAGCCAAAGAGTGCGCCCGGGTACTTTTGCCGCTCGCTACCCAAACAAAACTCTACATGAAGGGATCGGTCAGGAGCTGGATCCACTATCTGGAGGTCAGAACCAGCAAAAGCACACAACAGGAGCACCGGGAGATTGCCCTGGAAATCCAGGATATTTTCATTCAGCAATTCCCGGTTACGGCCAAAGCGCTCAACTGGAGTTAAGTGCGCATCATGCCGAGCAGGCGGACAAGCTGGTTTTTCAGCTCCCTGCGCGGCACGATAAGATCAACAAAGCCATGTTCAAGCAGAAATTCAGCGCGCTGAAACCCTTCGGGCAGATCCCGCTTGATGGTATCGCGGATCACCCGTGGACCGGCAAAGCCGATCAAGGCCTTCGGTTCACTGATGTTGATATCGCCAAGCATGGCAAAAGAGGCCGTGATGCCTCCCATGGTCGGATCGGTCAAAAGCGAGATAAAGGGGAGTTTCTGCTGACTGAGGCGGGTAAGACGGGCGGCGGTTTTAGCCATCTGCATAAGGCTGAAAGCTCCTTCCATCATCCGGGCGCCGCCTGACTGGGAGATCACCAGAAGCGGGGCCTGAAGCTCCAGTGACTTGTCCACCGCACGGGCTATTTTTTCACCGACAGCCGAGCCCATGGATCCACCAATAAAGCCGAAATCCATGGCTGAAACCACAAGGGGATAGCCTCCGCTCTCTCCGTAAGCATTGCGGCAGGCTTCGGTTTTTCCGGTTTTTTCAATAATATCATGCACCCGGTCAGGATATTTTTTGGTATCCGTAAATTTAAGAGGATCGGCCGAGCGCAGATTATCGGCAAACTCACTGTACTTGTCGTCATCAAAAAGAATGGAAAAGTACTTGTAGGGGGAGATTCTGAAATGGTGACTGCATTCCGAACAGGTATAGAAGTGATCTTCAAGCTGTTTTTTATGCAGCATTGCGCCACACTCTTCACATTTCCACCACAACCCTTCCGGCATGTCACGCCTGTCGGTAGTGCGTATTGAGGGTTTTACCCGTTTGAACCAAGCCATTTGTACAATTAGAAGTAAAGGTTATACATTAGACGTACAAGATATAAAGTCCACAGAATATCTCAAAAGAACCCTCACCACTGAGCCATGAACCGGGAGTACAACCGTTGCTGAACCGTAGAATCATCCTCTGCATAGCCGCTCTCCTTGCTCTTTTTCTGCCGGGAAGCACGAGCGCGGCTTCGTCCACTACGACGCTCTATCCCGATACGCTGGCATTGACCCAAAACCGCTATGCACTGTTTCCAGCCATGAGGCCAGCAAGAAAAACCGTCGGAGTTGCCCTCTCGGGCGGCGGAGCCAACGCCCTTTCACAGATCGGCGTGCTCAAGGCGCTTGAAGAGGAGCAGATTACCATCGACTATATCGCCGGCACCAGCATGGGCGCCGTTATCGGAGGACTCTACAGTTCGGGATACACTCCGCGTGAACTTGAAAAAATAGCCCTCTCCCTCCCCTGGCAATCCTTTTTTTCATTCAATAATGATTACGCCCGTTCAAATATTTTTCTTGAACAGCAAAGAGTCCGCGACCGTTCCACCATAGCCATCCGTTTCGAAAAGCTGAAAGTGATGATTCCAAAATCACTGAACTCCTCACAGGCAATGACCGGAACCCTCGACCTCTTGGCACTGAACGCCCTTTATCACCCTTCCGCCACATTTTCAACCCTTCCCGTCAATTTCAGGGCCGTATCGACCGACCTGGTCTCCGGCACACGCATCACGCTTGATTCCGGCTCCCTCTCTGAGGCCATGAGGGCAAGCAGCACCATTCCTATACTCTTTGCTCCCCTCCTGCGCGATGGCCATCAGTTGGTTGATGGCGGACTGGTGGCAAACCTTCCGGTCGATGAACTCGACACCTTCATGAGCGGTTATAAAATCGCCGTCGATACGCACGGCAGCATGTACAGCAACATTGAGGAACTCGACCTGCCATGGAAAACTGCCGACCAGGCCATGACCATTTTGACCAAGCTGCAATACCCGGCCCAGCTTGCAAAAGCCGACATGGTCATCACGCCCGATCTCAAGGAACACAAGGCTACCGACTTTTCCGATATCCAGGCCCTCTTGGACGCCGGTTACAAAACCGGAAAAGCGCTGGCCGCCACCATAAAGCGCCACATAGAAAAGCAACAACCCCCGGCACCCTCTATCGAACGGTACAAAAAATTCATCCAGCTTGAGCGCGAGAGTCCGGAACTGCTGACTCACTACCCTGATCTCACAACCCTGGTGCAGCGTGCCACCGATCCGGCCCTGACCCTTCAGGAGCTGCTCGAAACCGATCTCTTCACCAAACTCTATGCCGAACGCAACCCGCGCCTCAGAACAATCGTGTTTCACCTCTTTCCGCTGCCGGAAATTCAGAACGTTATTGTGACCGGAGGGCCTGCAGGTACCGTTTCATCGGAAGATCTCCGTTCCTGTTTCAAGCCGCTCATCCGTGCTCCCTATACCAACCGGGATGGCACCAAAGCGCTTGAAGCACTGATCATGAAATACCGCGATAACGGATACAGCCTTGTCGGTATCGAAAGCACGGCACTGAAAAACGGCACGCTGGAAGTAAGGCTTTCATCCGGAGTCGTGGAGCAGATTGAGATTCAACGGGAGCATAACCTAGCCGACACGGCTCCGGTAGAACGGGAGCTTAAGGTCGATACCACTGAGGCTCTCTCTCTGAAAAAAACCGGGGAGTCGATTGATAATCTTTACGAAACGGGAATGTTCAATCAGGTATCGGTCTCGGCCTTCCCGCCCTCAAACATCCAAGAGAGCCGTAATCCCCTGCTCCGATTCTCTCTGGATGAAAAGCCCTCATCGGTGCTCCGGCTTGGATGGCGCTATGACGACACCAACAATGCCCAGTTTCTGCTTGATTTCAGAAACGAAAATTTCGGAGGCACGAGCGGCTCACTCGGCGGCTGGCTGAAAGCTGGAAGCAAAAACAACATCGTGAATCTTGAGTTCAATATGCCACGCATCGCATCGACCCACCTGACCATGTCGTCGCGCCTCTTTTATGACCAGCACCTCTTTGAAAACCGCAATGTGCAATTTTCAAAAGAGTTATTTGCGCCTTTCAACGATATGGAGAAAACATACGGCATCCAGAAATATGGCATCAGCTCGGCATTCGGCACAAGAATCCGTAAAAACGGCCGGTTGATGGTTGACATGACCCTGCAAAACTCCCAATCCTATGCGGAACGAAAAGATAGAGCGGGCCTCCTGACGGAAAACAGCAATATGCTCTCCGTCGGCACCCAACTGACCATTGATTCGCGAAACAGCTCCCAGGTCCCCCTGTCGGGAAACTATACCAACATCCGCTATTCGATGACACCGGTGCTGCTTGACCATGGCGCCTCCTTGTGGCAGCTCTCCGCCACCCATGAAGAAAATATCAAGCTCAGCGAGCAAACAACCCTGCAGCTCTCGGGAGTTATCGGTCTCAGCAGCAGCTCCATGCCTCTGTCGGAAAAGTTTTTCCTCGGAGGGCTCGGCTCTGCCTACAGCCAGCGCTTCATCGGGTTAAAAGCAAACGACCTGCCGGGCAACAATCTTGCCACTGCCGGAGTGCATCTGCTCTACAAGCCCTCATTCGCCCTCCTCTTTCCAACCTCACTGCTCCTGCATTACAATGCCGGCAATGTATGGGAAGAGCGCAAAGCGATCTCTTTAAGCGGCCTGATTCACGGTGTGGGCACAAGCCTGCTCTGGGAAACACCGCTTGGCCCGGCAAACTTCACCGTTTCAAAAGCATTCGCCTTTCTTGAAAACGCTAAAAACCAGGGAACTTCATCGCTGAGATTTTCCGATACCATCTATTATTTCAGTCTCGGCCATGACTTTTGAGCTGATCTTTTTTGTATTTTCCCAGCGCCCGTTTTCCTTAAAACCCATTTTTCAACTGACAAGGATAGAAGCGTGAATAAGCGGCAACAGCCTCATATACTGGTCTGTAATGATGACGGCATTGAAGGCGAAGGCCTGCATGCGCTTGCGGCAGCCATGAAAAAAATCGGCACCGTGACGGTCGTTGCTCCGGCAGAACCACACAGCGGCATGAGCCATGCCATGACCCTCGGCGTGCCTTTACGGATCAGGAAGTTCTTTAAAAACAGCCGTTTTTTCGGCTATACGGTTTCCGGCACTCCGGTTGACTGCATCAAGGTAGCGCTGAGCCATATTCTTCCCCTGAAACCTGACCTCATTGTTTCGGGCATCAATTATGGCAGCAACACCGCCATAAACACCATCTATTCCGGCACCGTCGCGGCGGCGCTTGAGGGCGCTATACAGGGCATAACCTCGCTGGCGTTTTCGCTGACAACCTATGAGAATGCCGATTTTACCTACGCCGCAAAATTTGCCCGCAAACTGGCCAAACAAGTGCTCGCTGAAGGGTTACCTGAGGATACCGTGCTTTCGGTCAACATTCCGAACGTGCCGGAATCAGCCATTGCGGGAGTTCGGGTCACCCAGCAAGGGCGGTCGCGCTGGAAGGAAGATGCCATTGAACGAAACGATATGTACGGCAACCCCTACTACTGGCTCAACGGCACCCTGCAACTGCTCGATGAAGATATCCATAAGGATGAGTTTGCCATACGGAGCAACTATGTCACCATCACGCCGCTCTCCTGCGATCTGACCAACCACAGCTTTATCGGCACCCTTGAACAATGGAAACTCGAAAAATAACAGAGTGAATACCTTTCTGCTTGATTACCGCCATATTTTGACGCCGAAAAAGGGCTTCTCAAAGCTTTTTCGTGACTATACCTCAGAGGGCCCGGAACGACAGGAGCTGATTGCGGAGTGCTTTCATCTCGATTACCAGAAAGAGGCTGATTACTACCGCCAGCTTGGACTGCTTGGCTCAAGAACTTTTGAGCGCGAAACCCTTGTCCGGGTGCTCACCCGCCAGAACACGCGCTACGGATGCCAGCCGCTCCACCTCCGCACCATTGAAAGGCTGCGCTCCCCGCGATGCATGGCCATTGTAACCGGTCAACAGCTCGGGCTCTTCACCGGTCCGCTCTATACCATCTATAAAGCCCTCAGTGCAATTGTAGTTGCTGAGCAGCAGAAGTCCCTCTTTCCGGAATATGATTTTGTGCCCATTTTCTGGCTTGAAGGTGAAGATCACGACTATGAAGAGTCGGCCCATACGGCGATTTTTTCGGAGAACAAGGTGGTTCACTTCCGCGAGGAGCCCTATAGACGAATGCCCGACCAGATGGTTGCCAACAGCTGCTTCGGCGAAGAGATCACGCGGACGGTCGAAGCCTTTCTGAATAACCTGCCGGACTCCAGCTTCAAACAAACGGTATCGGAGATACTGACCGAGTGCTATTATCCCGGCAGCACCTTTGAGATGAGTTTTGCAAGCACCATGATGCGCCTCTTCAAAGATCAGCCGCTCATGCTGCTCTCCAGCCAGGATCCCGAGTTCAAGCAGCTTTCGGCCCCGGTCTTCCTCAAAGAGCTCGCAACGGCTCCGGTCTCATCCTACAATGTCATCGCGCAAAGTTCACGGCTTGAAACCCTCGGCTACACCGCTCAAACCAAGCCACGAACGGTCAACCTCTTTTATATCAACCAGCATGGGCAGCGTCAGAAAATCGAGCACGCGGCGGATGACACCTTCTCAATTGTGCCCGACAAACAACGCTATTCGCGCCACCAGATCCTTGAACTCTGTGAGGATCACCCTGAAAAGTTCAGTCCCAACGTTGTGCTCCGCCCGATTGTGCAAGACACGGTGCTGCCGACCTTTGCCTGCATTGCTGGGCCAGGTGAGATCAGCTACCTCGCCCAGTACCGGAAAAACTACGAGCACTTCGGCATTACCATGCCCTTTATTATTCCGAGAGGAAGCTTCAGTTTGGTGGAGCCAAAAATAAGCCGGATCATGGACAA
This sequence comes from uncultured Chlorobiaceae bacterium, assembly GCA_903839405.1. Lineage (GTDB taxonomy): Bacteria > Bacteroidota > Chlorobiia > Chlorobiales > Chlorobiaceae > Chlorobium. Next base: position 172,248 of record CAIMCD010000014.1, read on the forward strand.
GATGCTGCAGGTCACCGGAAAACCCGGATTTTCACGCAAACAGATCTACCATGCCGTCTTCAGCGACCTGCAGCAACTGAAAAAAAATGCCGTCGGCATTGCTGAAAATCCGCACCTTGAGGCCCTGTTTGAACAGACAAGTGCGGAGATCCAGCAGGCATTGAGCAATCTGGGACCGTCTCTCGCCAAAATTGATCCTACCCTTCAGCCGCTGCTTGCGGCATCAATGGTTCAATCGGCAAAAATTATTGAGGGGATTCAGCAAAAAACATGGAAGGCGAGCCGACGCAAACACGAAGAGCTGCTTGAGCAGATCCTGAAAGCCGAAACCGCCCTCTTTCCGGAAGGCATACCGCAGGAACGGCTGATCAACATCTTTTACTTCATCAACAAATATGGCGCCGGGCTGATTGACACCCTGAAAAACCTGCTGAGCGGCCACTCAACCGAAGCGCATATCATTGTGGAACTGTAGGGAGTACCAAACAGCTCACTCTTTTTTTCCGCAGAGCGTTGCCTGGTCAGCATCTTCCTTCTGCAACTGATGGCAACAGTTACAGACAATCTTGTACAACTCTTCTCTGGAGGCCTCTTCACAGATTTTTTGAACCGCCGCCTTGATCTCCTCGTTGTACACCTGGCTTCGTGGCAATTGCCGTCCCCGTTTTTTATGGATATACTGTGAAACGGCCGCTGGGGTCACTCCAAGTCTTTTTGCCGCCTCGGACTGGGTCATGCCGGTAGCAACAAGCTCAAGCGCAAGATCTGCACGGATCTGGGGAAGAAGATACCATACAGCTTTTTCACAGGGAAATATCACGATAACGCTATCTTGAAGTTTTAGGGATCATTATAAGTAACTGCTTTAAAGGCTTTTCACCGTTCAGCATGAACCGTTCGATAAAATCCATTGCAAGCTGGATAACCTTGGGGCTTATCCTCATACAGTTTATACCGCTCCGGCGCATTAACCCTCCTGCGGTTTCCGATATCAAGGCACCCGGCCCGATAAAAAGCATCCTGAAAAAAGCCTGTTACGACTGCCACTCCAATTCCACACGGTGGAGCGCTCCGGCCTATATTGCACCCATCTCATGGGTTATCTCCTCCACCGTCTCTTCAGGACGCAAGGTTCTGAATTTTTCACTCTGGCACAATAACAATAACGCCGAAATCCGCCAACAAAAAGCTGAAATCCAAAAAGTGGTTTCAGGCTCTGCGGCCCATCAGCCGCTCTACTACATCTGGCAGCCCGAGGCGCAATTAACCGTTACGGAAAAACAAGCGCTTCTGCAGTGGCTGAACGACTCTCTGCAGAAACAGCCATAGCAGGTTAACAATTCAGCTTTTGATCAAGAGCAAGAGAGAGCCTTCTTGATCGAAAACTACAGCTCAAGAAAATTCCGGATGATTTTTTTACCCTCAGCGGTCATGATCGATTCCGGATGGAACTGGACACCGTAAAGCATCAGCTCCTCGGAATCCATGCCCATAATCACCCCATCCTCCGTCCAGGCGCGTATGGCAAGGGTTTCGGGCAGGGTTTCGCGTTCAACAATGAGCGAGTGGTAGCGGGTAGCGGTAAAGGGATTCTCCACGCCCTGGAATATTCCCCGGCTATCGTGGTAAACCTGTGAGGTCTTGCCATGCATGATGCTCTTCGCCCGCACCACATTTCCCCCCAGAGCCGCACCAATCGACTGGTGACCCAAACAGACCCCGAGCAAGGGAATACGCCCCTTGACGGCATGAATCAACGCCACCGAAACGCCCGCATCATCCGGCGTGCCGGGCCCCGGAGAGATCACAATTTTTTCAGGAGCCAGCGCAATAATCTCCTCAACGGAGAGCTCATCATTGCGGTAGACCTCAACCTTTGCGCCGGACTCGCCGATATACTGCACCAGGTTGTAGGTAAAAGAGTCATAGTTATCGACAACAAAAATCATGCAAACCCATGCTTAAGAGTTATTCAAATAAAGGCTGAAGCCTCCTTGCTTCCGGCAAAAAACCGGAACATCGACTCATAGGCGCTACTCATCACAACCTGGCGGCGCTCCATAACCTTCCGGGCGGTTTCAACCGCTTTTTCAATATCATAAGGAACAAAACCGTCGCAGCCGCCCCATGAAAAAGAGGGCACCTCTTTGGGCGGAAAGCCGTCACCAAAAATATTGGCTCCGGTGCCAACAACCGTTCCAGTATTGAACATGGAGTTAATGGAGCACTTGCTGTGCTCGCCCATCAAGAGTCCGAGAAACTGCAGGCCGGTCATCTGCTCCCGGCCGTTAAACTTCAGCGTTATGCGGCTGTAGTTGTTTTTAAGATCACTCGTATTGGTACCCGCGCCGAGGTTACACCAGGAGGAGATGTAGGAGTGGCCGAGAAAGCCGTCGTGCTGCTTGTTGACAAAAGGCTCAATCAGCGAGTCCTCAACTTCACCGCCAACTCGTGACAGCGTCCCGACAGCGACATTGCTGTATATTTTAGCGCCGATTTTCACCTTTGAACAGGGAGCGAGGAAGACATTCTGCATCAATACCGCCTGCGGCTCCACCACCGCACCGGCTCCGACGGCAATAAACCCCTCCGTGGCATCAAGCACTGCGCCAGCCCGGATAACCGCGCCGGGAGCTACATAGATATTCGAGCGATTGACAAGGATTGCAGAGGAATGAACCTCTCCCTCAATGCGGCCAAGCTCCAGCGTTTCAGCGTCACAGAGCAGCTCCTCGGTATGAAAGGCGATCACATCCCAGATATTGCGGATAACCCTGAAGCCCGTTACCGGTTCCGTAACCAGCTTGCTCGCAAGGAGATCGGTATCAATGAGGTCCGCCATCAAACCGCCATCAGTCGCAAGCAGAGCAGCGGGTAGTCGAGCAAAGAGCAGATCGCCATCCTGCATATAGGCTTTGCCGGATTCGAGACTTCCCTCAACAATCAGTTGTGCCACCGCCTCATTGCAAACCAGCCGGCCATTAACCAGCAGCACCTCGCTCTCTCGGAGAGAGTTCACCACAGCATCAGGATGCGCTTCAGCATAAGAGGGCGCGAGATAGCGGCGAAGATGGTAGGTAAGGGTAACACGTTCCCCCAAAAAGCGTTCAAGCTTTTCCTGAAGGGTACGAAAACCGGTTGAGAGTCCGTAAACCGGTTTAAGATTGACCAGCGGTTTCAGCTCCTGAACCCGCTGGTCTTCAAAAACAAGAATCTGCATAAGAGTATCTATAGTTCAACTGCCCTCCGGCGGCCCGACACGCGGCGCAACCAGAGAATGTACCACCCTCGACCTTTCCATTCAAAACCGAAAAGGCAAAAACCGGCCTGTCAAGCTCCACCACGGAGTCCGCAAGAGTGATTTTAATATGCAATTTTAGCGGCGTATAACCTATAAGCAAGCAACCCGGCGCGGGTATGCACCCCATCAGCAGGGTTGCTTTCCGGGCAGACGGGTAAATTTGAAACAGCGGCAGCAATAACGTATAGCTTGAGCCACGGCCGACGAAGGAGATCGTCGGTTCTCGAAAGGCTTGTTAGGCATGCTATTACAAACTCTCATTACCGACAGTAACAATGCCTTTATCGGTCTCGCGTTTTACTGACAAGTGCAGTACCCACCAATTGGACGAAGCGCTAATACCGCCCTCTATCCTTTGTTTTTCCTTAGCTGCAAAAACCATAAAACCACGGCCGTTCAATTGCCTTATTTCGTCGTCTAAAGACTTAGCCGCCCGGATACGTTCAATCGGTTCAAGCCCATATCCAAGATCCGACCAATCTGAAAGGTTTTGAATGAAGCCTCCCACCAAGTCTGTCTCTTCGTCGTCTAGGTCATCGCTGTAATCGGGGTACGATCCGTGGCAGCCAATGGCCAGATTCAGCAATTCCTTACCAGATTGAATTACTGGCAGCTGGGTTGGTATTTCGCTCCTCATACGTCTTATCTTAACAGCAGGAATTTCGGGTTCTTCTTTGAGCTTGTGCTCCACCCACTTTTCATGATTAGCTTTCATGCTACGAAGTAAGTCCACTGTGTAGGTTTCGGCCTGATCGTCAACGAGTTTGTGATGAACACGGCATAGCAACATTAAATTTGCTATTTCATCAATTTCGAATGATGGGAAGCTAGGATCGTGTCTCGGACCACCCTTAGCATTGGAGATAATATGGCACTCATCACCCACGACCGATTCTGAATCAAGCGAAGTAGGGTCAACTACAAGCGGATGCCTGCACATCGCGCAGCGGTTCCCAGACCTACCCCAAAGTATTTTTCGATTTTTATCTGATATTGCCACTTGGCACTTCCTTAAGAATGCCCAACATTGTTCAGACCAATCTGCCGGATTCCGCAAAAAGCAGACAGCACCTTTCCACCAATTTGCACTATAGTTCAATCTTTGTGCCCAGCACTTGCAGGAACTTGGCAAGCCAGTCAGGATGAGCTGGCCAGGCTGGGGCGGTGACCAATTTGCCGTCCACATGGGCCTGGTCCACCGCAATAGCAACATACTTGCCACCTGCGCGAGTAACATCTGGCCCCACAGCCGGATAGGCCGAGCAGGCTTTACCCTCAAGAACTCCGGCGGCGGCCAGCACCTGAGCGCCATGGCAGATAGAGGCAATGGGCTTCTCGGCTTTTGAAAAATGCTGCACGATCTGGAGGACGGTCTGGTTCAGGCGGATGTATTCCGGTGCGCGTCCACCGGGAATAACCAGCGCGTCGTACTCTTCGGCATTGATATCGGCGAAAGTGGCATTCAGCGTAAAGTTATGGCCGGGTTTTTCGCTGTAGGTTTGGTCTCCCTCAAAATCGTGGACGGCGGTGCGCACCTGCTCGCCGGCTTTCTTGTCGGGACAGACGGCGTGGACGGTGTGCCCCACCATCAAAAGCGCCTGAAAAGGCACCATGACCTCGTAATCTTCCACGTAGTCGCCAACAAGCATCAAGATTTTCTTTGCACTCATCATGCACTCCTTTCTGTTGGTGTGTGTTTATGAACGATGTGTTTTCTGTTTTTCAGCAGATGCCGTTAATAGAAGAAGTTACGCATTAAAACAAAAATTAATACACTCGTCAGGCAATATTTCAGCGATTGCGGGGTAGCGCATCAGCTTCATCGCCGCACTACTCTTGCCCAGCAATGCAAAGATCAAGCTTAAAGCGGTATATGGTGGTGAAATTCCTGGCTTTGTTTCATGCTTGAAATCGGGCGATTTCTCTATAGATCAGCGTCATGCCGCAGATTGCAGAGCACCGGAACTCCCTTTGGCACAACAGAAATGGCAATCTTGCCATTAATATTATCATACACCTCGCCGTCCATGTGCATAACATCCGCATTTTCAAGCGTCAGCTCCACCGCCCTCGCCTTGCAGTAAAGCACCCGCCGGTCGGTGATATGCGTGCCCTGAAGGTATTTAAGCACATACCAAAAAAAAGCATATTTCGGAATTGCCTTGAGAATACAGACATCAAGCAACCCGTCCGACAACTCCGCATGGGGCGCAATCCTGAATTTGCCACCCTCTACCTTTCCATTTAAAACCGAAAAGGCAAAAACCGGCTCATCAAGCTCCACCACAGAGTCCGCAAGAGTGATTGTAATCCGCATTTTTATCGACTGATAACCCATAAGCACGCTCAGAAGTGCGTATACGTAAGCAAGCTCCCCTTTCAGCCACTGTGTGCCTTTCACGCTTTTGGCAATCCGCCCGGTCAAGCCAACTCCAAGGGAGTTGATAAAATAGCGCTGCCGGTCGCCCCCAAACGAAACAGAGCCAAGATCAACTCGCTTGACTCCCCCGTCAAAAAGATGGTTAATGCCGGATGGTGGAAGCGAACCGGCATAGAGGTTCCTGAAAAAATCATTGGCCGACCCGATCGGAACCATGCCAACCGTAACCCCCTTTTCTGCCACAGCATTGACCACCTCATGCAGCGTCCCGTCACCCCCGCAAGCAATCAAGGCCGAGCTTCCCTGCATTTCAGAACGGGCAATCTCTCCAGCATGACCGGCATAGTTTGTGGTAACCATAGCCGAATCTTTCCGCTCGCCAAGCAGCGACTGCAGCCACCCAGCCCGACGCACCGCACGCCCCTTGTCGGCAGCAGGATTAAAAATAAACAGATAGCGGGAAGGGTTGATCATCCTCTGAAAGTACAAAAAAGGCCCAGCGGCCTCGTGATTGAAAGTGGGATTAAGTGCAAATGGCAAGATACAGGTAAAGAGAGCAAAATCCACGGAGAGAAAATCGGGGTGGCACAACTACACTTTTACTCCCTGCCGGAGTGCTCAGCCAGCCAGGGGTAGTGCACGAGCATCATTTGCAGGATCTCTTCGGAGGCGAGCTGCAGATCCTCGGCGACCTGCTCAAACCCGCTGAAGGAGCCGTAATAGGGATCGGCGATCTCTTCCGAGGTACGGCCCGCAACAAACTCCATCACCCGGTGAACTCTTGGCCTCTCGGAAGAGATAAAACAACGGCCAAGCTCTTCATGGTTTTCATGATCCATGGCAAAAATCCACTCATAAGCAGAGAGATCAAGATCATCAATACAGCGGGCACGGAGTGACGAGATATCAATGCCAGAGCGGGAAAGCGCCTCTATGGCACGCTCATCGGGCGACGAGCCCTGCTGATAGCTGACCGTGCCGGCAGAGCTGACCGAAAAATACTCCTGAAGGTGATATTGCTCCAGAAGCGCTGTAAAAATCCCTTCAGCCATCGGTGAACGACAGATATTTTCATAACAGACAAAAAGAATTGTGATCATCCCTATTTTTTTACTGAAAATTATTTACTTTATACTCCATTAACAAGCTGAGCAAAACAGAAGAAAAATCGATTAATTACGCGTGTAACCTCTTTATACGGTCATAAGCCCGAAAACACAACAACAATCACGTCGGTATCCTGAAAAAAATTTCTCGCCGGATTCGCAAAGTGATTATAAAATTTTACGTCAAACATCAGAAAAAATAATCACTTTTTCCTCATTAAAAAACAGTCAACTCATTTCATAATAAATATAAACAGTAAGAAGGCGGGTAAGCTGAAAAAATACGCCGAACGAGTAAAATAAAATTACTCTGCGCCGTAACGCCCAAAGAAAAGTAAAGTATTCAGCCTCGAAAAAGTAAAAAAAATTGCTTTTCTCAAAACAATTACTCATATTTGTTACAATAACACGTCAGCACATGAAGTACATTGTAACCGACTAAATCCAGCCAATGGCTGTCGTAAAAGCGCTAGGACTGAACATAATCGAAAAGCCCCACTGGAAAAGCAAGCATGAGGTAGCAGGCTTTATTTTATGGATACGATTGATTGATGGCGATATTATCCATGCATGGGTTGAGAGTAGTGAGGATGTTGTTCTTGACTTTTTGGATAGTGGGCTGTTGCGAAGTGTTCTCAGTGAATCGGGCATCCTGGAAAAGCCGTTTCACTTGATTTGGAATCTTGAGCGTATTGTTGATGTTTCCTACAGTTATAAAAAGGAGATTACCGATTTCCTCTTTAACTGGAAACCTGCGCTGGGTATGGTTTGTTTTTATAATATTCCACCGCCCGTTCGCATTGTGACGGAATCCTTTGCTGCCATTGTACCGGAAGAGTTGCATGTTATACTGACTGAAACCTTTGAAGAGGCCATGCAGCGAGTGATGGCATTCAAGGCTGGAGAAGTTCCACTGGAAGTGGATGAAAATGAGGAAGAGCGGGAGAAGAGAGTTGTAAATGCCCGTTTTTTGGAGGCAGTTGCAAGAATATCCTGGCTTGATATGCTTGAGGGCGAAAGAACAATGCCATCCGTCGACAAGCATTATTATGCATTTTTCAAGGCCGTCGATTCAATGCGGCAAGACCTTGCAGAAAAAGAGAAGGAAAAAGAGATAGAGCTTAAACAACGTACAAATGACTTCAAATATCGAATAACCCAGATGACCATAAAAATGAATGCACAAGCAGAACTGACCAAAAAGTCCTCTACCGATTTTGAGAAAGAGATTGCCGCTCTGAGAACCAGAATCGCAACACAGGACATGGAGTTGACAAGAGTTTCCACGGCAATTGCAGAAAAAACCTCTTCACTGCGTAATCTTCTGGACCAGATTCACGCACTGGAGATTGATACGAGCGTAAAAAGGCAAATGACGGATTCCTGCCTGAGCCTTATAGAGACAGAGACGATTGAAAAACGTCTGAATATTGAGTTAACCGAGTCGGATTCAGTTTTTCTTTCGAAACTGCAGAAAAAACATCCGAACCTCAACCAGCGTGAACTGAGAATCAGCCTCTTGGTCAAGCTGAACTATGACACCAAGGAGATTGCCCGTTCAGTCGGCATCTCAACAAGAGGTATGGAGAGCATTCGTTACAGAATGCACAAGAAGCTCAACCTTGGAAAGCACCAGTCCATCAAGACCTACCTTTCTGATTTCGCGGTTGCTTACTAAGCCGTAGCGCACTGGAAAAAACACACAAAAGCCTCTGTTTCACTCCGAAGCAGAGGCTTTTGTGTGTTTCCCGCAACTCCCGCACAAGGCAGTATGACCGCAACTCTAGATTTACGCAACGACTTCGCACATAACCCAGGAATGGTCAGATAGCTGCAAACATCCGACCGGTTCAATTAACGGGATATACACAGATACATAACAATTAATACCTTGTATATGAAAATTTACATTGCACATATAGAATTATTCTATATATTATAAACTTTAAAAAAACGAGCAAGACGTAATAAGGCCCAACGAGTCAGTGTTGCCTTGATATCATAACAGTAAAACGTTATTTAATTTATATCGATAATAAATTATGAATAAGATTGTTAAAACATCTAGCGCGACTGGATCAATAAGTAGAGTTGCCTATTTTTTTTTAGTGGTTTTAATTTTTGTGCTGCATGGGCCTCTGCCAGCAAGCGCTGAACTCATCAATCTTCAATTTCAGGATTCTTCTGTACCAAGTTATAGCGGTGCCGCAGTTATAGGTTCATCTGGCGATACCTGGAACCAGCTTACCAGTTCTACCGGTAGCGCTGGTTCGCTTAAAAATTCTACAGGCAACATTTCGAATGTCTCTGTTTCATGGACCGGCAATGGATTCTGGAACGGCTATAGCAAGTCTAACGCAAATGGATTTAAAGGAACAGCGTTCGATGCACTGATGAATTCATACCTTTATACTACACCAGGAAGTGGACTACAGACCATAAGTTTCAGCAACCTGCAAGCGTCGACCAAATACACTCTTTATATGTATACGCAAGCTGATACGGATGCACTTGGCAGAGCACTTACGGTAACGGTCAATGGATTAACGCAAACAACAACTCCTACGGATTATACCGCATCTACATTTATTAAAGGTCAGAACTATCTTGAATTCAACGCGACAACAGATAATTCAGGGGCATTATTAATTTCCTATATGAGCGCACCGGGTACTGCCCATAAGGAAGAAGCGGATATCAACGGCATACAGTTGGCTTCAGCACCAACCCCTGAACCCAGTACTCTTGTCCTCATGGGTATCGGTGGATTGCTCGTAGCGTTCCGGTTTAGAAAGAGCGGTGCAGGTGCAGGATCAATTCTCTCGGCTTAATCGCATTATGCCGGGCTCGGCTCACGAAAGTCGGGCAACCGCAGCACATTACTGCACCGCAGTAACCGATAAGAACCGTATTGGCGAGATTTACCGCACGCTGAAAATTCCACGGACGGGCGATTATCGGTATCTGGCGATTACGGATCAAGATGAAAGCTGGTCAATTATGACTTTCCTGAAGCTGCCGCAATTCCCGCACAAAGCGGCATCAGCGCACCCCTACGTTATGCAGTAACTTTTGACATTGACGAACTCCCGAATACCGAAGCTGGAGAGTTCCCGGCCGTATCCGGAGTGTTTGACTCCGCCAAACGGTAGGCGTGGATCGGATTTTACCATGCCGTTGATAAAACAGCTTCCGGCCTCAAGCTGATCGGCTACACCGAGCGCCCTTTCCGAATCAGCAGAAAAGACCGCTGAGCCAAGGCCGTAAGGGGTATCGTTGGCAATCAGCACCGCTTCCTGATCATCGTGAGCTTCAATCAGGGTTGCAACCGGACCAAAGGTCTCCTCACTGTAGACATCCATCCCCTTGCGCACTCCGGAAAGGAGGGTTGGCGGATAGAAAAAGCCTTTGGTTGCAGGAATTACTCCGCCGCAAAGCAGCCGCGCTCCCTGATGCACGCTTCGCTCAACCTGGAGGTGAAGCTGCTCGCGCAGGTCACGTCGAGCCATCGGGCCAACCTCCACCCCGGCATCAAAGGGATCACCCATAACGACCGCTCTCAAGCGGTGCAGAAGCAGGCTTTCAAACTGCTCAAAAACCGAGGTGTGCACAATAAAGCGCTTGGCCGCTATACAGCTCTGGCCGCTGTTGAGCAGGCGGGCCGCAACGCAGTGGTTAACCGCTGCAGGAAGGTCGGCATCATCGAGCACAATGTAGGGGTCACTGCCGCCAAGCTCAAGCACGCTCCGTTTCAGCGCCCGGCCAGCCTTGGCCGCAACCGCCTGGCCAGCCGCCGTACTTCCTGTGATCGATACCGCCTGCACGGCGGGGTGCTCGATCATGAAGCCGGTCAGGCGATCAACATCCTCAACCGCAAGATGCACCGTCCGGTAGAGATCCTCGGGAAAGCCAGCCTCGCGGAACAGCTCTTCAATCGCAATGGCTGAACCGGTCACGTTTGGAGCATGTTTGACCAGAGTAGCGTTTCCCGCCATAATGGCCGGTGCGGCAAAGCGGAAAACCTGCCAGAAGGGAAAATTCCACGGCATGATGCCGAGCACAAGACCGAGCGGCTGAAATTTCACCACACCCCTTGCGCTGTCAAGCCGACTCTCTTCGGGCTTTAAAAAGAGTTCCGCATTGTCGGCATAGTAGTCGCAAACCAGGGCGGATTTCACAACCTCGGCCAGAGCCTGCGCAAGCGGCTTGCCCATTTCGCGGCTGATCAGGGCGGCATGTTGCTCTTTCTGTTGACGAAGAAGGGAGGCGAGGTGCTTCATACGTTCACTGCGCTGTGCAAAGGAAACTCCTCTCCATGAAAGAAAATCACGGCGGGTTGCGGTGATGGTCGATTCGATTTCGCCGGAACTCATGGTGTTATATTCGCCAAGCGGTTCTTGGGTGGATGGATTGAGGGTAATGATCATGGGTCATCCGGTGGTTTCGATTACAAAAACTCAAGGGCAGCACCGCACTATCGTCGTCTTGAAACACGCTTTCAGTGGCAGGGCGGCAACAAAAAGGAAAAAAGGATTAGCGTTCGCTCTCAATACTCGTGTAGAGAGCAAGATAACTCTCATAACGGTCAGGATCAATAAGCCCGCTCTCAACCGCTTTTACAATACCGCACCCTGGCTCAACCGTATGGGAACAGGAAGAGAAGGCGCAATCCGGCATATAGTGGGTAAACTCCCTGAAGTAAAAGCGGAGGTTCTCCCGGGTGATCCCTGAAAGGTTGAACTCCCTGATGCCCGGCGTATCAATCACATAGCCTCCATCGGGAAGCGGAAGCATTGCGGCATTGCTGGTGGTATGCACCCCCTTGCCGGACTTCATGCTGGTTCTGGCGGTTTTCAGTCGCCGTTCACCCACAAGCCGGTTGATCAGGGTTGACTTGCCCACACCGGAGTGACCACTGAATGCCGACATTTTTCCCATCAGCGCCTCCCTCAGCACCTCAAGACCTTCACGCTTCCCCGCACTGGTATAGAGAATCTGGTAACCGAGGGCATGATAGGGCACCATCAACTCCGTGGTCATGGAGGAGTTTTCAAGATCCATCTTGTTGACCACAATCACCGGATGCAGATGCTCGGACTCGGCAAAGACCAGGTACCGGTCAATCAGGCGGGTTGAGAGAGGGGGATTGGTGGCTGAGACCACAACAACCAGTTGATCGATATTGGCCGCAATCACCTGCACCTTCTCCTTGCTGCGGTTGCGGCGAAGATCCCGTTTCCGGGTCAGGGCGCTACGGCGAGCTTCAATGAGCGTAATAACCGCTTCAAAATAATCCGCACCGGTTTCGGTCTCTTTCAGCACCACCCGGTCACCCACGGCCACAAGGGAGGAGTACTCATTCTCGGTTTTGGTAGCCGCAATGGTGCGACAGCGGAACTCGGTTCCATCTTCGCTCACCACCCGGTAGGATGAACCGGTAGTTTCAATGACAAGGCCTCGGGTCACCCGGCCGGGCTCTTGTTCTCTCTCTATCTTCAAATGGCAATACTCCTTCGGTTCAATAAAAACTATCCGATATCGGACAAGGCAAAGCGGTCATGGTAGTGACGCAGGTAACAGTTTCGGATCATGGCGTGCTCCGGCTTGCGCAACTGGCAATCATCCTCCACCACCATGAATGCGGCCGATCGGGCTGACTCCATGATATGAAAATCCTTGCTCAGATCGGCAATCCTCAACCCGCTCAGGGTGCCGGACTGCTCTTTTCCCAAAATATTTCCCGTTCCGCGAATTTTAGCATCAATTTCAGAGATCAAAAAACCGTCCGTTGTGGACTCCATGGCCGAGAGCCGCTCACGGGCTTCAGCACTTAACTTGCTGTAGAGCAGAAAACAGGTGGAGGGGTGCTCCCCCCGGCCAACCCGTCCCCGGAGCTGATGCAACTGGGCCAGACCAAACCGCTCGGCATGCTCAATCACCATAACCGTGGCATTCGGCACATCAACGCCAACCTCAATCACCGTTGTGCCCACAAGCAGGTGAATCTCCCCGCGCCGGAACTGCTCCATCACCTGCTCTTTCTCTTCAGAGCTCATCTGACCGTGAATAAGCCCAAGCTGGAGATCCCCAAACCGGTTGGTTGAGAGATCCTGAAAACTCTCCACGGCGGCTTTCAAATCCATCTTTTCCGACTCCTCAACCAGAGGGTAGACAATATAACCCTGCCGTCCCTCAGCAATCTCGGAGCGAAGAAAGGCATAGAGGCGCTCCTTCTGCTCTTCATGGCAAAGGCGTGTTGTCACCGGCTTGCGTCCTGCCGGCATCTGGCGGATCACCGAAACATCAAGATCCCCGAAAACCCCCATGGTCAGGGTTCGCGGAATCGGTGTGGCCGTCATAAGCAGCACATGAGGATTGAGCGCCTTCTCCTGGAGCGCCTTGCGCTGCAACACCCCAAAACGGTGCTGTTCATCAATAATCACCAGCCCGAGCCCGGCATAGTTCACCCCCCCCTCAATCATGGCATGGGTGCCGACGGCAATATGCAATTCACCGGTGCTGAGCGCCAGAAGCAGTGCCTCACGCTCTTTTTTGCGCTGCCGGCCGGTCAAGAGGCCAACCCGAAGACCAAGAGGAGTAAAATAGCGCTTCATAACCAGATAGTGCTGTGCCGCCAGAATCTCGGTAGGAGCCATAAAGGCCGACTGCAAACCGTTATCGGCCGCAAGTGCCATGGCAAACATGGCTACAATGGTTTTTCCGGAGCCGACATCTCCCTGCAGCAGGCGGTTCATCGGGCTTCCGCTTCTGAGGTCGTGATATATTTCACGCACCGCAGTTTTCTGGGCATCGGTCAATACGTAAGGTAAACTGGCAAAAAGCTTTTGGGTAACCTCACCCGAACGGGTGAACTTTGCCGCGGCCCGGTTGCGGTGGATCTCGCTGTGGCGCAGGGCAAAGAGGAGCTGGGCATAAAAAAGCTCGGTCCACTTCAGCCGGTAACGAGCCCTCGCAAGAGCCTCATGCGATGAGGGGAAATGAATTTCATGGTAGGCCTCACCAAGCGGCAAAAGAGCATATTCGGCAAGCATGGAACGGGTAAGGTTCTCCTCCCGACCCGGCGCACACGCTTCAAAGGCACGCAAAATAATAGTACGCAACTGCCTGGAGGTCAACCCCGCCTGCTTCATCGCCTCGCTGGTCTGGTAGAGCGGAATAATTTTGCCGGTATTATAAAGCTCATAATCGCTCCGCTCACCCTCGCCGGACTCATGAGGAGCCGCAACAAGACGGTCATAATCGGGATGCTGCATCTGCGGTTGACGCCCGAAAAAACTCACCTTGCCATGTACGGCAAGCGCCTCGCCCCGAACCACGTTACGCGAAAAAAAACGCACACCCCTGAACCAGGTCAGTTCAAGCACACCGGTCGTGTCGCCAATCCAGGCCTTGAAACGTGCTTTTCCGGGAGACGCGCCATCAAGCTGGGTTTTCATCACCGTACCGACAACCGTTACGGTTTCGCCCTCCGCAAGGTTTCCGATATTTTTCATGGCGCTCCGGTCAAGATAACGACGCGGAAAGTAATCAAATAGGTCATCAATGGTAACAATACCGGCCTCCCGGAGAATGGAGGCTTTTTTCGTGCCTACGCCCCGGAGGTAGGTAATTGAAGTAATACCGCTCATCTTAAGGGTTGTAACTGGATTTTAATTCTTGTATATTAGCACCTTTACTATTTTATTGCCGTTCACCATCATTTATTGTACGATAAAGAAAACGAAAGTCATGAAACAAGATATTCATCCAAAGTATACAAGCGTAACGGTTAACTGCGCAAACTGCGGCAACTCCTTTGAAACCCGTTCAACCCGTCCGACCATCAAGGTTGATATCTGCAACAACTGCCATCCGTTCTATACCGGCAAGCAGACCCTTGTCGATACCGCCGGCCGTGTGGAGCGTTTCAACAAGCGTTTTGCAAAATCAACCGCTGCACAGGCCAGCGCCAAATAAGGCCGCTCAACACTTTCCAGAAACCAGCACTAACCCATTGGAACCACTATGAGTGTCAGGGAGGTTTATCAGAAAACTGAGCCTAAAATGAAAAAAACCATCGAGGCCTTTCAGCACGAAATTGCCTCGATCAGGACAGGAAAGGCTACAACAACCCTGCTTGACCGGGTCAAGGTTGAAGCCTACGGCCAGCAGATGCCGCTCAAACAGGTCGGCAATGTCGGTGTTATGGATGTGCATACCCTTATGGTACAGGTGTGGGATAAATCAATGGTCTCGGCCGTTGAGCGGGCCATCCGCGATGCCAACCTCGGCCTCAACCCTGCGGCTGACGGCCAAAACATCCGGGTCAGCATTCCACCGCTTACCGAAGAGCGCCGTAAAGAGTTTGTCAAGCTCACCAAAAAATTCGGTGAGGACTCAAAGATCTCCCTGCGCAACCTGCGCCGCGACATGATTCACGAGATTGAAAAACTCGAAAAAGATAAGGCGATCAGCGAAGACGATAAGAACAAGGGGAAAAAAGATGCGGACGAACTGTTGCATAAATTTGAAAAACAGCTCACCGATCTGATCGGCCTCAAGGAAAAAGAGATTATGGAAGTATAAGCCTGGGAGAGCAAACCACTCCCTTGCATCGTAAAAAAGCCGGATACTCTCCGGCTTTTTGTTTTGGCGGCAGATGCTCTTTGCCTACTGGGTGAAATACTCCTTCATCTTCTGGAAGAGCTCTTTTTTTCCAAGCAGCCCGCTGATCATGCCGAGCACAGTTGCTGCTCCGGCGGCAAAAAAGAGTGGACGTGCGGAGATGTTGTTGGTGTAATAGATTGCCGGAATGCCCCGCTCCTTGGCAAAGCTGTCGAGCGAGGTGGTGCCGATCACCAGGTCGGGATGGTAATCCACCACCGCCAGCATATCCTCCTCAAGATATTTCCGGTAACGAATCTCGGTACCAAGCATGGAGAGCAGCTTGTGATCCTCCTCTCCAAGCGCCATCCTAGCAATTGAAGTAGAGGCGTAAGGCACCTCAAGACCGGCTTCAAGCAAGAGGCGCACAACCGGCAGCTCATTGCCCTCATATCCGGCAACAATCACGCGGCCCTGCAGGTGCCGGAAGCGCTCCAGCACCTCGCGGGCTTTGGCGGCCTCCTCTTCGGCCACCGCCTCAACCGTTGCAGGATCAAGACCGAGAGCCTCTCCGACACGGCGAATCCACTGGGCTGTACCGTTGGCCCCGATCGGATTCCCCTTGACAACCTTGACCCCATGCTCTTCAAAGAGCGAAACGGTTCGTTCATAAAAGGGATGAAGCACCGCACAGGCTTCCGCCTGGCCAGCCTCGATATAATCCTCAAGCGCCGTGCCGGGAAGGGTAATGACCGATTCAACCCCGATTTTCTGCAGCACACTGCCAATGGTCATGGCGTCAAGCGGGAAGATCTCTCCGAGTACCACAAGTGACTTGGCTTTTTTCGTGCCCTGAAACTCTCCGAAACGCCCCAGCAGCGTTGCCACCGTCACATCTTTGGCCTCCGGATGTGTTCTGATCTGAAATGCCGGCAAACGCACCAGCAGCACCTCGGCATTGCCCACCCTTTTGGGCAGAAGCTCTTCAGCAATCCCGGCCGTTTCAGCCACACAGGTGCTGACAACGGGAATGAATCGCACCGCAGGATCGAGCGCAATCGCTTCAATGGTGCGACGCACATCGTCAATCATGCTGCCACCCGAAATCTGCACATTCATGAGCTCCGGCGAAATAATGGATTTCCGGGCCGCATAGAAATGCGACACAAAGGTCAACCCGTAGAGGCAGCCCTGATCGGCAACCATACAGACCTGGACACCGTCGATTCTGGTCAAGACCCGCAGCCCGCCGAAAGCCGGACACATGGACTGGGGATGCAGTTTGTTACAACTCTTTTTCTCCATGAAGGATAACCCTCTTGATGACATGTTGGATATAGCTTCTCGCTGCAACTTTTTTCGGCAACCGCTTCATCTGCTCGGCCGCTGCAGCATAGGTTGAAAATTTGCCGGTCATGAGTCGGTAATAGTCTACTCCGTCGACCGATGCCGGCCAAACAAAGGTAGTGATTCCCTGAGCCCGCAACGGCGCAAGCTCCTTGATCGCAGTCTTCTCCCTTCTGAAGGTGGCGAGAACAAGCGTGTACTCTCCTTGTTCAAGCGTCACCGAATCGGCCGCTCCACCGGCCAAGCGTTCAGGAGAACGAGGCTGAACGGATGGTTTTCCGGTGGCTTCAGGAGCCTTCTCTGCCGCAACTCCGCTCACCCTTTGCGGCGGCTCTGCGGTTGAGAGAGCAAAAATGTGGAGCGGCTTCCAGTAAAAAACCGCCGCCAGCACAATGAGTATCAGGAGAGCAAATAACGACAAAAAATAGCGATAGGGGTTTCTCTCTCTCCCCGGTCGCAATGAACCCTCCTCCCCGGAAAGGACAATCTCTCGGAGATTGATATACTCACAGTTGAGCAACTGCTCCATGGCCGGTTCCGCCAAAAAACCATAGCGACCATTTACACTGGAGAAACGCCCGAAGCCGTTCAGGGTGACTTCACGTTGCTCTTTCAATGCCCTGGAAAAAACTGCCGCAAAGCTTCGGGAAAAACGCAGAGCTTCATCCTCACTCATCGAGAGGCGTGAAACGGCAAGACGCACGCTGTCATCCCGGCCGCTCATCCGCCGCTCAAACAGAACCTTGTTGCAGGGCGGAGTATAGACAATGCCTGAGCTGCTCCGCGTTTTTTGCAAGGGAGTATGCGTTATCTGAAATGAGCCCACCCCCTTGAGTGAGAGCTTCTGCGCGACAAGCAACTCGGCCTGCATGGCACGGAAAAAGCCCTCCATGGTAGAGAGGGCCACAGGCCGCTCAACACCCAAAAGAGCCGCAAATTCCGCTATCAAATCACTCTGTGTCATAAAACGCCATAGCCGTTGCAAAAAAGAAGCCGCCCGGAGAGAGGGGATGCATGAGAAAGCAAAATATAACACTTCCGCCCCGAAAACCCCGCCTCAGCCTGGAAAAGCATGTCGGTCATAACCCGGCTGCTGCCCATGCTATAAAAAAAGAGAGGGGGAATTTTACCGTTCTTTTGTTTTATTGCTATCAAGGCGGCCCCCTGAACCCACCACTCCATTGATAGAAGGACATGAAGAGAGAGATTCTTTCAGTCACTGAACTGACCCAGCAGATCAAAAACCAGCTTGAGACCTTTTTTCCCCTGGTCAAAATCAAGGGAGAGATCTCCAACTTCAAGCGCCACAGCTCCGGCCACACCTATCTGACCCTGAAAGATGACGGAGCCCAGATTCCGGCCGTGATCTGGAAAACCACCGCAAGCCGTATCCCCTTTACCGTCAAGGACGGCATGGAGGTTGTGGCCGAAGGACGCCTTGAACTCTACCCCCCTTCCGGACGCTATCAGCTCATCTGCTCTTCACTCACCGAAGCCGGACAAGGAGCACTCCAGCAGGCCTTTGCCATCCTGCTCCAAAAGCTTGCAAAAGCGGGCTACTTCACTGCTGAACGCAAAAAAACGATTCCGGAAATCCCGGAAACCATAGGGCTCATCACCTCCTCCACCGGAGCGGTGATTGAGGATATGTGTAAGGTGCTGGAGCGACGATTCCCCGCTGCCCGCCTCCTCCTCTATCCGGTAAAGGTGCAGGGCAATAGTGCGGCCGAAGCCGTGGCATCGGCGATTGAGTGGTTCAACCATCAAAAAGCAGGCCGCCACCGCCCGGAGGTCATTATCATCGCCCGGGGCGGAGGATCGCTGGAAGATCTGCAGGCCTTCAATGAAGAGCGGGTGGCCGAAGCCATCTACCACTCATCAATCCCGCTCATCAGTGCCATCGGTCACGAAACCGACCTGACCATTGCCGATATGGTGGCCGATCTCCGGGCCGGCACGCCCTCCATTGCTGCCGAACTGGCCGTGCCGGATACCCAGGAGCTGCTGCGCCATATCACCACGCTCCTCTCAAAACAGGAGAGCGTTCTGCAGGCAAAGCTTGACGGCACCGAGCGCCAGATCTCCTCAATCTGCAGCAGCTATGCCTTCAACCGCCCGCAACTGCAGATGCAGCACTTTGAAGAGCGGCTCGACTCCCTTCTGGGGTTGATGACGCGCAGCCTCACCACCCTCTGCAATCAACGGATGGTGCACTACGCCTCGGTCAAGCAGCAGCTCTCACTACTCGATTACCGAAAAACCCTGGAAAGAGGGTATGTGCTGGTCAGAAAAGAGGGGAAATTCCAGACCGGCTCAAAAGAGCTTCACCCCTCCGATGGCGTGGAGCTGCTCTTTCACGATGGCACCCTCGCGGCCATGATCAGCGGGAAGCAGACTCTCTGATGATCCGGCGTACCTGTTCAAGCTCCTCGGGAGTGTTGACTCCGGGGGTATCAAACAGCGTTTGAACGCACTGGATGCGGAAGCCATGCTCCAGCAAGCGGAGCTGCTCAAGCGATTCGGCCTCTTCAAGCATTGAGGGCTGGAGGGTGGCAAATTGCTGCAGCACATCGGCCTTGAAGGCGTAGAGCCCGATATGACGATACCATCGCGTGGACGGCAACACATTGCGCTGGAAGGGAATCACAGAGCGGGAAAAATAAAGCGCAAACCCCTTGCTGTCCACCACCACCTTCACCACATGAGGATCCTCAACTAGCGCCATATCATCTGGCCCGAGCGGGTAGACAAGGGTGGAGCAATCGGGAGGCGAGGCGGAAAAGAAAGGCTCAAGGGCAAGATCAATATTTTCAGGAGTGATAAGCGGCTCATCGCCCTGCAGATTGACAAAGACATCGCCGCCAACCAGCCGGGCCGCTTCAGCAATACGCTCGGTACCGCAATGGGCCTCGGGAGAGGTCATCACCACCTCGGCCCCCCGCCCCTGAAGCACGGCCGCAATCTCAGGGCTATCGGTAGCAACCACAACCCTGCCGGCAAGACGGGAGAGTTGTGCCTGACGCCAGGTGCGCACAATAAGCGGCTCCCCTTCAAGATCGGCCAGCATTTTCCGTTCAAGGCGGCTCGACTCAAGTCGTGCGGGAATAAGAATAACAACCTTCATGAGTGGGATGGTGTATCAATAATCAAGGTTACCGGGCCATCATTAACCAGAGCGACCTGCATCTCTGCTCCATACCAGCCGGTTTTGACCGGTTTTTCAAGCTGCGGCTGAACGAGGCGGATAAAGCTTTCATAGAGCGGTAAGGCATCGGTGAAAGAGGCGGAGCCGCAAAAGCCGGGCCGATTACCGCGACTCGTATCGGCATAGAGGGTAAACTGGGAGACAACCATAAGCTCTCCCTTTGTCTCCTGAAGCGAAAGGTTCATTTTGGAGGAGCTGTCATTAAAAATCCGTAGCCCGGCAATCTTGCGGCTCATCCACTGAACCTCCTTTTCCCCATCGCCCAAAGCAACGCCCAGCAGCACGAGCAACCCCGGCCCGATAGCCTCCATTCGGCCATCTGGAACTGAAACCGTTGCCGACAACACTCTCTGTACCACGGCTCTCATACCTGCTTCTCCTCAATTACTCTGTCAACCATAGGGTTCAAGCACCCTGGCCGCCGCTTCGGAACTAATCCCTTCAACCATCACGGTTTTGGTGCGTGAACTCTGACCGGAGATAATATGCACCCGCGAGGGGGCAATGCGGAAGACCCTCGAAAAAAGTTCACAACACTCCCGGTTAGCCGCATCATCAACCGGTGCGGCTTTCAGGGTAACCTTCAAGCCTCCGTTATAGAGGCCGCAAATCCGGCTTTTTGAAGAGCGGGGCTGCGCCTTGACGGAAAAAACCGCACTACCGTTTTTTTCCCGGATCTCAACCACACCTACCCGATCACTTTCGGCACCTTGAAAAAGCGATCCTGCTTGTCAGGAGCATTGTGCAGAACCTCCACCGGTGAAAGCGTCGGAAGTTCCACATCCTCGCGCAACACATTGCAGGGATCATGGATACTGCTCAGTGGCACCACACCTTCGGTATCGACCTCATTCAGCTTTTCGATGTAGTGCAGAATGGTGTTCAGCTCACTGGTCATCGTCACCATCTCGCTCTCGCTGAACCGGAGTTTGGCCAACTCAGCGATATAGGCAACATCTTTTGTAGAAACCGACATAAAAAAAGATCGAAATATTAAAAAGCCATAGCCACCTGACCCTCGCCGGGTCAGGTGAACTCCACCAACAAAACTCTGGAACCTTAAAGCCGGCAGACACCAAATTTCTGCTCATCAAGCCGGTTTTTCGGACGTTTTTCAATCGGCATAAATGCACGCTCCTCTTCACCGAGATAGATTTGCCGGGGACGGGCAATCTTCTGCTCCGAATCCCTGACATTCTCGGTCCACTGCGCAAGCCATCCGGGAACCCGGCCGATAGCAAAAAGCACCGGAAACATATCAAGCGGAAAGCCCATCGCCTGGTAGATCAATCCCGAATAAAAGTCAACATTGGGATAGAGCTTGCGATTGATAAAATACTCATCTTCAAGCGCAATACGCTCCAGCTCAAGCGCAATGTCGAGCAAGGGGCTGCGGCCGGTCTCTTCAAAAACCTGAAACGCAATATCCTTGATGATTTTTGCCCTCGGATCGTAATTTTTATAGACCCGGTGTCCGAATCCCATCAAGCGACCCTCTCCCTCCTTGACCGATTTAATAAACTCAGGCACCTTGTCGAGCGAACCGATTTTCTTGAGCATGTGAATAACCGCCTCATTGGCTCCGCCGTGCAGGGGGCCGTAAAGTGCAGCACATCCTGCCGCTATGGCTGAAAAAGGATCAACTCCTGAACTGCCGACCGCACGTACCGCGCTGGTTGAACAGTTCTGTTCATGATCGGCATGGAGAATAAAGAGCACATCAAGCGCATGTTCAAGCACCGGATTCGGCTTGTAGTGCGTCTCGGTCATCTTGAACATCATGGAGAGAAAGTTGCCGGTATAGCTCAACTCATCGTCAGGCAAAAGGTAGGGAAATCCCATACTGTGACGGTAACTCATTGCGGCAATGGTCGGAATCTTGCCAATAAGACGCCGCACCTGCAATTTGCGTGACTCTTCATGGGCAATATCCTTGGCATCAGGATAGAAGGTGGAGAGGGCGCCGATGGTGCCAACCAAAATACCCATCGGATGGGCATCATAACGGAATCCGTCCATGAACTTGATCATGTTGGCATGCGTCAGGGTATTGTGGCGGATATTGTAGGTCCAGACCACCAGACGCTCCTTGTCGGGCAGCTCTCCCTTGATCAGCAGATAGGCTGTTTCTAGAAAGGTGCTCTTTTCGGCAAGCTGCTCAATCGGATAGCCGCGATAGCGTAAAATACCCTTGTCGCCGTCGATGTAGGTGATACTGCTTTTGCAGGATGCGGTGTTCAAAAAACCCGGATCATAACCCAGAAGACCGAAATCTTCAGGAGAGATCTTGATTTGCCGCAGGTCCGCCGTGCGGATTGCCCCCTGCTCGACAGGAATCTCATAGGATTGTCCTGTACGGTTATCCGTAACTGTTAGAGAATTTCTGGGATCTGTAACGGCCATAATTTAATACGAGTATTGATTGTTGAAAACCCTTACCGCCGAATAAATAACGTCTCTCTGCAGGAATAATCGGTGTTCCGACTGCGCGCAAATTTACACAAATTCCGGCAAATACGACGCGAAGAAACAAAGGCTTTTTCGCCACGCCACACCCTGCTTCCCCAAAGAAAACCTGCCGCAGCAATATACACGGGAACAAAGCTGCGCAAAAAGAGAGAAAGAACAACGGCACCTTCAGTAACTGCAATAAAAACTATCAACTGCAGGGACTCTGGCCGATATTTCAAGGGTCAATATAAAAAGAAAAAAAGGGAAAATACTTTTTGGATATGAAGCTGCTGCGATATACATTTACAACTCAATTATGGAGCTGTAGCTCAGTTTGGTTAGAGCGCCTGCCTGTCACGCAGGAGGTCGCGGGTTCGAGCCCCGTCAGCTCCGCAAAAAAAGATTCTGCACCGCAGAATCTTTTTTTTTGCCCCTCCCTTACCCGGCAACTCCGCTCACCTTTGAATGAGCGGAGCCGAAATAAAACGAGCCAGCGATCAACTTTTTTTGCGTTTATCGCGAAGATAAATGGCTTTTGACTGCCCATCGCCGGCAAGACGCTCCTCCAAATCAAAAAGTTTTGTAGCCGCAAGTAACTCTCCGAGCTTGATATAGCCGTAATTGCGCGGATCAAACTCAGGCGACTGCTTGGCAATATTGCTGCCGGTTGTAGCCAGGTGCGCCCAGCCGCTTTCATCCGAAGAGGCCTCAACCGCACTTCTCAAGACCCGTACCAGCCGGGTATCCTGCTTGAGCTCGGCCATCGTCTTTTTAACAATCGGTTCATTTTCATTGATTTTTATCCGCAAGAGTTCGGTATAGATAAACTTGTCGCAGGCGGAGACAAAGGGTGAGGGAGTTTTTTTCTCTCCGAAACCATAGACAATCAACCCCGACTCCCGGATACGCGAGGCAAGCTTTGTAAAGTCACTGTCACTGGAAACAATGCAGAAGCCGTGAAACTTCCCGGTGTAGAGCAAATCCATGGCGTCAATAATCATGGCGCTGTCGGTCGCATTCTTTCCCTTGGTATAGCCGAACTGCTGGATGGGCTGGATGGAGTATTCCAGCAACACCTCCTTCCACCCCCGGAGCGCAGTGGTCGTCCAGTCACCATAGATTCTTTTGACGTTGGATGTTCCGTACTTTGCAACCTCCGCAAGAAGGCCCTCTATAATTGATGGCTGTGTGTTGTCGGCATCGATAAGCACGGCAAGCCGCTCTGTTTTTTCTATGGCCATGGCGCGTTCCTCATTTTTGTTTTATAGCTTGAAAGTAAAGTAGAGCCAAAAGCTCAGCCTTTCACCGTGAAGCCCTCGGCTTCAATAGCCGCTTTGATGGTGGCAAGGCTTACTTGTTCCGGGTCATAATCAACAGCAACACTGCCCGTGAGATGGGAAGCCGCGGCTTCGGTTACACCATCAAGCTCTTCAAGCGCATCCTTGACAAGCAGTTCACAACCACCACAATTCATTCCGCTGATCTGCAATTCATGTTTCATGACAAACTAAGCCAATAAGATTTAAAAAGCTCTGTAAAGGTGGAGCCCGTGCCTTTGCAGAAAATTATTAAATTGTAAGTTACGTACCCTGCTGTCAATTCAGAAATTTTTCAGCAAAATCAGGGCTGCTGCCAATCATCATTGGCAGATAATTCGGGAAGTCATTACATTGCTTTTATCTATGACATGTTCACTACCACATTCCCCGTCCAGCATACGAAGCCTGCTTGGCGTCATGCTGCTTACCGGCCTGAGTCTCCTCTCTTCATGCAGCCGCACTCCGGATGAGATCAACAACCTGCAGCAAGAGGTCTGGAAAAACCCAAAAAGCGTTGAAGCCTATATGCATCTCGGCAATGCCTATGCCCGGGCTCAGCGATACAAGGAGGCCACGGAAGCATACAAAAGCGCACTCGCTATCAATCCCGATCTCGATGAAGCGGTTCATGCCCTTGGTGCCGTCTCCTTCCATGAAAAAAACTATGCCGGTGCCGTAACCTATTTTCAGAAACACCTTGAGCACGCCCCAAAAGACTCCCTGAGGCTCTATGATCTCGGCAATGCCTATATGCAACTACAGCAATACACCAAGGCCGCCGAAGCCTACAATGGAGCCATCGAGAACAGCGAATTGTTTGTTGAAGCGCACTACAACCTCGCTATCTGCTATATCCATACCGGACGAAAAGCTGAGGCTGAAGCAATTTATAAATGGCTTCTTGTGAAAAACAATTATCTTGCGGTCTCTCTTCAAAACCATCTGAAAAAAGAGAACTCCAGGTGATTACCGAAAAGCAGCAGCCTGAAACCGGTAGTATTGAGCGTGCAGAAAAGGCCGATACCGTTTTTTACTCCAGAAAGCCGTCAAGGATGACGTGCTCTACGGTTTCTTGCACACAACGCATAAGAGCCGTGTTTGAGAGTCAGAATTCCATCAACCGCATATGAGCGAGTATACTAGCAGCCTCAACCTTTCAGGGGAACCCGTGACGATCACGAAGGCTGTTTCAAGCCTTAAAGCGGCACTCGGACGTTACCGCGAGAGTGACAGCGGGGAGGAGAGAGCTCTTTATACTTTCTCCCAGACCATTGAGCCGACAGAGCTTGCCGAGTGGCTCGCTTGCCAGACCGTGTTTCCGAAACTCTTCTGGATGAACCGTGAAAAGGACTTTTCCGTGGCCGGTATCGGCATTGCCGACAGCGTCGTAAGTACAGAGAGAGGCGAGAACGCAGAGAACTTTCTGCAACTCGGTCGAGCCGTAGCACAAAAAGATCCAGCCGCACGCTATTTCGGCGGCTTCCACTTCAACAATGAGGAGGAACAGAACCCGATATGGCAGGAGTTCCTGTCCTTCTCCTTTGTGCTTCCCCTGATACAACTCACCTTTGAAGATGGCCGGCACACCCTCTCCTGCCACCTCTGGCTTGAGAGCGACGACGAACGCGATACCAAAATCACGGCCCTGGAGGCAATGCTCGACCAGCTTGTAACCAGCACGAACTCTTCAGAGCTGAAACTGCCGGAGCTGCTCAAAATCTCCTATAATCCGCAGGAGCAGGAGTGGCTTGAAAAGTGCACAGCGGCGCTGCAGACCTTTGAAGAGGGGAGCATGGAGAAGATCATGCTTGCACGCCAAACCACGCTGGAGTTCCGCGAGAGTTTTTCGCCCCTGCTCTTTCTCTTGCGCTACCCCTATCCGCAGAATACAACCTACCGCTTCTACTTTGAACCGGTTGAACACCATGCGTTTTTAAGCTTTACACCTGAGCGCCTCTACCGCAGGGATGGCCGCCAACTGCTCACCGAGGCTCTCGCCGGCACCTGTTCAAAAGAGAGCATTACCGGCAATGAGGAGCACGCCTCCGAAGCCCTGCTGAATTCCGAAAAAGATATCCGTGAGCACCGCTTTGTGCGCGACATGATTTTCAATGAGCTTAGCCCCATTTGCAGCGCCATTGATATGGAAGAGGAGGTGCAGGTGCTTCAGTTGAACCGCCTTGCACACCTCTACACCCGGTGCAGCGCCACCCTGAAACCCGAGTTCGAGAGCGACAGCACCCTGCTCACCCTGCTGCACCCCACTCCGGCGGTAGGAGGGGTGCCCAAGGAGCCAGCCCTCAAGCATATCATGCAGCTTGAACCCTTCAGCCGTGGCTGGTATGCTGCCCCTCTTGGCTGGATCAGCCGCGATGCGGCGGAGTTCTGT
Source organism: uncultured Chlorobiaceae bacterium (assembly GCA_903839405.1). Taxonomy (GTDB): domain Bacteria; phylum Bacteroidota; class Chlorobiia; order Chlorobiales; family Chlorobiaceae; genus Chlorobium. The sequence goes on from CAIMCD010000014.1 coordinate 198,350, forward strand.
GTCGGCATCCGTTCAGCCCTGGTCAATGGCCCCGTCACCTCCCTCTACTCCGGTGCAGGGCTGGTAAAAGGCTCAAACCCCTATTCCGAGTGGGAAGAGGTTGACCAGAAGATCGGGGATATCCTCGCCATAACCCGCCAGGAGGTATGAACAAGCGTCAGGTCACCTCACTCTGGAGCAGCATCGTCATTGAAGAGCTGATCCGTCAGGGTGCCGATTTTTTCTGCATCTCACCCGGCTCCCGCTCAACCCCGCTCACCGTTGCGGTTGCACGAAACCCGAAAGCCCGCTGGAAAATGTTTGCCGATGAGCGTTCCGCCGGTTTTTTTGCCCTCGGCCATGCCAAGGCAACCGGCAGACCGGCCGTGTTGATCTGCACCTCCGGCACAGCCGTTGCAAACTACTTTCCGGCCGTGGTTGAAGCCTCGATGGATATGCACCCGATGGTGATCCTCTCGGCCGACCGCCCCTTTGAGCTGCTTGAGTGCGGAGCGAACCAGACCATCCGCCAGGAAAATATCTTCGGCAGCTACACCCGGTGGCAGATGCAGTTGCCCGCGCCATCAACCGAGACGCCGCTCAAGGCTCTGCTCTCAACCGTTGCCTACGCCGTAGCAAAAGCGCTCGGCTCCCCGGCTGGCCCGGTCCACCTGAATCAGCCCTTCCGGGAACCGCTTGAGCCGGAAACACCCGACCTCACGGACCCTTGGGTTGAACCGATTCTACCGTGGCTTGCCGCCACCACGCCATTCAGCCAAACGGCCTTTCCGGAAAAAGAGCCGGAGAGAACCACAATCACGATGCTCCGCGACCTGCTCTCAAAAGCCGCTCAACCGCTCATCATTGCCGGAAACATACCGAAGCCGGAAGAGGCTGAAGCGGTTGAAGCCCTTGCGCTTGACCTGCAGGTGCCGCTCTATCGGGATCTCTCATCGGGATTGCGCCTGAAAAGCAGTGCACAACCCTGGCAGCTCGCCTTTGCTTCCGAAGGATTCACCCGCCATTTTAGACCCGATCTGGTGCTCCATTTCGGCGGTGACTTCATTGCAAAACATCCGCCTGCAGCCATCCGTGAGTGGAAGCCGGAGCACTATATTGTGATCCGCTCCCACCCGAACCGCTACGCCCCAAGTCATAATGTGACCTGCAGTATTGAAGCATCCCTTGCCCTGACGGCACAGGCGCTCAAAGGCTCCAGAACAACCGCCTCCGGCTGGAACAGAGCGGCGGCCGAAACCTTTTTCCTGCGTGCCGGAGAGGAAATTGATGCCGAAACGCGGCCGGATAATCCCGTCACGGAAATTTCCACGGCAAGGATGGTGTCGCGCCTCATCTCGGGGAAGCAACTGCTCTTTCTCTCAAACAGTATGCCGGTGAGAGATATGGACAGCTACGCTTCAAGCGGCCATACGGGGGGAATCAGAAGCAGCCTCAACCGTGGTGTAAGTGGTATTGACGGCATTATCTCCACCGCCGCAGGCTTTGCCGATGGCCACCAGCAAGCGCTCACCCTGCTTATCGGCGACATCGCCTTCCTGCACGACCTCAACGCCCTCTCGCTGCTCGGCACGCTCTCGGTGCCACTGCAAATCATTGTGATCAACAACAATGGCGGCGGCATCTTCTCCTTTCTGCCGGTTTCAAAAGAGAGCGATCTCTTTGAAACCCACTTTGCCACCCCACAGAACTACAACGTCCGCCTGGCCGCCGAAACCTTCGGCCTGGATTACGCCCAGCCGAAAACCAACGGCGAGTTTATGGAAATCTACACGGCCGCCTCTCGGAGCAACCGGAGCACCATCATAGAGATCAAAGGAAACCGTCAGGAAAATCTCCTCCACCACCGCACCCTGCAAACCCGAATCGACGCCCTCGCCGCAGAATATCTGTTCGTGCCGTAACCGATTAATTCGTTGTAGGGGCACGGCATGCCGTGCCCCTACGCACCACCCCACAATACCATTATCCCATCGTACCGTGCCCCAACCCGTTCGCCCTACGGCAAA
>CAIMCD010000015.1 GCA_903839405.1 uncultured Chlorobiaceae bacterium
AAAACACCTGCACGCTCATACTTCTTCTTGAAGCGTTTCAGCATTTTATCGATCGATTCGTTATCATTTATCTGCACACTAACCAATGTAATTCACCCCCTTGTTTAAAGATCAACGTCTTAGTTTTAGTTTAATAATATCGGTAAGGCTCTCGGTACTTTTTTCCTTGACCGGAGTAAGCTGCACGTTTTCAAGCAACTGTTTCCGGCCACTTTTACAAAACTCTACAATAATAACAAATGCGCCGCTTCCGGTTGCCTGCTTCTCGCGCACCACGCCAACTTCACCCAGCGACTGGTGGTAGAGGGCGTCGCCCTTGGCATAAATTCCGTGCGGGGAGTAGACCTGGCACTCTTCGGCACTCAACTCTTCAGGGCTGACCTCCCGGTCAATCTGTATCTGCCACTCTTTGAGCAGGTAGACCTGATTACACTTTGAACAACGGATCCAGTACTGGTTTTCAGCCGCCGGTGGCACCTCGCCTGCACTATGCTTGCTCTCTTTGGACTTTTTAACCGGAGCAGAAGAGAGAAAATCATCGTCTTTCGGTTTATCGCTCGGCATCCATTCGCCGACAAACACTTTTTCGGTAATCTGCCCACACCCTTCACAGAAGCAAGGCTTGATCTTACCTTCCAAAATGAACTGTCTTTTTCTGGATTCTACCTTCATATCGTATTGCTGATTGTTAAACCGCTCATCAGCCTGGGGGCCTCTTCGCTGTTTTCCCGCTGTTAATGTAATGCTCCCGGGTATTATTTTCCTGCTTTCATTGCGCAATATAGTGCACATCGCCTGAAAAAAAACAGGGAAATGCAAAAGCACACAATTAACTGCTACCCTTTTAAAAAAAAATTTCTGAACGGAGAGGCTCACTTATGAGTCAAAGCGTCGATAAGATCCGATTTGGTAAGCAATTGAAGCCTTCCGTCCGTCAAGCTTATCAGCACTCCGGTTGCGCTTTGCTGCAACTTGTCGGATAGTTCAGAGAGGGTTGCATTCGGCTGACAGACCGCAAAAGGCTGCTCCATGAAGCCGACAACCTTGGAATTCATCGCCTCATCGTTTTCAATAAGGATCGAGAGAATCTTGTTTTCGCTGATACTTCCAATGGGTGCATTATAGGAAACAATCGGCATTTGCGAAACATCATTCTGCTTCATCATCTCAAACACTTCGGCAAGCGTATTCTCCGGCACCGCAAAAATCAGATCACGGCGGGCTTTCAACTGCAGGATATCCTCGGCCGTAATCTGCTCAAGGGCTGACTGCGCATGGCGGTAAAAGCCGTGCTTGCGCATCCAGTCATCACTGTACATTTTGCTCAGATAGTAGCCGCCAAAATCATGCAGCACCGCAACCACGTATGCACTCTCATCATAACCGGCTGAGGCCTGAAGCGCGGCCGCCATCACGGCGCCCGAGGCTCCTCCGCCAAAAACCGCCTCAATCCTCAAAAGCTCCCGACCACAGTTAAAGGCATCATTATCGCTCACCTGAACCACCTCGTCAATAAAGGTAGTCTCCCAGGATGATGAGGCGTTGTGGGCTCCGATCTCCTCAAGCTCGGACATGCCAATAATCCCCGGCTTTCCCTCATGGAAAAGCCCGGCATAGACCGAACCCTTCGGCTCAACCCCAATAATGCGGATCCGGGGATTTTTCGATTTCAGATAACGACCGATGCCTGCGGCCATCGCGCCGGAGATGAGCGGCACAAACACATGGGTCACCTTTCCTTCACTCTGGCTGAATATTTCACGGCCGGTCGTATCGGCGTAAACTTGCTGGCTGATAGGGTTTTCAAACATCCCCGCAAAAAAGGCGTTGGGAATATTTTTCACCAGGCTCTCGGCCACATTCATGCAACTGCGCGGTTCGCCCGGCAGGGCATCCGAAGGGGTAATAACCAGTTCCGCCCCGATAGCCCGAAGCAGCTCCTGCTTTTCGCGCGATATTCTGTCCGGTGCCACGAGCAGCAGCTTGTAACCACGGCTTACACCGGCCATGGCCAAGGCAATGCCGCTGTTACCGTCGGTCCAGTCGATCAGGGTCATGCCCGGATGAATCAGATTCCGCTCCTCGGCATCGCGAATGATGGCCGATGCCACCCGGAAGTAGTGGGAAGAGGCCGGATTGAGGTACTCCAGTTTCGCCATCACCTTCGCCCTCAGAGGGCGGGCCATCTGATGAAGAAGAACGAGAGGTGTTTCTGCTGATAGCCCGAAAATATCGTGATTCGGCATGGGTCGTAACAGAAAAAAGAGTTAGGTGCAACAAAGTGCGTCAAGAGGAAAATATACATTAATTGTTCAATTCACGACAGAGAAGCAATAAGCTCCTTTCCGGCTTGAAAATCAGGCACAAAATATGTTTTTTAACAGGAAGTTCCGGCATCGGGTCATAGCGGCCACAACCTAGACCCCTTGCCGTTTTTTCACTATTCACCCTGCAAGAGTAAAAGGGCAAAACTGTTATGGAAGAAACACAACCGGGTTTGACGGCAAAAGAGAGTTCTGCCGTAAACATGACGGAAGCCCTTGTCGCTCTCGATCACCTTGCATGGAATACCGCACTGATCCGTAAACGAATCGGCCCCCGGAGGCGCATCATGGGCATAGTCAAGGCAAACGCCTACGGCCATAATGTGCACAGGGTTTCCAAAACGCTGGAAGCCGCCGGTATCAGGGATTTCGGTGTAGCCAACATCCACGAAGCCATTGAACTCAGATGCGGCGGAGCGCTGAAAGCTGGTGCCTCCATTCTCGCCTTTGCCCCACCGCTCACATCCCAGATTGCGTTGTTTCTTCAACACAACATTGAGATGACCATCTGCGACATCCCGACACTGCAGGCCGCAGAGGCGGTTGCCGCCGCGCACAATAAAACACTTTCCCTCCAGCTCAAGGTTGACACCGGCATGGGGCGCCTCGGCACCCCTCCGGAAATGGGCATGGAGATTCTGCGCCACATTGAGAGTTCACAGCACCTTCGGCTGAAAGGGATCTACACCCACTTTGCCGACAGCGCCGAGGCTGGCGGTTTCGCTCGGCAGCAGCTTGACGCCTTCAAAAAGCTCACGAGCGAGTACGAACATTCGGCATCAAAAACCGTATGCAAACATGCGGCCAACAGCGGCGCAATTCTTTCGGAGCCGGACTCCTGGCTCGATATGGTGCGACCGGGCATCATGCTTTACGGCTACCATCCGGCCGAGAAGACCCCTTGCCGCCTTCCGCTCAAACCGGTCATGCAGGTTGAAGCGAAGGTCATTTTCGTTAAAACCGTAGAGGCCGGCACCACCATCAGCTACAACCGCACCTGGAGTGCGCCCGCAAGCCGCCGTATCGCCACCATTGCCGCCGGGTATGCCGACGGCTATATGCGGGCCCTTTCAAACCGTTCCACGGTGATGATTAACCAGAAGTGCTACCCGCAGGTCGGAACCGTCACCATGGATCAAATCATGGTTGACCTTGGCAGCGATCAAACGGTAGAGAAAGGAGATAGCGCGATTCTCTTTGGATGGGATGGCCTCGGGGCCGACACCCTTGCCAAACTTGCCGGAACCATCAGCTACGAAATACTTTGTTCGGTTTCTTCACGGGTAAAACGTATTTTTTTGTAAAAGCAGCAAAAGAGTGGTGATGAAGAACTACCTTGAAACACTCTCCCAAAAACTCAGCCTCACCAGGGCCGAGATCTCTCTGGTGTCGCTGCTGCTCGGGTTTCTGGTAATTGGGGGGATTCTGAAAAATTTTCGTTCAATGGAGGAGGAGAGCCTGCTCCGCAAAAAAGCTGAAAGCGCCAACTACCGTGAAGCCGAGGTCGACAGCCTTATCCAGCTTGCCGCCATTTCAGAGAAGCATGTACAGGAGGAGGTAGATCGGGACGCAGCCGCTGAAGAGAGTGCGGAGCATGGTGCAAGGCGCACCGCACATCGGGCAACCGAAAAAAAACGATTTAACGGCGTCATCGCCTTCAACAAGGCAAGCAGCATAGAGTTACAAAAAATTCCGGGAATCGGGCCGGTGATGGCCAAACGCTTGATCGCCTTCAGAACGGCCAAGGGAGGCAAAGTGAGCCAATTTCAGGAGTTTCTGGAAGTCGAGGGAGTCGGCCAACAAAAGCTTGATCTCCTTAAAAAACATTTCACCCTCGAATAATGAGTATAAGTCAAATCGCCTGCGCCATAGATGCTACGGAGTGCGCCATAGTCAGGCTGAAACCTGCCGGATCGGCCCGCTACAGCCTGACCGAGTGCACCACATTCCCTTTCGGAGCGGGCGATCTTGCTTCCGCCAAGGGAGAGCGGAGGCTCAAAAAGCTGACCATGCACCTGAAAAAGTGGCAGGAGGAGGATCTTGCACTCTCGGTTGGGCCCGAAACCTATCTTCCCCTTCCGGCCTACTTTCCCGCCGGGGCAAGCCGGGAGGCTTGCAGGGAGTATTGCAATATTGAAGCACGCTATTTTTTGCACCGCCCGGAAGAGTACAACTGCGACATGACCGCCTTTGCCAATGGCTGCTGCGACAAGCTGCACCAAAAGCAGCTTCTGCTCTTCTACCCGGCCGCAGCGGGTCGGAGAGCCACAGAACAGTTTGCTGTGCACCACCCGATTGTTTTCAGCGGCACCCCACAGTTGCCCCTCCAGCACCTCTCGCGGCTCAGCGCGGAGCGGCAGGTAATCCTTGAGCTTGAAAACAACTATGTGCTTTTGACGGTAGCCCACAACGGACAACTGGAACGGTTCAGTTGCCATCAGGTAAAAAACCGGGAGGAGGCGGAGTACTTCACCATCAGGGAGCTGAAGGAGAACCCGGTCGGGCGCGACACCACGGTGCAGTGCACCGGTTCAAAGGCCGACAAGAGCATGAGAGCCCTGATTGCAAAAGCAACCTCGCTCAACCTGAAACCGCTTGAACTGCCGGAATCGCTCCCCATCAACAACCTCAACCAGTTTGCGCCCGCATCCGGCGCCGCCGTAAAAGCCATCAGCATGGCCCTGATGGCCCTCGCCGAAAAAGAGCACCCCGCCGTTCAGGGTCAGTGAGCGGCATTGAGGGGATGTTTTTGACGGGAATCACGAAAAGAATTGATCCCGAACCTTCCAGACGGCTAAAGTTCTCGTTATTCAGTTTCAGAAACTTCTGTTTTAACTACTCTTAACTCGATCATAAGAGACTTGCCTTTTTCTGTAATATTCCAATACGGATTATTATCACCTCGTATTGCAATATCAACGAGCCCGTAAGCCATGAGTTGAATCTTTACGGTCTGAAATACCTGATCATTAAGAGATTCGTCGAAATAAACTTTTATTCCTGCAGCGTCAAGAATTGATTTCGTCAAAGTTTTCTTTACTGAATCATCGGAAGGGTGCTCAAGAAGATAGGGCGCAATGAAAGCAAAAATCTGATTCCAAGTGAGAATGTGCGTCCAAGCTTGTTGTGGTTTAGGATTAAAGGGGTCTTCCCAAAAATCCAGACTGTTCATGTAATTACCATAAAGATTTATACTTTCATCCATCCCAGCGATATTCTCAATAGTAACATAAGAGGGAGTGTTTACTCGAAGTTTTTCATTCTCTTTGCGAAGTGTATTTATCTCGGATAACAACTCCGACGAACCTGCTTCTGTGGCACGAACCCAGCCAACTGCGGGATATGTCTTGATGGTCTTCGATAGGCTCAACGCAACCAACCCTGGTAGTTCTTCCGCAATTGACCAGGGCTTGACAAGACGATTTTGCTGCACTTTTGAACGAAACAACATCAACTTATCTGAAAGCTCAGGATCTTTTTCCGTTTTTCCAGCAGGAATCAAATCCGGGGCTTTATGCAAGAAGGCAATAACTTTCAAGTTCTTCTCAATGGCGTAATCATATTCTTTTTCTGTATAACTGATACCCTCGGTAGTTATGGAACCGTAACGTCCGCCAATGATTAACAGGTAGTAATCACAATCGTCAATGACTCTCTTGATGAACTCCCATTGCTCTTCATCGGCTGCTGGAAACAGTTCCATACCGGATGGAATGCAATCCATTTCGTCACTGAGTCATGGAATGTTATGGGGAAAATTATCAGTGCCCGACTCATGAAACGAACCGGTTACGTTTAATATAACAAGCAGTTGCAGATCATCAAAAATATGAGGATGAAACCAGTTATAACTACACCACTGGTAGAAAGGAAAGAGGAGTCAGAGAAATCTGCCGTAATAGGTACCGCTCAACAAACCAGATAAATTGCAGCCCTGCCATTTGGTTGACAGGCTTGTGTACTGCCGATATCTTATTTCTAAAAATAGTTAACGCCCGCAATATCCTTGAAATCGATATCCTGAGTCCAGATTGTACCGCCAAAAGCCTGAGCCGTGGCCAGAATGATACTGTCAGCCATTGGTAATTTATACTGCAAGCTGAGGATAGATGCAGCAAGTGCCTATGTTGTTGTGAGATCAATAACCCTGCCTTTCTGCATTGCCGAAACTGCCTGCAACGCTTCATTTTCTCCCGACTCACGTAACAGCACTTTTGATACTTCATAAATAGTAATAACCGGAACAATGAGCGATCCGGTATCGCATAAAGGAAGCTGGAAATATTTGGCAGAAGGCTCATCAGCAAAATATGATAGCCAACCTGAAGAGTCCACAATGTTCATAGCCTCTCTTTTTCTCTCTCAAAATCAGTGTTGATGCCTTTAACAAAGCCACGAAGATCCGAGATTTCGCGATCCGGGATAAGCTCAATTCGCCCTTGATATTCAACAACCTGTAATTTCTGACCAGGACGAAGATGCAAGGACTCTCTCAAGTATCGGGGAATAACCACCTGAAATTTTGGCGACACGGTAACAGTTTGCATAACAACTCCTTTGCCGGTAATTTTATAGCAGTTTTGTATCTCTATCCATTATACGGTAAAAACCTGAATATTTCTGAACGACAATCCGCCGCAGAATCACAAAAGCCATCAGCTCGGCACTGATGGCTTTTGAAAGATAAGAGAGAGTCAGCTCCGTTTGGCGATAACCACTTCGGCGATCTGCACCGCGTTGGTAGCGGCGCCTTTGCGGAGGTTGTCGGCTACTATCCACATGTTGAGCGTCTGGGGGTGCCAGTAGTCGCGGCGGATTCGGCCTACAAAAACCTCGTCACGCTCGTATGAGGTGAGCGGCATGGGGTAGAGGCGGGCCGAAGGGTCGTCCTGCAAAATAATGCCCGGTGAGGTGCGTAGCAGTTCGCGAACCTCCTCAATATCGAACTCCCGCTCAAGCTCAATGTTGAGCGACTCGCCGTGGCCGCCGTAAACCGGAATGCGCACCGTGGTGGGAGAGACGCTGAGGTTCTGGTCACCCATGATCTTGCGGGTTTCGTTAACCATCTTCATCTCCTCCTTGGTGTAGCCGTTATCGGTGAATGCGTCGATCTGCGGCACGGCATTGAAAGCAATCTGGTGGAAGTGGGTGAACTCCTTCTGCTCCTCACCGGCCAGCTCGCTCTCAAGCGCGTCGCGCCCGACCTTGCCCTTGCCGGTAACCGACTGGTAGGTGGAGACTACCACCCGCTTGACCCCGAAACGGTCGTGGAGCGGCTTGAGCACCACCACCATCTGGATGGTTGAACAGTTGGGGTTGGCAATAATATGCTCGGGGGTGCCGTCCAACTTGAAAATCACCTCCGGGTTGACCTCCGGCACCACAAGCGGCACATCGGGATCCATGCGGAAGGCCGAAGAGTTGTCGATCACCACAGCGCCTTCCGAAGCGGCAACCGAAGCCCACTCCTTGCTGGCCGTAGCGCCGGCGGAGAAGAGCGCGATATCAACACCCTCGAAGGCTTCGCGGGAGGGTTCGAGGATAATAAACTCCTCACCTTTGAAATGCACCACCTGACCGGCACTGCGGGATGAGGCAATGGGTACCAGTTCCGTGACAGGAAAATTCCTCTCTTCGAGCACCTGCATCATGGTGCGGCCAACAAGACCGGTTGCGCCAAGTACCGCTACCCGGCAGCGGGAATCCGAACTACTCATAAAATATTATATGTTATTAGCTTAATAATTTAAAACCAGTTTATCTGAATGGTCATTGAGGAACTCCGGCTCGCCGGGAATCCTCCCCTCGCGGGCATACCCTTCACACTCATCACGATACTCCAATAAAATTTCCAGCACCAGCGCCCAGCTCTCCTCGCGCACCAGCTTGTTGCGTACCCGCGATACCATCGGCAGCCCCTTGAGGTAGGTGGAGTAGTGGCGGCGCATCTCCAGCGTGCCATACTTCTCTCCCTTGAACTGCACCGAGAGCTTCAAATGCTCCATGGCCGCATGAATCCTCTCCCGGAAATCGGGTGGTGCCATCGCCACGCCGGTTTGCAGCAACTGCTTTGCACGGGCAAAAATAAAGGGATTACCTATCGAGCCGCGCCCGATCATCACCCCGTCGGCCCCGGTATATTCAAACATGGCCACCGCATCTTCCGGCGTCCAGATATCGCCATTGGCAATAATGGGAATACGGGCATGGCGCTTCACTTCACGAATCCACTCCCAGTCGGCCTTCCCTTTGTACATCTCGCTCCGGGTGCGGCCATGAATCGCCAGCGCCTGAATGCCGGCATCCTCAAGGCGAGGCAGAATATCGAGAATATTAATGGATTCCCGGTCCCAGCCGATCCTGGTTTTGGCCGTCACCGGAATCTTGACCGCCTTCACCACGGCTTCGGCAATGCTCGCCATCTTCTCCGGCTCCTTCATCAACGCTGCACCGGCACCCTTGCCTGCAACCTTTTTGGTCGGGCAGCCAAAGTTGATATCAAGGTAGTCGGGGCTGTACTCCTCAGCAATCACGGCCGCCTCAATCATCGACTCAACACTGCTGCCGAAAATCTGCACGGCAATCGGTCGCTCAATGGCATCAACCGCCAGCTTGCGCATCGACTTCTCAGCGCCCCGGCGGAGGGCTTCGGCGCTGATGAACTCGGTATAGACAATATCGGCCCCATTGCGCTTGCACAATTGGCGGAATGCCCGGTCGGTCACATCCTCCATAGGGGCCAGCATGACCGGGCGCTCAATCTCAATGGTTCCGATTTTCATAATTATCCGTTAAGAATCTCGGCCGAGCCGGTCATCAACTCCTTGACCTGCGTATGGATCTTCTTGTAGAGAATAGGATCTTCGCGCAGGGCTTTTTTAACCGTTTCGCGTCCCTGACCAAGCTTGTCCTGACCGTAACTGAACCATGAACCGGCTTTTTTCACCACGCCGAACTCCACGGCCAAGTCAATCAGCTCGCCCAGAGCCGAGATGCCTTCGCCATACAGAATATCGAACTCGGCGGTCTTGAAGGGAGGAGCAACCTTGTTTTTGACCACCTTCACCTTGGTGCGGTTGCCGGTGCTCTCGTCACCATCCTTGATCTGGGCAATTTTGCGGATATCAAGCCGCACCGAGGCATAGAATTTCAGGGCCTTGCCGCCGGTTGTGGTTTCCGGGCTGCCATACATGACGCCGATCTTGTCGCGGAGCTGGTTGATAAAAATACAGACGCAGCTCGATTTTGAAATAGCACCGGTCAGCTTGCGCAGCGCCTGGCTCATCAGCCGGGCCTGAAGGCCCATAACGCTGTCGCCCATCTCGCCCTCAAGCTCAGCCTGCGGCACAAGCGCGGCAACCGAATCAACCACCACTACATCAACCGCGCCACTGCGCACAAGGGTCTCAACAATGGAGAGCGCCTGTTCGCCCGATTCCGGCTGACTGATGAGCAGGGCATTGATATCGACGCCAAGCTTTTTGGCGTAGGAGGGATCAAAGGCGTGCTCGGCATCAACAATGGCCGCAATACCGCCCTCTTTCTGCGCCTCGGCAATAACATGGAGCGCAAGGGTGGTTTTGCCGGAGGATTCAGGGCCGTAAATTTCCGTTACCCGGCCGCGAGGAAGGCCGCCAACACCAAGGGCAAAATCGAGCGTCATCGATCCGGTTGAGATCGACTGCACCTGCATTCCGGCGGAATCGTCACCAAGGCGCATGATCGCGCCCTTGCCAAACTGCTTTTCAAGGGCATCGACCGCCAGATTGAGTTGTTTGAGTTTGGCCGGGTCAATCGCGACCGGGGTTTTTTCTGGTTTCTGCGTATCCATGAGGCAACTGTTAAAAAAATTGAATAGTAAATAAAACGCTTTTGTCTTAAGGCATAATAGTCTTGAAGGTGTCAGAAAGCGCACGGTAACGAATGTTCAACTCCTCTTGTGAGCGGGTGTTGCTGTATGCCACATGGCGCGAGGCGAGCCGGATACTCTCCAGACTGATAAAGGTGGGGCGGTTCAGCAAGAGCGAATAAAGTTCACCGCCAAGCCCGGCAAGCAGGCCAAGTGGTTTTGGAACCATAAACACATGCCCGGAATGACTGCCCTCAAGGCTTTCAATAGAGCGATAAAGCTCACGAAAGGAGAGGTTGTGACCAACCACCAGATAACGCTCCCCGATACGCCCCTTCTCCCATGCTGCAAGATGAGCATCAATCACATCCCGTACATCAACAAAGCCGGTACTGCCCGAAGGGCAGAGCGGAAGACGGCCCCGGTAAATAAGGCTTAACACCTCATTCGAGGAGCTGACGGAGGCCGCGTTTTGGCGATCGCACCCGATCACCACACCGGGATTCAGCATCACCACGTCAAGCCCCTCGGCCACGCCACGCAACCCCTCAAGTTCAGCCAGATGCTTTGACTCCATATAGGCGTTACTGCGCTGCCACTCCTCAAAGGAGGTCGATTCAGTAGAGGGCGAACCATCCTTCGAGACGCCGAGCGCCGCTATGGAACTGGTAATAACCAGTTTGCGGACATTATTATGCAAGCAGGCATTGACCACGTTTCTCGTGCCAACCACATTGGTTTCATAGAGCGCATTGCGAAAATGGCTGGTGTAGGAGATCAGGCCCGCACAGTGAAACACGGTGTCGGCATCCTTGAAAGCCTCCATAAGAGCCAATGGATCATGCAGGTCGGCGCGGACAATATCGACCGGCAAACCCTTGAGAAAGGAGCAATCCGAGCTTGAGCGTACAATCACCCGGCAACGGAGTTGACCCGAAACCTTACTAAGAAGCGAAAGCAGAAGCTGTGAGCCTATATATCCGGTAGCCCCGGTGATGACAATTGATTTGTTGACCATTAAAACCTGAAATATTTGCTGCCTTGTTCTCTACCCGCTGCAACCGCCATGTGGTGCGCAGAAAAGCTCCATTTTTTCCTTCCGGAGCAAAACGCCTCTACGTTCAGGAGTTGCACGAAAAGCAACGAAGCCCGGCACCAAGGTAAAAATGACGGAAAAGCTTCACTGTTTATAAAAATAAGAATTAAAACTACATTGCATTCAATTCCAATCACAAGCATTAGAAAAAAATTCAGTAATGCCAAAAGAAAAACAGCAGACACCATCATCCCTTTTTTCAGAACAGGTGCATGAGGGTGTTCTTTCAAACGGGTTACCGATATTCACCGATGCCGTATCGTCGGTGCACAGCGTGACCCTCGGCATACAGATCAATGCCGGTTCGCGTGACGATCCCGAGGAGGCGGGCGGATTGGCCCATTTTATTGAACATGCCATTTTTAAAGGGACATCGCGCCGAAGCTACCTCGACATCGCCCGAAATATCGAAAAAAACGGCGGCTACCTCGACGCCTATACCACCAAGGAACACACCTGCATCTACCTGCGCTGCCTCCCTGAATACCTTGAACCCTCCTTTGAGCTGCTTGCGGATCTGGTCTCCGATCCAATTTTCCCTCCTGAAGAGATCGAAAAGGAGAAAGAGGTGGTCATTGAAGAGATCAGCAGTGTCAATGATACCCCGGAAGAGCTGATTTTTGAGGAGTTTGACCTGCGCTCTTTTCCCCTTCACCCGCTTGGCCGACCGATCCTCGGCAGTGAACAAAGCGTTGAAGCGCTCAGTGACGCAACCCTGAAAAACTTCATGCGGCAGCACTATGTGCCCAAGAACATGCTGCTCACCGCGACCGGCAAGGTCGCTCATGAAGAGATCATGCGGCTCGGTGAACGCTTTCTCGGCATCCCACGAGAGAGCGAGGGCAACAAAGAGCCGCGCAAACCCTTTCTACCGCAGCACTATACCCCGTTTACGGTGACGCTGAAAAAACGGGTCTGCCAGGCGCAGATTGTGCTCGGCACCGCCATAGCCCGTAACGACCAAAACTTTTACAGCCTTATGGTGCTCAACTCCATGCTCGGTAGCGGCATGAGCTCCCTGCTCAACCTGGAACTGCGCGAAAAACGGGGACTGGCCTACAACGTCTACTCCTCACTCTCCTTTTATGATGACCTGACGGCGCTCAACATCTATGCCGGTACCGACAGCAACAAGACCAAGGTCACGCTTGATCTTGTCAAAGAGCTGCTTGAGAGCAATGCACTCAAAAATCCCGATCCGGATGAGGTGGAGGCTGCAAAAGCAAAACTGCTCGGTTCGCACATCATGGGAATGGAGAAGATGACCCGCCGGATGTCAAGCGCCGCCGGCGACCTCTCCTATTTTGGCCGCTATATCAAGCCGGAAGAAAAAACCGCAGCCCTGACGGCCGTTACGGCGGAGGATATTGCCAAAGCGGCTGAAGAGCTGGTCGGTGACGCCCTCTATTCGACGCTGGTTTATAAACCCGGAAAATAAGGCGAAGGGGCACCTTTTTTCATATAACAGGATTAATTTGTATCTTCTAAACTTTTACTTTTTCACCATTACTAATTAACCAGAGAGAGCCTTGCAAAAGAATATCAAGAACGTCAGCGAAACCGAACAGGAACTGGAAATCATTCTTTCCCAGGAAGAGTTCGGTACCGAGTATAACCAGGAACTGGAAGAGGCTAAAAGATCCATTCAGATCAAGGGATTCCGCAAAGGACACGCTCCTGCAGGATTGATTAAAAAACTCGCAGGGCCCTCCATTGAAGCGTCGATTGCCGAAAAAATGGCATCCAAATATTTCGGCGAGATTGCCGAGGCCGAAAACATCAAGCCGGCAAACCGCGCCCAGATCACCAATGTTATCTTTGAGCCTGAGCAGCTTACCATCCAGCTCGCCTATGAAATTCATCCTGAATTTGAACTGAAGGATTTCAGCGGATATACCTTCACCAAGGCCAACTATCTCATTACCGATGAGGATATTGACCGTGAAATAAAACTTATTCTCAAGGGCCACGGCACCATGATTACGGTTGACGAACCGGCTTCTGAGACCGATACGGTTATCGGTGACGTCAGCCGCCTCAACGAGGCCGGTGAACCGGAAGAGGATCACACGACCAAAAACCACCACTTCAGCCTTGAGTACCTGCCTGCAGAAAACCCTTTCCGCATTGCACTTACCGGCAAAAAAGCCGGAGAGGTTATTGATGTTGATGCCGAGCAGAAAAATCCTGACGAGACCCCGTCACGCTTCCGTGTGACCGTCAGCGAGATCAAACGGCTTGAACTGCCTGAACTGACCGACGAGCTGGTCAAGGAGATCACCGGTCAGCAGTTTGAAGCGGTAACTGACTTCCTGGCCGATGTGCGCATTCAGCTTACCAGCCACTTCCTGAATAAGTCAGACGAAGAGCTGCTTGAAGCCATCTCGGCAAAACTGATTGAAGAGAACCCGGTTCCCTCTCCGAAATCAATGATTGCTTCATTCACCAACATGCTGGTTGAAAACGCCAAACGCCAGATGGGCGGCGGCTTCCCGAAAGGATTCAACGAAGCTGAGTTCCGCGTAGCCATGAAGCCAAATGCAGAAAAACATGCCCAGTGGTTGCTGATCAGCCAGAAAATAGCTGAGGTCAACACCCTTTCGGTTTCAGATGACGATATCAAGGCATACGCTGAAAAAGAGGCCGAAAAGAATGCCGAGGCCAATGCCGAGGATCTACTCAGCACCTACATGTCAGCCGAGTTCAGGGATTACGTGACCGATACCATCCTCAAAGACAAGATCTACGACATCATCAAGTCGAAAGTCACCATCACTGAGGAAGAGACCCCGATTCCGGCCCATACCGCCTGATTCACCGTCCCATTATAAAACAAGAGAGGCGTTCGCACCCTGTGTGCTGAACTCCTCTCTTGTTTTATTTTAACCCAAACCCGACAAATGCCTACTCCCCCATCAAGAGCGCTGTGGCTACGGCTGCATGACGGTCATGGGCAATGGAGATTTTCAGGGTGCACCCTTCGGGAAAGCAGTGCTGGTCAACCACCCGCACAAAAGGTCGGCCACGATCATCATTAAGAATTTCAAAGCTTTTCCAGTGCATCTCACCGGAAACGCCGGTGCCAAGCGCTTTGACAACCGCCTCTTTCGCCGCAAACCGTCCGGCAATACTGGCAACAACATGAGGTTTACGCAAACAGATGGAAATCTCCTCTTCGGAAAGAAACTTCCGGAGAAACTGCGTGCCGTAACGGTGGTATGCTTTTTCGATCCTCTCCAGATCGACAATGTCCACTCCGACCTCCATCGCCCTGCCCATTGTCAGACGAGAGCTATGGTCATGGAAAGATCGAGAGCCTTGACACTGTGGGTCAGCTCTCCGATAGAGATAAAATCAACCCCTGTTTCAGCCACATCACGCACATTGTGCATCCCGATATTGCCCGATGCTTCAAGCTGAACCGAGCTGCAGGCGGCCCTGACATACTCCACCGCCTCTTTCATCAATTCAGGGGTAAAGTTATCAAGAAGAATAATATCCGGCACACAGACCAGAGCGCGGCTCAGCTCGTCGAGAGAGCGGACTTCGGTTTCAATCTTCACGTCAAGCTTTTGTTTCTCGCGGTAAATCTGCGCACGCCGAATTGCCGGCGCAATACCACCGCAAGCGTCAATATGGTTATCCTTGATCAGAATCATATCAAAGAGGCCAAAACGATGGTTGACTCCGCCACCGATTCTGACCGCCTCCTTGTCAAAATAACGCAATCCCGGCACCGTCTTGCGGGTATCAAGAATTTTTGCCCCGGTATGGCTTACCTGATCAACATAGGCCCTCGTTCGGGTCGCTATGCCCGACATACGCTGCATAAAATTCAGAGCCGTACGCTCCCCGAGAAGCAGAGGAGCAAGCTTCCCCTGAACCTCAAGAATCAGGTCTCCACGGCTCACAACCTCACCATCCTTGCGGTGCAAAAGCACCGACAGTGACGGATCACAGGCTGCAAAAACCTGCTGGGCAACCTCCGCCCCACCCAGAACGCCATCCTCCTTGGCCCTGATCACCGCACTCCCCTCCTGGCGGCCGTCAATGGTGGCAAGAGTGGTAATATCCCCCGTATAGCGATCCTCCTCAAGGGCAAGCATAATGGCCCTTGAGCGGCATCCCTCATAAAAATCGTTACCTGCCTTACTCTTCATAATCGCCAAACCTGATACATTGAAAGAATTGAGCTAGAGCAGGTAAGGTAGCAAAATTTATACCCTTTTTAGAGCCGCTGAAAACAACACTCACCCTCCGCCCTGTAACCAGAAAAAGAAAAACTCCCGGCTGGCACTATGCAGGGAGAGATTATTTTATGACGCGTTTTATAAGAAGATAGAGAATTACTATATTACTCTACAGTACTATCATCTGGAAATACGGGCTTATGACCTCCGCGATCAAAGCCCTTCCTTATTACAAGCTTTTTTATCATACACTCATGCATATCACCAAGATTAAATTCAAGGCGCTCTTTCAGCATATTGCCACCGAGAAAGATGGCTGGCAATTTTCAACCGTCAACAGCCACGATGTTGATTTTCTTGTGTTCCGCCAACTCACCGAATGGTTGCAAGCTACCGGCCTGCATGACAAAAACGGCACGGAAATTTACGATGGTGATCTGATTAAATGGGATGATTATATCGTTGAAGTGGTGTATGAAAACGGCAGTTATAAAGTCCTCAATGATGGCAACACCGAGATGCTCTTGTGGCATTGCGTGCCGGAATGTGAAGTGATGGGCAGTAAATATGAAAAGGATCTCAAGCTCTGACTCTTGTTACCGCTTCGATAAATCCCCGGGAGAGCTTCCTTCTATGGAAAAGCATTCCGGCCTCCTGCATGATGTTAACCTCTTGGCTGCCTATCAATCTCCCTTCAGCCCCTGCACTCTCTTACCTTTAAGGGGCTGAAGCTGCAACCCTTCCTGCATTCCATCTGTGCACTCCGGATCATAAAAGAACGAAAAGAGTGAGAGAATTTACCTTTTCCATTTTGAATTAAGAGTTTTGTCCTTAACATGCTCTTTTTTGAAAGCAATGCATAACCTCAGGCTCTTCTATGACAAAGCAAGCTCTCTCATGCGTCCGGCTGGTAAACATGGTTTTTTATGCCCACCACGGAGTACTCAAGGAAGAGCATACCATCGGGGCGAAATATGAGGTCGATGCGGAGCTATCATTCGACTTCAGCGAAGCCGCACGACTTGACGATATCAAAAAAACCATTGATTACGGAGCCGTCTACCGCGATATCCAGGAAGCCCTGACTCAAAAAAAATATTTTCTGATTGAGGCCGTGGCCTACGAAATAGCCCACGATCTGCTCCGGGACTTCGAGCTGCTTGACCGGGTCACTATCCGGGTACGCAAACGCAACCCTCCGGTTAACGGTATCTGCGATTACGCCGAAGCCGATTACTCCACTACCCGTTTCTGAAATCATGACAACGCACCAGGTCTATATCGGCATAGGATCCAATATCGGAGATCGTCTCCGCTATATGCAGGAGGCGGTTCGGCGGCTCGACACTCTTCAGCAAACAACCGTCTCCGCCGTCTCATCAATCTACATGACTGAACCGGTGGGCGAGAGTAGCCAGAACCGCTTCTACAATGGCGTGCTGCTGCTCAACACCGCGCTTCCGCCGGAGGAGCTGCGCCGTGAGTGCAAAATAATCGAGCAGGAACTTGGCCGACCAGAAAACTACGAACGCTGGAGTCCGAGAGTCATCGACCTGGACATTCTGCTCTACAACCTGCAGTGCTTCAAGAGCGAAACGCTCTCGATACCGCACCGGGAGCTGCATCGCCGCAAGTTTGTGCTGGTTCCCCTGCTTGACCTTGCCAACCCTCTCCACCCCGAAATGCAACGGAGTATCCTGCAGCTTCTTCAACTCTGCACGGATCGCTCAGTTCTCATCAAAACAAGGGAGAAAATCGACATAAACAAAAAAAGGAGTGCCGGTTAAAGCACCCCTTTTTTTGAAAAGAGAAGATTGTGCAATCCAGAAACCACCGGAGCCCGATCAGTTGGCAAAGGTGATATTGAGGTTACCTTCAACAAAATCGGCTCCTTCCGTCTTCCGACCCACCAGAACATTGGGCAGAATAATGCTTTTGCGGAAGTTGTTGATATCAACCAGTAGCTCATCGCCCTTGATATTGACATTGAGCTTTTTAACCTCAACGTTCGGCAAATAGAGGCTCAGCACATATTTACCATTGATTTTCTCCAGCATCTGGGTTTTATCATTGGTGTAGAGCACATCGGCAGGATTTTTGTCACCAAACATCTCCTGGCTCAACGAATAAAGCCGGTCGGTATTGATGATCTCGGCCGTGGACTGTTTTACCCTGAAAATCGGCACCGGATAGAAGCAGTTTTCAATCACCGCCAGGTACTTGCTTTGAATATCGATAAGGCTCTGCAGATAGGTATCGGTTGAGCTCTGGGGCAAAATCTTGTTGACCACAGCCGCATCAAGCTTGTAGCCGAAAAGGTTCAGGTAGGTCTGCACACGCAGAGCCTCCTTGATAACCATGTTTTCAGGATTCAGCACCACCCTGAAGGTCGTGATGGATTTATCCTGCAGCATGGCGTGCAGCTCTTTCATATGATCGTTCACCTCAGGCATCAGCTTGAAGATATTTTTCTTCGGCATGAACTTGTTCAGAAGCGGAGCGGCAAAACCAATCGCCTTCGAATGCCACCCTCCGATCTTATCGGCATACCAGCCGTACGATTCCGGCATTCCAAGCAAACGCATGGTCTCGCCTGTCGGAGCGGCATCAACCACAACAACATCATAATCGCCGGACTTTGCGGCCTTCCAGATATAGCGCAGACTGATCATCTCCTCCATACCGGGCATAATGGCAAGTTCTTCTGCGACAACCTCATTGGCACCATCATGCATTAAAATCGAGGAGAAATAGGAATAAAGTTCCGTCCAGTTTTCCCGAATTTCAGCAAGAACATTAACCTCCATGGCAAAGAGATTCTTTTCAACTTCCACTGGCGTGGAAGAGAGCTCAACACTCAAGGCATCAGCAAGGCTGTGAGCTACATCAGTACTCATAATCAAAACCCGTTGTCCTCTTCGGGCAATTGCAGTTGCTGTGGA
Organism: uncultured Chlorobiaceae bacterium; assembly: GCA_903839405.1. Lineage (GTDB taxonomy): Bacteria > Bacteroidota > Chlorobiia > Chlorobiales > Chlorobiaceae > Chlorobium. Next base: position 18,402 of record CAIMCD010000015.1, read on the forward strand.
GGCTGAAACGGTAGTTTTTCCGACCCCTCCTTTGCCCAAGTAAAGAATAATTCTCATGTTGGTAATAATACTATTGAGTGGACTTGATCGTTATTGAAAGTTGTTTGTCGCTGAACTTGCCCCTTCCGCTATCCTGTTCATCGCCGGTCAGCCGGAGGGGAATCAGATGCCTTGCTTTTCGGTGAAGGCGCACCCTCATCATCACCATGAGCAAAATCATCACCAGTGAAGGGTTGTAATGCAGAAAATTCCGCAACAGCCGCGGCAAGAGCATCCTCGTCAAGCAACGGTTCATCACTCTCTTTTTCAGCCAAACGTGGCTCCTCGGCAGGAACAATTTTGACTTTTTTTCTTGCAACGGGAGCTGCGGGTTCCTCTGGTTCGGTTATGACCGGAGCCGGCGCTTCAAGAGCAACATCATCCGTCATGCTCATATTGCGCACCAGGGCTGTCGTCTCCTCTTCAGCCGCTGTAATTGAGATTTTTTTACGCTTCGGAGCACCATCATCCGCCCTGTCATCCACTACCGGATGCCTCTTTTCAGATGCGGCTGAAACCGGATTTTGCAGCGTTTCGGAACCATTGCTGCCGAAACAATCATCGCCGGATGCAACCTCATCATCGTTTTTGATATGAACCCGCTTCTTGCGAAAACCGCTCTCCTCATCACTGAACCTCTCCCGCGATCCATTCTGTCCGGAATCGTCATGATTAAGGGATGAATCCGCTCGCTGGGAAGAGCGCTGGGTTGCTTTCTTCGGACTCCCGCCAAAAGAGGAGGAGAGTTTCACAAGCTTTCCGACAGAACCAAGCACACCATCATTGCGCACGGCCGTTTTAATAATATTCAGGACAAAGCGCTCGGCCTGGGGATTATCCGAAATGCTCGTTACCAGTTCGGTAAGCGCAGAAATCATGCCGGGAACATGCTGCAGATCTTTCATGACCTGGTCGCGAATCTTGAAGGGCGTATCGCCAATCGACTCCTTGATGGAGCTGGCGATTCTCTTCAATGATGCCGGATCGGTGGGAAGCAGTTTTTCAACGCCTTTGAGGGCATCCGCCGGAGAAAACCCCGCCTGATGGCGCTCCTCTCCCTGCGCGGCCCCTGAGGTTTGACCGCTGTATGGCCTGGGTTGATCGGGATTATTATAGCCGATTGATGCCTTGTACTGCTCAAGCAGATCCTGACCATAGCCAATACTGCTCTCCTGCTGGGATGGATGGGGTGCATCAAGCTGCAGAGAGATGGCCTGGGGCACACAAATACCCCTTGCCGCATCAAGCACAAGATCGGCAACCTCGTCAGGCAGATTTTTACGGAAATTAAGACCCAGATGATCCTCTATGACCGATTCAATAACCGTATGAAGCCGCGTAATCACATCCGCTTCACGCAGTTCGACCATATCAAAAATCACATAAACCGGCTCTTTATCATCACGCCGGACTTTGAAATTCAGTGTGGCAAAATCATGGTCTTTATTGCGGCTGTTGACCGATACAGAGCCAAGGTTAAAGCGGTCGAGATAATCTTTTGACGCCCCTCGCGCCCAAAAGTAGACGGCCTTGTCGGTGTAGATCAGGTAATCCTGAAATGCAATATTGCCGACGCGCTCCTGGTGTGACTCATAAAAGACCCCTTCAAAAAATGCAATCGGATTCTCTCCGGCACTCATGTGGCCTTTCTGGAAAAACTCACTTACATCACCATGGTCGGTCTGCCCTGAAACGTACAAAGATATATTAGCCATTACCCATACCTGTTCACTTAACTATTATTGGCGTGCTGAAACCAAATCTATTAAAATTTTATAATAAACAGAAATTACCCCGAAAAGAGAGATTCCGTGACGCCTCATGATCAGAAAAGCCTGGTTCAAAAGTGCATCAGGGTAAACGTGCGACTATAGGACATTGAGCTTCTACAAGGGACAAGCAGGTTGCAGGATGAGGCTGGCTTGGAACAAAAATAAAAAAGGCAGTGAAACAACAAACTTTTCACTGCCTGAAAAAACGGGAATCTTTAAAATCTGCTTATTTGGCAAACTTTGAAGCAACTTCTTTTGAAGGAACAGCATAACCTGCGACTTCAGGTGATCCGCCACGGAGACTTCCACCACCGCCGAGATTGCCATAAGCATTGCGGTTGATTCTCATGGTACCTTTGCCAAGTGAATCAAACAACATACCGACGGTCTCCCAATGACCTTCAACCATCACTTCAAAAATGCGACCGGCTGCAGCCAGGATATCGGTAAAAACGCCACCACCACTCATAATTCCTCCTTGGAATTTTAATTATTGGAAAGTTATCAAAATCTAAATCGGGATTCTTTTGAGTAATTTACGGTTTTAAACAAAAAACGCAAAAAAAAGATTGCCTTCTTTACACATAGATGGCCAAAACTACAGGCAATAGCCTCTATTTTTTTACAGGAGGCTTCTGAAACGATCCGGCAAAATTCTTCACGACTTCTGATGCAGAGTTCCCGGCATCACCGACAGCCGTTGCAGCATTTCCTGTAACATTCTCAACGGTTTCAACCGCGCTGACATAGAGTTCACCGGCCGCTCTGGATGCATCCTTGACAGTAATGGCAACCCGGTCAATAGTCTCACCAACAACGCCGCCGGTACTGCCAAGCAGATTGCCGATACCTGCAGCATCAATGACCGCGCTGACCGTACCGGTCACCGTATCAAAAAGATTACCTGCAAGATTCAAGCCGCCGACAACCGCTCCCTGTCCGGTTAAAAGCACGCTTTCCGCAAGAAATGTAAGGCGATCCGTAAATTCAAGTTCTTTGAAATCCTTGCGAAGTTTCTGGTACGATTCCGACATGTTACCCTCCCTGGATAATGAGGCGATTCAAAATGTGAAGCCCCGATTGTTAAATGGTATGCTAACCCGATTATATAAAAGCAAGTTAAACATAAAAAAGAAGCTAAGCAAATACCCGCCGCTGCGGAAAAATGGCTTATACCCGGTGAAAGTCTTTCTGCTCTTTTTGCGAACGGCTCTGCTCGTGACGATTAAGATCAAAGGGAATATGCAGCCATTTGTCCTTGAAGACCGCATCGCCCGGTTCCAGTCCGGTAAGACTGATCGGAAGGGTAATGATTTTACGCTGATTACCGATCTGGACAAACAACTCGTCACCAGTTACCCAGACATCAATATCAACAGGATTGGCAAACATAAGCTTCAACTGCACTTCGTACATATTGCCGTTCCGGACAAACTTGATCGGCGGTTCGTCATACATCATATCGGAGGGATCGGTATCGCCGTACATATCCTTGGCAAACATCTCAAGTGACTTGAGACCGACAATTTCCTGCTCGTACATCCTGAGTTTCTTGACCGGAAGGGGGGAAAAGCCCTCTTCGATCTCTCCAAGATATTTCTGCTGAATATTTTTCCACTTTTCCAGATAGCCGCTGTCCTCCTTGGTGTCAAAGAGCCGGTTGACCAGCACCATATCGACCTTGAAGCCGTAAAGGTTCAGGTAGGTCAAAGCGCGCATGGTCTCCTTGATCGACATCTTCTCGGCATTCATGACCAGGCGAACCGTCGATTTGAGATTGTTAGTCAGAATTTCACGGATATCTTCAAGCTCTTCAAAAACCTGGTCAACCGACTCAATTGCATCGGCCGGGGGTACAAAAAATGCAATTTTGTCCGACATTTTTGATAGTGGCTTACTGAGCGGCTTGATCAGGTATTTATTGACATTCTTGACCGCCTTCATTCCCCAGGCAAGGGTGTCGGGAAGGGAGAGGAGCCGCAGGGTTTCACCCGTCGGAGCCGTATCCAGCACGAGGACGTCATAAAGTCCGGAGGCGTTGTAACGCTTTATTCGCAAAAGAGAAAAAAGTTCTTCCATACCGGGAAGGATGGTCATTTCATCCGCCATCACCCCGGAAACGCCCTGGGCCATGAAGATCTTTGTATAATATTTCTGTACGGACTGCCAGTTCTGCTTCAGATCCACATAAGGATTAACCTCAATTGCATGAAGATTCTCCTTGATCTTTGTCGGTTCAGGACCAAGTTGCAGGTTAAATGAATCCGACAAACTGTGTGCAGGATCGGTTGAGAGGATAAGGGTACGATAGCCAAGCTGCGACAAGCGGACTGCCGTTGCTGCAGAGACACTGGTTTTGCCTACCCCGCCTTTACCTGTGAAAGTTAAAATACGCATGAACCGGACATTGGATTTAGAAATA
>CAIMCD010000016.1 GCA_903839405.1 uncultured Chlorobiaceae bacterium
CGTCTTCCTGCATCTGCACCCTGTGCAGGTTCGCGAAAGTGCCGTGAAGCTTCGCTATACCTGGGGAATGGGAGGCATTACCTTTTTTGCCTTTATTATTCTTGTTATCACCGGTGTTGTGCTGATGTTTTATTATCACCCATCGGTCGATCAGGCCTACTCGGATATCAAGGATCTTGAGTATCAGGTGCCTTATGGCGTTATTCTCCGCAATCTGCACCGCTGGGGAGCGCACTTCATGGTTATTGTGGTCATGATTCACATGTTCCGGGTCTTTATGACGGGCTCCTATAAAGCGCCGCGCCAGTTTAACTGGGGCATTGGTGTCTTTCTGCTGGTTCTGACCTTTTTGTTGAGTTTTACCGGATACCTGACCCCCTGGGATCAGCTCGGATTTTGGGCGATCACGGTCGGAACCAATATGGGCGCGGCTACGCCTCTTCTTGGCTATCAGGGTCCGTTCAGTGAGTTCCTTCACATCACTCCCTATAATGATATTCGCTTCGCGCTCCTCGGCGGCGCTCGGGTTGGCGGTAATGCATTGCTCCGTTCCTACATTTGGCATTGTGTTGCTATTCCGCTTATCTCGATCATTTTGATGTTTGTTCATTTCTGGCGAGTCAGAAAAGACGGTGGAATTTCAAAACCTCAAAAATAACAGAACGGGCTTAGTGCATTATGAACCCTTTTATTGAAATTATTACCCAGCCTGATAATATCGCTATTGTGATCATGGTCATTATGGTGAGCTTTTTCATGGCGTGGGCTTTTTTGCAAGCCTTTCAGAATGACAAGTTGCTTGCTTCAGGTCTTCCCGTTGAAGGTGAGAACGACAGCTTTGTCGACACCTTTAAGCCTCTCGTGCGCATTGAGCTGATTATTTCGCTCGTTGTCATGGTTGCCCTGACGATCTGGTCGATAGCGGTCGATGCTCCGCTGGAAGAGATTGCCAATCCGACCATCACGCCAAACCCGGCAAAGGCTCCCTGGTACTTTTTGGGGCTTCAGGAGTTGCTGGTTTATTTTGATCCATGGTTGGCCGGTGTGGTGCTTCCATCGCTGATTGTTGTCGGGCTGCTTGCCATTCCCTATATCGACATCAATCCGAAAGGCAACGGCTACTACACCTTTTCCGAGAGAAAGTACTCTATTATGATCTTCTCCTTTGGATTTTTTGTCCTTTGGCTGCTATTGATTGTTATCGGTGTTTTCTTCAGGGGTCCGGGGTGGTTGTGGTACTGGCCCTGGCAGGAGTGGGATCACGCCAGAGTTGTCTTTGAACCGACAAGAGATCTGACAAGCATTATCGGGATTGATTCACGTTCCATCCCTGGAATTATTATCGGTGGTGTGGTTGTGATCTCTTACCTCGTCGGAGGGATGCTTGCGCCCTACTATTACTGGAAGAAGAACAATCCGGAACTGTTGCAGAAGTTGGGTATGATACGCTACGTCACCATCGTGTTTTTGTTTATTACGATGATGTCCATACCGATCAAGATGGTATTACGATTGGTTTTTCTTGTCAAGTATGTATGGATCATCCCCTGGTTTGGTGGCATCAACTTTTGATTGCTGGTCAAGGTATGAAGGTATACGGTAACAGGTCATTCTAAAAGCCCAAAAAATCTGTTGAACATGGCGAATGAGAATAAAAATAATTCATCCTACAGAGTCTATATCTTTGTGTTTTTCAGTGTCGTATTGTTGGCACTCTCACTCTGGGTGGTATGGGACGACGAGTTTGGCCTGAGGCCCTGGAAAAAATATCAGGAGCAGTATAAGTCGCTGAAGCATGATCAGCTTGAAAAGGAGTACAAGAAAGCTGTCGTTGAGTTCGAGCGTTCGGGCGGTCACCGTCACCTTGCTGAACTTGAAGCAAAGCTCCAGAAAGCCGAAGCGGTGTTTCAAAGCAAGGAGGTTCAGGAGAAGTACACACGGCTGAGTGCGCAGTACAACGACCAGCACGACAAGGCTGCGAAAACCCAGAAAGAGCTACGGATGGCCCGTGGGCAATTTCTGGAAACCGAGTACTACTACACGAAAACCCAGAAGCCTGAGTACAAGGTCAAGATGGATGAGCTGCAGCGCCAGATTGATGCCATTGCCCTGAGTGCAGATGCATTGCAGAAGAGTCAGGACTCTCTGAAGAGTTCCATCTATGAGCTGACGGCGGCGAAGGCCGGGATTGAGGCTGAAATAGAGAAGATGAAAAATGGTCTTGAGGAGAAAAAGGAGAAGATCGCCAACAACGAGAAGGTTCCGATTGAGATCAAGCAGATTCATATCAAGGATATCGATAAAGCGGATCGCTGCCAATCCTGCCATATCGGTATTGATGGCAAAAGCAACCTTTCGGGGACACAGCCCTTCAGCCGCCACCCGGCAAGCTTTGTCTATCTGGATCATCATGATCCCTCAAAATTCGGCTGTACCTTCTGTCATCGCGGACAGGGTCGCGCGACCACAACGGCTGATAAGGCTCATGGCAAAATCAAGCATTGGGATGAACCGATGCTCGACGGCAATATGACCCAGACCTCATGCCTCAACTGTCATGGTGATATCAAGAATCTTCGCGGTGCCGAGGATATTACCAAGAGCACGGAGCTGATTAAAAAGTATGGCTGTTACAGTTGCCACAAGATTCCCGGTTATGAAACCGTTGGTGATGTTGGTCCGGTTCTGACCGAGGTTGGTACCAAGGTCAACTACTCATGGGCGGTCAACTGGTTGCTCGATCCGAAGAAATACTTCTCGACGGCCCGTATGCCAAAGTTTTATTTCACCCAGGATCAGGCTGAATCCATTGCTGACTATCTCTTCAGTATGTCCGGTACCGAACGTCATGATGCCGCTACTACTCCGCCTGATGCGAAGCTGGTTGAGCAGGGTAAGGCACTTTGGAGCCAGGCCCGCTGTAACCTCTGCCATACAACCGGTGGTAAGGGTGGTAACCATATCAAGGTCTATGCACCTGATTTGAGCAAAATCGGCAGCAAGGTGAACAAGGAGTGGATGTTCCGCTGGATCAAGAATCCGAACGCCTACTTCCCCGGTACCAAGATGCCCCGCTTCCGTTTTACGGATGACGAGATCAAGGCTCTGGTCGAATATGTCGCGAGTGAGTTTCAGGATGATGAAGCTGATTTGAAATATGTCAAACCGGTTGAAATCAAGCCTGCATCCATCAAGAAAGGTAAGGAGCTGATCCAGAAGTATGGCTGTTATGGTTGCCACAAGCTTCAGGGTATGGAGGATATGGTTCAGGTGGCTCCTGCGCTGAAAAAACAGGGCGTTACCTTCCTCAGAAGGGATGAGATGCGTGAAAAGATCGGAACCGAGCTTTCCTCTATCGGCAGCAAGCCGGTCGATATGCTTGACTTCGGAAAGCTGAAAAAATCGATTCCGAACGACCGTTTGAGCTATATCAAGCAGAAGCTGAGAGATCCGAGAGGTTACCGCCTTGGATTGAGGATGCCGGATTTCCGTCTGGCTGAGTCGGAGATCAATCAGTTGGCTTCAGTGCTCTATGGCTTTACCGATGCAAGTGTGCCGGTTCGTTTCATGGTTCCATCGCGTCAGGAGCTGGATCGTATAGCCGGAGTTCAGCCATACAAATTCTCGGGCGACTTTGCCAAGGTCATTGCTGATGTCAAGTGCACCAACTGTCACTCAATACGCGGCATTGGCGCCGATTACGCACCTGACCTCTCTTTGGCCGGTAGCAAGCTGCAGGAAGGTTGGATTCGCAAATTCCTTGCCAATCCTGACGTTATCCGTCCACTGCTTCAGCAGATGCCGAAGCTTGGCCTGACCCAGGGCAAGCCGCCGGCAAAGGTGACCATGCCGAAGTTTAACCTTGGCGTGCAGAAGGTTGAGGATACCAACCGCTCGGATGTCGATGTTGTGATTAACTTCTTCCAGCAGGAGCTGGTTTCAACCGAGATTCCGAAGGCTGTGCCGCAGATTACCTCGATGACCTTGCCGGAACAGATCGCGAAGGGCAAAGAGCTGTATGACCTGAAGGGTTGCAGGGCTTGCCATCAGATCGGTATGGATGGTGGTGCACTTGGACCAAACTTGTCAAATGTCGGTAACCGGTTATTGCCCGGATTCATTTTCAAGCATCTTGAAAATGCCCGGAAATTCAAACCCGATATTGTTGAGCCTAACTATGGCTTTACAGAGCGCGAAAGAATTTACTTAACCAACTTTTTGATGACCCTGAAACTGAATGCCAAGTGATGCAAAACACCATAAAAATCAGTAAAATCGCACTTCTCGCCGCATGTTCAGTGGTCATGATCACTGGCTGCGGCAAGAAGGAGGGCCCGAAAGATAAAGCGGCCCAAACAACTCCGGCAGCAACTGTTGATCAGGCAGCCATCGACCAGAAGCTTCCGTACTCATTAAAAGAGGGAAAGCGGCTCTTTTCACACTATTGCGGAGTCTGTCATGGTGAAACCGGAGATGGTGGCGGGCAGTATTACGGTCTGACCCCTACACCGGCCAATTTTACCGACAAGGCTTTTATGAAAACCTTGCCGGACGAGAAGCTTTTTAAAGCGATCAATGAGGGTTCGGCTGCCATGGGCAAGTCCAACCTCTGTCCTCCCTGGGGAAAATCGTTTAACCCTGAGGAGACCGAGTTCATTGTCGCCTATATCAGAACCCTTGGCGGTAGCTGATATTTCTCTTGAAAAATGTTTTATAGTATATTTCTACATACTGTAAGGCTCTTATTTAGTAAACAACCACAAAACTATGGAGATAGACATGTTGACAATCAAAAGCAAATCGTTGAAAACCGCACTGTTAATGAGCTGTTTCGGCTTCATCTCTGCAAATGCTTTTTGCGGCGGTACAGTAACCGGTTCGGTTGATGCTTCTGTTGCAAAGTACAAGAAAGATGCCGTCGTTTACCTGAAAGGCGTCAAGGGTCCTGCTGCACCGCAGAAGGGTGAGGTTGATCAGAAAAGTCTTGTTTTTATTCCTCACGTACTTGCCGTTCCGGTTGGTTCAACGGTTGAGTTTAAAAACAGCGATAAAGTCAATCACAATATCTTTTCAGCCGACGCCTGCAAAAAATTCAATCTTGGAACCTACAATCCAGGCATGACCAAGTCTGTTGTGTTTGATAAGGCCTGCGTTGTCAATCTGCTCTGCAATGTGCACTCCGAGATGTCAGGATATGTTGTGGTGACTGAAAACCCCTACTTCAGCGTAACTGGAGCTGATGGCAAGTTTACCATCAAGAATGTGCCTGCCGGTACCTATGAGATCTCTGCATGGAGTGAGAAATTGAAACCCCAGGGTAAAACCATGGTGACGGTTGCCGAAGGCGGTACCGCAACGGTTGCTCTGAAAATGGCAAAATAAGAGTTTCTCTTTTTTCTGTTCATCAGCTAACGATGAACCTGCCGGAGAAGCAGGTTCATCGTTTTTGTTTCTGGTCCTTTAACCGAAGAGAGATCAACGGCATACGGATATTGTCCTTTAAAGCTAAGTTCCAATTGCTGCAGTTCTTTATCGCTCTATCCGCTGTAGAGTGCTCTTTGTCTTTGACGTTTTTAAGGGATTTTTAATTTTCTATCCGGATTTTATTGAGTAACATAAGGATGGATGTTCGGTTATTCTGGAGGCTCATCATTTCACCTTGAGTTCTCTACAATCTGTTTTTTTCCCTGATTACTATTGTTTCGTTACGGCCTCTTTTTACAGAGTGGCAGGTTATGCTTTTCTGTAAAAAAATCAATTCAGCCTCGTGCTCTTTAGCTCTTGCTACGCTCGTTTCAGCCGGTGAGATGCTATAACCATGAAGTGTTTAACCTGTTTTTCATGATTGTGTGTGTACACTTATTTCTATTAATCAGATACTACTCTCTATGGTAACTTTTAAAAGCAAAAAATTAAAAGGGCTCCTTTTTGCTTCCCTTTTTTGTTTGAGCTTTAGCGGAACCTCCTACGCTCTTGACGCCGGAAGCAAGGCTCCCGATTTTCAGTTGCAGGGGCCGAAGGGTACGGTGACGCTTGCGAGTTCAGCCGGTTCAGTGGTCTATGTTGATTTCTGGGCATCGTGGTGCGGCCCGTGCAAGCAGTCATTCTCCTGGATGAACGCCATGCAGGAAAAATACGCTTCAAAGGGTCTGCAGATTATTGGGGTCAATGTTGATGCCAAAAGTGATGATGCCCGCAAGTTTCTTGCAGAGACTCCTGCCCGTTTTACGGTTGCCTTTGATTCAAAAGGTACTACTCCAACGAAGTACGGGGTAAAGGGAATGCCGACCAGTTTTCTTGTTGGTCGTGACGGAAAGGTGATTTTCGTGCATCAGGGCTTTAAGGAGGCTGACCGGGAACAACTTGAAAAACAAATTAAGACAGCACTGGAGGCTAAGAAATGAAAATACAAGTATTGAAAAAACCGGTTCATGCACTTCTCCTGCTGCTGATGCTTGGCTTGACGGGCTGCTCGATGGGAGCGGCTGTACAGCCCTGGGAGAAGGGTACCTTGGCCCGGCCTGAAATGACCTTTGGTGGTGACAAGCTCGACACCGGCTACACTGAGCACATTTATAGCAGCAAAGAGGGCGCTTCCGGCGGTTCAGGCGTAGGCGGCGGCGGATGCGGATGCAATTAACAAAAACCTTAACACCAGTGAAAAATATGACATCGGTTCCGACAACAAAGTCAACCGTTCTTGGTGCTGCTCTTCTTACTGCTGCAATGGCCCTGCCATCGGTGCAGTTTGCCTATGCAGATGCCGCGCCGGAACGAGGTAACGTCAGTTTTAAATATCTTAACTATCAGGAGAGTCAGTCGGTCAATACACCCGGCACTTCGGGTTCCAGCACTCATACGCATGATGCTATTTCCGGAGCAACTGCCGGAGGATCATCCGGATCGGCTAGCAATGCGGATCGTATCGGCGTCAATGCCTACGCGATTTCAGCTCTGGTTCCGATTGCCGGAGAGTGGTCAATCGGGACAACCTATACCTATGACTCGGTATCGGGTGCATCGCCGACCTACCATACCTCAGGTCTTACACACATGGTGGATCACCGCAATGTCATTGATCTGGAGGCGACACGCTATCTTTCAAGGGGAACGGTTACTGCCGGTACCAGCTACTCCAAGGAGACCGATTACATCTCCCGCAGCTACTCGCTTCAGGGGAGTTACGAGACGGAAGACAAAAATACCACCTTTACGCTTGGTGGCAGTATCACCAATGACTCGATTGATCCTCTTGTAAAAGATCCCATTACCGGAACGTTCCGTCATGAGAAAAAGGATATTACTTCGGGCGTCGTCGGTGTGACCAGAGTGCTTTCGAAGGTTGATATTGTTCAGTTCAATCTTGGCTACTCCAGCGGCACCGGTTATTACTCCGATCCCTACAAGTTCTATACCTCCGCGACCCTTGTTCCTGTATCGCTTGACAACCGGCCGAGGGATCGCAACAATACGACCCTGATGGGTCGCTGGAACCACCATTTTGACGGCACCGATGGTACAGCCCACTTCTCGTATCGCTACTATACCGATACTTTCGGTATCCGTGCGCATACCCTTGGTGCAGAGTATGTTCAGCCTATCGAGAATGGATGGACGGTGGCTCCGCTGCTTCGCTTCTATTCGCAGACCGAGGCTGATTTTTATGTCGCTACCAGCGCTGCCGAGAGGGCTGCCACAACGGCTGCTCCGTTTGTTCCGACCACTCCTACGTCGACTTACTACAGCATGGATCAGCGTCTTTCAGCTTTTGGCGCCTATACGCTGGGCCTCAAGGTGAGCAAACAGTTGAATCCTGACTGGCTTGTGGACCTTAAGTTCGAGTATTATCAGCAGAGCAGTGACTGGGCTCTTGCCGGTACGAAAGACAGCGGTCTGGCTACGTTCAGTGCACGAAGCATTCAGGCTGGCGTATCAAGGCAGTTCTAATTCTGTTGCTGTTTTTCTTAAGGAACCCTGTTTCGTCGCCCGGCATCCTGCCGGGCGATTGAATTGGCCGCATGTTTACCACTCTATCTGATCAATCTTTTTGAATCGGAAGTTTATGGAACAATTTCTGTAACTTCCTTTTTAAGGTTGTTGTTACACCAAAAAACGTTCATGGAGACTTTTCGTTTCGGATTTCAGGCCATGGGGTGTGGCTGTGAAGTTGTCCTGGCATCCGACAGTAAAAAAAATGCGCAGTCAATTGCCAAGCTGGTTATTGATGAGGTCACCCGAATTGAGCAAAAGTACTCCCGTTACCGGCCCGAAAGCATTGTTTCGCGTATCAATGCTGCCGCAGCTCGTGACTGGGTGGAGTGTGACCCGGAGACGCTGGCCCTTGTCCGATACGGCGATACCCTGTTTGAAAGCAGCGCCGGATTGTTCGATTGTACCTCCGGGGTGTTGCGTCGTGCCTGGGATTTCAGCCGTGCCCAACTGCCTGACCCCTCAATGCTTCCGGCCTTGCTCAGCCTGATCGGTTGGCAGAGGCTTGAACGGAAGGGCAATGCGGTTCGTCTCGGCGTAGCCGGTATGGAACTGGATTTTGGAGGATTCGGCAAGGAGTATGCGGCCGACCGTGCCGCAACCATTGTGCATGCGAAAGGGGTACGGCATGGATTTGTTAATCTTGCTGGTGATATGCGCGTAGTGGGACCAAAACCGGATGGTTCACCATGGATGGTCGGCATTCAGGATCCGCGCCATGAAAAGCGTACGATTGCATCGCTTCCACTCTCGGTTGGTGCGATAGCGACGAGCGGTGATTATGAGCGTTTTTTTGAAGCCGAAGGCAACCGGTATTGCCATATTCTCCATCCAAAAACAGGATACCCGGTTACCTTCTGGCGATCGGTCACGGTTGTGGCTCCCCTGGCCATTACGGCCGGAAGCTGCTCAACCATTGCCATGCTCAGCGAAGCTGATGGGCTTGGGTTTCTGGAGCGTTCAGGTCTGGACTATTTTGCAATTGACCACTCAGGCCAGGTCTATCACAAAAAGCAGTAGATTGGCCGCCGCTCGCATTCTGTAACTTTTTTTCAGGAAAAAAACCATAATGAATCACTTTTTCTTCCGCCGCTGGGTTGCTTTTATAGGTGTTTTTCTCTCACTCTTTCTGACCCTGAACGTTTGCCGGGCCGGGGAGTTTCTTGATCCCGACCAGGCTTACAAGCTGCGTGCCGAGCTGGGCCCAAATCACTCGATTGCGCTGCATTGGGATATTGCCAAGGGGTACAAGCTCTACCGTGACAAGGTGCAGGTTGTTGTGGCAAATGGAACGGCCAGTTTGCAGAATCCTGTGTTGCCGAAAGGGATCAAGGTGACCGATCCAAACACCAACGAGAGCATTGATATCTATCATGACACCTTGACGCTTTCGGTTCCACTCGTAAAGGCGGAGGGAGCCTTTACTTTGAGTGTTGGTTACCAGGGGTGTGCCGAGGACGGGCTCTGTTATCCTCCCATCACAAAGCTCTTCAAGGTTGATCCACTCCATCCGGGAGTACTATCGCCGATAAGTGAAGAGCAGGCTGCTGCAGTCGCAACAAGCAGCAGCTCCGGAGCGCCGAAACCGGTGGCAGCACCTGCTCCAGCGCCAAAACAGGGTGGTGGGGAGAACGATCTCAACCTTGTCGCCTCTACCCTTGCCGGTGGAAGTTTGTGGAAAATCTCCCTTGCCTTTCTGGTATTTGGTCTGCTGCTCTCCTTTACACCCTGCGTTCTGCCGATGGTGCCGATTCTCTCCTCAATCATTGTTGGTGAGGGAGAGGTTACCCGTGCTCGCAGCTTCTTGATGGCGCTGGCCTACTGCCTTGGTATGGCCCTGGTCTATACATCGCTTGGTGTTGCAGCCGGTCTGGCGGGCGAAGGACTGGCTGGAGCCTTGCAGAAGCCATGGGTGCTCGTGCTCTTTGCGCTGCTGCTTGTGCTGCTCTCCCTTTCCATGTTTGATCTCTATCAGTTGCAGTTGCCCAGCTCCCTGCAAAGCAAGCTCGGCAAGGCCTCCGGCGGCTTGAAGCGGGGTCGTTTTGTCGGAGTGTTTTTTATGGGAGCGTTATCGGCCCTGATTGTCGGCCCCTGCGTTGCGGCTCCACTCGCCGGAACCCTTGTTTATATCAGCCAGACGCGTGACGTGGTTATTGGTGGTCTTGCGCTCTTTTCCATGGCTATGGGCATGAGTGTGCCTCTCTTGCTGGTTGGCCTGAGTGCCGGCTCTCTGCTACCGAAGGCGGGCGTGTGGATGATCAGTGTGAAATATGTTTTCGGTCTTCTGTTGATTGCGGTTGCCATCTGGATGGTCTCGCCGGTGCTTCCCGCTCCTGCGGTGCTGCTTGCCTGGGGTATCTTTGCCATTCTCTGTGCGGTTTTTCTTGGAGCATTCAAACCGTCGCCGGAAAAACCCACCATTGGTTACAAGTTCGCCAAGAGTTTTGGTCTGGTGCTCTTTGTGCTTGGTGTCACGGAACTTGTTGGTGCAGCATCCGGCGGGGTCAACATGCTTGAACCGCTCTCCCATCCACAGGCAGTCTCTTCTGCTTCTGCGCCAAGTGGAGAGCAGAAGCTTGGTTTTCAGCGGATCAAGACAGTCGCCGAGCTTGACCAGGCACTTCAGTCAGCCAAAAAGCCGGTCATGCTGGACTTTTATGCCGACTGGTGCGTTGCCTGCAAAGAGATGGAGCGCTTTACCTTTCACGATGCGAAGGTTATTGAGAAGCTCCAGGATGTGACGCTGCTTCAGGTAAACGTGACGGCCAACAGTGATGATGACCGTGCCCTGATGAAGCGTTTTGGACTCTTCGGCCCTCCAGGCATCATTTTCTTTGACACAAAGGGGAAGGAAATTCCCGAGAGCCGGGTTGTTGGTGTGATTGAAGCTCCGCTCTTTCTGGATCATCTTTCGAAATTTGTTTTCGGCAAATAAGGCTTGAATCTCTATGCTTGGCCCGATGGGCCGGGTATCTTGAAACGAGAGAGGGGTTATCCGAGCCAAGGATAGCCCCTTTTTATTTGTAGCGCCGGGTGGGCTGGCTCTGAATTGTAGTTGAAATGCCGGTGCCGATCCTGTACATTGTGCACTGTGCCTCGGGGAGAAACAGTAACCGCTAAACAGTACCATGCAAAAGGAAACCATTACCATTCTCGGATGCGGCTGGCTCGGTATGCCGCTTGCCGAGTCGCTCATTGCCGCCGGTTATCCGGTCAAGGGATCAACCACGAGTGAGGAAAAGCTTGAACCGATGCGCGAGCGAGGCATCGAGCCCTACCTGATCCGGCTCGATCCGGAGATCAACGGTGAAGATATTACCGATTTTCTCCACAGCGATACTCTTATAGTCAACATCCCTCCTCTGAGGCGCGATGATATTTTGGAGTACCATATTGAGCAGTTCTCCTCCCTGATTGATGCGCTCGGCCAGTCGCCGGTGCGTTCGGTGCTCTTTGTCAGTTCGACCTCGGTCTATCCAGCGCTGGGCCGGGAGGTGACCGAAGAGGATGCGGTTGATCCCGAGAGCCCATCGGGTCAGGCCCTGCTCTATGTTGAGGAGATGCTGATGCAGGAGAGTGGTTTTCAGACCACGGTGTTGCGCTTTGGCGGTCTTGTGGGCCATGACCGCAATCCATTGAAATATCTGGCTCGTATGGAGGAGATCGCCGATGCCGATCAGCCGATGAACCTGATTCATCGTGACGATTGCATCAAGATCATCATGGAGATCATCCGACTGCAGCAGTGGGGCGAGGTGTTCAATGCCTGTGCTCCGCTTCACCCCCAGAGAGGAGAGTACTATGCCAGAGCGGCTGAAGCGGCCAACGTCGCGCTTCCACCATTGGTGCCCGTCTCCGAACCCACTCCCTTTAAACTGGTTAACAGCGAAAAGCTGGTCAGCGCCTTGCACTATACCTTTCTCCACCCCGATCCGTTAGTTGGGTAATGGTCGTGCAGAAAGCTGCTTTTTTGCTCGCCGCCCCCTCAAGCGGTTCAGGGAAAACAACCGTGGCGCTGGCTCTGATGAGGATTATGGCAAAGCGGGGCAGGGTTGTTCAGCCCTTCAAGTGTGGGCCGGACTATTTGGATACCCGCCTGCATCAACTGGCCGCTTCATTGGGAGGTGAAGGGCGCCGGGGGATCAACCTCGATACCTTTATGGCATCGAAAGAGCACCTTCAGGAGCTTTTTTCCCGCACTATGCTGGGTGCTGATGTGGCTGTGGTTGAAGGGGTTATGGGGCTCTTTGACGGGGCGGAAAAATCCGAAGGGAGCAGCGCAGAAATTGCCATCACGCTTCAGCTTCCGGTCATTATGGTGCTCAACGCCAAAAGCATGGCCTACTCTGCCGCACCCCTGCTGCATGGTTTCAAAAGCTTTGATCCGGCACTGAACCTTGCCGGGGTGATTTTCAATCAGGTCAATACCCCCTCTCACTATCGTTATCTTGAGGCCGCAGCGCGCGATGTTGGGGTTGAGCCGCTGGGTTACCTGCCCCGCAATGAAGCTATCGCCATCAGCGAACGTTATCTGGGGCTCAACACCTCTTCAGGTTACGACCGTGAGGGCGTTATGATGGCCATGGCGGAGCATCTTGAAAAAACGGTTGATGTTGATCGGTTGCTTGAGCTTGCACAGGTTGCGATCCCTCCGGCTTCACCTCCGCCGCTCTCTCAGAGGAGAGGCGGCCGGGTTATTGCTGTGGCCCGCGATGAGGCTTTTAATTTTATCTATCCGGAGAACCTTTCGGTGCTTGAGGAGTATGGCCGGCTGGAGTTTTTCAGCCCGCTGGATGACGAGCGGTTGCCGGCGGCCGACCTGCTCTATCTGGCTGGCGGTTATCCGGAACTCTATGCCGAAAAACTCTCGGCCAACCGTGCCATGCGGGAGCAGATCGCCCGCTATTGCAACTCCGGCGGACGCACCTACGCCGAGTGTGGAGGGATGATGTATCTTGGCAAATCGATGACGCTTGGTGACGGTGCTTCCTTTGCGATGTGCGGTGTGCTGGATCTTGATACCACCATGCAGGAGGCAAAACTGAGTCTTGGTTACCGCAAAGTTATGCTCGACGGGCTTTATACAGCGCAGCTTCGCGGTCATGAATTTCACTACTCACGCATCAGCCACCTGGGAGAGCTTCAGAACATTGCCATCGTCCAGAATGCCCGCGATGTATCGGTCGACAGCGCTCTCTACCGGTACCGGAATACCATAGCCTCCTATATTCATCTCTATTGGGGTGAAACGCGGGATTTTCCGGAGCAGTTGTTTGGCTTGTAAGCGATACATCATCACCGGCGGACCCGGAAGCGGCAAAAGCACGCTCCTCGAAGCGCTTGCAGCCGCAGGGCATGTTTGTTACCCTGAAGTTTCACGCGAACTGATCCGCGAGCAGAGCGCCTTGCCGCAGGGCGTGCTGCCGTGGAGCAACCTGCCGGCTTTTGCCCGTCTGGCAATTGAAGCCATGATGCAGCAGCATGATCACGCGCTTGCTGCAGGAGCGGCTTGTTTTTTTGATAGGGCTATTCCGGATATTTTCGGCTACCTTCAGCACGGTGGTTACCCGGTTCCGGAGCACTACCTTGAAGCGCACGCCCGCTGCAGTTACGAGAGGGATCTCTTTATGCTGCCGCCCTGGCCGGAAATCTATGTCAACGACCTTGAGCGTCCGCAATCATACGAGGAGTCGGTTGCGCTCTATGAGGCCTTGTGCCGGGTCTATCGGTCGCTGGGTTACCGGTTGCATGAGGTGCCGAAAACTTCGGTTGAAGAGCGGACAGCCTATCTCTTTTCCGTTACAAAATAAATTCAAGATCGTATCCCTCTTTTTCCGACTCTGCGACAAACCGGGTCAGGTTCTCAAGAAAGAGGAGAAACCTTGCCGGCTCAATTTCACGCAGGTAGGCCACCCGAAGCGGTTGATCATGCCAACCGAGCAGGATCATCTCTTTTTTTTCCGGATTGATTGATGCACTTTTTTCGGCGATGATCTTCTGCATGGTGCCAAGGCGGCTGTTATGTAAAAATGCCTCATCCCAACTGTCAAGACCGTTGCTCGTTTCCGAAATGAAGGGTAACTGGTTCAAGGCCTCAATAATGCTGTAGTGGAAAAGGGCTGCGTAGTCGTGGGCCGATAGCTCAAGAGTGCCGTAAACCCTGTATTCCCGGTCATCAAGCCGGACACGATTGATCAAGCCGGTGCGATAGATGGAGAGTTGACGGTGTTCAGGGTTGTTGTCGTCAAGCCGAATTTGCTGAACCTTCATGCTTTGATCCTTGTGCGCTGGAGAACCTTTAATTGCCCTCAAGAGTTTCTGTTTTTATGAAATTACTTTTAACACGCTATCTTTAGTATATAATTATTTTTCTGAGTCATTTTTACCGTGTGCCGGCTGCATGGCAATGACGGCATGTGGATATTCGCAACAATCTTACCGAAGAGATAAAGAATGGAAGGAAATTTTTCAAATAGAGTTCAGGAGGTCATCCGTCTCAGCCGGGAAGAAGCGCTCCGGTTGGGTCATGACTATATCGGTACCGAGCATCTGCTTCTTGGTCTTATCAAGGAGGGCGAAGGCATCGGAGCCAAAATCCTGAAGAACCTCAAGATAGATTTGTTCAGCCTCAAGCAGAAAATTGAGGAGAGCACGCACTCCAAGGTTCCTGCAACCCAGATGGGTAATGTGCCACTCACCAAGCAGGCCGAGAAGGTGCTGAAAATCACCTACCTTGAGGCAAAAATCTGCAAGTCGAATATTATCGGCACCGAGCATCTCCTGCTCTCGATTCTCAAGGGGGATGACAATATTGCCTCCCAGATTCTTGAGCAGTTCGGCGTTACCTACGATCTTGTTCGCGATGAGCTTATCAGCATTACGAGCAGCAAGAGCGAGTCGGATGAGCCGCCCCTTGAGGGCTCCTACTCTTCGGGTGGAGCCGAGCGCTCTTCCAGAAAGCCCGATCCAAGAAAAGGCGAGCGCACCAAGACCCCCGTGCTGGATAATTTTGGACGCGATCTTACCCGTCTTGCGCTTGAGGACAAGCTTGATCCCATCATCGGTCGTGAAAAGGAGATCGAGCGGGTGGCCCAGGTGCTGAGCCGTCGCAAAAAGAACAATCCGGTGCTGATTGGTGAACCCGGCGTTGGCAAGACGGCCATTGCCGAAGGTCTCGCGCTGAAAATTGTGCAGCGCAAGGTCTCAAGGGTGCTTTACGACAAACGGGTGGTTGCACTGGATTTGGCAGCGCTTGTTGCCGGCACGAAATACAGGGGGCAGTTTGAGGAGCGGATGAAAGCCCTCATGAATGAGCTTGAACGCTCACGCGATGTGATACTCTTTATTGATGAGCTGCATACCATTGTGGGTGCCGGTGGCGCGTCGGGTTCGCTGGACGCCAGCAATATTTTCAAGCCGGCTCTCGCTCGCGGTGAGTTGCAGTGCATCGGTGCCACAACGCTGGACGAGTATCGCCAGTTTATTGAAAAAGATGGCGCCCTTGACCGGAGGTTCCAGAAAATCATGGTTGAGCCGACCTCGGTTGACGAAACCATCCAGATTCTGAACAATATCAAGTCGAAGTATGAGTCGCACCACCATGTCAGTTACTCTGAAGATTCGATCGAGAAGGCCGTCAAGCTTTCGGAGCGTTATATCACCGACCGTTTTCTGCCCGACAAGGCGATTGACGTTATGGATGAGGCCGGGGCGCGGGTGCATTTAAGCAATATTCATGTGCCGAAGGAGATTCTGGAGCTTGAGAAATCCATCGAGGAGGTCAAGGCCGAGAAGAACCAGGTGGTCAAAATGCAGAATTTCGAGGAGGCCGCACGGCTCCGCGACAAGGAGAAAAACCTGCTTGAGGCTCTTGATCATGCCAAACAGGAGTGGGAGGACAGGGCCTCCGAGAGCATCTATGATGTTACTGAAGCCGATATTACCTCCGTCATTGCCATGATGACCGGTATTCCGGTAGCAAGGGTTGCCCAGTCGGAGTCGAAGCGGCTGCTCACCATGGAGGCTGACCTGCAGAAAGAGGTGATCGGTCAGGATGAGGCTCTGAAAAAAATCACCAAGGCGATACAGCGTACCCGTGCCGGACTCAAGGATCCTTCACGCCCGATCGGTTCCTTTATTTTTCTCGGCCCTACCGGCGTCGGCAAGACCGAGCTGGCAAAGGCTTTGACCCGCTATATTTTCGACACCGAGGATGCCCTGATCCGCGCTGACATGAGCGAGTATATGGAGAAGTTCTCGGTCAGCCGTCTGGTTGGAGCGCCTCCGGGTTACGTAGGCTATGAAGAGGGTGGCCAGTTGACCGAAAAAGTCCGCCGCAAGCCCTACTCGGTGGTGCTGATCGACGAGATTGAGAAAGCGCATCCCGATGTGTTCAACATTCTGCTTCAGGTGCTTGATGAGGGTGTTCTGACCGATGGCATGGGCCGGAAGGTTGATTTCCGCAATACGATTATCATTATGACCTCCAATATCGGAGCCAAGGATATCAAGAATCTTGGTGCCGGTGCCGGCATGGGCTTTACGGCTCCCGACGATTCGGCCGGCAACTACAAGGCGATGAAGTCGACCATCGAGGATGCCCTTAAGCGGGTTTTCAATCCGGAGTTCCTGAACCGTATTGACGATATTGTAGTCTTTCATCCGCTTGAGAAGCAGCATATCTTTAAAATCATTGATATTACTGCTGGCAAGCTCTTCAAGAGGCTTCACGAGATGGGTATTGAGGTCGAGATTGAGGATAAAGCCAAGGAGTTTCTTGTCGACAAGGGGTATGACCAGAAATATGGCGCGCGTCCGCTGAAAAGGGCTTTGCAGAAATATGTTGAAGATCCTCTTGCCGAAGAGATGCTGAAAGGGCGCTTTTCAGAAGGGAGCACCATCAGGATTGCGCTTGATGAGAAGGATAACGAACTCCGCTTTCTGGATGGCGGAACTCCCCTCAAACAGGAAAAGCCAGAGGAGAAGCTTGACAAGGAGTAAACTATTACTCTTTCCTGCCTGACCCCTACCTTTTTTATTACTTTCATTTAGGAACACCACTGCAGTATGGAGTGGTGTTCCCCTTGGTGAAGCAGCAGCGTTTTTATGCTGATCCATATAAGAAGCTTAAATAAAATTCGATTAATGCTTTAGCTGTTTATATTAAATGAGTTAATCGTTTTTCCTGATTTGAAATTGGCGTATTATATGGGTTGTAATTCAAAAATCTGCAGTTTAGGCTGATCCATCTAAACAATGTTATGCTGATGGTAACTGATTATCTATGAATCAAGACTGGATTCTCCAAAAAAAAGAAACTCGCCGAGCCTTCTCTAGTGCGACTTGGGTTCCCTTGAGAGCATCCATCAATGACGAGAATGGTGAAGTTCGTAATATTGGCTACGTCAGTGAGTACTTTGGATGCGGTTCTGTTGCGTTCCCTCCTGAGCACCGGGAAGTCGCGGAACAACTTGGCTGGAGTAGCATTGGAATCGGGCACAGTGCACAGCCGTATGCCTACGAGGATGGTTACTACTCATCCATCGAACAGTATCAATACAACGACAAAGAACCCATTGGAGTTCACCTTGTCTTCGAGCACCCTCAACCGGTAGTTGGCGGAAGGCTATGGATACTGAATCCTGATTTGGTTGTTGCTCTACGTCTGATAAAGGAGGGCACAAACTGGGTAAGGCCAGAAGAGAATTTCGTTGTGGTAGCTCGTGAGGTTCTTGAGGAAAAAGGAGATCATCGCCTTATCGAGATCAAGCGGGAATTTCTTCTCGATTATTTAGCGGCAAGAAATCTGTCACTTCGCCTCTCTTACTTCCGCCAAAGAGTGGAAAATGTCGCTGCACTTGAAGGCAGCGCATACGCGAATCTAACGAATCGACAAGAACAGCGAGATGGAGGGCGATTTGAGCTCCTAATTCGCAGTTTGGATAATGTCTTTGGAGGAAGTTGGTCCTCGTTCCGGATCTGGCGAACTGATGTTGATGAAGATGAAGATGCCCCAGCCATGGGGCCAGAAAGCAATCACAACACCGACTATGAAACCTCGCAGGGACATCGGAGTGGTTATGAAGGTGTACGGATAGAGGGCGAGTTTTGGCGAGACGAATGGATTGAACATCAAGGAAAGAGCATCCGCGTTCGGGGAGATACAGATATGAATCTTCCCCAATTCATAGTGGAAACTGACGGGACACGCATGGCATCTGCCGATTTAGATAATGAAGGCATTGGCCGATGGCTGTGGTTCCGATCCAGCATAGTAAATGAGCTTCTCGGTCTTCGGGGCTTTTCTCTTGAGTGGTATACGGCAGAAACAGGTGGTATTCGCTCCACATCTGGGTGTGTGACCCACTTCGGAATTAATTTTTCGGATTTAATCACTGTCTATGCCTATGACATTGCCCGTCTTGACGCATGGGAGCAGCATATTTGGGCAGCTCACAACGTTGTTCCGGACGGGAAGGTTTCAAATGAGCTATTAGCATCGCAAGTAAAAGCAAAGCCAGCATCTACCCATTCTGTTGAAGACCTGCTTTTTAAGGTTATGGATATGCTTGAGGGTGGATTTCGTAAAGAGTTCAATGTTTCTCTTTTCTCGCATGCCGTAGACTACCCCGCAATTATGAAGCATATATCCCGATTCGCAAGTAAGGATCAGGTATCATTGCTGAGATTGGCTAAAGAGCTCGTTCGTGTTTTTTCTGATCGACTTGATGTTCGTGAACTCCGTAAGCTTTCAAAACACCCTAATAAGGAAAAACTTGCTTCGAATAAGCTCCTTCAGGACGTTCTAGCTCAGAAAATAGGTGAAGATACAGCTCAACGCGTTTTCGGCCCGATTGTTGGCGTATATGACATGCGAGTAGGTGACGCACACCCGACCAGCTCGAAGATTGGAGATGCTTTAGAACTCGCAGGAATCGACGAAAGTAAGTCGTTTCTGAGACAGGGAGAACAACTGATTTCGAATTATGGACAGTCGATTTGGTGGATAGGTAAATTGATTTTTGAAAAATCGGAAAAAACATGTGATTAAGCGATGTACAGCATAACAAGGCGCTTCATTGTCACCGGTGAGCTTGATCGTTAGCCGAAAATATGATATAGCGGAAAATTGCCAACAACAAACATGCGTTTCGAGGTCTTGACGTGTTGTTGATCAAGAAGCGGAAAAGGTAGGTATCCTCACTCTTTTTCCCCGTTACTCTGCTGTGTTGGGAGAGCCGAGTAACGGGGAGTTTTTCATTTTACGGCTTTGGATGGTGTTTGATGGCGGCAAGAGAGTGCTGCAGCAGCTCTTCGGGCAGCGGGTAATCGCTGAGCTTTCCACTCATAAATGCATCGTAGCCCTGAAGGTCCATCAAACCGTGGCCTGACCAGTTCATCAGGATCACTTTTTCCTTTCCTTCCTCTTTGGCCTGCTTTGCTTCGCGGATGGTTTGGGCAATGGCATGGGAGGTTTCCGGGGCCGGGATGAACCCTTCGGTATGAGCAAAGAGCAGGGCCGCCTGATAACACTCTATCTGGCCTATAGATGTAGCATCAATCAGGCCAAGCTGTTTGACATGGCTCACCAAGGGGGCCATGCCGTGGTAGCGCAACCCGCCGGCATGAATGGCCGGAGGAATAAAACCGTGGCCCAGGCTGTGCATCGGCAACAGCGGCGTCATTTTAGCCTCATCTCCGTTATCGTAAACATAGGGGCCTCTTGTAAGGGTCGGGCAGGCTTCGGGCTCTGTGGCAATAACCTGAACCTCACGGCCGTGAATCTTGTCACAGATAAAGGGAAAACTGATGCCAGCAAAGTTTGAGCCGCCGCCCGCGCAACCGATCACGATGTCAGGATACAGATTAACCTTTTCAAGCTGTTTGCGGGCTTCAAGGCCGATAATGGTCTGGTGCAGCATGACATGGTTCAGCACGCTGCCGAGGGCGTAGCGGGTGTCCTCACGCTCGACGGCCTGCTCAATGGCTTCACTGATGGCAATGGCAAGGCTGCCGGGTGTATCGGGCATTTCCGCAAGAATCCGGCGTCCGACGGCCGTTTCAGTGCTGGGGCTTGCAACGCAGTTGGCTCCCCAGGTATTCATCATGATTTTGCGGAAGGGCTTTTGGTCGAAGCTGATGCGCACCATAAAGACCTTGCAGTCGATGCCGACAAGCTTGCAGCTCATGGCAAGTGCGCTTCCCCATTGACCGGCGCCGGTTTCCGTAATGAGATGCTTGATGCCGAACTCTTTATTGTACCATGCCTGTGCGACGGCGGTATTGGGCTTGTGGCTCCCTGCCGGTGAGACCCCTTCGTTTTTGTAGTAGATCTTTGCCGGGGTCTGCAGTGCGGCTTCAAGCCGCCGGGCACGGTAGAGCGGTGAAGGTCGCCAGATTTTCAGGATGGCCTGCACCTCCTGGGGAATTTCGATCCAGCGCTCGGTGCTCATCTCCTGCTCGATCAGGTTCATCGGGAATACCCGTGCAAGGGCGTCCGGCCCGACCGGGTTACCATCCGGCCCTAACGGCGGCGGCATGGGTGAAGGGAGGTCGGCCTGGATGTTGTACCAATGGCGGGGCATTTCGTCCTCGCTGAGCAGAATTTTCGTCAATTCAGAACTCATGATCGTTGTGCATTTGGGGTGATGGAGGAGTGCAAGAGTGGGTCATAGGGCAAAACGCAGTGACATTGCCGCTCTACTGTATGGATGGTACCGAAGACGGGAATCGAACCCGTACGTCCATTGCTGAACACAGGATTTTAAGTCCTGGGCGTCTACCAATTCCGCCACTTCGGCTTGTTCCGCTTGCTTTGCGGAGCGTTCAATTTACTATCTTCACAGGGTTTCCCAAAAAAATTAATTGTCATCAAGCTTACCCGTTTTTCTCTGCCGGAAAGCGCTTATGAACGGAAATGATCGAATCCCCTGACGGATTGTAAGTCAATTTTCATTCCGTAAATATCCATCAGGTGTATGCCTGCTTCCGCGTCGGTGGTTTCACCGATGAGTGAAATATCCGGATGATCGGCTAGTGCCAGATACTCCTCTTTCGGCAGGGTAAAGAGCAACTGGTACTCTTCGCCGCCCGTGAGCGCCCAGGTCAGGGCGTCATCCTGCAGCTCGTCGGCAATATGGCGGGCGTTTGGATGGATGGGAATGCGGCTCTCATGAATCAGGGCGCCGACCTTCGACTCTTGGCAGAGATGCTGCAGATCTCCACTGAGGCCGTCGGAAATGTCAATCATTGCTGTGGGCCGTATCTGGCGGGAGTGGAAGAGGCTCACCATATCGGGGCGAGCCTGTGGTAAAAGCTGGCACTGGATGACGTCACGGAACTCCTCCAGGTCGGCCATCACGTTTTTCGTATAGGGTTCGTTGTTTTGCACATGCTCCAGCATGATCTCTTTTTCACGCATGAGGAGTTTCAAGCCCGCCGTGGCGCCACCCAGGCGGCCGGTAACGCAGATCACCTCACCGGGTTTGGCACCGCTTCTTTTGGTGAGCTGCTGCGGTGAAACCGAGCCGATCATGGTGACGGAGATAAAGAGCCCCGAGCGTGAAGCCGAAGTGTCACCTCCGGCAATGGCAATGCCGTAGTGCTCTGCGGCAAGGCTCATGCCACGGTAGAGTTCCTCAATCATTTCAACCGAAAAGGAGGAGGGGACAGCGAGCGCGATCAGGGCGTAGCGGGCAACGCCGTTCATGGCGCAGATGTCGGAGACATTGACGCTGATGGCTTTGCTGCCGAGGTGTTTCAACGGGGTGGTCAGGAGGTCGAAGTGTATCTGATCGGCCAAGAGATCGGTGGTTGAGAGTTGCAGCAGCGCTCCGTCGGGTTGATAGATTGCACAGTCATCACCGATTCCCTGCAGCAGTTCCGGTACGGCTTCAAGCGTGGGTTCTGCAAGTGCGGCGATCCTTTTGATGAGGCCGAACTCCCCGATTTCCGGGATAGCTTTATATGGCATATTTTTGCGTAAATTGAGTTTTTATCTGGATCATTCCGGAGCGTGCGTTACTTTTTTAAGCAGCCATGTTGCGGGAGTTCCTGTTTCTCATAATAGTACTATACAATATCTCCTTTTTATGGGTTTTTTTGACAAGTTCAAATTATCAAGGCTGAAAGAGGGGCTCGGAAAAACCCGTGATACTCTTCGCGAAAAGCTTTCCGCGATTACTCAGGGTAAAACCGAAATAGATGACGAGTTTCTTGAAGCCCTTGAAACCATTCTGGTTGGTGCCGATGTCGGTGTAGAAACTACGCTCGGGATTGTTGAGGCGATTACCGAGCGGGCAAAACGGGAGAGCTACCGTTCGGAAGAGGAGCTGAACCGGATGGTGATGGAGGAGATTCAGGAGATGCTTGAGGAGAGCGGGGAGGAGCATCCGCTGGATTTCGAAGCAGCGCTTCCGGCCAAACCCTATGTTATTTTAATTGTCGGCGTGAACGGTGCCGGCAAGACCACGAGTGTTGCCAAACTGGCCTATAACTATGAGAAAGCCGGAAAGAAAGTCATTATAGCGGCGGCTGATACCTTCCGTGCGGCGGCTTATGAACAGCTCAAGATATGGGCTGAGCGCGCCGGGGTTCCCTTGATTGGTCAGGGCCAGGGTGCTGACCCGGCTTCGGTTGTTTTTGATGCGGTCAGTGCTGCGGTATCAAGAAATGCCGATGTTGTACTTGTGGATACCGCCGGTCGGCTGCATAACAAGAGTCATTTGATGGAGGAGCTTGCCAAAATCATGCGAGTGGCGAAAAAGAAGATTCCGGCCGCTCCGCATGAAGTTTTGCTGGTGCTTGATGGTACTACTGGCCAGAATGCCGTGATGCAGGCTCGCGAGTTTACCCGATTTGTCCATGTAACCGGTCTTGTTGTGACCAAGCTTGACGGCACAGCCAAGGGAGGGATTGTGCTCTCCATTTCACGCGAGCTGAAACTGCCGGTCAAGTATATCGGTGTGGGCGAGAAGATCGACGATCTGCAGTTGTTTGACCGCGCCGAGTTTGTTGGAGCACTTATGGGACGAGATCTGAAGTGAGTTGCAGCAGCTCGGGCACCGCTTTTTTCAGCAGATTGAGAATAGCTTGTTGATCGGTGATACGAAGCAGATGGGTGCTGTTTTTTGTGTCCTGGGCGCCGAGGCGCGGGGCGAGTTGAGCGGTTTCCTTGAGCGGTTCGAGCAGGCTTGAGAGCAGAGGCTCCACTCTCAGAGGAGAGCGGATGATGACGACATGCTTGATTTCAGTTTCAGGGCGATCCAGCAGATAATCGATATGCCAGTGGATTTTTTTTTCATGAGCATTAAGAGCCTGTTTTTCGATCAACCCCTCTTGCATGAAAAGGGTGACCATTGGCGCCCTGATGGCATGGGGTTGTTGCGCGTAGGAACGTGATGCGTGGCGCAGAAGCCTCTGGGCAAGAGGGCTTCCTGATTTCCCAAGTGCAGAGCCGATGTAGAGATACTCTCCTTCGGGCAAGGTGAAGAGCTTTCTCTGCTGAAAGCGACCGAAGGCAAGCTGGATGGGTTTGCTGAGGTGGATCAGGAGGAGATAGGAGCCACAGCGATACTTGGTGCCGAAAATGGTAAACTGTTCAGCGGACATTGTTTTTTGTTGTTTTTGATGCAATATTAACCCTTTCTTTACTGAGGTAATTAGGTATTACGCTGTACGGTAGAGGAGCGCAAAGGGCTTGTTTGGCAGGGAAAAGATAAGGTTATTGGAGCGGTTTTTGAGGTGAACCGCTCTAAAAGGTTCTCTTTTTGATGAAACAGTCGGAAAAACTTCTGGAGCAGAGGCGCCGGGAGATGGTTGAAACACTCAGGCAGTACGGGATTTCAAACAGTCGGGTGCTTGAAGCTTTTTTGAGGGTAAAGCGCCACCTCTTTTTTCCTGAGGATGCGGTGGGGTGTGCCTATAACGACTCGGCTTACCCCATCGGGTTCAGCCAGACCATCTCCCAGCCCTATACGGTGGCTATTATGAGCACCCTGCTTGCTGAGCGTTGTCCGGGTGGAAAGGTGCTTGAAATCGGTACCGGTTCGGGTTACCAGGCGGCGATTCTGGAGGCTATGGGGTACCAGGTTTTTAGTGTGGAGCGCTTTGTGGGGCTTTATGAACGGGCCGAAAAGCTCTTTTCGCGGTTAGGAATAAGGGTTCTTTGTCGCCATGGAGATGGATCGCTTGGCTGGATTGAGGAGGCCCCTTTTGATGGTATTATGGTGACGGCGGGCGCTCCCAGAGAACCTCGGCCGCTCATGCAGCAGCTTGCCGAGAAGGGGTGTATGGTTATTCCGATTGGTGGGTATGACTCTCAGCAGATGACTGTGATTCAGCGTGAGGGGGATGAGTTTCACCGGGAGCTTTTTCAGCAGTTTGTTTTTGTGCCGCTGGTCGGCAATGAAGGGTGGGAGAGTAGGGTTTTTTAACAACATCTTAATAGAAAGGGATGAGTTATGGCTGTTATGTCCAGCTTGCGCGATAAGACACATATTATACTCTATACGCTTTTAGGAGCTTTTCTCTTGTTGATTGTCTTTGAGTGGGGTATGAATTTTTCGGGATTTTCCGGAAAAAAAGCAAACCAGGCGGGAAGCGTCAATGGAAAGGCTATTGCGTCTGCTCAGTATGATGAAGTATACAAAGCGGTTAGCGAGAATTTTCGTCGATCAAACCCAGGCGCTGAACTCACACCGGAAACCGAACTCGGCCTGCAGGAGCAGGCATGGAATGCTCTGGTTGACCAGACCCTGCTTGACCAGCAGTTTGAGAAATTCGGCATCACCCTTCAGGATCAGGAGGTTGTTGAGGCTCTCGACAGTGCAACTCCGCCAATGGTGATTCGTCAATATTTTTCGGATCCTGCCACGGGTACACTTGATCGCAAAAAACTCGACGCGGCACGGCGTGACCCTCAAAACAAGGAGTTATGGGTGCAGATTGAAAAAATCGTTCGCCGGGAGCTTATGGTCAACAAGCTGCTTACGGTACTCCAGACCATGGAGCATGTGACCGGCCATGAGCTTGACGAGATTGTACACCGGCAGTATTCCCGTTTTTCGGCATCATTTATTCCCTTTCCGTTCAGCTTTGCCGGTCTGGATAGCAAGTTTCCGGTCAAGGATGATGAGATCAAGGCGTATTATGACAAGCATAAAGAGCTTTTCAAACAGAGAGCTTCAAGAAAGGCGGATTTTGTCTTTTTTCCCCTGACTCCTTCAGCCAAAGATAGTATGGCGGTTCGCAAAGAGCTTGAAACGATCCGTGCCGAGTTTGCCGGGGCGGCCAACGACAGCAGTTTTGTTAAAGAGCAGAGTGACCGTCCCAGCGGCATCAATGTGGTGCTTACCCGTGCGGATTTTTCTGGGGCAGCCGAGGCCGTTGTTTTCAATCCATCGAATCTCAAATCGGGCACAATTATCGGGCCGGTGGCCGACCGTGGAGAGTACCGTCTGATCAAGGTCAAGCAGGTTACCTCATCCGGCCCGCCGGTTGCACGGGCCTCGCATATCCTGTTGCGCTTCAATGCGTCGAGCAAGGATGATGTGCAGCATGTGCGCGAGCTTTCGGCCTTGATTTTCAAGCAGCTTCAGGCAGGTGTGTCGTTTGAGGCGCTTGCCAAGCAATACTCGGTTGACCGGGCGAGCGCGGTCAACGGGGGTGACGTCGGGTGGTTCACCCGGGAGCGCATGGTGCCCGAATTTGCGGCGGCGGTTTTTAATGCCACTCCGGGCGCAGTCATAGGGCCGGTTAAGACGCAGTTTGGCTTGCATATTATCAAGGTTACGGGTTTTGACCATACCGGCGCGGTTTGCTCGGAAGTGGTGCGTAACATCAAATCTTCAACCGAAACCGCCGATAGTGAACGGCGTCGTGCCATGGCTTTTCAGTTGAATGCCAAGGAGAAAGGGTTTGATAAAAGTGCGGCAGCCGAAAAGCTTCGTATTGAAAAAACCGCCGAGTTTGGCAAGCATATGGTGATTGATCCGATCGGTTACAGTGAAAAGATCAGTGACTTTGCATTCAAGGCCAAGGAGGGCGGCCTCTCGGAGGTGCTTGAGACTGAAAAAGGGTTTTACGTGATGCGCCTTACCGCCATCAATGACAGCGGATACCGCGTGCTTGACCAGGAGCTGAAAACAAGGATTACGGCAGAACTGGTACAGGAAAAGAGAGGTGATGAGCTTCAGAGAAAACTTGCCGCCATGACCAGGGCACCGGGCGCGACGCTTGAAAAGATCGTTGCGGCCAATCCGGGCCTGAGTGTGGTTACGGCTCAGGATATTCGCTGGAGTGACGGCTTGATTCCGGGTTACGGCGTCGACCGCTCTCTTGTTGAAGCGATGTCGGGGATTGCTCCCGGCAAGCTCTCGGCTCCGGTAAAAACCGCTGACGGCTATGCACTGGTGCTGGTCAGCAGTAAAACGCTCGCAGCGGATGTTGACCTCAAGAGTGCCCGGGTCGCCGTTGCTCCGCAGTTGCTTCGCGCAAAACAGGAACAACTGTTAAGCGAATATTTCACGGCACTGCGCAAAACCATTGTTGACCCGTGGGGCCGGAGTTCTACCAATTAATGGGTTGCTCGGAAGGCCTCCAGGCAGGCTTTGATTGCGCTTGAAGTTTCAAGGGTGAGACACTTCCGGGCCAGCTCTTCAGTTTCCGCCAAGGAGTAGCGCGATACCAGGGATTTAAGCTTCGGGATATCCGAGATCACAACGCTGAATTTGCGCAGCCCGCATCCCAACAGGAAGGGCAGCGCAAGCGGATCGGAACCCATATCGCCGCAAATCATTGCCTTGCAGTGGTTTTTCTGGGCGGTAGAGATAATCCGGTAGAGCTGGCGGATAATTGCCGGATGAAATTTTTCAAACAGATCCTGAACAATCACATTATTACGGTCAACCGCCAGGGAGTATTGGGTCAGGTCATTGGTACCGATGCTGATGAAATCAACATAGCGGGTGATCTCTTCAATCAGTTCCACGGCTGCCGGTACCTCGATCATCGCCCCGATGCCCGGCTTTTCAATCGGCAGCTCTGAAGTGGAACCGAGTTCCGTATAGAGTTTCTCCATGGCCGTGCGGACATAGCGGATCTCTTCAAGAGAGATGATCATGGGAAGCAGGATATCAATATTGCCATGGGTATTGGCTTTGATGATGGCCCGGAGCTGTGCATCGAGGATTTCGGGCAGATCAATCAAAATTCTGATACCCCTCCATCCAAGATTGGGGTTCTGTTCTTTGACCGGGGAGTAGATCAGCTTGTCGCCGCCGATATCAAAGAGCCGCACATGGAGCGGCATCGGGGCAATGTTTTCAGCCATCTCCCGGTAACAGGCATACTGTTCGATCTCCCTTGGTACTTTTGTGCCCTCGGTAAAGAGGTTTTCACTTCTGAAAAGCCCGATACCTTCGGCTCCGGAGCTGCGCAAGGCACTCAACTCCTCCTTGAAGTCCACATTGGCATAAAATTTGATCCTGACACCGCATTTTGTTGCCGCCGGAAGTTCGGCCGTGCGCGACACGCTCTCCTCCTGCTTTTTTTCATCCTCTTTTTTGCGGTTAAACCGGGCAATGGTTTTTTCTTCAGGGTAGATGACCACCGTTCCGGTCGTGCCGTCGATGATGATCTGCATGCCGGTCGATATTTTCTGGGAGAGGTTGCCGAGCCCCACAACAATCGGAATGTTGAGCGACTTGCAGATCAGGGAGATATGTGAGGTCTTGCCTCCCGAATCGGTCACAAATCCCTTGATGTTGCTGCGGCTTAAAAGAATGATATCGGCCGGAGAGAGTGTCGCGGCTGAAACAATCACCCCTTCAGGTATCCATGAGTGGAGTTTTCTGATGTTGAGATTGCGGATGATCCGGTCTTTGATGTCACTCAGGTCATCGGCCCGTTCCTGAAAAATCAGCTCTTCGGAGTTGTGGAACTTGTCGAGATACTGGTCGAACTCTTCGGCGATGACCTGATGGGCCGGTTTGCGTTCAGTTTGGATACGCGTCGCGATGGCCTCAACCAGCACCGGATCGTGGAGCATCATGATCTGGGCCTGAAAGAGATTGGAGTAGCTTTTTCCAAGCTTTTTGGTGGTGACCTTCTCGATCTTTTTCAGCTCTTTTTCTGAGCGCGACAAGGCTGCATGAAAGCGCTCAATCTCTTCCAGGATGGTTTTGTCATTCAGCTCCCGGTTGTCATGCTCACCCTCTTCCTTGACAAAGGTATAGCAGGTGCCGATCACAATCCCCTTCGATGCGCCAATGCCTGTATAGGTTGCTTCCCGCTCGCCGAGGGGCGGTTCGCTACTTTTAAGCGAGCTTTCCGCTTTGATGATCTGGCGGCTGCTGTTCAGAGGCTGTTTTTTTTCTGGCATAACGATAGGTTAAAAAGGTGCATCGTCCTGGGCAATGAAAGTGCTGCTCTTGGATTTTCCCGCTTCCGGCAGTGCCGCCGCAAAACGCTCCGGCTCCCTGGAGGGGCGGGACTCTTCACCGCTGGTAATATAGGTATTGGCTGTTGATTGAAAGCGGCCATAGTTTTTCAGGAAGAGGAGCCGTATATCGCCGATCGGACCGTTACGCTGCTTGCCGATGACGATTTCAACCACATCCTTGGTGGATGAGCCATCTTCAAAGGTTGCCTTGCCATACATTTCCGGCCGCGAAAGAAACATGACCACATCCGCATCCTGTTCGATGGAGCCGGACTCCCTGAGATCGCTGAGCTGGGGCCGGCGGTCACCGGAGCGCTGTTCAACCGAGCGGTTAAGCTGCGCAAGGGCGATGACGGGAATATTAAGCTCCTTGGCCAGAGCCTTGAGCGAGCGCGATATCTGGGCAATCTCCTGTTCACGGTTGGTTTTGCCGTCGCGGACCGGGGTGACCAACTGCAGATAATCGACCACAACCATGCCGATATTGTGCTCCTGCTTCATCCGGCGGGTCTTGGCGGCAAGCTCCATGATGGAAATACCGGCGGTATCGTCAATAAAGAGCTTGGCTTCATTGAGCTTGTCCATGCTGTTGATGATCCGGCCCATCATTTCCGGGGTAATACGACCGGTTCTCACCAGTTGTGACTCAACATAGGCTTCGGCGCACATGAGGCGGACGGCAAGCTGCACCTCGGCCATTTCAAGGCTGAAAAAGAGCACCGGAGTGTCAAAATCCACGGCGGCATTACGGGCAAGTGCCAAGGCAAAGGCGGTTTTACCGGCTGAAGGCCGTGCCGCAATAATAATCATGTCGGAACCCTGAAAGCCGGCCGTAAGCTGATCCAGTTCGGAGAAGCCCGATCCTATGCCGGTGACCGATGATTGCGACGCCCTGAGGCTTTCAAGCATCCGGATACCGTTTTTAACCAGCTCCTTGATCAGTGAGGCTTTCTTTTTAATGCCGGCCTGGGAGATATTGAAAAACTGCTGGGAGGCATGTTCGACCAGATCGAAAATATCCATCGACGAGCTGTAGGCCGCCCCTGAAATTTTGGCCGATATGGAGATCATCCGCCGGTAGAGATATTTCTCCTTCGCCAGGCGGGCATAGTACTCAATATTGGCCGCACTGATCACCTTACCGGAGAGTTCGGCAAGGTAGTGGCGTCCGCCAACCGGTTCAAGTTCGCCGATTTTCAGCAGCTCTTCACTGACGGTGATAATGTCGATGGCCTGGCGTTTATGGTAGAGCTGCATCATGGCCTTGAAAATAATCTGATGGCGCCGCTCATAAAAGACCTCCTCGCCATTGTCGCCGAATATCTGGATGACCTGTTCAATAGGGTCATCTTCAAGCAGGATACAGGCCAGTACCTCCTGCTCAATTTCGGTAGAGTAGGGCGGTACGCGGCTCTCCTTGCTGAAGTCAATATCCTTGTTGAAATCTATGCTGACGGGCGGTTGCTTGATCATGGTTCCATCCTCTGTTCATAAAGCTTTTCTTGGCCATGCTCGGTTGCATAATGGCGCATCATCATCTGAATATCCTCCCAGCACCCCCTTTTCCAGTGGGGGTTGCGGAGCAGGGCTGCTGGATGATAGGTAATAAAACAGTCATATTTCTGCCATTTTTGTACTTTTCCCCGCATTGAGCCCAAAGAGATGTTGTTTTCAAAGATGGTGTTGGCCGCTACCTTGCCGAGAATCAAAATAATTTTCGGTTTGATGCTCTGCAGTTGCCGGAGCAGAATGGGCATGCACTCCCGGATTTCATCCTCAAGAGGGTTGCGGTTTCCGGGTGGCCGGCATTTGATGATATTGCAAATGTAGACCTCTTCACGACGAAACCCGGCGGCAAGAAGGATTTTATCAAGCAACTGGCCGGAGCGGCCGACAAAAGGGCGACCGGTCGCATCCTCTTCAGCTCCCGGAGCCTCTCCGATAACGACCAGTTCGGCCGAAGGATTCCCTTCACCAAAAACAAAGTTTGTTCTGGTTTGGGCAAGCCGGCAGTTGTTGCACTCTTTTACTGCCGTGCAGAGCTGATGCAACGCTTCAGATGATGAAGAGGTTAGTTGTTCGGCCGGTGAAGGCCGTGCATCTTCATTGAATAACAAACCTTGCATGAAACAATCGTAGGTTTTCAGGTTTTAATGCCGGTTTTCAGCCTAACGGTTTCAATGGCGTCAAGCAGTTTTTCGGCCGCACCATCTTTGCTCAAAAGAGGGAGTTCGGTTGCTTGGCCCTCACGCTCTATCAGGGTAAGAATATTGGTATCGACTTCAAAGCCGGAGGTTTTATGGTCAAAAACATTGAAGGCAATCAGGTCCAGCGCTTTGGATTCCAGTTTTTTTCGGGCATGCTCTAAATCGTGCTCTTTTTCAAGGGCAAACCCAATGGCCAGTTGCCGGGGTGATTTCTGTAGGCTGAAGGCGGCCAGGATATCAGGATTTTTGACCAGGGTGAGCTGCAGCTCTTCAGCGTTTTTTTTGATTTTTCCCTCATAAGGCGAGAGGGGCCGGTAATCGGCCACGGCCGCCGCACCAATAAAGATGTCGCAGCTCCCAAAAAAGCTTTCGGCGGCTCCATACATTTCCATGGCGCTCTCCACATTGATGCGCTCAACTCCCGGAGGTGTTTCGAGATTGACCGGCCCGGCAATCAGCGTTACCCTTGCGCCCCGCTTTGCGGCTGCACGAGCGATGGCAAAGCCCATCTTGCCGGAAGAGAAGTTGGAGATGAAGCGCACCCCGTCAATTTTTTCCCGTGTCGGTCCGGCCGTAATGACTACACTTAGCTCGTGCAGTGGCGAGCTTGGTGCGCTCCGGCCAAGGGCCTCCTTGAGACGCAGGAGGATTGTGTCGGGTTCCGGCATACGGCCGGTGCCGCATTGGCCCGAGGCAAGCTCACCGCTTTCCGGGTTGAATACCTGGCACCCTCCCGCAGAGAGGGTTGCAATGTTTCTCTGTACGGAAGGGGAGAGGAACATTCCTCCATCCATGGCCGGAAAAACAAGTATCGGCTTGCCGGGCCGCAGGGTAATAAAGCAGGCCGTCAGCATGTCGTCACAGAGGCCGGCGCTGAGTTTTGCCAGGGTGTTGGCCGTGGCCGGCGCAATAACAAGTGCGTCAGCCCACTCTCCCAGAGAGATATGGTGGGTAAAGTCGGTGCCCTCCTTGTTTGTCGGAGGAAAGATTGAGCGGTAGACCGCTTCTTCGGAAACCGTTGCCAGCGAGAGTTCACTCACAAACCGGCTCCCTCCTTCCGTCAGGGCAATCCGGACATTTGCTCCCTCTTTTTTTAACAATCGTACCAGTTGCGGGGTTTTATAGGCCGCAATGCCGCCACAGATGCCGACGATGATATTTTTTCCTTTCAAAACGATGAGTACTCCACGGGTTGATTGCAAAAAGCTTTCCGGGGTAATTTACAAAAACCACAAGGATTTATTTCTTCTGGCCACCTGAAGGGATGAGGCGTTTCCAGAACTCATCCCAGGTATGGAAACGTTCTTTGTAGGAGAGGCTCAGGCCCCATGTTTCAGAAGGTTTCTGCAGGTTGTTGATGGATGTTGCGTTGCTGCTCGTGCCGTAGGAGCGGTAAGCCTCCACATAGATTTTCGGAGTTACCCGGTACTCAATTTTCTGGGCCGTACCGTAATAATCCGTTCCGGCTGACTCCCGGAGGGTGGGGGCTGTGCCGGTACCGATAAAACGGACTTTGCCATCGGTACCAGGAACATTGAGCGCAAAATAGAGGTCGAGTCCGCTCAGTAAACCGCGCTTGTCGGTTCCAAGATTGACATTGAAGCTTTCCAGTCCGGAAAAATTCTGTATGACCCTTGAGAACTGGGAGGAAAGCAGGCCCGTGCCGGTTGAGATGCCGACGGTTGAAACCCCGAGATTGCCACTCTGGTATGTGCTTCCAGGGCGCACATACCACTGTTTGGAGAGCAGCATGGAGATCACGTTCAGTTCGGAGTTCGGGTCTCTCTGGGCCGATTGTCCACCGATCAGGGTGGTTGATGCATAGGGCTGGGTTTGTTCATTGAGGTAGTAGCCCATGGCGATCAGCGGTTCATTGATGGTACCGGTGATGGCAATCAGCAAC
This sequence comes from uncultured Chlorobiaceae bacterium, assembly GCA_903839405.1. Taxonomy (GTDB): domain Bacteria; phylum Bacteroidota; class Chlorobiia; order Chlorobiales; family Chlorobiaceae; genus Chlorobium. The sequence continues at coordinate 32,540 of CAIMCD010000016.1, forward strand.
CGTACATTATCGGTTTCACCACTCTGCTGGTTCGAAGCGTTGATATACTTGCTGCCGTAGAGGTTGTCCATGACGCCGTCGCGGATCTCAACATTGTTCCAGGTGATTTTTCCGCCATCCTGCAGGTCAAAGTTTGAGTTGGAAAACTTGTATTTTCCGCCGATGACGTTTACTGAGCCGAAGAGCCTGTAGTGCTGATTGTTTTTATTGACAATCAGATAGAGATTGTTGGTCAAGCTTTCAAGCTGTTCGCCCCTGATGCGGTCAAAAATAACGGTGCCTTTGAGCGGTTCGACATTGCTGAGTTTGAGATCATTGATCTGCAGGATATCAATCAGTGAGTGGTAAAACTCCTGAGCTTTTTTGCCGGTTTCCATTGCGGCGGCACGTCGGGCCGGGTTGCGCGGTCTGAATTCAACAAATTTCTCAACACCGATATACTTTGCGCTTTCATTGGCTCCCAGGCGGTAGATGGAGAAATCGGCCGAGTTGACTTTCAGCTCCCCGCTTACCATCGGGGCGGAGATTTTGCCGCGAACCATCAGGTTACTGCTGGAACCGGTTATGGTGCCGAAGGAGCTCTCATCTTTTTTGTCTGCCTTGTTGAACAAGAGGAGCTTCTCAAATTTTGCATCAAGAGCCAGCTCCCCCGGTTCAAGCTTTTCAAGCTTGATTAATCCTGTAACACTGCCATTGCCATTAAGGGTATCGCGGATTTTTATCTCTCTGAGATCAATGGCCTGCGGGGTGACATAGACTTCGCCATTGAGCCGGTAGGAGGCCTGGGTTGGGGCAACTTTAATTTTTATATCACGCAGATGGCTGCTCAGGTAGATGTCGGGTTTCGGTGTTCTTCCCTCAACGCGGAGCGTCGTCGGGATCACTCCTTCGGCTGATTCAATAAAGGGGAGCAGGAGTGTAACAAACTGCGCCGAAAGATTATCCGAGTGAAACGATGCGCTGATTGGCTGCGGCTCTGCCAACTGGTAGTGCAGTGGATAGTAACCGAGCAGCAGCGGAATGGTACCGCGCCCCTCAATGGTGTTGACCGGCGTTGCTTTTGCCTGGAGGTTCCCGGGTTGCGGCACACGGCTTTGCGACTCAAATTGCAACAGGTTGTTACTGTGGCGCGCTTTGCACTGCAGGGTTCCTATGGCGATGTTGTCGTAACTGATATTCTGACCGTTGAGCAGGAGTGCACTGGTTTTAAGGCCGGGGTTTCCGCTGACCGTCAGGGATGCATTGATTTTGCCCGAGAGCTTGTTGAGGGCCGCATCAAGAGCAAAGCGCTGCACTTCCTTGAGCTCAATTCCTGAAAGTGTTAATTGAAAACTGCCTGGGAGGGAGTTCGAGAGCTCGCCGTCCAGCACAATAAGTGCCTCGCCTTTGGCTATGGTGAAGCGGTTGAATCGGGCTGAAGCGTTGCCGATCACGACATGCGATCCAGCCGAGGCGAGCCAGATGCCGTCACTGTTTTTCAGGGAGAGCTGCTTGATCAAGAGGTCATAGCTGTTGGCGTTTTTTATGGCTGAAACCTTTGCCGAGAGCTTTTGAGCCGGATCGGGTATGGTTACCTCCACAGTACCTTCAAGCACCGATGGGGTGTAGGTGCCCGAAAAGAGCACTTCGCCCGCCCGCTTTCCGGCAAGGCTCATTGAAGCAGTTTTGCCGCTTACCGAGGCTTTCGCCGTACCACTCCCGTTACACTCCACGGTAGCATCCATGGCAAGATTTTCAAGCAGCAGATCGTTTTTGGTGTGCAGGCGATCCAGGTGTATGGACGAGTTGATGGCACATTGCCCGTTCTGGTAGAGGGCGGTGCCATCGGCGCTTCCCTGCAGCGAAAGCCCCTCTACCGGAAACAGTAGTGCCAGGGGAGCGATATCTTTCACCTTGATATGGTAGTTGACCCTGAACGGCTCCATCCGGAGAGCTGGTGCGGTAAAGGGCGAACCAGATGTTTGGCGCCAGATGTTTTGCGTGTTTATTTCCCGTGTGATACCGCTATAAGAGAGCTTGTAGAGCGCAATGAGTTGTTCGAGGCCGTAATCGCCTTCGGCCTGCATATCCAGAAAATCGCTGTTGATGCTGGCCCGCGAGGAGTGAGAGGTTTGCGTAATGGCCAACGTGGCTTTTGACTGCTCTTTAAGCTGGAACTTGTTGATGGTTGAGGGTGAAAAGAGCATGACCGCCGCCAGGTTGAGTTTGGCCGGGTCAAATCCCGATCCCTGCAGGGCGAAGGTTCCGTTCAGGTCAGTCGCAACATTATGTGAGGGCAGCAACAAAGAGAGATCAAGCCGTTCGCATTTTCCGTTAGCCCGGTACCGGGGCGTGTTCTCCTTCCACTCAATTTCGCCGTCAAGGTCGAGGCTTGTAGGGTTGTTTTTCAGGGCGAGTTTGCTCTGGAGGCTGTTATTGCTGTAGAGGATTGAGACCGTTCCCTCTTTAAGCGGCTGATTCTGCCAGAAAGAGTCGAAGAGTTTCATCTCAAGCGTGAGGCGGTTGAGTTGCCGGTTACGCAGCAGGCCATCAAAGCTGCCTGAAGCGTTGAACAGGCTTTTTGCGTTTGGCTCGATGAGTTTGTGCGCCTGAAACCCTTTGATGACAAACTTGCCTTTACAGGCGAGTTCCTGGGACTCTTTTTTTGATGCTTCAACACTCAGTGTTGCTTTGGCTAATGGAGAGAGCAGGCTCAGATCGGTTTGTATCTCCTTCAGGTTCCCTCTTGCACGGCCAAGAAAGGTCAGGTCGCCGGCTTTACGGGCAAGTTCTTTCTGGGAACTCTCCTTGAGGAGTGACTCCACAAAGGGTGCTGCGATTTTTGAGCTGTCGCACTCCAGCCGGTAAGCCAGGGTTTTGCTGTTTGAGAGGTTCAGCACCTCACCCTTCAAAGCCAGGTGGCTTTTTTCGTGCGTCAGGCGGAGATCAAGAATTTCAAGATCATCTTTTTTGCTTTTTGCACTCCCTTGCAGGGTGTAGATGCCTGTTGGCAACGCAAGATCAGGGTTGAAGAGCCTCAGGTCGTCACTATGCAGCGTAAGGTTTTCAATATTGAAAAAGGCCGAACTGAGCCCAAGCTGTTGCCATCGTTTTGGTGAAAAGATATTGAAACGATCCAGCGAAACCGAGAGCTCCGCACGGCTTTTATTGGTGGCGGCTTTGAGCGAAAGCAGCTCTGAACGGGTTTCAGAAAAGAGGAATTTGGCCGAGGAGCGTTGCAGTGAAAGGTGGCGGTCGGGTATGACGAACTGCAGATTATCAAGACTCCCTTTAAAAAGATGTTTTTTTGCCGTCACTCCCGAGAGCTCAAGATTGATTTGCTGGAGCGAGAGCTGCAGATTGTTTGTGTGGCGCTTGTTTCCGGAAAAGGTGAGCCGGCTGTTTTTCAGCCGCAGTTTTTTACAGAAGAAAAAATCCAGCGGAGCTTTTGTTGTATCGGGGTCACGTGACGCAAAAACCAGCTCCAGGTTGAGTTTGCCGTTATCCTGCTCAATAATTTTTGTTGTAAGCGAATCGGCCGTAAGGCGGTTCAAAGAGAGGATTCTGATTTCCGGCTGCAGCAGGGAGAGCAGGTTGACCTTCAGTGAAACCCTTCGGGCATCAAGAGCCGGTATGCTGCTACCTTTAGCATAAATGCGAGGCTGGATCAGGGTAACGTTGTTGGGAAACTTCAACTGAACTTTCTCGACGTCAAGCCGGCCAACAAACTTTTTGTTAAAGGCCGAGATGACCCGCTCCTTGGCAAACTGATCAAGTATGCCGCTGTTCATGACGATCAGGGCGGAGAGCGACAGCAGAAGCACGAGTGCCGAAAAAGCTGTCAGCAGTTGAATGGTAAAATGTTTAAGGCGTTTCACCGGGCAGTGCAGATTGACGGTAGAGCTGCAGGATGGTATCGATGATCGTGCTTGTTGAGCGTCCTTCAACGAGCGGCACCGTAAGAACTTCGCCGCCACCTTCAAGCACGGCGCGTGCTCCGGCAATCTGCTCGATTGCCCAGTCAGCCCCCTTGACCAGCACATCCGGCATCAAAGTGGTGATGAGTTGTTCGGGGGTATCTTCATCAAAAAGGGTAACGGCATCAACCATCTGCAGGGCTGAGAGCAGAAGCGCGCGATCCGCTTCACAGCAGATCGGACGGTTTGGCCCTTTCAGCCGGCGTACGGAAGCGTCACTGTTCAGGCCGATGATGAGCCGATCTCCAAATTTTTTTGCGGCGGCAAGATAACTGGCATGGCCAGCATGCAGGATATCGAAACAGCCATTTGAAAACACAACCTTCTCGCCTGCCGCCTGCCATGCCTGGACTTTTCGAAGAGCTTCTGTCTGGTTCAGCAGCTTGTTCTCCTCATTTCTCTTCATAATAGTCGTAACCTGTTTGCCCTGGGTGAGCTGCGAGTCCTCTACATGCAGTTAAGATGGCTATATTTTTAGCAATTTAGTGTATACTCTTCGATTGTCCGAATGGTAAAATAGAGGCGATTTTTATGACACGTATCTGGACGGATGACGATACTTTCCTGGAAAAGGCACTCCACCGCCTGATCATGTTGCTCGGCATGCTTGTCAGAAGCATCAGCCGCCGAACATCAACCGCCATAGCCCATCTCCTGGGGGATGGGGTTTACTCTATCCTAAAATTAAGGCGCGGCATGGTTGAAGAGAACCTTACCCTCACCTTTCCCGAAAAAACACCAGCCGAAATCACGGCGCTTGCCCGCCAGGTCTATCGCAACCAGGCAGAGAATATTATTGAAGTGCTTCGGCTTCCCATGATTAAAACAGCCCAGGACGCCAGAGAGCTTCTGGAGCTTGATGCCCGTGAGTTTCTGGCTAAAACGCTTGAGTGCAAACGGGGTGGCCTCCTGGTTTCGGCTCATTTCGGCAACTGGGAGCTTATGGCGCTCTGTGCCGGCTTACTCCTTGCTCCTGTCACCATTGTGGTCAAGGAGATAAAAAACCATGCCATCAATCACCAGATTAATGCATGGAGAACGATGCGCGGCAACAGGATTATCTATGACTGGCAATCGCTGCGTGAGGGGCTCAGAACCCTTCGTAACGGCGGGATTTTATCGGTGCTGGGCGATCAGTCTGATCCTTCCGGCTCTTTTTTCTCGGACTTTCTCGGCCGACGCTCCTCAATCTTTGTCGGGCCAGCCTATTTTGCCCTGCATGCCCAGGTGCCACTTTTTGTTGCCGTCTGCCATAGAGGCACGGGTGGTCGTTACCGGGTTGATCTTGAGGAAATTGATATGACCGGTCTGACGACCTCCAAAAGCGATGTTGAAGAGCTTACCCGCCGCTATACCAAAGTGCTCGAACGCGCCATCTACCAATACCCTGAAGAGTGGTTCTGGCTGCACAACCGCTGGAAACGCACCGCTGATCCTACCATTGATTGAGAAGGTGAGGTTGAGCTTCAGGCGGCTCAGTTGCTGAAGTGTTACCGGCTTATGAGCGCAGTTCCGTATCCAGCACAACCGGCAACTCTTTTGCCTTGGCTATGGCTTTTTCGCGTATGCCGGTTAGCACGGCTGCAAAGGGGCGGTGTTTATTGCCCTGGATGTTCAGCGGCAGCGGCAGGGTCTGGAAGAGCTCATGCTCAAGCGTCCATGGCTCGGCATGTTCCACCCAGGCGATAAAGGCGTTCTCCTCCATCCATGCGTCGAGCCACCGTTCACCCTTGCTGGTCAAGGTCATGCGTTTGCCGCTTCCCACTCTTCGGAGCGGAAAACCGCTCTTTTGGGCCAGCAGGATTCCCAGGGAGCGGCGGAGCGTTGATCCATCGGCATTTCCCTGAAAGTGGTACCGAACCCTTTGCTGGAGGGTTTGGGCGGAATCGGCTTTCCCTTTTTTATCGGGCGAACTTCCAATATAGAGCAAGGTTAAGCCTTCGAGGGTAAGGCACCCTTCTACCGGAACACCATCCGGCACCTCCCTGAAGAACCATGCGTAGAGGCCGTGTGCTTTCGGAACAGGGCTGGGGTTGGAGAGAACTTCCTTGCGAGAATAGAGATGCTGGAGGTTTGAGAAGGGGCTTTCCATTCGAATATTTCTTTCAGTTAGTACCTGTTATGGTTAGTGGCATTCAGGCGCAGCTCATGAACTTTTCTCGCTCGCGAGCATGCGCATAAAAATCAATATACCAAAAAACCATGTGTGACGGCGCTTGAAGGTTTTTCAGCGCGAGGTTTGCCCCAGCAGTTGCCAACGCTCTCACAAGCTGGCAAAAACCAGAGGATTGCTTATCCACCCGGTGGATTGAGCAGGGCTTTACGGCAAGGCTCTAGCCCGCATGCGCTCCCTCTATGCCGGCTCTATTTTTTAGTCGGCAGAGGCCACTTGATCGGCTCGTTGCTGGGTGGTGGGGGTACGCCGGCGGTTTTTTTGAGCGAAGCCGTAGGCAGAGGCCAGGTAATTGGTTCGTTAGGGCGTTTTGGGGAGATGGTGGATGCTTTCTTGATTGGATCAGGGGTTGACGCATTTTCAATCTTGCGGTTCAAGAGATTATAAAACAGGCTTTTGCCTTTTTCATAAATCCAGCCAAACCCGGTTGCGCTCTTTTTTTTGGTCGATGCAGTAGTCATGTTTTTTCCGCCTTAAGGGCTATGCCCTAACAATAAGTTCGTTCTCTCGTTGTTCATTCTTTTCCTTTTCACCCCTATACATACAAATAAACCGCACCACTTCCGCCAGGTAATAATTTCCGATGGAACTGCTGTCAAAGGTTTGCGGCTCTCTATCGAACAGGTAAAACGAGTATTCACTAGATATCTACCTGCTTTTTTATGCCATAGATGCCGATGCTCCTTCGTGATTTTTTCAGGGAATTTTTCCGTATTCCGTCAGGTTGTTAATAACTGAGTATACCGTGCCATAATCAACTTTTAACAACGTAAAAGATGGAGATGCAGCCATGTCACTGAAACTTTACGGAAAAGACCCCTTGCAGCTTTTTGAGGATGTTTTTAATGACAAGGTTTCGCCTTTTTTCTCTTCAATGATGGCCCCTTCCTTCAAGGTTGATATCAGTGAGGATGAAAATGCCATTTACATTGAGGCCGATATGCCGGGTGTCAAGAAAGAGGATGTCAAGGTCTCGATGGATGGTGATGTGCTCTGTATCAGTGCCGAGAGAACCCAGAATGAGGAGGAGAAGAAAAAAGGGTATCACCGGATCGAGCGTTCATGGGGGAGTTTGAGCCGGACCTTTACGGTGGGAGATAATGTGGATGCCGAACAAATTGACGCTGCCTATGATAACGGGGTTCTGAAGATCAAGCTTCCCAAGATGGAGCCCAAACCCAAAACCGGCAAGGAGATTCCAGTCAAATAAGCTGCAGCCGGTCAATAAAAAAACCCTCTGTTGTTATAGAGGGTTTTTTTATTGTTCATCCAATCGAAACAACGGTGTTTAGCAGTTGCGCACGGTCGAAGAGGTACGATCCTTGATGGTGGTCTCGTCGAACTCGTCCCAGTTGTGCTCGTCGTGCTCACGCTGGTAGCCAGCCTCCTTAAGACCAAAGCTCATGTCGGCAACCATTTCAGGACGCAGCTCCTTGAGGTTTTTAACCTCATCCTGGCTGAGAATGCGTGACTTGTCGAAGCCGAGGTCGATCTCGATCTTGCGGTTCTTGGTCTTGACGCGGTCAATGTCGTAGAAGCGCTTGGTGATGGTGGTCTGGGCAAACGCCTTCAAACACCCAAGCATGTATTTACGTACATAGGGATCCTTGATCCACGGGTAGCCGAAGAAGGTTTTGCGTGCATAGAAGCGGGCATAGGATTTCAGCACACCTTTCAGCACCTCTTCGCGCTCCATGTTGTCCGGCTTGATAATCGGCGTCACGAAGTTGTACTTGGAGTAGTCGCGCACTTCAACCCTGTCGCCAAGCTCCTTGAAGAGGTCAGAGAAGGGCCATGGGGTATAAATGGTCCAGTTGGCCATATCAGGATCCCAGTCCTTGCAGAGCTGGAAGGTCTCCTCAATGGTCTCCGGGGTTTCATGCTCAAGACCCATAACAAACTGGGCTTCGGCCACGATGCCGTTTTTCTGCAGCAGCTTGATGGCAAACTTGTTCTCCTCAATGGTGGTCTCCTTGCGGAACCGGTTGAGGTTCATCTGGCTGGCAGCTTCGGTACCAAGTGAAACGTGCACCAGACCGGCCTTGCGGAAGAATGGTAGAAGATCTGCGTCACGCATGATGTCGGTCACGCGGGTATTGATGCCCCAGGTAACGTCAAGCTTGCGGTCGATCAGCTCCTGACAGAGCGATACAAATTTCTGCTTGTTGATGGTCGGTTCTTCATCGGCAAGAATGAAAAAGCCAACCTTGTGTTGTTTGACGAGCACTTCGATCTCATCAACGAAGAGCTTCGGACTGCGTGCACGGTAGCGACGCCAGAACTGCCACTGTGAGCAGAAGGTACAGGTAAAGGGGCATCCTCTGGCAAAGTTCGGTACCGCCAAGCGGCAGTTGAGCGGGGTGTAGATGTACTTATCCCAGTCGTAGAGGCTCCAGTCGGGGGTCAGGGTATCGAGATCCTCAATAACCGGATGTGCGGCGGTGGCAAAGACCTGGCCGTCGTCGTCGATATAGGCAATACCAGTAATTTCGCTGCGATTTTTTCTGTCAGTTCCAGCCGCGATCTCCCGGATAAGGTTGACCGTTACCTCTTCGCCCTCTCCACGGACAACATAATCGGTCTCCGGTGCTTCGCTCAGTACCTGCGGGTACATGAAGGTTGAGTGGATACCGCCCATGATGGTTCTGATTTTCGGATCCACTTTTTTGGCAAGCTTCATGATATCCTGCGCCTTGAAGATCGAGGGCGTGATGTTGGTCGTCATGACCACATCAGGCTTGTTTGCCCGGATGAGCTGCTCAATCTGTTCGTCAGGAAGGTCGTCCGCCATGGCGTCCACAAAACGCACCTGATCGAATCCTGCGTGTTTCAGGGCGCCTCCGATATAGGCTACCCAGCTCGGCGTCCAGTTACCGGCAATTTCAGCTCCGCCTGAATGATAATTTGGCTGAACCATCAGTATTTTCATCGGTATCCACCCTCCAGATATGATTTTTTACAAAATAGGGAGCGCCAGTTCAACTTGAGCGGAAATATTCCGGTTTGAGCTGAAAAATCCCTTGACTTTTAATTTACAATTTATTTATAAAAATAGCATACGGTTTTCGCTTAATACTCCCCCCTTACTTGCGGGAGCAGTTCATGAGCATGGTATGATAAAAGCCCCAACTGACCTTTTCACGGCTTGTTACCTGCATACCTTCACTGGCCATCGCCTTCTGCATATCTGCGTCCCGGATCATCTGGATCGTGGTGCGCCGTTCTTTTTTCGGAAAATAGCCGCCAAGCCAGTGCTGGAATGCAAGAATGTTGTTGTAGGGGGCATAGGTGAAAATAATCGGCCCTTTGGTGAGGCTGCTCAGGTTGTGGAACGCCTGGGCAAACCCTTCGGCCGGATAGTGGATCAGCACATCAAAGCAGACCACGGCATCGTACTTGCCTGCTACCGATTCGATCGAGTTGACCTCGAATTCAATATTTTTCTGTACGCCCTCTTTGATGGCATCGGCTTTGGCCTTGTTGACCATCTGTGAGGCAATATCAACCGATTTTACCTTGTAGCCGGCTTTGGCAAGCCGGATGCTGAAGAGCCCCGTGCCGCAGCCGGCATCGAGCACCGTTGCGCCTTTTGGCAGCCCAAGCTGCTGAAGCCAGTCGAATGCCTTGTCCATCATGACGGCATGGCCCTGACGTACCGTATTGCGCACGGTTGAGAGTTTGTCGTTGCCGTAAATCGATGCCCACCGCTGAAAGCCCTGTCCGTTGAAATAGGAGCGGAGCATTTTCTTGTGTTCTTCAGCATTGAAAGAGGTGCTACTCATGGTATAAAGGTTACGTTGTGTTGGTTAAACTTTCTGAAATATTGCTTTACTGGTTTTCGGCATGAACACCTTCAATTCTTGTTTCAAGATCGGCATAGAGCTCCTGCAACTCTTCAATGGTTGCTGCTTCAGCCTCCCAGAATCCCCTTGAGTGCGCTTCAAGCAACCTCCGCGTCATGGAGATGGTAGCATGAGGGTTGAGTTCCCTGAGCCGCTCCAGCATCGCCTTGTCCTGCAGGAAGGTTTCATTGAACTGATCGTAGGTCCACTTTTTTACGGCCGAGGCTGTGGCACTCCATCCGTAGGTGTTGCTGAGATGGGCCTCTATCTCCCTGACCCCCTCATAGCCGTTCGCCAGCATCGCTTCATACCACTTCGGATTGAGGAGTTTGGTGCGTGCCTCAAGCGAAACCATCTTTTCAAGTGAACAGATTCTCTGTTTTTTTCCTGCGCCGTCGATATCCGCAACCATCACCTTCGGTTTTGCCTTGCTGAGATGCTCCACGGTTTTTGAAACTCCGCCAAGATACTCATAATAATGATCAATATCAGAAATACCGACCTCATAGCTGTCGATATTCTGGAAAGTCAGGGTAACATGCTTCAAAGCGGAGCGCAGAGCCTCCGGGCACTCCTCCCACTGGCCGTTCTGGGTGACGGCAAAACTTTTGCGGCTGACAAAGGCATCGGCAAGCTGGCTCTCCTCCTCCCATGAACTGCTTTCAACCAGATGGTTGACATTGGCCCCATAGCTTCCCGGTGCGTTGGAGTAGACCCGGTTTGATGCCTCCTCCAACGTGCAGTTACGCTCGCGCATCTCCTCGCGTACATGCTTTCGGATAAAGTTCATCTCATCGGGTTCATCGGCCGTGGCGGCGAGTCGCACCGCCTTGTCGAGCAGTCGCACCTGCAGGGAGAGCAGATCGCGGAAGATGCCACTGATGGTCATCACCACGTCAATGCGCGGACGGCCAAGCTCGCCGAGCGGAATAAGTTCGACGTCGCCGATCTTGCCCATTTCATCAGTTTTCGCGCGTGCTCCAAGGAGGGCGAGAGCTTGAGCAACCCCTTCGCCATCACTTTTAAGGTTGTCGGTACCCCAGAGCACCAGAGCGATGGATTCCGGCAAGCTGCCGCTCTCTTCCTGATATTGGCGCAGCAGCTCTTCGGCTGAGCGGGTTCCGGCCTGCTGGGCAAAGGAGGTCGGGATGGTATAGGGATCAAGAGAGTGGATGTTTCGGCCTGTTGGCACAATATCGGGGTTGCGCACCAGGTCGTTGCCCGGAGAGGGGGGAGTGTACTTGCCCTCAAGGGCGTGGAGCACGGCTTTAAGCTCATGATTTTCCGCCAGATTGAGGAGCAGGGTGTTCAGGAAGTGCCAGAGGCGCTGGAGTTCCGGGGCTTTGATGCCCGCCTCGCGGTGGAGATAGCTGTCGGCTTCCGATATCCTTACCGCCAGACTGCCTTCAAGCAGTGTCCGGATGGAGAGCGGTGAATGAGCCGGGGCGTGCTGCGCGCCGGTAAAGCGCACGACGGCCTCACGGCTGATGGCCCCTACCTGCTGCCACTGTTGCTGGGCCTCCGCGTTACTCTCCATTCGGGTGAGTAGCTCTTCATAATCGTAGTGGAGGTGGCGGCAGATCAGCTCCGGCAGGGAGCGCCCGTCGAGCTCCGGGCGGCTGTGAGCCGCCAGCAGGGCGAGATGATCGCCGAGGCTTGCAAGCTCCGGGGCCTGACCCATTACATGGAGCCCGAGCGGAATCATTCGTTCTTCAATGGCGTAGAGTTCGCCGCCGAGTCTTGCAAGATACTCTTCAGGCGGGGTATCGGGGTTGCCGCCGTTCAGTTCAAGCGCAACGGCTACTTCACGAATCTCCTCAAGCAGCTCTTCCGACGGGGAGTTACGGAATCCGGCAATAAGCTCTTTCAGTTTGCGCAGGCTTTTGTAGAGGCCGGCATGTTCAAGCGGTGGAGCGAGGTAGCTGATCAGGGTGGCAAAGCCGCGGCGCTTGGCAATAGCCCCTTCGCTCGGGTTGTTGACGCAGTAGCAGTAAAAGTTCGGCAAACTGCCGATCAGTTTTTTCGGCCAGCATGAAGCTGAAAGTCCAACCTGTTTGCCGGGCATGAACTCAAGCGCTCCGTGCGTGCCGAAGTGCAGCACAGCATCGGCATTGAAGTTGTGCTCAATCCAGGTGTAGAAGGCCGCAAAGGCGTGGTTCGGCGCGGCATCCTTGGCCATGAGGAGGCGCATCGGGTCGCGTTCGTACCCAAAACTTGGTTGCTGGCCCACAAAAATGTTGCCGAGCGAGCAGCCGAGAATGTGAAAACGCTTCCGGTCGTTGAGGATCTCGCCGGGCGCATCGCCCCAGAAGGGCTCAATCCCTTGATAGGCCGGAAAGAGGCGGCGGTACTCCTCAACCGGCAGGTGTGCTTCAACATTGCCATCGGTGCCGTAGATCAGGCGGTTCCCTTCAAGCAGTCGCTCCCTCAGTGCCTCGGCGCTAACGGGAACCTCCACCCTGTAGCCGGCCGCTTTCAGCTCTAGCAGAAGGCGGTGCAAACTCTCAAAAACATTCAGGAATGCGGCCGTACCAGCATTGCCAAGGTTGGGCGGGAAGTTGAAGAGGATAATGGCAATTTTCTTTTCGCCAGGCGGGGTCTGCTTCAGGCGCAGGAACCTTTTTACCCGCTGGGTGATAATACGAATCTCGGCCTCAAGCGGCATGGAGCGGTCGCTACTGCTCTCGGTACCGGCATAGACCTGCGGCTCGATGGTGCCGTCAAGCTCTGGCACGGCAACGCTGAGGGCGGTCTGCATCGGGGTCAGACCCAGAGCACTTTCACGCCACAGCTCAACCGGCTGGAAGGAGAGCGGTATAAGGTTGAAGCAGGGGAGGTCGAGCTTTTTGAGCACAGCAACCGCTTCCGCCGCCTTGTTCTCGGCCGGACCGCCAACAAGAGAGAATCCGGTTGCATTGACGAGGAGCGAAGGTTTGAGCAAACCGGGGATTTCAGGATTGAAAAACTGCTCCAGCGCAGGGCGGAAATCGAGGCCGCCGCTGTAGGCGATGCAGCTTTTGATGCCGCTTGATTCAAATGAGCGCACCAGCGCGTTGAGGTGCTCCATGTTTTTGCTCAGCACGGTTGAGCGCATGGCCAAAATGACCACCGAAGCGTCATCCATTCCGGATTTGTGCTGTCGCTGCCACTGCAGAAACTGCCCGGCGGAGAAGAATGGTTCCGGGGCTTCCGGATGATAGAGCGCGGCATCGGGATAAAAGAGGGGGTCTTCCTGTGGCAGGCGTCCTTTCCATTCCGCTACGTAGCGATCCACGAGAAGGGCCAGGAAGCGCTCCATGTTCTCCTGCGAACCGTTCAGCCAGAACTGGTGTGCGGCAATAAAGGTATGGATGTCGCGCGCCTTGCCGGGGAGGTACTTCATGATCTTGCTGGCATTGCGCACCAGCTTCAGTTGCCGCTGGCTTTCGCCGTGGTTCTGCTTTGGCATCAGCTTCGATGCCCACTGCTTGAAGATGCCCGGCTCTCTCTCCTCCTCTTTTTTCGGCTTTCTCAGTGAAAAGCGCCCAAGCCTTGTCTGGGTGATCAGGGCCGGATTGCTCGTAATCATGCAGACCGGGCAGGTTACGGCTTCAAGCAGTTTTTCCAGCGGCCGGACAATCTCTTCGCTGAAGAGCATGGAGCCGAAGACAAAATCCGCCACGGGAAGGGTTTTTTCGAGCGTTTCCCAGAGCTGTTTGCTGTTATGCAGGCCAAGACTGAAGACCGAGACCTCAAGGCCGGTACCAAATTTCCGGTTCAGCTCACCTGCCGCAGCCCTCACGGCGCTGTTGTTGGTGGCCTCCATGGTAAGAAAGACAAAATGCATAGAAAGAGGTTGTCAGTAAAACGGGATTATCGTCAGCATCATGTTGATTTTTTCAGCTTTCGGAGTGGCGAAACGCCAGGGTGCCGCTCCCGGAAGGGGATGAGCACTATCCATTTTACTTGCAGGATCAAATCAAGAGGACGGGGTTCTGCTGGAAGAGGCTACTGGCTCCAGGCAGTTGGAAAGAGTGATATCGGTTCTCCGGTGTCGGGTTATAGTCGGGACGCGGCAGGCTGGTACGGTGGTCGGAGAAGAGGGCTATGAAGAGAGAGAGTGCAGATTTATCAGGTATTGTCTTGCCGGACGAAGCTTCAATACGGCCTTGAGGATCAAAGCCAGTGGGTAGTGGCTGAGCCACTGCAACATCCCCATACAAGAGCGGAGCACCGGAGAGGGACTTTGTTTTTGATTTGGTATTGGGAGATGTTGTTCTGGTAAAGAGAGTTGCTCCCATAATCGAGACCACAAAAAAGAGCAGAATCTCTACTGACCGGAACACACTTCGTACGACGGTGCATTTTCCTACAGCCATAGGTAAATATTTACCTCAAATATAACAAAATGAATCAGTAAAAACGAAACTGGAGTTTTCTTGTCCAAAAGAGCGGATGCACTTCAGGGAATTTGTTTCCGGTGGAACAAAAAAAAAGCACGGGGTTGATGCCGTGCTTTTTTAATGGGAAGTCCTCTTTGCTTTGGGGAGCCTTAGATTTCAATGCCCTCAAGGCGGTCTTCAAGGTCGGAGTAGATCTCCTGAAGCTTCTCAATCATGTCGGGGTCGGCACTCCACATACCGCGTCCGCTCGCTTCAAGCATACGGCCAACAATATTCTTGAAGGCTTTCGGGTTGACCTTCATCAGGCGCTCGCGCATTTTTGGATCCATGGCGTAGGTTTCAGCCGCTTCTTTGTAAACCCAGTCGTCAACACCCTTGGTGACGGCATCCCAGCCGAGCATGTAGGTAAAGCGGTTGCTGATCTCTGCCGCACCGCTGTGCCCCTGATCCAGCATGGTCTCGAACCATTTCGGGTTGAGCAGTTTGCTGCGGAACTCCACCTTCAGTGCCTTGTCGGCATCGTCAATCTTGACGTCAGCCGTAAAGGTCTCCACGTAGTTGAGTTTCACATTCTCGCCTTTCGGATTGCGGCGGCGGGCCGAGAGCTGCAGCGCGCCCGATGAGGAGAAGTAACGGTCAATATCGGTAATGCCGAACTCGGCCGAGTCAACCTGCTGC
>CAIMCD010000017.1 GCA_903839405.1 uncultured Chlorobiaceae bacterium
ACAGCTTGCTTTTCCCTTAACCCAATACTATCAAATAACGTGCCATCTTTCAGGCTATCCCCACTTCCGCCTTCACTTTCGCTCATTCATCAGTGGGCTCCTAATGTATCACCCCCATCCCACACTTCCAAATACTATTTCATCTTTATTTAAAGAAAAACAATGCGATAAGGTTATCGTGACGGGTAATAAGCGCATTATAGCGCTTAATGCGCCATTACCTGCTGCAAAGGGCCAGATTACTACAGCAGAAGCGTGAACTATTTTATTAAAACTATTTGAAATAAAATGCGCAGTGGGTTTGTTCTGCGGCAATTCGGTTGAAACTAATCACAAAATAAAGCGCTGTTCCGTTCAGCACCCGGCAAAGCTCCGGCTAAAGGAGATTAATATAAAGAGACGAATGTTGCTCGCTCAACTCCCTGAAATGGTATCAAGAAACTCCCCTGCTGCCTGAAAATAAGCGGCCGTAGCTTTATGAGCGCCACTAAAGAGTGTTGTAACAAATGGTACCGATTCGGCATGCAATCTTGCCTTGTCGCGTTCGTAGGCCTCTTCCTTGTAGAAGCGGTCACGACTACCGCGTGCGAGATGCACGCTTGAGCGGCAACCGTTGAGCGAAAGTTCGGGAGGAATATCTCCGCCAAGCACCATAAGAGCAGTGGCGGCATAAGTACCGAGCAGGCCGGAACGCCATGCCATCCCGGCACCCTGTGAAAATCCGTGAAAACAAAGCGTTGTGTTCACCGCATAGAGTGCCCTGATACGCTCCACAACCGCATTAACGTAGCGCACATTCTCTTCGATACGACGATCACGATCACGGCTGGTCATCCAGCTTGCGCCGGTAGACCCTTTTTCGGTGTAGACCGGATGAAGCGCCTCGATGGAGCAGCAGAGCCAGCTTTCGCTACCAGGAATGGCACAGAGCAGCTTGAGCTCATCTTCCGCCCTCTGGCCGTAACCGTGAAACCCCGCAAGAAGCGGGGCTGGACGGGAGTGTGATGGCAAATGGAGCAGGTAGCGCCCGCTCACCGAAGTTTGCATGGTATATTCCTGCATCAGAGTCGAAGCATTGCATACCCGAAGCCAGCCGAAGATGGCCGGCCTCGGGCACCCTGGTTTGTCAATCTCTTACAACTCAAGCATCTTTAAAATTCCCCTGAGCGGAATAAGGGCCCAATCTGGACGGTTGTTGAGCTCGTAATTCAGCTCATAGACCGCCTTGTTCATCAGATAGGCCCGCATCAGGTGCTCACGCTGTTTCGGCTCTTCAGGCACAATTTCACTTCCGCGGGTCTTTTCGAAATATTTATCAATAAAGTGCTGGCCTACATAAAAGCTCCAGAGGTCACCCCAGGGTTCGAGCAGAAGGCGCTCTTCAGGACGGAAGGGCGATTGACCCTCCTGCAGCACATTGAACGCGGCATAGCTGAAGGAGCGGAGCATCCCGGAAATATCACGGAAAACCGAGCGCTTGATTTTGCGTTCAGAAACAGGACGTGCCGGCTCCCCTTCAAAATCAATAATCACAAAGTCCTTGCCGGTAAAGAGCACCTGGCCGAGATGATAATCGCCATGAATGCGGATTTTCAGGGTATCAATTTTTTCCTGGCGGATCGGCGTGAACTGCTGCAGGATCGCTTTCTGATTCTGCAACAGAAGGGTGTAGAGCGCCTGCTGCTCTTCAGGAAGGCGGGGCATGATCTCCCGGATAAGAATCATGGTCCGCTTGACCTGCTCGCACATTGCCTGATAGATCGAACGCTGATAGAGCGAGGTAAACTGTTCCGGAGCAAATTCCGGCTCGCCCGTAAGCGAGGCAAGCGAGAGGTGCATCTCGGCCGTTCGTTCAGCCAGCTTTTCAATCATCTCCAAATAGACTTCACCAATCAGTTCATGCAGGAGTTTTGGAATCTCCACCGGATCACCGCTCAGGGCCGGAAGCGGAGGTACCACAATACCGGTGCTGAGTTTTGCCAGCACCTCGTCATAGTAGCGCTTCACCTGACCCTGCGAGAGCTGCCAGGCATCCCCCTGGTTCTGCACATAATTCTGCAAAATGCCGATTGAGTAGCGGCGCAGGCGGCTCTGCTCGTAGTTCAGCGTGCCGAGGAAACTTGGCAGGTTTTTAAACCCGGTCCGGTCACTCAGGGCGCTGCACATCTCCACTTCGGGAGAGACTCCGCTTTCAATGCGGCGGTAGAGCTTCATGCAAAGCTTGTCATGGAAGCGGATGGAGGTGTTGGTCTGATCAACCCCCATCAGGGTCGGTTCCGGCGAGCTGCAGCTGTCACCTTCACAGAAATCATTGATTTTAACCGACTTCACTCCGGAAACAGCACCCGACTTGCCATGCCATTTCGCCGTGCCCATAACAATTTGAAAGAGCTGGTTCAGGAAACGGTTATCAAAGGTTGCATCGCACAGGTAGCCCTCCTGGTCGCCGACAACCGCGCGGGCAACAACCCGTTTGTAGAAGTTATCATCCGACTCGCTCAGGGCCGAGAGCGGGGAGAAACAGAGCGGCAACTGATAAAGCTCGTTTTCACCGCTTGAGTAACGAACTTCGGTAATCAGCAGTTTTGCCTGTTCCATCCCCGCAACCGGAATCGTATCGACAATGGAGATACGCATGATATTGCGGACCTTGCCGCCAAACCACCGGCTGGCCATGAAGTAGTTCGGCAGAATCTCGGTTTCAAGCCGCTCGCGGTTCTTGCCGGAAAAGAGGGCCGGCCAGTGGGCACTATGGCCAAAGGGCTTCTGCAGATAGGGACGAGTGGCAACACTCTCGGTATCGGGCACCAGCTTCAGCCAGAAGTAGCCGTAAGAGCCAAGGGCAACCATGTAGGGAAATCTCCGGATTTTCGGAAAGCGGTTCATGCTGAAAACCTCTTCGGGAATGAACCCTTCAAAGCGCGAAAGGTCGACCATTACCGCCTGGGCATTGCGGGAGAGGTTGATGACAACCAGCATGGTCTCATCCTCAAAGCTGCGGATAAAGATCAGCACCTTGGGGTTGCTGACCTCCAAAAACTCAATCGTACCGCGGCTGAGGGAGCGGTAGCGGCGGGCGGTAGCGATGGTGTGGCGCATCCACCAGAGCAGGGAGTTGATATTGCTCTCCTGCACCTCAACGTTGACCGCCTCATAATGATATTCAGGATCAATAATGACCGGCAGTAGGAGCTGCTGGGGATTGGCACGCGAAAAACCCGCGTTGCGGTCGGAGTTCCACTGCATCGGGGTGCGCACACCGTCACGGTCACCCAGGTAGAAGTTGTCGCCCATGCCGATCTCATCGCCATAGTAGAGCACCGGGGTGCCGGGCATGGAGAGCAGCATGATGTTCATCAGCTCGATTTTACGGCGGTCGTTGGTCATCAGCGGCGCAAGACGGCGGCGGATACCAAGATTGATACGGGCCTTGGGATCGTTGGCATAGACCCGGCGCATGTAATCGCGCTCCTCGTCCGTCACCATCTCAAGAGTCAGCTCGTCATGGTTCCGCAAAAAGAGGGCCCACTGGCACCCTTCGGGAATCTCCGGAGTCTGCTCCAGAATATCAAGAATGGGAAAACGGTCCTCGGTGGCAAGCGCCATGTACATCCTCGGCATGAGGGGAAAATGGAAGTTCATGTGGCACTGGTCGCCCTTGCCGAAATAGGCCGCAGCATCTTCGGGCCACTGGTTGGCTTCAGCCAGCAGCATCCGGTTGGGGTAGTGCTCGTCAACATAGGCCCTGAGCGACTTCAGATAGTCATAGGTCTGGGGAAGGTTTTCGCAATTGGTGCCTTCGGCCTCGTAGAGGTAGGGCACCGCATCGAGCCGGAGCCCGTCAACGCCCATGCCAAGCCAGAAATCCAGTACATCACGCAATGCCTTGTGGACTTCGGGGTTCTCAAAGTTCAAATCCGGCTGGTGGTGGAAAAAGCGGTGCCAGAAATATTGACCGGCAACCGGATCCCAGGTCCAGTTGGAGGCCTCAAAATCCTGAAAAATAATACGGGTTTCCGAATACTTGTTCGGATCGTCGTTCCAGACATAGAAGTTCCGCTCGGGTGATCCGGCCGGAGCTTTACGGGCACGCTGAAACCATGCATGCTGATCGGAGGTGTGGTTGACCACCAGCTCGGTAATCACCTTCAGTCCACGGCTGTGGGCCTCATCCAAAAACTCCTTGAAATCCTGCAGGGTACCGTAATCCGGATTGACCGTCATATAGTCGGCAATATCGTAGCCGTCATCGCGCAGCGGTGAGGGATAAAAGGGCAGGAGCCAGATGGCCGTAACACCAAGGCTCTCCAGATAACCGAGCTTGAGGCGCAATCCCTTGAAATCTCCAATGCCGTCATTATCACTGTCGAAGAAGGTCTTGACGTGCGCTTCGTAAATAATGGCATCCTTGTACCAGAGGGGTTCGGGTTGATACATATTATTATCTTGTTAAGTCTACAGTGATGATGAGTTAATAATTAAATGCTCTAGCAATCGCTTGATCAGGCAAAGGTTACCCGGAAAATATGCGCCGGCATACTCCGGGGGTTCACCTCCACAAAGTTCCACTCCCCCTTCCACTCATAGCTCATACCCGTGAGCAGATCCTCAACCCGGAAGGGGTGAGCAGGATCAAGGCCGAAGAGTTCGAGCGGAAAGCGCAGCCACCCCGACTGGGTATGGTGCGAATCGAGATTCACCACGGTCAGAACAGTGCTGGAGCCATCCGCCGAGCGCTTGAGGTAGCCCATCAATTGTGCATGCTCCTGATTTGCGGATGCATCAATGCGCACAAAGGTGATATCACTGGTCTGCTGCAGGGCCACATTCTCCTTGCGGATCCGGTTGATGCGGGTGATCTCCGAGCGGATATTGCCGGGGCGGTCGAGATCCCAAGCCTTGATTTCATATTTTTCAGAGTCGAGATACTCCTCCTTGCCCTCACCGACCGGCAGATGTTCGCAAAGCTCATAGGCCGGGCCGTAAATGCCATAGTTCGAGGAGAGGGTTGAGGCCAGAACCACACGGATAAGGAACTTCACCCGGTCGCCGCTCTGCAGCTCCTCATGCAAAATATCCGGAGTATTCGGCCAGAAATTCGCTCGCATAAAGTGTTTCAGGGGAGAGGTGGTGAGTTCCTGCAGGTACTCCTGCAACTCATGCTTGTTGTTGCGCCAGGTAAAGTAGCTGTAGGACTGGCTGTAGCCGATCTTGGCAAGACGGGCCATCAGTTTCGGACGGGTAAAGGCCTCGGCCAGAAAAATCGTATCGGGATGCTCCTCCCGGATGGACGCAAGCGCCCACTCCCAGAATGGAAATGCCTTGGTGTGCGGGTTATCGACCCGGAAAATTTTCACTCCCTTCTCAATCCAGAAGGTGAAGATGCTCTTCAGCTCAATCCAAAGGTTCTGCCAATCGGCCGACTCAAAATTGATGGGAAGAATATCCTCATACCGCTTGGGCGGGTTTTCGGCAAACTGCACCGTGCCGTCCGGTCGCCAGGTAAACCACTCCGGATGCTCAGCTACGTAAGGGTGATCAGGCGAACACTGAAAGGCTATATCGAGAGCAACGGAGATGCCGTGCGTTTCAGCGTCCAGAACAAATGCGGCAAACTCTTCAAGGGTGCCAAGTTCTGGGTGAACCGCCTTGTGGCCTCCGTCGCTATTGCCGATGGCCCAGCAACTACCCGGTTCGCCCGGGGCGGCAACAAGGCTGTTGTTCTTGCCCTTCCGCTTGGAGTAGCCGATCGGATGAATGGGCGGCAGATAGAGCACATCGAACCCCATCCCGGCAATCATCGGCAAGAGCCGCCGGCAATCGTTGAAGGTACCATGCTTGCCGGGCTCCGAGCCCCATGAACGGGGAAAAAGCTCATACCAGGCGCTGCATCCGGCCTTTTTCGGCTCAACCATCACGCCGAGCACCTTGTCGTAGACCGAGGCATAGGCCTTGTCTGGACTACGCGCCATGAGCTGCAGCAGTTCAGGCTCAAGCGCAACACTCGGCTCTTCCGGACGGAATCGCACGGCGAAGGCCCTGAGCTTTTTGGCATCGGAGGCATCAGCCACGGCAGCGGCTTTTTCCACCAGAGCCGCCCCGACCTGCAGGTCCAGCGCCACATCCTGCCCGGCCCCGATCTTTTTTATCAACCCCTCGCGCCAGGTTACAAAATGATCAACCCACGCCTCAACCGTATAGTCATAGCGGCCCGGCTCTCCGACCACAAATGACCCCTCGCACCGGTCGTTACCTAAAAAGAGCATCGGTGAGCGCTGCCAAAGCTCACTGCCGGAAGCACGGAAACAGAGTTCGACCGAGATGCGGTCAGCGCCATCAACAAACACATCGGCACTCACCACAACCCGCTCGCCCACCACGGCTTTTGCCGGATAGCGCCCTCCGTCAAGTTCAGGAGAGAGATTTTCAATCACCACCCTCCGGCGGCCATCAAAGGCTTGATTGCTGAAAAAGGGAACCACAGGACGGAAGAGAGTGTTCATCATCAGAATTTCCAGGTTGGTACCGGGGAGAACTCCCGGTCATGAAGCCACGGCTGTTTCATAACAGAAAGGAAAATATGAAAACTCCTTTACTTTTTTGCGTCGATAGGCAGGCTAATTTCATCCGGAAGCGGCAAATTACAAACAGGCGCAGGCTCCTTTGATTTCTCCTGAAAAAAATTATCCTATTAAAGGGGTTATAACCGTTTCATTCTCAACATTCAGTAGCGTAAAACCATGTTTGAACCACAAAAAGAACGACTGCAGGAGATCCATCGTCGCCTGGACCAGTTACGGGGGTATCTTTGACGTCGATCAGCGTAAGGAAAAAATCGAGGATCTTGAAAAAATAACCGCCGACCCGGCCTTCTGGAGCGACCAGAAAGAGGCGCACAAGGTCTTGAAGGAGTTGAACGAACATAAGTCATGGGCCGAGGGGTACGAAAAAATAGCATCCAAAGCCAAGGTATGCGAGGATGAGCTCACCATTTCCGAGGAGCTTGAGGACGAATCCTTCACCGAAGAGCTGATCACGATTATCGACTCCATTGAGCAGGATATCTCGGCCATTGAGTTTAAAAACATGCTCTCGGGCAAGGATGATGCCGGCAACGCCCTCATCACCATCCATGCCGGAGCGGGCGGCACCGAAGCCCAGGACTGGGCCGAGATGCTCTACCGCATGTACATGCGCTGGGCCGAACGCAAGGGATTCAAAATCTATACCGACGACTACCAGGAGGGCGACGGTGCCGGCATTAAAACTGCAACGCTTGAGATCCAGGGGCCCTATGCCTACGGCTACCTGAAAGCAGAAAACGGGGTTCACCGCCTTGTGCGGGTTTCGCCATACGACTCAAACGCCCGGCGCCACACCTCCTTTGCCAGCGTCTTCACCTACCCCGAAGCACCTCCCGACGTTGAAATCGAGGTTCGCAAGGAGGATATTGAACTCTCGACCTTCCGCAGCGGCGGCAAGGGCGGCCAGAACGTCAACAAGGTTGAGACTGCCGTACGCATCAAGCACCTCCCCACCGGCATTGTGGTCGGCTGCCAGGAGGAGCGTTCACAGTTCCAGAACCGGGAGCGAGCCATGAAAATGCTGATGGCCCAGCTCTACCAGCGCCAGCGCGAGGATGAAGAGGCCAAAAAGCGGGAGATCGAGGGCAAGAAGAAAAAAATTGAGTGGGGCAGCCAGATCCGAAGCTACGTGCTCGACGACCGGCGCATCAAGGATCACCGAACCAACTACGAACGGTTCGACGTGGAAACCGTGCTGGACGGCGATCTCGACGTCTTCATGGAGCGATACCTCTCCGAATTCGGCGACTGATGCCTGCCGCAACCGATCAAACCATCCGGTTCGGCCTCGTAACCGATATTCACCTCCCGGCCGCAAGCGAACCAGCCGCCGCCTTGGCGGCGGCCGGGCTTCGAGAATGCCTCAGCACCATCACTCGGCAAAAAGTTGATTTTCTCCTCCAGCTCGGCGACCTCATCAAGGGAAGTGATGCCGGAAAGCAGGAAGAGATCCGCCATGCCACCACAATCCTGCAGGAGTTTGCGTACCCCATCCGCCACGTGCTCGGCAACCACTGCCTTGCTGTAGTGCGCCCCGAACTGATGAGAGCGCTCGGCATGCAAGCCCCCTACTACGCTTTTACCATAAAAGGGTTTCGCTTTCTTGTGCTCGACGGCATGGATATCTCCATCCTCACCACTCCTGAAACGGAAGAGGAACGCAGGATGCTTGCACACTATCTCGCGAAACCTGAACTGCACGACTATTGCGGGGCAATCGGCCTCCGCCAGAAAGCGTGGCTGAAGAGTGAGCTTGAGGGTGCTGAACGGAGCGGAGAGCCGGTTATTGTCATCTGCCACTTTCCCTTCATCCCCGAAACAACCGACGCCCGCCACGGCCTGCTCTGGAACCATAGGGAAATTACCGAACTGGTTTCATCATCACCTGCCGTTATGGCCTGCATCAGTGGCCACTACCACTACGGCGGCTACGCACTCCGGCATGGGATACACTTTCTGGTGCTGCCGGCATTTGTCAACCGCGCGGAACACCTGGAGTTTTGTTGCGGTACAGCGGAAGTGAACCCGGAGCGAATCGTGATCCGGAACCAACGCAATGAGGTGCTCTACGATCTTCTGCTGCAGCATTAGAACGGAGCACCAACTTTTTGGTAAACGTTCTTGGTTCGTTGTAATCGGCTGGAGGGAGGGGGAACTTGCATCCTGACAGAGAGGCATCAGGCGGTCTGATGCCTCTCTCGGGCTAACGCCAAGAGCATTAAAAGAGCTGGCGGCGTTATCGTTTTACTTTACTACACCTGCCGCGTTCGCCTTCTCTTTACCTTTTGCGGCTTCGGCAGCAAGAGCCGGTACACCGGACTGCAACATGTAAAAACACCCTTTTAATCCGGTAAAGGTTGTAGAGATACCGGTAACCGACTTGCTGGCAAAGTCACCGCAGTAGGTCGTTTTTGTGTTGTTGAACTGAAACATGAACATTCCTGCCACCTGAACCCAGAGGCCAGCCCCCCCTTCACCGTTCGTCCATGTTCCGTCAGCTTTAACCGTCATGGTGGTTGAGGCATAACTGCCATCACAGTTCCAGTCGTAATAGAGCTTCCAATCTCCAGTAACAGCCATGATAATTTCTCCTTGTTTTGATCAGGTTGATAAGCTGAAACTCACTACTGATACGACACTGATACCATTAAATCACAATACCACAGATAAAAAGCCTCACCTCCTTCAGGAATTTATCGTTCCATACTTCCGGGAGTGCAATTGCAAACAAATCGAAAAAAGACGCAACGGATAGTTTGAGACTCTCTTGCTACGGATTGAAACTGATTGTTCGGGTACTGACGGGGTACTGCCTGTACAAAAAGAGGAACTTCAGGAACACAGCTTTTGAAGTATAATATTGTTTTCAAAGAAAACCAATGCTGTTCTGGTCAATGCATGAGCTTAACCGAGGTCGAATCTCAGAAAAAACTCACTGTCCTTCCTCCGCAAACGGATTTGAAATCTCTTCCGGCGGCTTTATGGTGATCGATGACGGCAGAGGCTCCGCTTTGAGGGTTGAAACGATATCATCCAAAAGCTTCTTCAACCGCTCCGCATGAGCCAGCCCACCCTGATCCCGGGTAATATCAAGGCTTCCGTAGAGCGAAATACGATCTACCCGATTCTCGATAGTCAAACCGCCAATGCCAAGAACCTCCGATTCATTGGCAAAGGGAGATATCTCTCTCGTTGTTTTCATCCTTACCTCTCCGGTTTAATGCATAAAACCTTGAACTCGATAAACATCCTCAATTAATAACGACTACTATTCACAACAGGGTCGGGCAACAGCAGCTTTGCCTGTTTGGCCGAGGCCGAAAGTTTCGGAAAAAAGTTAATGCCAGCCAGTTTCTCAATCTGCTGGATGCTCACAACCTGGTACTCCTCGCCCTCCCGATTTGCAACATAGTAGGCCGCCCCTCGCTGCATCCTGGGGTCAAACACGATTTTAAACATATTGGTCGGCACAAAAACCCGCCCGTTCAACCGCCTCACCGTGGTGCCGAGATAGAGCGGCCCGGTAATCACAAAGAGTTCACCCCGCTCCTTGGCCATAGAGCGAACCGTCGACTCAATCCGCTCCCAGAGATGGCGGTTATTGAGGGGATCCTGGGGAATCATGTTTGCCAGCGTAAAACATTGCCACTGCGCACTTTCGGTCGGCATATCGGCATTCGGCGCCATATGACCGCGATCAAACCCTGATTTGGCATAATCCTTCAGCTCCGCCCTTTCGCCCGCTGGTAACTGCTCCTCCGGATGAAAGGAGTTACGGCGCTCCAATCCCTTCGCACTCATGAGATTCGCCCGCGTCAGATGTTCAGCCGACCAGAGCGGGCTCATGGTTACACCCGAATGCATCACCACAAAATCGTCAAAACCCAACTCCCGGGTTTTTGCGGCAAGTTTGGCGTTCACCATGTCCGGCGCAACCCCGTTCAGGTATTGCGATGGCCAGCGGGTAGCGGCCGCCCAAAGAGTTCCGCTGCTGGCCGCAAAGAAGAGAGTAACGGCAAGGCAAAGAATGCGATACCGAAGAGAGGTTGTACTACTGAACCGATGCACGAGAGCGCCCCTTTTTACTACTTGTTACCAAAAACTGATACCACTGCAGAGCAGTGAGGAGTGCTCGAATGAATCCTAACCCCTTTAATGAATGGAATATACTTTTATGGCAATTAACACCAACTCACTCCAGCGAGTGCAGGCCAATCATATTCCCCTCGGTATCAAAAGCGAGAGCGATAAAGCCGTACTCGCCGATGGACATTTTTTCGCGGTAGATGGTGCCGCCAAATTCCGGCACGGCCGCCGCCTCAACCGCACAATCCTTGCAGGAGAAGTAGACCCGCGTGCTGTTTCCACCGGAGACACCGCCCTCCATTTTCACCAGAGCGCCGCCAACGCCGACCTTGTCCATGGCCGCAGGGAAGCCCCACATTTCAAAATTGACGGTGTTCAGCCGTTCAAGCTTGAGCTGAAATACCGACTCATAAAAAGCCTTTGCCCGCTCCATATCCTGCACAATAATTTCAAACCAGATCACCGGATTGTTCAGCATATATAATCTCCTGTTTGGCTCTAGGTTTTTTATCCATTTTAATTTACAACACCGTCGCGCTCATAAGCTATAAGCCAGTTAAACGCACTCAAACTCTTTTATGCAGGTTGTTATCCATGAGAAGAGGATTTGATTGATGATGATCAAGTAAGCTGATCTTCGGGGCTGGGGCGAGTGGTCATTCTCTGATCTTAATTACCAAGTGTGCTAAAAATGGAATCAAGCTCCCTATCAGAGCACTCATCTGGACTATTAATGTGCGTAGAGCTACGATCATCTTCATCAAAATTATCCCATTCGGATTGCTGCTTCTCCTCTATTTCATCGGCAAATTCCCTTAAGGTGTCCTGGGTTGCATCGGTATCAACCTCGAAAAAGTCTCCGATATCTTGAATTCTTGATGCCTCTTCACGAAGTTCATCGGGATTGGTAAGATCACACTCAGCGGCATAACGTTCAGCATAATCGGAATACTCTACACGAATCGATTCTAAATCTTCTTCGGTGAAAGATTGAGGAAATATATCGATCATGCTGGCCAAAGTTTCAAAAACATCTATATCACCGGAATCACTCATAACTTGCGTTTTCAGAACAATAACCAATTCTTTACCTGCATGCGAGTTCAAGTAACCAAGCTCATTAAGTGTAACAATAGAAGCCAGAATCGAAGATACCGACAGCTTACCGGCTTCTATTTTAGAGCACAATTCAGAAATTTTTGTTGTGATCCAACTGGAATCATCACGGTAGTTTTGTTTTGCAAAAAACGATGCAATTGTTGCAAGCCGTTCAGCAGGATTCAAGAATTGTACACTGACTCGAGCCCATTGTTTTTGACCGAAAACTGAAATACTACAACTATCCGCGTAAAATAATTTCTTTAGGGCGTCCATAATCTGCGGTATATGCCGTGAGAGTTCCACTATCGATACCTGTGGGTTCTTCTCTTTCAACGTCTCCACAAACCACT
This sequence comes from uncultured Chlorobiaceae bacterium, assembly GCA_903839405.1. GTDB lineage: Bacteria > Bacteroidota > Chlorobiia > Chlorobiales > Chlorobiaceae > Chlorobium. The sequence goes on from CAIMCD010000017.1 coordinate 12,122, forward strand.
GAGCCTGTTCAAAGAACACCAAGGACGAGATGAGTTCTGACAACAGTTCACCACTCAATAGCAGATTCTGCATAAAATCTCGAATCGAAGGATTCTTGAAACTGACAAGTACGATGTCTTGAGCCTTGCGCGTAGCCGTAAATGTTCCTTCTAATTCTTTGAGGGCATTTTTGAAATCATATGCTGAATGAGCAATGCTGAACATCGCGCATAGGTTCTTGTGAAACGAGTTAAAAGCCAGCTCTAAATCTCTGATTAATGACTCACTTGGCATTGCTGTAATAGTGTAAAGTATATGCCGAGCACTGTCGGAAAGGTGATAGTGAAACACATGCTCCCAAATATCAACTGGATTATTCAGTTTTTGAAGAAAAAACTCTAAATACTCGTCTGAAGATATCTCTCCTATCCATGCTGAATCGGTCAGATACTCAATAAGCCTCGGATTATAGTTCGTATGATCTACTATCTTCAGGTAACCTCGCTTAACAATCAATGCTTCGATGTAAGCTAAAGGTAGCTTTGAAAAGTGAAGATGATTGTAAAGAATCTGTGCCCGAATGCGCCTCGAATACTTGGAAAGGTCAATAATGCATGTCCGATGATCAAACTTCTCTCGAGCAAGTTTTTCATAATGAAGTTTAGCTTTGGTTAAAATGTATTCGCGAGTTGTCAGAACAAAAACTGAGTTTTTTGAATCACCGATACTTGCCATGAAATCCAACAACCTCTGATCTTCATTCTTGTTCAGCTTGTCGGCTTGCGCTGTTTGTCCAAGAAAGTCATCGTAATAATAGAACCGGGGCTTGTTATGGTAACCGACGTCTCGGGCCTCCGAAATATCGCTTTCAATTTTCACTATATCATAACCTCTGTCATAAAAATAGAGCAACAACATCCTTGCAAGTGTGGTCTTTCCTATTCCAGGCAAACCTAAAATGATGCAAACGTGGCGCTTTCTCAAAATTGCCAATGCTTCATCGAAGCTCGTATTTTGAACGTAAAGTTTTGCCGTAGCAATTGAGCGTTCCACTTCTTCACAAGAAACAACATGTGTTCCTGCGTGGATAATTGAGTCAAGAACACCAGCTGAGGAGACCCACAGTTTGATGTGTTTGCGCTCAATATCTTGGTGATTACTGAGAATACTATTCAGGCGATCCCTGCCATAAATGTCCCCAGAGGTTAGAACAAATGGCGACAATAGTTCTCTAAGGTCATCTACTTGACGAGGAGAGAGGGAAACGGATGTAGTAAGGATGTAACGAGCAGGATTGAGCTTAGCAATTTTAGTAAGCTCTTTATTTTTGAGTTGGGATTTCAAGCTTGCAAACCTTGAGTATCGTTTACATTGTACGATTATCGCTTGTTGCTTTTGCGAGCTAAACCCTTTACGTCCAGACAAAGTAACTGGTGCATGGCGAAGGTCAATTCCTTGATCGCGTCCTTCGCGAAAATTTTCCAACTTAATGCCAAGATCAGCTTCGAGTAAATCTTTTGAAAGAAGCTCAAAATCCAGAGGCGATAGGCAATCGGTAAAGTCGTAGTTAAGCATTGTTTCCAGCAGACTTGATTTGACCCGACAACAAACTCGAAAGCAACAGCCAACTTGTCCGGCGGAGATTTTGAATTTGACATTGAAGTGCTTGAATCAGTTCGGGAAGCAATGACAATCGCCTACCCATCAAGCTATGCTTCCGCATCAAACATGATACCCTCTTTCCAATGATAAGGTACGGCAAAAGGCACACTAAAGAAAGAGAGTATTGTCAATTAGAATTTTGGGGCAAGCCTCATCTCACTCACTTGCGGTCAACTCTCCGGAGGAATCCGGCGGGAAAACCGCATTGAAAAGAACCCGCTTACTACCCAAACGAGATTTCTCCCTTTGGTCGAAATGACACGGGTGAAGCGACGAATGGCACGAGGAGTTCCCCGCGCCATAAGCCATGGAGAGAGCTACATCAAGACCCGGTTGAGCACGGCGACAATGCGGCTG
>CAIMCD010000018.1 GCA_903839405.1 uncultured Chlorobiaceae bacterium
CTGCAGTGTCTTCGATGGTGACCATGCGTTCGTTGGTGGGAATAAAGCCCGAAAGAACGTTGAGCAGCGTGGTTTTACCCGAACCCGTGCCCCCGGAAATGATGATGTTGCACTTGACTTTAACCATAGCTGACAACAGTTCGGCCATGATGGATGTGAGTGTGTTTTTTTGAATGAGGTCCTCCATTTGCAGGGGCACAACCGCAAAGCGCCGAATGGTGAGGACTGGGCCGTCAAGAGCCACTGGCGGAATGATGGCGTTGACGCGCGACCCATCGGGCAGGCGGGCATCAGCCATCGGGCTTGATTCATCGATGCGCCGCCCCACACGAGAGACGATTTTGTCGATGATTTTCATAAGATGTGCGTCATCGTTGAAGCGGATGTTGGTGGGCTGAATACGTCCTCTTTTTTCGACATAGACGTTTTGGTAGCCGTTGACCATGATTTCAGAAATGGTGGGATCAGCCAGCAAGGGCTCCAAAGGGCCCAGACCCATGATTTCGTTTTTGAGGTCGGCCACCAAAGTGGTGCGCTCTTGATCATTGAGGGGAATGTCGTCTTCCAGAATAAGCGACACAAGCAAGGCTCCAAGCTCGTTGCGCAGTTGCTCGGGGTTGAGGCTTTCAAGGGCGTTGAGGTCGATACGGGTGAGCAGCTTTTGGTGCAACTTCATTTTGATCGCGTAATAATCAACATCTGGGGATACGTTGGGTTTTATCGCCGGTTCTGGTTCAGGCGAAGTTGGAGCCTCAACCGCGTGAAGTTGTGCCTGCGCTGATGCAGGAGGAGCTGCAACTCGTTTGGGAGAGAGGCTCCAGCGAACTATTTGATCTTTAAGCGTTGCCATAGCGAGAGTTTAGGATGACTGCTGCCGGTGATTTGCGCAGCCCAGTCAATGATGTTTTTGGAAAGTTTGGATTTGGGTGCCACTTGCACGAAGGGCTGACCTATCAAGAGGGATTCCTGCACAGCTTGGTAATCGGAGGGGAAACGCATGTTAATTGGCCTGCCGATGACTTTTTCGATTTCGCTACTGGAGATGGAAGCACTTATGTCAGCGCGGTTGAGGATGATTTCGATGCGCGACATAGGTTTTTCAAACTCTTTCCAGAGTTTGAGCAGTTGGCCCGCTCGGCGCAGCGATGGCAGCGATGGAGTGGATACGACGAAGAGTTCGTCAAGGTGATCAAGCACCCAGATACCGACTTGGTCTAAAGAGGTGCCGATGTCGACCAGAATGTAGTCGTAAAAGTTTGTGGCAATGCGAATGAGTTCGCTCACGCGCTCGGGTTCGATAAGAATGATTTTTTCGAACGTGTTGGGAGAGGGGATGAGGTCGAGCGTGGGGCTGAGGTGCTGCACCATGCTGTCGAGCAGCATCTGGTCAAGCCGCTCGGATTGAGTGGAGATGTCAGCCAAATCATGAGAGTAGTTATCTCCGGTGAGGTACATGTCCAGGTCGCCAAAGGGTAAATAGACATCAACCGCCAGCACGCGGGTATCGGGCTCTTGAGAGAGCGCATAGGCCAAGTTGGCCGCTATGCAAGAGCTGCCATCCCCCCCCTTGGAGGAGACAAATCCAAAAACCCGACCCCGGCTAATGCTGACGCCTTTGGCACGAAGGTGAACGCGTGCGATAACTTGTTGTATGGTTTTGGATGCGCTGTCGACAATGACTTCACGCACCCCAGCGCGCATAAGAGATAACAAAAGTTCGGGCTCTGTTTGTGGGTGCAGGGCCACAATGGCGGCTTGCGGCAGCGCGAGGCAGAGTTTCTCGACATCTTGAATGTAAAGGGGATCGGTCGGTTCAAAGCCCACTAAAAAGACGAGGTCGGGTTTTTGGGCTGTGATTTGGCGCACCATGCCCCCCTGCTCGCCCACCAGTCGAACCAGTTGGTCTTGACCCAGTTCAAGTTGTGTATCGGGAACCTCCCAGGGCTGGGGAGAGTAGGTAACAATGTTCATGGGTATTTATTGAACAAGTATGGGAGGAGTGTAGGCGCCGTATGGCACCCCGTTACCGGTGCCTGGGTTGGTGGTGCCGATGGAGACGTTGTCAATGAATTGCACTTCAATTTTGGTGTTGGCACCATTTCCGACGGTGCCAATAACATGAATACCGGCAATCGCAACGATGGGTTGCCAGGAGTTAGTCACCATGCTGTTGACCACGAAAACCGCTGTATCCAGGTTGGTGGGTATAGAGTTGTACACGTCGGTTTTGGTGCCCGATGGAAGCCAGGTGAGATTGCCGATAGCTAAATTGGTGGTGTTGCCTGTAGTGATGAGACTCCGAATGGTTGGAGAGTCGTTAACTTTACTATTAAAGGTGGTCCAGCCGCCCGACACGGCGCTGTGGTAGCTGGAGCCAATATCGATAATGTAGGGTCTGCCTGTGGCTGGATCCAGCTTGGGGGTGCGTGAAGCTGTATCCCAATAATAGGTGAACATGGCCATGTTGATGACCACAGGAAACATGCCCGTACCAGCCGCGGGTGGGGCTATCATGGCAATGGCACGGGCTTGAACGTTGCTTTCGGCAATACCCAGAATGGGGGCGAAAAAAAACTGCAAGGGACCGTTGTTTTGAGTACTGGATATCGCAATCGTGGCGCGGATGGCGGGAACATCTCCGGCAACAGGTGTACTGGTGTGACGCAGACCGAGCGAGGGATTCTGGAGATTCCAGTAACCTGTTTCAATGGTCGCATCCTGAATCTGTCGGGCATTGGCGACATTGAGTCGTGCCACAGCGAGCGCAGTGGTCGTGGCCGCTGACCAGTTGTAAGGCTGGTCCGACGAACCGGGAGGTGGCTGCGTGTCGCTGAGTGAACGAGCGCCGGCCACAGCAGCAGCGTCGGCCGCGTTTTGAAGTTCGACCTTGGTCAGGTTGAGGCGGGCCAAGTCAACCGCCAAAGCGGTAAAGCCCAAGAGCGCCGGCAAGCACAGGACAAACAAAATGGCTGCACCGCCACGCTGGCCATCCAGCGGTTTGATGATGTGGTGTGAAGGTGCCATGGTTATTCGAGCCTCATGCTGGTGTGGGCCGAGATGAGAATAATGTCCGAAAAAATGAAGAGTCCGGTGTAATCGCTTGTGATCGTGACCGTGAGGATGTTGCTCTGAACGCTGGTCGAGATCGTAAGGGTCATCTCTGGCCCAAAAGAGATGAGGTTGTTCTGACAGAGCTGCAAGGCTGCAGCCCTGGCGCTGTTATTGATGATGGTGTTGGTCCGGTTTGCAACGTACTTGACTCCGGCGCGCGCACCCTCCCGGGTGGCCATGGTGAGTACGGTTTTGTTGTACAGGGCTATAGAAAAAGTAACCATCCCAAAGAGAAGGAGCAGAAACACGGGCAGGATGAGCGCAAATTCGACCAACGCATTGCCCTTTTGGGATTGAGCGTGCTTCGTTGTTTGAGCCTGATGCACGGCAACATCTGTGCAGATGGGGGTCATTTTACCGGTGAGCCTTGAAGTTTTCCGTCGAGGAAAAGCTCTTTTTGAGTAGGCGGAACAACCCTGTCGGTGGGGAGCTCTGGCGCGGAGGCACTGGCTTTGACCAAGGTGGGGCGAATAAAAACCATGAGTTCGGTCGTTTCAGCATTCTTCTCGGTGCGTCGGAAGAGCGCGCCAAGAAGAGGAATGTCACCCAGCAAGGGCACTCTGCGGATGACTTCGGTGAGTTTGTCGCGCAGAAGGCCGCCAATAACAAGGTTTTCACCCTCGTTCATTTGGACGGTGGTGGATGCGTAGCTGATTTTAAAGGCGGGCAGATTGAGTGTGGTTCCCGCAGTGACAGGTTCTGTGTTAGGCTCAGAGACCTCTGGTGCAACCTTGAGCGAAATACGACCAGCATTCAGGACGGTGGGTGTAAATCGCAAACCCACACCATAGGTGCGTTCGACGTAGTCGACTGTACCGTTGGAGCCGACGGTGGGCGTATAAATTTTGCCGCCAACCAGGAAGTACCCTTCTTGACCACTCATGGTGACAAGAGTAGGTTCAGCCAGAATTTTAATCAAACTGTTTTTGCGCTCGGCTTCCACTTGAAGCTGTTTACCAACTATGGTTTGCGTATTGGAGTCGAAGCGAGCATTCAATATGAGGTTGAGCGTGGCGTTGCTGACAAACCCTGTCATGAGGCCGCCTTGTGTCCATCCGAAGCCTGACGACAAATCAAGGCCCAACGTTTCGAGGTAGGACTTGGACACTTCAGCAATATGGACTTCGAGGCGGACTTGCTGCGGGTCGAGGACTTTGAGGAGGTTGACCACGCCAGGCATGCTGGAAGGTACCGCACTGCTAGGGGCAGAGGCAGGAGCAGAGACCCACTATTGGCCACGCCAGAAATGGTGGCAGGTGCCACAGAGCCAGAAGCAGAGGCACTATTGGCCAAGGTGGATTCGGGATTGACACCCGGAACCGTACCACCCAAATACGCTTTTACCAAGCGGTAGGCCGTTTCTGCAGCCAAAGCGTCAGAAACCGTCCCGGCAAGTACCAACGCTGGCCCCAATGAGTAGATATCAATGTTGCGCTCGTTCGGCAAGGCGGCTTTCAACAAGACTTTTATAGGTTTGATATTGCGGCTGACATGCAGCGATGCAGTCGTGACGTTGCCTTTTTGGTCCCAGATAATAAGATTGGTTGCGCCTGGTTTTTTACCCAGCAGATAGAGGTCGGTGTGGTTAAAAATCATAAAGTCGGCCACGTCGGGGTTGCCTACAGCAACACGAGTAATGGGTCGCTGGAGCCGGTAGACCCTTGATTCGCCCTCCGGTACAAGGTAGGTCGAGGCAGAGGCCATTGCGACCACGGATACGGCGCTGGCAAGAAGCGCCACAAGAGCACTCATCCTGCAGGTCAAACGCATTAGGCATGTCAAATTCATGTGCATGTTGGCTAGGGTGTGGCAACAGGTTGGCGGCTGGTGCCACGGATTTCTTCGGGTCCACGGCGTTGACGTGAAGGTGTCGCCACAGTGTGTTTAGCCGGTGCCGCTTCTGCAGCCGGCGAAGAGATGGTTGCACCGGTGGAGCGCGTATACACAATATCGGACAGATGTACACCTGCGGAGTTTATAACGCTGGTGTCGAATTCGTTGCGCAAGACGAGAGAAAGCTTCCCGATGTTGCGGGCAAGGTCAAGCTTTTCGGATTCAAGCGGCGTAAGCTCAAGGGTTACGGCATCAACCACTTTTGGTTTATCAGGGTCTGTAGTTGTTTCCTGGGCTACGGCCAATACTTTGATGCGCGACAGCACTGTTCGCGCAAAAGGCTGATTGTCGGCGTCTTTGCCGCTAACCAAAACATCCACATAGCTGCCTGGCAAGGCAAATCCGGCAACCGCAATCACCTCGTTTACACGAACGGTAATGGCACGCTTGCCCTCTTGGATGATCGAGGATAAGCCGCCAGTCGCGGTTTTTGGGGCCAATTTACCAGGTAAAACAGGCTCACCCGGGATCATGGAGACGCGGGCAATTCGACCCACCACGCTGCTGGTGCGAGTGGATGCATCTCGAGGAACGACCGAACCGGGCCAATCGATAGCCTTAATTTGTTCAGCCCTGATAGCTTTGCCAGCTTCGATGGGCTGCTCAACGATAACGACCTTGATCCCTGAAGTTTGAGCGACGCTCATCCAGCGGGCGGCGATAAAAGCTGCCACCGCCCCCAGAGTGAGTGCGATGGCGAGAGCGACGACTGGTAGTTTCACAGCTTCGATTGTAAAAAAGTTATTTCGGAGTAAGGGCGTCTACGACTGCTTGAAAAGCAGCTGTTATTTGAGTTCCAAGAGTCGTAAGAACGACAATCGCAGCAATAGCAACCAGAGAAGCAATCAAGGCGTACTCGATCATGGTTACGCCTTTTTGTGATTTGATGGAGAAGAATTTGCTCAAAGCTGCAATCAAGGCGCACTCTGTCATAGTTAGGCCTTTTTGTGATTCGGTGGAGAAGAACTTGTTTAGCATAGCGTTACCTCCCTGTGAAATTAGTTAATCGTGACTCCCACATAACCCCCCGCCTTGTGCGTGTAGCCTTATTCGTATCCACTTCTTGGGCAGGGAACCTATTAAAACTTATATCAAAAGATTTTGAGTGTTATTGATGTAATATACATATAAAAAAAACAGCAAAGCAACATCTGGAGTTGCAATACTTTTTATGGAGAGCGCTTGAATCCCTACCCTAACTTGAGAGATTTGCCATAACAAAATCCCTTAACAGATTTTATAAAGTTTTATTTTATAATGGTTAAACTCAAGAATTACCATTCAAGACAACACAACCCTACAGCTAGAAGGCTCTATGCAGATTGATAAAATAAATATCACGTAAAATAAATAAGCAATAAACGCAATTACACCTATTAACGATCAGTTGGCCGCCAGGTCGGGATTGGGCGTCTTGGCCCTTTACCGGCGAAATATGACAACTCCTGCCCTGATGGGATTGAGATGGATGCAGGCTACCAGCTTACCGGAAGTATACCTCCACTTCGCAAATGATGGATTTGTACCGGTTCTGAAAGAGGTGCCGGACTCGTTTGTGACGCCGGTTGAAGCAGGGCGCGTAAGCCGAAAACCGGCGGCGCATGAAGAAGGAAAGAGCATCACTACCGCTTGACAGCAGGATGTGGTCGTGGTTGGTCATCAGGGCAAATACGCAGAGGCTTCTCCCCGATCCTTTTGCAAAATATTACACACCGAGATATTTCACTTATGGAATTGTGGCCCAAAGTCCAAAGCGAAGCCATCAATGGTCCTGAAATATTGTTTCATGTTTGATACGGATTATCCCAGATTACCTTTCCGGGACCATTCGAACCAGGAAACTGCCAACCCATATGCGTAACAGTATTAACGACCTCACATATTAATTCAGCAGTATGTTTCTGGACTTTGTCAATGAACTGGCAATCTATTGCGGTTTCAAAGACCTCCTTCTGTCGATTCACGAAAAACGGTATTGAGGCTCCGCTAGAGTCAGGTAGCCTCCATGAACCATGACAGAGAACGTTCCTTATTTTTGATGCCTCTTTTAGATACATTACAAGCTCATCTATATTTTCTATTGTGGCCATTGGATTATCGCGCACAGACTTTTCATATGTAATAATCAAATGACCAAGCGTATCATTGAGGGCTCGTTCCAGTTTAGGAAGCCACTCGTCGTAGGCTTGCTGAATTTCAGAATCACTGTATAGCCGTGTTGCTGTAAACGAAAAAATAGCCCGAGATAATACTTCTTCCAGAAAACCGAACGTGGCAATGGCGCGACCTAAGCACTCCCAAAAAGCTGACTCGTGCTTGTGAGTAGGGTATTGTTTAGGCAAATCATCCTTGCTAACGATATACCAAACTTGTTTTTCATTATGCATTCGATGCTCCGTATGGACAGACGCCAAACGTGGAGTTCTGGATTGCGCCACCTATATGCGGACCGTCCCCTGCAACGATTGGTTGGCTATCAGGCAATAACAAATTAGTGATAGAAGGCATTCTGAAAGTCATAAACTATTCCGACTTCATGCTGCTACATATTTCGTCAAGCTGAGGGTTAATCCAACCCCGTTGATACTGATGTGTCATGGTCATCTTCCAGCTTCTATTATACCCAAGACTTTGGAATAAGTCGGAACGACAACGCCCGTTTTCTACATCTTCTTCTGCGATGTCGCTAATTCCCATAGCAAATCCCAATTGGTAAGTCTCCCGATAGCGTTCGAACAGAAATCCCCAGAATGTACGATATTCAGAAATTAGGAAACCCCGCTCTTCTGCCATCACATCATCATGTGTACGACAACAATGTTGCGACGAATCAATAAGCGCGGCAAATCGGTGAGCTGAATCTCTGCCGTTGTTGAAAATGAATTCAAAAAGCAAAGAGTGAAATAGGCTCTTATGCCTATCGAGGTGAACGTTCACAAGATTTCTCCCTCAATTAGAGAGATGGCTAACAACAATCAGATTGATCCACCAAAAACGCAGATTATTGAATAATATACGTGATATTCAGCAATCTCATCTTCATAGGCTATGGTTTTCTGCTTCAGATCATCAATGAACCGGTGGCCGCCAGCCATCTGAGTTGCCACATACTGGGACTGATTCCAACCTGAATTTCCAGGAGATAGATAACCATCTTCCCAACCAGAAGCAGACCGGTAATGCAAAGCCCCTGCATTGCACATTATCATCTCTTTCTGCCGAGCTGGGGCTCGGAGTTCCCGGGGTATTGGCACAATGATGTTGGCACATCATCACCAAGCAAAGGGGCTGAAAGGGCGTAAAAAAAGCCTGCAAGTTGTTATTTTGCAGGCTTTTAAGTGAGGTGTGGACGATAGAAGATTCGAACTTCTGACCTCTACAGTGTCAATGTAGCGCTCTAACCAACTGAGCTAATCGTCCTCTCTGAAAGGCTGATAATATAGACTTTCATCCATGAAAAGCAAAGGGTAATCTCCCTCGGCCATGCATTTTATGCGATTTTTTTCTTTTTGCCGTCGCTGGAAGAGTATTCCGGTGCCGCCTTGTTCTCGATGGTGTCGGCCGTGATCACACACTTGTGCACGTTACTCATTGAGGGAAGCTCAAACATGATGTCGATCATCACATTTTCAAGCACGGAACGAAGCGCGCGTGCACCGGTGCCGCGTTCAATGGCGATGCTGACCACCTTGTCGAGCGCCTCTTCGGTAAACTCAAGCTCAACGCCGTCCATTTCAAACAACTTCTTGTACTGCTTGGTGATGGCGTTTTTCGGCTCTACCAGAATGTTGCGCAGCGCCTTTTCGTCCAGCATGTCGAGGGTTGAGATAACCGGCAGGCGGCCGATAAACTCGGGGATAAGGCCGTACTCGTGCAGGTCATCCTGGGTGACATAGCGCAAAATTTCCGGATCGTAGCCCGTCTGCGTGGTCTTGACCTTGGCACCAAATCCCATGGAGGATTTTGAAACCCTCTTGGCAATAAGCTTGTCAAGTCCCTCAAAGGCTCCGCCGCAGAGAAAGAGAATGTTCTTGGTGTTGATGTTGATCAACTGCTGCTCGGGATGTTTGCGTCCCCCTTTTGGTGGCACGCCAACCACGGCCCCTTCAAGTATCTTCAAGAGAGCCTGCTGAACGCCCTCTCCCGATACATCGCGGGTAATGGAGACGTTGGCCGACTTGCGGGCAATTTTATCGATCTCGTCAACATAGATAATGCCGCGCTCGGCACGCTCCAGATTAAAATCGGAGGCATGAAGCAGGCGGGCCAGAATGGTTTCAACGTCGTCACCAACATATCCCGCTTCGGTAAGCGAGGTGGCATCAACAATGGAAAAAGGGACTTCAAGCAGGTTGGCCAGCGTCTGGGCAAGCAGGGTCTTGCCGGTACCGGTTGGCCCGATCAAGAGGATGTTGCTCTTTTCAATCACCACTTCATCATCCTCATGCTTCCACTCCTGTGAATCAATCCGTTTGTAATGGTTGTAAACCGCTACAGAGAGGGACTTTTTGGCTAACTCCTGACCAACAACATACTGGTCAAGCGACTCCATGATCGCCTTCGGACTCACCAGTCGCGGCTGAAAGGGCTGCTCCTGAGTCCGCTCAGGCTGCTGTATGGCACTCAGCTCCTTGCGCAGAATTTCATAGGAGGTTTTAATACAGCGATCACAAATAAAGGCTCTCGGGCCGGCAACCATGCTGTTTGCCTCCTGGGCGCTTCTGCCGCAAAACGAGCAGTAAACCTGCTCGCCCGTGCCGTTGCCGCTCTTTGGTTTAGCTCTTCCGGGTTCTCTCTCTCTTGTCATGAAACTAGTATATTATGCCGTCAAAAAATGAATCGGGCAATTCGTTAAAACCCCATATTGGCAAGGCTGTCCAGCAGGTGCTGAATCGTCAGGCTGAGCTTGGGATGGCCAGCCTCGAAATGGTCAACCGCCTCACCGAGACGCTCCACAAGGGAGGCATCCTCTTCCGGCGTGCCGGTTTTTTCATCAACCAGCTTGCGGATATCATCGCGAAGGGTGGTTAAAACCGCTTCCGTGCCCTCATCAACCGAATCGACCTGTTCAAGCTCACCGTGAAGGGTTTCGAGCAGTTCCCTGAGTTTTTGCTGTTCCATAATCCGCACTGATTAAAAATGCTTGCCAAGACTACATCTAACTGCTGAAAAGCCTTAATCGTTTAGGGAAGGCTTGTGGCGCCCATCAGAAAACGATCACACTCACGTGCCGCTCCCCTGCCCTCATGAATAGCCCAAACCACAAGGCTCTGACCACGACGTGCATCACCGGCGGCAAAAATCTTTTCACGGTTGGTGAGATAGGTTTTTTCCGTTGCCCGGATATTGGAACGCTCGTCCTGAACCACCTGAAGCTGCTGCAAGAGATGCTCCTCCGGCCCGATAAATCCCATGGCAAGCAGCACCAGATCAGCCTCAAGAATCTGTTCGGTACCCGGAACCGGCATTGGCGCAAAGCGTCCCTCATTTTTCACCCACTCAACCCTTGAAACTTCAACCGCCTTCAGCGCGCCTTTTTCATCCGAAAGAAACTTCTTGGTCATCATCGAGTAGTGGCGTGGATCCTCTCCCTGCAGCTCGGCGGCTTCCTCCTGGCCGTAATCGACCTTGAAGGTTTTTGGCCATTCGGGCCAGGGGTTGGAGGCTTCGCGCTCCAAAGGCGGCTTCGGCATAATCTCAAGCTGCAGCACACTCTTGCACCCCTGACGCAGCGAAGAGGCTACGCAGTCGGTACCGGTATCACCGCCACCAATCACCACAACATTTTTTCCGGCGGCTGAAAGTACCGGAGCTGTACCGTCAAGCAAGGCTTTGGTGCTTGAACGCAGGAAATCCATAGCGAAGTGGATGCCTGTAAATTCACGCCCCTCGGCCGCAAGGTCACGGGGCTTTGTGGCGCCCGTACAGAGCACCACGGCATCGAACTCTTCAAGCAGCTTGTCCGAAGGATAGTCCACACCCACGGTGGTGCTTTCGGTAAAGGTCACGCCCTCAGCCTTCATCAGGTTGATGCGGCGCTCGACCACCTGCAATTTGTCGAGCTTCATGTTCGGAATACCGTACATCATGAGGCCACCAAACCGATCATCCCGCTCAAAAACCGTAACGCTGTGACCGGCCTTGTTCAACTGGTCGGCACAGGCAAGTCCTGCCGGACCTGATCCCACAACGGCCACCCGTTTGAGGGTTCGTTTGGCAATTTTTTTGGGCTCAACCCACCCTTCGGCAAAGGCATGTTCTATAATCGAATACTCGATATTCTTGATCGTCACCGCGGGTTCAATAATGCCGAGCACACAGGAGCCCTCACACGGTGCAGGGCAGACCCTTCCGGTAAACTCCGGGAAGTTGTTGGTTTTCATCAACCGGTCATACGCCTCGTGCCAGAACCCTTTATAGATATAATCATTCCACTCGGGAATAAGATTATGGATCGGGCATCCGCTCGTCATACCGCTGAGCATAAAGCCGGTGTGGCAGTAAGGAGTGCCGCAATCCATACAACGGGCACCCTGCTTCTGCAGCTCCCCGGCCGGCATCTCCAGGTGAAACTCCTGCCAATCCTGTATTCTTTCCAGAGGCTCCCTGTCAGCAGGCAACGCTCTCTGGTACTCCATAAATCCTTTAACTTTACCCATATCAATGATTTAATCTTTTCCAGACCGGGCTTTGCTGCCCGGTGCCGGTGTTAATTCCCTGAAACACGTGCAGGGTCATGAATATTTTTAAGGAACGCGGCCATCACGGCTTCATCACCACTGAGCCCTGCGGCCTCGACCTCTTGCATCGCTTCAAGAGCCCGGCGGTAATCGTGCGGCATCACCTTGACAAAACGCTGGCGAAGAGCATCCCGGTCATCAAGAATGGACTGGCCAAGATCACTACCGGTATACTCGACATGGCGCTCAATCATCGTCTGAAGCGTTGCAAGCTCCAGCGGATCATCAACCAGGGAGAGTCCGACCATATCATGGTTGCAGTTATCAGCAAAGGTGCCGTCCACATCATAAACATAGGCCACACCGCCCGACATTCCGGCCGCGAAGTTCCGTCCGGTTTTACCGAGAATGATCACGGTGCCGCCGGTCATGTATTCGCAACCATGATCGCCGATCGCCTCCACAACGGCACTGAGGCCGCTGTTGCGCACACAGAAACGCTCTCCGGCCATTCCCCTGATGAAAGCCTCTCCGGAGGTTGCGCCGTAAAAGCCGACGTTGCCGATAATGATATTCTCTTCCGGCAGGAATGAGGAGCCTTTTGAGGGGTAGACAATAATGCGTCCGCCCGAAAGGCCCTTTCCGACATAGTCGTTGGCATCGCCTTCAAGCTCAAGGGTTATGCCATTTGGAATAAAGGCACCCAGACTCTGGCCAGCCGAACCGGTAAATTTCAAATGAATCGTGTCGTCCGGAAGTCCTTCGGCTCCATAGGCTTTGGTCACCTCATAGCCGACAATCGTGCCGACCACCCGGTTGGTATTGCGGATCGGCAGGGTGCTCGAAACCTTTTCCTTGCGTTTAATTGCAGGCTCACAAATGGCAAGCAGTGTGGTACAGTCGAGACTCTCTTCAAGGCCGTGCTCCTGCTCAATGGTACAGTAGCGGCTCTCATGCTCACCAAGCTCCGGATGGTGGAGAATCTTGGAAAGATCAATCCCTTGCGCTTTCCAGTGATCAACCGACTTTTTCATGCTGAGCAGTTCGGTACGTCCCACAAGCTCGTTGAGGGTGCGCACACCAAGGCGCGCCATATACTCCCGAACACCTTCGGCAAGGAAACGCATGAAGTTTTCCACATGCTCCGGCTTGCCCTTGAAATGCTTGCGCAGTTCCGGGTTCTGGGTAGCAACACCGACCGCACAGGAGTCATCCTGGCAGCAGCGCAGCATCACACACCCCATCACCACAAGCGTGGTGGTGGCAAAACCAAACTCCTCGGCGCCAAGCATAGCGGCAATAACGATATCCCTTGCGGTTTTCAACTGGCCGTCGGTCTCGACAACAATACGGCTGCGAAGATTATTGAGCATCAGGGTCTGGTGCGCTTCGGCAAGGCCAAGCTCCCACGGCATACCGGCATGCATAATGCTTGAAACAGGCGAAGCACCCGTTCCGCCGTCATGACCGCTGATCAGCACCACATCGGCGTGCGCCTTGGCAACACCGGCCGCAATCGTACCGACGCCCACCGAGGAGACCAGCTTGACGTTGATACGTGCTGAAGGGTTGGCATTTTTAAGATCGTGGATCAACTGGGAGAGATCCTCGATTGAGTAGATATCATGATGGGGCGGAGGCGAAATAAGGCCTACACCAGGCGTCGAGTGACGAACCTTGGCTACCCACGGATAGACTTTGGAACCCGGAAGCTGGCCGCCTTCACCCGGTTTTGCGCCCTGGGCCATCTTGATCTGCAGCTCATTGGCATTGGCCAGGTACTCGCTCGTCACGCCAAAGCGTCCGGAAGCGACCTGCTTGATGGCCGACATTCTTGAGTCACCGTTGGCATCCTTGTGAAAACGTGCCGGATCCTCTCCACCCTCACCGGTATTGCTCCGGCCTCCGAGGCGGTTCATGGCTATGGCCAGGGTTTCGTGAGCCTCCTGGCTGATGGAGCCGTAGGACATCGCTCCGGTCTTGAACCGTTTCAGAATGGCTTCAACCGGTTCAACCTCTTCAAGCGGCACACCGTGCTTGCTGAAGCGGATATCCATCAAACCACGGATGGTGCAGAGATGCTCGCTCTGGTCATCGATAAGAGTCTCGTACTGCTTGAACAGCTCATAGTTCTGCGTCCGGCAGGAGTGCTGCAGAAAATGGATCGCCTGGGGACTGAAGAGATGGAACTCCCCGTTATAACGCCACTTTCTCTCGCCGCCAGCTTCCAGACCGCGGTCAACCTTGTTGCCCGAAGGCGGGAATACGGTTTCGTGCCGCTTGCGAACCTCTTCGGCCACCGTATCAAGACCGATGCCCTCAATACGGGTCGGTGTACGGGTGAAGTAGGCATCCACGAGCTGGGTATTGAGACCAACCGCCTCAAAAATCTGTGAACCACGATAGCTCTGGATGGTGGAAATACCCATCTTGGCCATGGTCTTCACCACGCCCTTGACGGCGGCCTTGACATAGTTCTTGACGGCCGTCTTCTCATCCAAAGTGATATGGCCAGCGGAGATCATGGAGCGGATGGTTTCAATCGCCATGTAGGGATTGACGGCACCGGCACCATAACTGATGAGCATGGCAAAGTGATGCACCGCTCTCGGTTCGGCCGACTCAAGCACAAGACCAACCTTGGTTCTCAGACCGGCATTGATCAAAAAGTTGTGCAGGCCGGAAACTGCAAGAAGAGCCGGAATCGGTGCACGGTCACTCTCTATCTCTCCCTTGTCGGAGAGAATAATAATATTGACCCCCTTGCTGACAGCCTGTTCCGACTGGCGATAGAGATCCTGCATGGCCGCCTCAATACCCTTGCCGCCACGAGCTACATCGTAAAAAATCGGCAAGGTGACAGCCCGAAAACCGGGTTTATCAATGCCACGGATCTTTTCTAGTACCTGATTGTTCAGAATCGGATGTGGTAAGCGGATGCGGCGACAGTTCACCTCGGTCGGCTCAAGCAGGTCGCCTTCGGTGCCGAGCATAACCGTTGTGGAGGTGATAAGCTCCTCGCGGAGTGAATCAATCGGAGGATTGGTCACCTGGGCGAAAAGCTGCTTGAAATAATCGTAGAGCAACTTTGGCTTGTTGGAGAGCACGGCCAGCGGAGTATCGTTGCCCATGGAACCGACCAGCTCCACCCCTTTTTCGCTCATCGTCTTGATCTGCAGGGAGATATCTTCCTGCGTATAGCCAAAGACCTTCTGACGGGCAGTAAGGCTGTACTTGTCCTCATCGGGATTTTTCAGTTGCGGATGATCCTCAAGATCCTCAAGTTCAATCACGTTCCGCTCAATCCACTCGCCGTAAGGCTGTTCATCGGCAATGGTTTTCTTGATCTCTTCGTCGGAGATAATGCGGCCCTGGGCCGTATCGACCAGAAACATGCGGCCCGGCTGCAGACGATCTTTTTTCAGAATTCGTTCCGGAGCAATATCAAGCACCCCAACCTCGGAGGCCATAATGATCAGGTCATCCTTGGTGATGTAGTAGCGTGAAGGACGAAGGCCGTTGCGATCAAGCACCGCGCCGATCTGCACGCCATCGGTAAAGGTGACCGATGCAGGGCCGTCCCAAGGCTCCATCAGGCAGCTATGATACTCGTAAAAGGCTTTTTTCTCAGGGGAAATGGCATTGTTTCCAGCCCACGGCTCAGGGATGATCATCATGGCGGCATGAGCCAGCGAACGGCCTGAAAGCACCAAAAACTCGAATGCGTTGTCAAGAATGGCCGAATCGCTGCCATCCTCCAGAATAACCGGCTTGATATCCTCAAGCGCGTCACCGAAGACCTTCGACTGGATATTTTTCTCTCTCGCCTTCATCCAGTTGACATTGCCCTTGAGGGTGTTGATTTCGCCGTTATGGCTCAAGTAGCGGTATGGGTGCGCCCGATCCCAGCTCGGGAAGGTATTGGTGCTGAAACGGGAGTGCACCATGGCAATCGCGCTCTCCATCTCGGGGTCGTGCAGTTCAGGATAAAAATCCCCGACCTGCTCGGGAAGAAGCATCCCTTTATAGACAATGGTGCGACCGGAAAGACTTGAGATATAAAAATAACTGCTGCCGAGAAGACCGGCGGTATATTTCACCCGTTTGGTGATACGACGGCGGATGATATAGAGCTTCCGCTCAAATTCAAGTTCGCTTTCAATATCCTTGCCCCAGCCGACAAACAACTGCTTGACTACCGGCTCTTCAGAGCGGGCGGTAGCGCCAAGACTATCGTTGCAGGTCGGTACTTTTCGGAAACCAAGAAATTTCTGGCCCTCGGCCTGAATCATCTGGCGGCAGATATCCTCAATGGCACGCCGCTGGGAGATATCCGGCGGCAGAAAAATCATCCCGACGCCGTACTGTTTTTCAGGCGGAAGTTCAATATTTCGTTCAGCACAAACCCTTCGCAGGAACTTGTCGGGCACCTGAAGAAGAATTCCTGCCCCGTCGCCGGTATTTTTTTCACATCCGCATGCTCCGCGATGCTTCAGGTTTTCGTTGATTTGCAAACCCTGTTCGACAATTTCATGGGACTTGACACCTTTGATATGGGCAACAAACCCTACACCGCAGGCATCATGCTCAAACTGAGGATCATAAAGCCCCGTATTTAACGTAACGTTCATATTTTCAGGCACTACTTTTCATAATAGTTTCAAAAAAAGGCGACCCGGAGATCGGAGTGCAGAATATAATTGTTTTTTTAACAATCTATTCTTTACGCTCCTCATGAGGGTCAGGCTGAGGCTTTTGCTTGGCTGAGAACCGCTTCGACAGCCTTTTTCAAAGCCTCCTGATCGCCGAGATAATAGTGTTTCAGGGCCTTGAGGTCATCATCCAGCTCATAAACCAGGGGAATTCCTGTAGGAATATTAAGGCCGACAATATCCTCCTCGGAAATATTGTCGAGATATTTGACCAAAGCACGCAAAGAGTTGCCGTGGGCCACAATAAGAACATTTTTGCCACTACGGATTTGGGGCACAATCGTTTCATGCCAGAAGGGCAGGAAGCGATCCACCGTATCCTTCAAACACTCGGAGAGCGGAATTTCCTCCGGCTTCAGACTGGCATACCGGGGATCGGAACCCGGATAACGCTCATCGTCCAACTCAAGCGCCGGCGGAGGGGTATCGTAGCTGCGGCGCCAGACCAGCACCTGCTCCTCGCCATACTTCTGGGAGGTTTCCGACTTGTTGAGGCCCTGCAAAGCTCCATAATGGCGTTCGTTAAGGCGCCAGCTCTTGAAAACCGGCAGCCACATCAAGTCCATTTGATCAAGCACGCTCCAGAGCGTTCGGATCGCACGCTTCAAAACCGAGGTATAGGCGACATCAAACAGAAACCCGCCCTCACGGAGCAGTTTTCCGGCCTCAGCCGCCTCTTTGCGACCCTGATCGGAAAGATCGATATCATACCATCCTGTAAAGCGGTTTTCAAGGTTCCACTGACTCTCCCCATGCCGCAACAAAACCAGTTTAATCATAATGCTCCCCTTTTTCAGGATGGTTATCGGTTTGCGGGAAATTTACCTATTTCCCCTTCATTGGCCTGCAATTTAATATTCTCTCTACCTTTTCTCAAACTTCATCCACCGCCGGGAGTGCAAAGTTTATTTCAGAATGCACAGGATAGTTACAAAAGCGGCGCTATTTCGGAGAATTGTCTGTAGATTTATAAATTGAAATATGATATCTTAAGTAATTTTTGGCGCGCCGTACCTTGCCGTCGCACGGCTTCGGGCCCTGTGCTCTAGGGAAATGAGGATCTGTAAATGCTTTTATACTGATAAAAAAGACAATGAACGTAGACAATTTCAGGTTACAACTGGGCGGAAAAGAGTATGTACCCATCATTATCGGCGGCATGGGAGTCAATATTTCAACGACCGAACTTGCTCTTGCGGCTGAAAAACTGGGCGGAATAGGCCATATTTCTGACGCCGAAACCGGATATGTCTGCGACAGGATATTCAATACCTCGTTTGTCAGCCGGAAAAGAAAAAAGTACATCCAGTACAGCAACAATCCCGACAAATCCGCCGTACTCTTTGACCTGGAAGAGGTTGCCGAAGCACAGAAAAAATATATCGACTACACCGTCTCCCAAAAATCCGGTAAGGGAGCGATTTTTCTCAACTGCATGGAGAAGCTGACCATGAACAGCGGCAATGAAACGCTGAAGGTACGGCTTGCGGCCGCCATGGATGCAGGCATTGACGGCCTGACCCTTGCGGCAGGTCTCAATCTCCGTACACTCGACCTGATCCAGGATCACCCGCGCTTTCGCGATGTCCAGATTGGCATTATCATCTCTTCCGTCAGGGCGCTCTCCATCTTTCTGAAACGTGCCGTGCGCCTGAACCGCCTGCCGGACTACATTATTGTTGAAGGACCGCTTGCCGGTGGCCATCTTGGCTTCGGGCCGGATGACTGGCAGGCCCTTGACCTCAAGACCATCTTTTCGGAGGTGCTTGCCTTCCTGAAAAAAGAGGGACTGAACATTCCGCTTATTCCTGCCGGAGGAATCTTTACCGGTACCGACGCGGTTGACTACCTCAAGGCGGGAGCGGCGGCCGTACAGGTGGCAACCCGCTTTACCATCAGCAAAGAGGCCGGTCTGCCAGACGATGTGAAGCAGCACTATATCAATGCCCGTGAGGAGGATATTGTCATCAATATGGCTTCAACCACCGGCTACCCCATGCGGATGCTTCTCCAGTCGCCAACCTTGCGCTATGCGATAAAGCCCAATTGCGAGGGGCTTGGCTACCTGCTTGAAAACGGCGGGAAGTGCAGCTATATCGATGCCTATTACAACGCCATTGCCGACAGAAAACCGGGCGAGCCGATTAAGGTCAAGGAGAAGACCTGCCTCTGTACCGGCATGGCCAATTACGACTGCTGGACCTGCGGTCACACAGCCTACCGGCTCAAGGAGACCACCAACCTTCTTCCGAACGGCAAATGGCAGCTTCCGAAAGCCGAGGAGATCTTTCTTGACTATCAGTTCAGCCGCGACCACTCCATCAAGCTCCCGGAACCGGAATTGGGGAGTTAAGAGAACCTGACCTCTTTTCTGATGGCTAAACCCTTTTTAAACTAGCTGTTGATATGAAAAGAAAAGCCATCTTGTTCCTCTATGCCGCGCTTTTTGTGGCCATCTTGCTTGCGGTTACCGTTCTGGTCAACCAGTTGCATGCCCTCGCCCTGCTGCTCGGTTCGCTTCACCCTGTTGCTGGCGCGCTCTTCCTGCTGCTCAGTGCCGCACTGCTCCTCTCGGCGCTTTACCATGGAGTCCGTCTTTTTGCCCTGCCGAAAAAGCCTGAGCTGCCGGCAGATGAAAAGTCAAAAGAGATGGCCGCCTATATCACCTCCCTCGAAAAAGAGATGCCGGTTCACCCCCGCCACCCGGAAGCGGCTATAAAAGAGCGGGATATCCGCTGGGTACGCACCAATCTCAAGTTTTTGGAAGTGGACTCGCTCAACACCACCAAGCAGATCGCCACAAAAAACTTTTTTGTCGGGGCCTTTGCGCAGAACACCTCCTACGGCACCACCACCTCGCTCGCCAATATCCTCAAGGTGGTCTGGAATATTTATACCATTCACCACCGGGAGCAGCATTTGCGGGAGTTCCTCAAGCTGCTGCGATCGGTCTACGGCTGCCTGCCGCTTTCCGACTTTAAAAAAGAGGATATCCCGGCCCATATCAAGCCGATTATCCAGTCCTCGTTCAGCAATACCCTCTCTTCGCTCCTGCCGGGCGGAAACCTGCTGACCCCGTTTTTTATGAACCTCTTTCTGGCAGGATCAACCAACACCTATCTCACCTGCCTGGCCGGTATTATCACGACCCGCCACTGCCAGATGATGACCAGGGAGGATGAAAAGGAGATTATTCAGCAAAGCATGTTTGAGGCCTCCTTCATGCTCAAGGAGATTGTCCGGGAGTGCAACCCGGTGCTCTCGGTCACCATCAGCCAGTCCGTAAAAAAAGCCGGCATCGAAAGCCTCGACACCGTCCAGCCCCCTTCAGCCGGGAGCGGTTTAGCACAGGAGATTGTATCCCACCTGGCAAGCTCCCTGAAAAATATTATCCGCGAAAATATCTCGACCGAAAAGCACGAGGAGTAAGTAGAGTTCAGGATTTCTGGCGCAGCTCCCTGAAAAAATCCTGGAGGAGGTTCCGGCACTTCAGCTCCATGATGCCGCCGAACACCTCCGGCTGATGGTTGAGCTGCTTGCATCCGGTTATGTTCAAGACCGTGCCCATTGCGCCCATTTTGGGATCATAGGCGCCGAAAATCACCCGGCCAACCTTGGCATTGACAATCGCTCCAGCACACATCGGGCAAGGCTCCATGGTAACGGCAAGCGTACAATCAGTGAGGTACTTGCTGCCGAGCGTCGCCATGGCTGCAGTCAGCGCAATCATCTCGGCATGGGCCGTAGCATCACAGAGCGCTTCCACCTGGTTATACCCCCGGCCAACAAGGTGACCGTTGCTGTCAAACACAACGGCCCCGACCGGAACCTCCTTGCGTTCAAAAGCCTTCAAGGCCTCCCGGAAAGCACTTTCCATGCAATAATTAAAATCCATAACGCTTTTTATATAAAAATTGTTGAGTTAACCCTCCGGGGTTTTATCATCATCCTATTTTTTACTATACTTAAATTCTTTGCGCACGCCTTTTTTTCCGTCACTCACATCTGAACAAATTGTCGTCAGTAACCCAAGACCCAACAATATGAACATTCATGAATATCAAGGCAAGGATATCCTGAGAAAATTCGGGGTTGCAGTGCCAAAAGGAATTGTGGCCTATTCGCCTGAAGAGGCCAGAGCCGCGGCAGAGCAGCTCTTTGCGGAACAGAGCAGTCCGGTAGTGGTTGTAAAAGCGCAGATTCATGCCGGTGGCCGAGGCAAAGCCGGTGGAGTGAAGCTGGCAAAATCGCCCGAAGAGGCGGCGCAAATTGCCCATGAGTTGATCGGCCTGACGCTGGTCACCCATCAGACCGGCCCGGAAGGCAAGGAGATCAAACGACTTCTGGTTGAAGAGGGCATGAATATCGAAAAAGAGTTCTATGTCGGCATTACCCTTGACCGCTCAACCTCACGCAATGTGCTGATGGTCTCTACTGAAGGTGGCATGGAGATTGAAACCGTGGCCGAAGAGACACCGGAAAAACTTTTGAAAATCCAGATTGACCCGCTCTACGGCATGCAGGGCTTCCAGGCACGCGAAGCGGCATTCTTCCTCGGTCTTCAGGGCGAGCAGTTCCGCAACGCCGTCACCTTTATCACCGCACTTTACAACGCCTATGTCTCGATTGATGCGGCAATAGCGGAAATCAACCCGCTGGTGGTCACCAAAGAGGGCAAGG
This sequence comes from uncultured Chlorobiaceae bacterium, assembly GCA_903839405.1. Classification (GTDB taxonomy): domain Bacteria; phylum Bacteroidota; class Chlorobiia; order Chlorobiales; family Chlorobiaceae; genus Chlorobium. The sequence continues at coordinate 21,077 of CAIMCD010000018.1, forward strand.
TGCTGGCACTTGATGCCAAAATCAATTTTGACGACAACGCTCTCTACCGCCACAAGGAGTTCATTGAACTGCGCGATATCAGCGAAGAGGATCCGCTCGAAGTTGAGGCCTCAAAATCCAACCTCAACTATGTCCGTCTTGACGGCAACGTAGGGTGTATGGTCAACGGTGCCGGACTTGCCATGGGTACCATGGACATGATCCAGCTTGCCGGCGGAAAACCGGCCAACTTCCTCGATGTCGGCGGTACAGCAAGCCCGCAGACGGTTGAAGAGGGTTTCAAAATCATTCTCGGCGACAAAAACGTCAAGGCAATTCTTGTCAACATCTTCGGCGGCATTGTCCGCTGCGACCGTGTTGCTGGCGGCATTATTGAGGCTGCCACCAAGATCGGGTTGCACCTGCCGGTCATTGTGCGCCTTGAAGGCACCAATGCACCTATCGCGCAGAAAATGCTTGATGAGTCCGGCCTGAACCTTATTTCAGCCAAAGGGTTGCGCGATGCCGCACAAAAAGTGCACGATGCACTGGCAGCATCCTGAGATAACCGTTTTTTAAGCTCGACCTAGCCATTCACCCCGCACGAAACTGCGGGGTGTTTTTTTTGCCGAAAAAAAGAAGAAACAAAAAAAGAGCGAAGAGGATATCAACTCCCCTTCGCTCTCACAATCAACAACATGACGGTTCTCTGCCTATCAATCATCCATTCATCTTTGCGGGTACTCTTTATATCATCATCTTCTCATCAAGAACTAGAGCCGACCTGTTGCTGAAACCCTTCTCTATACATCATCACCATTACAATCCATCATCTTATCGTTCAATAGTATGACGAGCTTTCCACCATAATCCTGCGCAATAAAACTTTTTTTAAAAAAAAATTCTTCCAGAAACAACTCAACCTCTCCGCTGCTACTCATAGCGCAAAGCCTCAACCGGCTTGAGGGCTGCGGCTTTGCGGGCTGGCCAGAGGCCGAAAAAAATGCCGATAAGCGCTGAAAAAGCCGTTGCAAGCACCACCGATACCAGGGAGGTTTTGACGGCCCATCCGGCAAAATAAGCCAGCATCAGGGAGACCCCGATACCGGCAATGACGCCGATAAGCCCTCCACTGATGGTCATGCCAACCGATTCGACCAGAAACTGCAGCATGATATCGCTTCTTCTGGCGCCAATGGCCTTGCGCAATCCAATCTCGCGGGTTCGCTCAGTAACCGAGACCAGCATGATATTCATAATGCCGATCCCTCCAACCACAAGCGAGATGGCGGCAATGGAGCCGAGCAGAAGGCTCATGGTCTGGGTGGTACTGCTGAGCATCTGCTGAATTTCAGTCATGTCCCGGATATTGAAGGAGTCGTCATCCGCTTTCAGATGGTGCCGTTTGCGGATCAGCTCGCTGATTGCACTTTTGGCCTGCTCAATCAGGGTGGGCGAGGTGACCTCAACAAAGATGCCGCTGAGATAATCCTTGCCAAGCACACGGTACATGGCGGTCGTAACCGGAATAATCACCACATCATCCTCATCCTGCGGCCCGGAGAACCCTTTTGCCGGAGCAATGCCGATAACCTTGAAATTAATCCGGTTGATCTTGACGGTTTTTCCGATCGGGTTGCTGTTGGCGAACAACTCCTTGACCACCGTGACGCCGATGATGGCCACCTTTTCGCGCGCCTGAATCTCCTCATTGGTAAACCACCTCCCGACCGTCGGGACGGATGAACGCATGGTACCGTAATCAAACCCCACCCCGGTAAGGGTCGAACTCCAGTTTTTGTTGCCATAGACAATTCGCCCTGCGCCATTAACCACCCCGCTGGCATTTTTCACCACCGTACGGAGTGAGGCAATATCGGTCACATCAATAAAGGTAAAGCGGGCAACTGCTCCGGCTCCCTGGGAGGCTCCCCGGATTTTGGCCGATCCGCCCCTGATGGAGAGCATGTTCGAGCCCATGGATTTCAACTGCTCCTGCATGGCGGCTTTAGCGCCCTCACCAAGCGCCATCATGGCGATGACCGACGCGACCCCGACAAAAATGCCAAGCACGGAGAGAAAGGTGCGCATCTTGTTGGCAAGAATGGACTGAAAGGCCTGCGCCAAAAATCCCCGAAACCGCCCATCCTGCCAGAGGGAAACTTTGCGCGACATATGTGTTTCAAAAGCAATCTCCCCTGCTGCTGATACAGGTTCCACGCCCGGCTTGCGCTCGTCGGAAATGATGACCCCGTCGCGCATGGTAAGTATGCGATCGGCATAGGCTGCAATATCATGCTCATGGGTAACCATGATGACGGTTTTGCCCTTCTCATGCAGACCTTGAAGGATCTTCATGATCTCCAGGGAGTTTTTCGTATCAAGATTTCCCGTAGGCTCGTCGGCAAAAATAATGAGCGGATCACGGATCAAGGCTCTCGCTATAGCCACCCGCTGCTGCTCGCCCCCGGAGAGCTGGTTGGGGGTGTGATCCATTCGCTGGTCAAGACCAACCATCTTCAAACACGCAATGGCCTCCTTGCGAAAATCCCCTTTCAGGCCGCTGTAGATATGGGGAAGGCGGACATTATCGACAATGGTCATGCGCTTGAGCAGGTGAAACTGCTGAAAAACAAAGCCGGCAACATTATTGCGCAGCCCGGCCTGCTCATCTTCGCTCAACGTGTTGACATTATTGCCAAGGATCAGGTACTCTCCCTTGTCGGGCGTGTCGAGCAGGCCAAGAATCTGCATCAGGGAGGATTTCCCCGAGCCCGAAGCCCCCATGATTGCCACAAACTCACCCCTCTCGATGGTTAGCGAAACCCCGCGCAACGCATTCACGGTGCTTTCACCAATCTGGTATGAGCGGTGGACATCAACAAGTTCAAGCAGCATGGGTCTCATTTTTTCGTTTTGTTCCGCTGGGGCATAAAGGGGTTTGTACCGCCATTTTTGCCGGGAAGAACAAAGGAGGTATCCGGAAGCAGCACAACCGAGCTATCGGTCAACCCCGAAAGAATCTCGACGTTGCTCTCATCCTGCAGCCCAATCTCTACCGGCTTGAAGCGTGTGGGTTTTGCCGCATCCCCACTTTTCTGCAACACCGCCGTCTTGCCGTTGCGGCTCAAAACCGCACTGACGGGCAACAGGAGTGCATTGTTTTTTTCCTGAACAATAATTTTAATGTTGGCACTCATCCCGGAGCGGAAAACATCCGGAATCCGTTCAGGCAGAACATCGACATTGTAAATATTGACGTTATTCTGGAGATGTGACTCATAGTAGATATGGTGCACCACGCCGTTAACCTTGATTGCCGGATAGGCATCAAGCCCGATCTCGGCCTTCTGGCCAACTTTGACCTTTCCGATATCGGTTTCATCGACGAAAGCCTTGACCAGCAGATGATCGGAGAGCACAAAGAGCGAGTCACTCGTGGTGACGGTCTTGCCCGGATCAACGCTCCGCACAATCACCTGACCGGTCATCGGAGAGATCACGGCAGTCTCCTTGTAGACCTTCTGCCAGTAGCTCTGCTCACTTTTCCCCTGCAACTTGGCCGCATCAAGCAGGGCCGCCCGCTCGGTTGAGCTGAGCATGGCAAGCACCTCTCCCTTCTTGACAAGCTGCCCCTCTTCGACCAGAATCTCCTCAATCCGGCCGCCAACCGAAGACTGGATTTTAACCCTGGTCTGTGGTTCAACCGCCCCGGTGGTCGACACAACGGAGGTGATGGTGCCGCGTGACGGGCGGATTTCTTGAAGTTGCTTCTGTGCCGTGCGACTTCTCGTGAAATAAAAGAAGCCCGCAACCCCCGCTAAAACAAGCGCCGCCGCAATGCCCCATACCAGTTTTTTCCTGCTAGCCATCAACTCCTCCTCCTTTTGCCTGGATCCATTGAGCCTCGGCAGTCAAGAGCGCTGCTTCAGCATTAAGAAAATCTTTTTTTGCACTGACAAGATTGTTTTCAATAATCACCCAGTCGTTGAATAAAATCAGACCGTTCGAGTATTGCGCATTGGCAATGGAGGAGCGCTCGGTGGCGGCATCAAGAAATTTTTTCTTGACCAGAACCATCTGGCGGGCATCCTGAAAAGTTTTCCAGCTCTCTTCCAGAGTATTGAGAAGCTGGAGGTAACCGCTTTTTTCCTGGGCATTCTGCTGGCTCAGAACCGCCATGGCTTTGGAGACCTTTGCATGGCCAATGGAGCCTTCATAAATCGGCACAGAGAGCGTTACCCCTGCGCTCCAGTCCACCGAATGGAAGGGCCAGCTCACCACCATGCTCTTTCCAACCGATGAGTTCAGGTAAAGATCCGGGGAAAAGGCATTTTTGGCCGCCTGAAGATTATAGCGTGCGGCTTTGCTCTGGGCATCAAGCTGCTGAAAGAGGGGATTGTATTTTACCAGTTGAGCCAGGTCAGGCTTGTTGGTCGAAAGATCGGAAGCCGTGAATGCTCCCTGCACCCTGATCGGCTTATGGGCATCGCGTCCGAGGGCTGAGGCAAGTTTGGTCTGGGCCAGCACAAGGCCCCGTTCGGCCTGAGAGACTTCAAAAGCCGCCTGGGCCATATCAGCCTCGGCCTGGCGAAGTGCACCAACATGCTCCCGTCCGCCCTGATAGCGAAGATTGATAAGCCGAAGATTATTCTTCCGCCTGTCGGCAATTTCACGGGTAAGTCCAACCAGTTCCTGCGCTTTAAGCAGTTCCGTAAATGCCGAACGGAGAGCAAAACGAACCGCAGCGGAAACCGCAAAATAGTTGTACTGAGCCGCTTTGATCGACTCAGCATTACCCGAAACAAGGCTTGAAGTTTTATGTCCGTCAAAGAGAAGCTGCTTTGCCGAGAGCGAATAGGAGAGTATGGAAGAGGGTTCGATACCTTTCGATGTTGTACCGCTCTCCTGGGTGCTCACGCCGAAACTGAGCGAGGGAAGAAGCGCTCCGGCCGTTATCTGCTTGTCGGCCTCAGCCTGCTGGAGGGTGGCAAGTGCAGAAAAAAGATCGGGATGAGCCTGGCGTGCCTCACTGATACACTGCTGCCAGCTCAACAGCTCTTCAGCCTGCAGCAGCGGGGAGGCAAAAAGCAGCAGCACGACCAGAAGCGGATAGATTCTTGCTCTCATTGAGGAAATATTCAGGTAAAAAGAGTGAAATAATGCACAACCAACTCTTGAACAACACCGTTTAAATCTTTGACGTTCATTGCATTTAAAACCTTGCACATAAAGAGCATAATATTTTTAAAAAAATGGCTGGGAGGGTAGCAGTGAACCATTCGGCGAAGAGAAAAAAAGTGAAACCGGAGGCTTTGGGGCATTCGGGTTCATGAAGCTTTGCTGAAATAGTGTATCTTTTCCCCGTTATTAAAGAATACTATCAATGATCCCGATTATTTTCACCAGTTCTCTCTTATCATGCTTGAAGCCCGTAATCTCTCCCTCAGCGTCGGAACCAAAGAACTCATCACCGATACCTCGTTCCGCATAGGAGACAAAGACCATGTCAGTCTTGTCGGCCTGAACGGTACGGGAAAAACAACCCTGCTCCGCCTTATCAGCGGCCCATCCGCTGAATCGGCCCTCATTACCACCGGACAGTTCCTTAAATCGGCCGACACCACCATCGGCTACCTCCCGCAGGAGATCTCCTTTGACGCCGATCTGGAAAAAACCGCCCTGCAATATGCCCTTCAGGCAAACGTCAGGCTTTTTGAACTCGCGGATAAAATAACCCGAATGGAGCACGAGCTCGCCCTGCCTGAACAGGATTACGAGAGCGAAGCCTACCATCAACTGATTGAACGCTTTTCCGATGCCATGCACGAGTTCGACCATCTGGGCGGCTACACCATGCAGTCCAATGCTGAAAAGGTGCTCAGCGGACTCGGATTCAGCGAAATAGATTTCCATAAAAAGGTCAAGGCCTTCTCCGGCGGATGGCAGATGCGCCTCCACCTGACCAAGCTTCTCTTGCAGAACCCTACCCTGCTGCTGCTTGATGAGCCGACCAACCACCTTGATATCGACTCGCTCCGCTGGCTGGAGAACTATCTTTTCAACTATGAGCACAGCTATATCATTGTATCGCACGACCGCTTCTTCCTCGACAAGCTCACCACCAAAACCCTTGAAATTGCCTTCCAGCGCATCAATGAGTACAAGGGCAACTACTCCTATTATGAAAAGGAGAAGGCTGAGCGCTATGAATTGATGATGGGCAAGTATGCCAACGATGTTAAAAAAGTGGAGGAGCTGAAAGCCTTTGTTGACCGCTTCCGCTACAAGGCCACCAAGGCGCGCCAGGCACAGAGCCGGCTCAAGCAGATGGAAAAAATGGAGAAGAACATGCTCTCCCCCGAAGAGGATACCTCCCGCATCTCCTTCCGTTTTCCCAAGGCCAACCCATCCGGACGTGAGGTCATGCGGCTTGACGGCGTTAAAAAAGCCTACACCCTGCCCGACGGATCAAAAAAACAGGTGCTCAAAGGGATCGACCTTGAGGTGATGCGCGGCGACCGTATTGCCATTGTCGGCTCCAACGGTGCCGGAAAAACCACCTTCTGCAAAATTCTGGCGGGCGAGATTGACTTTGATGGCAAGCTCACCATGGGCCACAATGTCACGATGAACTACTTTGCCCAGCACCAGACGGAAAACCTCTCGCAGGATAAGAGCATCTATATGGAGATGATGGATTCAGCCCCATCGTCCGAAGCCCAGAAAAAGGTGCGCGACATTCTCGGCTGTTTTCTCTTCAGCGGTGACGCGGTCAATAAAAAGATCGGGGTGCTCTCGGGCGGAGAGAAGTCGAGGGTGGCGCTGGCTAAAATCCTCCTGCAGGCATCGAACCTGCTCATCATGGATGAACCGACCAACCATTTGGACATGCGTTCAAAAGAGATGCTGATCGACTCGCTTGAGTACTATGACGGCACCCTGCTTATCGTCAGCCACGACCGTTACTTTCTCGACAGCCTGGTCAACAAGGTGGTGGAAATCAAGGATGGCTCCCTGAAGCTCTATCTGGATTCTTACGCCGAGTATCTTGAAAAGGCTGAAAAAGCCATTGAAGCCGAGCGCAAGCAGGATGCGGCGGAGAAGCAGAAAAAACAGAGCGCTCCGCCGAAAACTACCGAGAAGGAGAAAGTTCAGCAGCAGGATAGTGCCGCCGCTAAAAAAGAGAAAAAGAGAGTTGAGGAGATCGAGCAAAAGATCAACAAGCTTGAGCAGAAGAAAGAGTCCATGGAAACCATGATGGCCACTGAGGATTTCTACAAAAAAAGCCAGGAAGAGACCAACAAAACCCTCGACACCTACCACGCACTCTGCAACGAACTGACCGCACTCTTCGCCGAATGGGAGAAAATCAGCGCATAACTTTTGAACGGGGGATCTGAGAGCAGCGGCGGAATAACCCGCTGCTCATTCAGGGCTATACTGAACACAAGAACATACTGCACACCGTCATTTATACGGCAGCAAATCCGGCAATGTTTGAGATTTCGTGGCGGTAGAGTATATTTTTGCTCTGGTAATCTTATATGGGTTATTTATCAAGAATGCGCGGTTTAGGCGGATCAGTCTAATTATTTTAGACGGTACCCACTTCGACCAAAATCCACCATGCAACGTTGATGAAGCCAAGTGAATTCTTCGTAGGGGTCATCGACTTCTTCGCCATCCTGCTGCCGGGCGCTATAGCGACCGCAATTCTTGCTCCACACCTCGGTCCGCTTATCTTCGGGACACTGCTTACCAGCCCAACAACGGAAGCCGGTGGTTGGGCAACTTTCCTGACGTCCGCATACTTTCTCGGGCATCTCATCTTCTTGATGGGCTCCTACATTGACCCGATCTATAACGTCCTTCGCCGGCGCCTAAATCCCTATGACAACGAAAGTGCCTTTCAGGGTGCATCGCGAATTCGAAACGCACTTGTGGAGCCCGACGAGGTGCCGGCGCTGAACACCTTCCAGTGGTCAAGATCGGTGCTGATCGCAATCAGTCCGGCTGCAGCCGAAGATGTTCACCGTCTTGAAGCCGACTCCAAGTTCTTCAGAAGCATTCTTGTCGTTTGCGTTCTAAGTGCCATCGTATTCGCAAAATCCGGCAATACAAATGCAGGACTATACGCACTCGCGTTAGTGGTACCATGCTTTTTCCGCTACTACGAACGGCGGTTAAAGGGCACCACTCAGGCATACATTCATATCATCACCCTGCATAGGCTCGGCAAACTTAAGACTACCCCCACGCAAAGTGTCGCCTAACCAGCGGCCCAACCGGACGCGCTCCATTCGGCTTCGCCTCCTTGCCCTCACCGAATAGCCGAACCGTTGCTTGAAAAGCAATAAATCGTGCGTTCTTGTTATCTGCATTTTCTTTTGTATGGGAATTTTTGTGTGATCCCTCCCCTGCCCTGCCGTCCAAAAGTAATTGCGTTTTGTTCTTTATTGTGCTACGTTGTAGCTACAAAAGGAGAATATTGATATGATTGAAAATTCAGTGGTCAGGGCAAGGATTGATGCCGCAACAAAGGCCGAGGCTTCCGCTGTACTGGCTTCCATAGGGCTTTCCCTGTCCGACGCCGTAAGGCTTATGTTGAAACGGGTTGTTGCTGAAAAGGCACTGCCTTTTGATCTGCTCATTCCCAATGCAGAAACAATTGAGGCCATTAAAGCCGCACGCCGTGGAGAACTCACAACAGCCGCATCTTTGGATGGGTTGTTTAAAGACTTGAATGCGGACGATTAAGTACACCAGTCGATTCAAGCGTAACTATCGCCCTTGAGAAATCAGGAATACACGGCAAAAAGCTGGACGGGCTTTTGATGGCAATCCTCACTCTTCTGATGGAGGACAAGGCTTTGCCCCCTAATGCCGTCGATCATGCGCTGATCGGGACGTTGAATGATTGCCGTGATTGCCGTGATTGCCACATCAAGCCTGATCTTATTTTGATCTACCGCAAAACCAACGACGCCATTCTTGAACTGGTGCGCCTTGGTTCGCATAGCGAGTTGGGGTTATAAAGCCGCTCTCTTTTCCCTCTCATCGGCCGGTCATGCGCATCAGATCTTCGGGGTAGCGGGCACCTTCAACTGTTATCTTTGAGGCGGCGCTCTCTATTTCGTGCACATCATCCGAAGTAAGCTCAAGATCAACCGAGCCGATGTTCTCCACCAGGCGTTCCGGTTTGGTAGTGCCGGGAATGGGCACAATCCAGGGCTTCTGGGCAAGCAACCATGCGAGCGCTATCTGGGCAGGGGTAGCATTTTTACCTGCCGCAATTTTGGCGAGCAGATCAACCAACGCCTGGTTTGCGTGGCGGGCTTCGGGTGTAAAGCGGGGCAAGCGGTTGCGAAAGTCGGTGGTGTCGAAGGTCGTGGTTTCGCTGATCTTGCCTGTAAGGAATCCCTTTCCCAGCGGGCTGTATGGCACGAAGCCGATTCCCAGCTCCTCGAGCGCCGGCAGCAGCTCCTCTTCAGGGGTTCTCCACCAGAGGGAGTATTCGCTCTGAACCGCCGTGACCGGCTGGACGGCGTGAGCGCGGCGAATCGTTTGCACTCCAGCTTCAGAAAGGCCGAAGTGCTTGACCTTCCCTTCCAGAATCAGCTCCTTCACCGCTCCCGCCACCTCTTCAATCGGTACATCCGGGTCAACACGGTGTTGATAGAAAAGATCAATTGCTTCGATCCTGAGTCGCTTGAGTGAGGCTTCGGCAACCTGGCGAATATGCTCTGGCCGACTCTCCAGCCCCGCCCAGCCAGCTTTGCCGTCCGCATTGAGCTTGAAACCGAACTTGGTAGCGATCACCACCTGATCGCGGATGGATGAGAGCGCTTCGCCTACAAGTTCTTCATTGGTGAAGGGGCCGTAAACTTCGGCGGTATCGAAAAAGGTGATGCCAGATGCAACGGCTTTGTGAAGCAGCGAAATCATCTCCTGCTTGTTGGGAGGCGGGCCGTAAGAAAAACTCATGCCCATGCAGCCCAACCCGAGAGCTGAAACTTCAAGGTTACTCTTGCCAAGCTTGCGTTTCTGCATTGTTTCTCCTCCAATGGTTATTCAGTTAACTCATCTCTTCCCTGCTTCCGTCATCAAGGCAACTTGCGAACACTCTCCTTTGCTTTGCACATAAGTTATGATCCGTAAATTTTTTCTCAAAAAGCTAGCACTCTTTTCCAGATCGAAGAGGATCATGGATACAGAACTCCCTACGGCTGGCTTCCACCAGAAAAGAGCCTGAGACCGATAACGCCTGAGAGGATCAGCACAATACAGAGAATGCGGGCAATGTCGCGGGATTCGCCGAAGAGGAGCATCCCAAACAGGGCAACTCCGGCCGCACCGATTCCGGTCCAGACACCGTAAGCTGTACCAACCGGAATGGTTTTCATGGCAAGGGAGAGGAGCCAGAAACTGGCAATCATCATAAGTGCAGTCAGGAGTGAGGGCCAGAGCCGGGTAAAACCTGCGGTATTTTTAAGACTCAGGGCCCATCCGCACTCCAGAAAACCGGCAACCACCAGATAGATCCACGCCATGATTCATTGTTGGTTAAGTGGACGAAAAGAAGGGTTAAATTTTAACCCAGCTCCGAAGCCGGTCGGACTCGCTGCCAGCATGGAGCACCTTCTGGATCATCAGACCATCCGAAAAACCGGCAGCATCATGAAATACCTTGTGCTTGTTGCGCAGCGCCTTCACAATCCGGTGAGCGAGAAAGGCAAACCCCACGGCAAAAATGCCATGCACGGCCAGCGAGGAGTGGCGGATTTTCTCCTGTAACACCAGCTCGTCCCACGGCAAAATCGGCTCAATCAGCTTCCAGCGAGGCGCATCAATCAGGCTCCTGCCCCCTTTTGCGAGCGTATTGTCAACCTCCCACAACCGTCCGGCTCCGTCAAGCCTTATGGTTTTCAGGCTCCCGACCACCTCGAACGAAAACCAGGTATAGGCTCCAACGGTGGTGACATGCATAAGCGAAGAGCTGCCGAGAGCAACCGATGAGGGGCCGAACTTCATCATCATGGCAAAGCTGTCGTCCGAGGTCACGGCACACGGCTTGCCCTCCCAGTCAGGGCGGTAGGGAATACTTGTGGCCAGATTGCAGGAGACTTCCGAGATTTCACCAACCAGATAACGGTTCAAATCAATCAGATGAGAGCCAATTGCACCAAGTGCCCCGCCCCCTCTGGTTTCATCACACCACCACGACCACGACTGATCGGGCCGGTTACGGCTGGCCAGATTGACAACGGCACGAACCTCATAGATTTTGCCGAGATCACCGCCATCAATCATCTGTTTCATGCTGCGAACCGCCGGATGAAAGCGCAGTTGATGATCCAGCAGCGCCAAACCGGGTGACCTTTCGGCCAAGTCAACCATTGCGGCCGCATCCGCGACCGTGAGCACAAAGGGCTTTTCACAGAGCACACTTTTACCGCTCTCAAGCACCCCGGTCACCATCTCCGCATGGAGAAAGGGCGGTGTGGTCACGCAAATCAGGTCAAGATCACACTTCAGCATATCGCGCCAGTCAGCAAACCCTTGCGGGATATCGAACATCTTCATGAACTTCAGGCGACGCTCCTCCGTCGGGCTTGCCACGGCCGACAACTCAACATTATCCATCAACGAAAAAGCCGGAGCCTGTGCAATTTTAGCCCAGCCACTGCCCAAAAAACCTATTTTTATTTTTTTTTTCACCTTCCGTTCCCGCTATATCTATATATTTTAATCTTTTGCAAAGAAAACAAGCAACTGAAAAGATAAATTACTTCACAATGGCGTCACCATATCAAAGTAAGCAATCATTTTTTCAGGATAAAGAGGTCTCACTGATTCCAACTTCTGAACGCCTTTGCCACTCCGGGAATGTACTAAAAAATTAAGGAAAAGGAACTATATCGCATCAATAAAATAAGGCAAATGTTTTAGTTCCTCTGAAAAAGCGCGCTCTTGCATCTTGAACTTTGATTCAAGGAGAGGGCGGAGAATGTGTGGTGATTGAACGATAGCAGACAAAAGGAATGAAGGAAGAAAGATTCCTCACCCCGAGAGGTACCTCTATCGAACGATCGATATCGGGATGCATTCTGCAATGAGATGAGAAGAGGAGGCGTACATAAAAAAGGGTGACCAACGTCACCCTTCAATTTTTTTCTAACCGATACCGCTCAGTCCTGCGACTGAAGTTTGGCCAGACGAGCTTTTTCGATGTAGGTTTTCTGGATATCGCGTGAAACATTGTAGGCCTTTGAGAGGCTGTCGGAGCTCCACAGCCTTGCGTCGAACGCCATGCAGATATTTCTCAGGAAGGGTATACCGACCTCGGTCACCCGCACCTTTTTGTCGCCCAGCACAACAAGACCATCATTCTGCATATCCTCAAGCCGGTAGAGCGCAATGTCAAGCTCTTCGGTATAGAGTTTCGGGTCTTCCCATGAGGTCTCCTGCTTGCACATCAGGTTCAGGATGTGACGGCGCAGCACCAAATCTTCGTCGGTAAGCAGATGGCCACGGTGGAGCGGGAAACGCCCTTCGTTGACAACACGGATATAGTCGATATCGTCACGCTCATTCTGAGCAAAAGCGTACCAGGTGTCGCTGATGGAGGAGGAACCGAGAGCCAGCATCATCTGGGTGGTGTTTTCCGTATAGCCCATGAAGTTACGGTGCAGGGTGCCGTTTTTTGCGGCAATATAGAGCGCGTCCCCTTCAATGGCGAAGTGGTCCATGCCGATCTCATGATAGCCAATAGACTCAAGCATGGCGCTGCCTTTATCGTAGAGTTCCTGCTTGACGTCACCGACCGGCAGATCCTCCTCCTTGAATTTGCGCTGCCCTTCGTACATGTGAGGGTTGTGGCCGTAGGCATAAAAAGCGAGGCGATCAGGCTTCAGCTCCATAACCTTCTGGATGGTATCGGTAATGGTAGCGAGTGTCTGCTTCGGCAGGCCGTAAACAAGATCAAAATTCACCGAGGTAAAACCAATTTCGCGGGCAAGATCGACCTTCTCCTTGACCAGCTCGAATGACTGGGGGCGGTTGATCTCCTGCTGCACGATAGGATCAAAATCCTGGATACCAAAACTCATGCGGCGGAAGCCGACGCTGTAGAGCGCTTCAAGGTGCTCCCTTGAAGTTGATTTTGGATTGGTCTCAAAGCTGAACATGTAGTTGTCCATCTTGTTGACGTTCTTGCAGATACCCTCAATAAGTCGGACAAGGTTTTCCGGACTGAAAAAGGTTGGGGTACCGCCGCCGATGTGCAGCTCCTTGACGTTAAGTCTGCCGGGAAAAACATCGGTGTACATCTGCCACTCCTTGAGCAGTGCCTCCAGATAGGGAGTCTCATAGGAGTGATCCTGGGTACGATGAGCGTTACAGCCACAGAAGTAACAGTGATTCTCACAGTAGGGAATGTGGATATACAGGCTGATTCCCGTGGTCTCATTGCTGTCGTTAAACCCTTTGACCATCGCCTCTTTCCACTGCTCCTGCGTCACACCATCGGTGCTCCAGGAAGGAATGGTGGGGTAGCTGGTGTAACGAGGGCCGGGATTGCTGTACTTTACTGCGAGATTAGTTGCCATTGTTATCTTCCTCAACAAGTATTATTTTTTTAAATTCGCTTTCGTGAAAATACATAAAACTCGGCAATTTCATAAATCATTAGCCTATAAACCGGCTTCGCATCCGAGAGGGAGAACCCTTCTTTTTTTATGATCAAAAAAAACAGCGAGAAAACAGCCCCGGCGGTCGGGATCATCATGGGTTCAGACTCCGATTTCGACATCATGAAAGAGGCTTCCCTCATCCTTGACGGATTTGGCATTTGCTCGGAGATCTCGGTTATCTCGGCGCATAGAACTCCCCATGACCTTGAAGTTTATGCCTCTTCAGCCATCGAGCGCGGCCTTAAAATTATTATCGCCGGAGCCGGCGGAGCGGCCCACCTTCCCGGCGTTACCGCAGCATTGACGGTGCTGCCGGTCATCGGAGTGCCGATTTTCAGCAAGAAGCTGAGCGGCGAGGATGCGCTTTACTCTATTGTTCAAATGCCTGCGGGCATTCCGGTGGCAACCGTCGGCATTGACAACGCCCGGAATGCGGCGCTGCTGGCCGTGCAGATCCTTGCCCTTTCCGATGCACCCCTGATGGAGGCCCTCGTTGCATACCGCAAAAAACTGGCCGAAGAGTCCCGTCAGAAAACCGGAAAAATCCGGGAAAAACTCCATGCAAAAAGCTGAGTTCTGGATAGAGCGCCTGCGGCTGGAGCCGCATCCTGAAGGGGGTTACTACCGCGAAAGCTACCGAAGCCGTGGCGCTTATCCCTTCGGGAGCGATACGCTCTTCCGTAGCCCCCGCTCATGGGCCACGGCGATCTACTATCTGCTCAAGGGGTCACAGCTCTCAAAGCTCCACCGGATTCACTCGGATGAGCTCTGGTTCTTCCACGCCGGAAATCCTCTCACGGTTTATCTTTTTCCGCCAGAGGGCGAGCCATCAAGCTTCACCCTCGGCCCCTCGCCCGATCAAGGCCAGACCCTCCAGGAGTGTGTTGCGGCCGGATGCTGGTTCGGCGCCTCTCTCGAAGAGCCGGAAGAGGAGAACTTTGCACTGGTAAGCTGCGTTGTTGCGCCAGGTTTTGACTTCAGGGACTTTATCTTTGCAGAACAAGAGGAACTGCTCCGCCAATTTCCCCTCCACTCCCGACTCATTGAGCGTCTCACCTGAATAAAAAGCGATGCACTCCAGCATAGCGGCATCATGCCAGCATGTTAATAATCAGTTAAAAAAGCAGCTTTTTGCATAAAAAGAGTGATTTCCGGTTTTTTTTTACTTTAAGGCGTTTCAACCTTTACAGAAAAGCCCTTTATTAAGAACAGGCAGAATCAACATGAGCAAGCGGTGCGCCGCCATGATGGTAACCATCACCGCGGCACACCCGGGAAAAATGATGCATCATAAATTTACTAAGGCAGCTCTATTTATTGCCAGTGAGAAGCCCGAAAACAAGGAGGACGGAGCAGAGAAACCGGAGTGTACACCTAAGTACATGAGGATTTCGAGCACCGCCCAACGCAGTGATTGGGTTTCGGAACAAATAAATAGAGGTGCCTATCAGAGAACCGATTATTTGAAATTAAGGCAATGAAAAAACGAGTTGTTATAGTAGGTGGAGGATTTGCAGGACTTAATGCCGCCAGAGTACTGGGCAATAAAGTGGATATTGAAGTTACCCTGATCGACCGGAAGAACTACCACCTTTTCCAGCCACTCCTCTATCAGGTTGCCATGGCGGCACTTGGCGAGGGCGACATTGCTGCGCCTCTCCGAAACATGCTGGCGAACTACCAGAACATCACGGTATTCAAGGGAATAGTCGAGCAAATCGACATGAAAAGGAAAACCGTCACAACCGATTTCGGCGATATTGAGTATGACTACCTGATCCTTGCCTGTGGTGTGCAGCACCACTATTTCGGCCACAACGAGTGGGAGGAGTTTGCACCCGGACTGAAAACCCTTGCGCAGGCAAAAGAGATCCGGCGGCGAGTGATGGAGGCATATGAGTGTGCCGAAAGAACCAAGGATCCGGTGGAACGCAAAAAACTCTTGACCTTTGTGATTGTGGGAGGCGGCCCGACCGGCGTGGAGCTTGCCGGTTCAATCGGCGAAATGAGCCGCTACACCCTCTCAAAATTTTACCGGAACATCGACCCCAAACTCACCCGAATCTTCATTGTTGAGGCGGCGCCGCGCATTCTTGGCTCTTTTGACCCTGAGCTGGCCAGCAAGGCAACCCGTTCTTTGGAGAAACTCGGCGTACAGGTCTGGGCAAGCAGCATGGTGACTGACGTTGATGCGGACGGTGTACAGATCGGCAATGAACGCATTGAGGCCGCAACCGTACTATGGGCCGCTGGTGTAACGGCCATCACCATCGGCAAAAAAATGGGGCTTGATACCGACCGGATCGGGCGGATTGTGGTTGATAAAGACCTCAGCATAGCTCCTCATCCGGAGATCTTTGTGGGCGGTGACCTTGCATACTTTGTACCGGAAAACGGCATCCCGCTGCCGGGGCTTGCGCCTGTAGCCCTGCAGCAGGGACGGGCTATCGGCAGGAACATTCTGCTCGACAGCAAACAAAAGCCGCGGAAAGCCTTCCGCTACCGCGACAAGGGCCAGATGGCCACCATCGGAAAAAACAAGGCCATCGTAGAGTTCGGCAAAATAAAGTTTGATGGTATTTTTGCCTGGTTCACCTGGCTCTTGGTGCACATCTATTTTCTCACCAGCTTCCGTCACCGGGTCTTTGTGCTACTCCAATGGGGATGGTCATACTTCACCTTCAGCTATGGTGCCCGCCTGATTGTCAATCGCGAATGGCGCTTCTATCCAAACGCTAAGGAGCCGGCAAAAAGCACTACAACAACCGACAAAAGCTGATGAAAGGGATCTCGGCGGCAATGGTAACCGGTATGCTTTTGGCCTTGACGTTTCTCGCCATTGCGCTCTCTATCCTCCTGTTTCCCGCAAGTGTGCCTGCTGTAGCCCGCCATGACCTCCAGCTCTACGCCCTCCTCACCGGGGCGTACGGCATCTGGCGCCTTATTCGCGTCTGGATGCTCTGGAGAGAAGCGCAGGAAAATGGATGAATACAACCATATCAGATAGCGTGATAGAGTTCACTCTCCCACCCTAAAATTTACGTATTTTGATCTTGATCTTAATATCATACGCTGTAAAGCAACAGTCTTTCGACACATTTATTTTGTACTACCGTATTTTCTATGCAGCGACTTAAGTTCTTACTCCAATAATCACATCAATACGCAAGCAAAGAATCTGGTTTAAAAAATCTACCGGTCAACCATTTGATTCCGTTGTTCCACTAAATTATTCGAAAACCCGTAATTATTATAAGCCAAGAAATTACAAATACAAAAGGAATCCCAATATTACATGTCCACCCTAACATGGTTGAGATATAAGAGACAAAATAAGTGCTAAGGCCATACTCATTTTTAAGACGATGCATCGCTATAATTGCACCAATCACTCCCATAAAAATAAAAACACTTGTCAATAGTCCTATTATTGGGACGAGGCAAATTAACAAATAAATTTTTGGCGACTGACAGGTTGCTGAGGTAATGGAGATACCATAAGCTGTAAAAAGTAATGATTGTGTAACACCAAGCCATGACAATCTATTGTTGACAAAATCTTCTTCTAATTTCCATCGAGCCCTTCCTTCTGATAAATTATCATTGTCATCCATATTCTTTCACTGAAATATTAACATCTCGCTTATAAAATATTTTTTGATTTTGGAGGGAAAAATAGAAAAGGACATTATTTTGAAATTATTTCATATTCTTTTATTATATCAACACTTTTGGAGCAACCAAGTCTTGTTGCACCAGCTTGCAATAACAATAATGCATCCTGAAGTGTCTTTATTCCTCCTGATGCTTTGACTCCAGTTTCATTACCAACAACGCCTCGCATCGTCTCAATATCTTTAATAGTAGCAGATCCTCCAAATAAGCCTGTATTTGATTTAACCAAATGAGCGCCAGCTTCTTTAGCTAACAGACATGCTTTTTTAATTTCCCATTCTGTCAGAAGCTGTGTCTCAATTATTACTTTACAGATTTTTCCAGAAATTGCATTTATCACCATTTCTATATCATTTCTTACAAAAGCATAATTACCATCCTTAAAAGCCCCAATATTTAAAACCATATCAAACTCTTCTGCGCCATTCATTAACCCCTCTTGGGCTTCAAATACTTTCGTACTTGTAGTATTTGCACCCGTAGGAAAACCAATCGGAACACCAACCTTAATCGAAGTGCCATGCAAAAGAGTCGCTGCATATTTGACTCGGCAAGGATTGACAAATACCGCTGAAAAGCCATATTGCACTGCATCTTGACAAGCTTGAGCTATCTCAATCTGTGTTGCATCTGATTTTATAATAGTATGATCAATGATGTTGGCGAGTTTACTTACATATAGTTTACTCATACTCAAATATAAATATTAAAAAAACAGCGCTTTAATAATATTCAAAATAAACATTAAGCAAAGATTTCAGGCAAAAGCTTAAAATACCTTAGAATATATTACAGCATTATTTAACAATACAAATACAGATCAATTAGTTATTGATCATATTCTTCACTCAGAACTTTCATGTGAAGCAACCCTTCATCTAGACTCCATATCCTAGTTTTTAGCAATTTTGACACTTTCAGATTTATCATAGAACAATCAGCCGGCCTATAATACCTAAAATCTACTTCACTGATCGATATCGGCACAATAAGTTCATTACTAAAATGAAATATTTCAGCCATTTTCAAACCAAACTCATAGCGACTTACTCGTTTTGATCCACATATATGATATAACCCCTGAAATTCTTTACACAAAGCCAATTCCATCAATATATCACATAAATTATTTAAATATATAGGTGACCTGTATTCATCAATAAACAACTCAACCTCTTTATTATTCATTAAATCTATCATTATTTTTTCCGCAAAACACTTTGACAAATTTGCACTAATTCCATAAACAAGTGAAATTCGTGCAATACAATAATCAGAGCACACAGAAATAACTATATTTTCGCCGTCTAATTTTGTCCTTCCATAAAAGCATGATGGTTCAGCACCATCTTCCTCCGCATAAAATTTTTTATTACCAGAAAAAACATTATCTGTCGATATATATATTAATCTTGCATTAACTTTTTCTGCTGCTATTGCGATATTTTCCACACCACAAACATTAACACTGCAAGCATATTGCTTATTATTCTCACAAATAGCTGCATTTGCTATTGCAGCAGTATGAATTATAACATCTGGTCTATATCGGCAGAACAAATCCTCCACTTTTTTCTTATCAGTAATATCCAAATGCAATAAAATAAAATGACCATTTTGATTAACTGGTGATGTACTGTATGTAATAATTGTTTTTATCTGCAGCGATAGTATAGATGCTAATGATCCTCCCAAAAACCCAGCCCCACCAGTTATCAAGATAATCATCTATATTAAATCAAAACTTTTTAGCTTCATCTATCAGGGCATAGATATCGCTTTCACTTTTCTTACCCAATTCATCTATTACTTCATTTACTTGAATTACACTAAAACCATCTTTAACAACGAGTTCATTTATCGCATGAAGGAACTTATTCGTAGCGTTTCCAAATGGCGGACAAACTTCACATGTGCATGTATATGGCATTCCATTTGTTAAGTACTCCCGTCTCTTGCCATTCCATACATCTTCAAACTTATTATTAATGATATTACCAAAAGTAATTGAAGCCGGGGAAGTATTATGATCACACAAATACAAGTTACCATCAGAGCCAACAGTAGAAAGAAAATTATGATAATAACACCCATCCTCACAACTCCAATTTCTGAAAGACTTACTCTTTATATTTTCTACAGAATGTATAGCCGACACCTTAAACGAATAATCCTCAAGTTTTTTTGCATTAATTATTTGATTTCTTACAATCTTAAGTTGTTCTTTGTTTAATAAATTTTTATCTCCAATATCGCATTTAAAACGTATTGAGTCACATCCGATTTCTTTAACTTTTTTTGATACTGTGTATATTTCTTTATGATTATCCGGGCAAATAACATAACCAATATTAACCTTGAGCGGCCTGTTATGTTCTTTCTTTTTGGCAATTAAATTACTAATATTATTTATGATTTTTTCATATGTACCTTTATTTCGATTCCGTATTTTCTTACTCTCTTTCAACCAATAAAATGATTCTGGTCCACCATCCAGACTAACATGAACATAAGTAATTCGTGATAAAAGATCCCAAGTCTCCTCATCATCCATCTTAACTCCATTAGTAAATAATCCAATTTTTCGACCCGAACCTAAGCATCGTCGAATTGCTTTATGCGTTACCTCTTTAGTTTTGGCACTCACAAGAGGTTCACCAATATAGCCGGAAAACTTAATCATTTCTACACGCAGACCATCATCAGTCTTATAGTCCAATATGGTTCCGAGCAATTTTTCGACATTACTTTCATTGATATTATTAGGTAAGCATTTAACATTATTCTTTTCTTCAATTTCCTGCCCTATACACCACAAACAGTATAAGTTGCACAAACTGCTAATCTGAATTTCGATTTCAAATGGAGGAAATTTTTTATCTTTCTTTTTAATACTTTCAACAAAAGCCTTTAAATATTTAGTCTTTTCTTTCAGAAGAATAATAATGTAATACAAATCATCTTTGTTAATAGATAAAAGAAGCTTCTTTTTTATTCCTTCTTTTTGCATTGTTGCGGAGGCTGTGAAAGCACCACTTGCCATAAATCTTAGAATACGATTATCAGTGGCGGCCTTTTTTTTAATCTCTTCAGGATCAGGATTATCAACAACAGCAATCACAATATATGGAGGAGAAAGATCCTTGGCAGGCATATTCACATCAATTTGTGTCAAACCTGAAAATGAGAAATATTTCAGATTGAGATGATTACTGTACCAACCTTGCAAGTGCAATACTTCGTTGATGGGGCGATTTGCATCAGTAATGTCAACTTCTGTGACAGAAATATCATTTCCGATAGAAGATGTGGCGAGTAGAAGTATCATATTCGGACACATAGACTAAATGAATTAAAGGTTGATCGCCAGTTTTGTCAAAAAAAGAAGGCCAACTAAAATTCCGGAACTCATTGAGTTAGTTTTAGAACAGATATAGGCACAAATTGAACAATCTTTTGTAATCTGTTAGAGCTATTTAAGACTCATGGGACAGTCCTGCACAGAGTGAACGGTACTTCTGGCTACGTACTATTTATGCGACTTGGGTGTGGCAAAGCAAATCAGCTACGTCTATCGTACATCACTATATAAGTCGTGGAACGTTGTATGACTTCATTTGAAATATGCAAAAAATAAATACTTCAAACAAGATAATTATTACAAAATTACGTACTATTATCAGCCAAAAACCGTATAAATAGCAAAGAGCAAAAAATTATCAAGCACTCAAAGCGCCAGCAAATTGAAAGTATTTTTACTGTATTTTTTTGAGGAATTGACAAAAACGAGTTAGAGCGCTTTACATTGTTGTTATAAATCAACCATTCCGATCAATACCGGCAACGGCATTTACCGGCAGAGAGCGTGCACGGACGAGGGAGATTTCTCCTTGCAGTCGAAATGACACCGGGGTGTGCCTCCTCGGAACACAGGCGGCATCAATCCATCAGCCTTTTTCCGATAAAAAATCAGGGCAAAACGTTTCCCATCCCTTGGAAATTGATTTTTTCCGTAGATTCACCCTTGTATCAATCTCTCCTGCTTTATTATGATGGTGGTTACGCTTGACTCTCTGTAGCCAACCAGTTACAGGCAAACAAGCGCAGGAAGAGAGTCCCGAAGAATGTTATTAAGCATAGAGAACAGAGCATGAAACCATTGGCCGTAAACCCGGAAACCGAAAAGAAACTTTTTTTCCATAATTATGCCCGGCTTCCCATCGCTGTAACGCATGGCGAAGGGGTGTGGCTGGTCGGTGATGACGGCACCCGTTATTTGGACATGATTGCTGGCATCGGCGTCAATGCCCTCGGCTATGGCGACCGGCGTCTTGTTGAGGCAATCAGCACGCAGGCGGCAAAACTGATCCATGCATCAAACCTCTTCATGATGCAGCCGCAGTTTGAGCTGGCTGAAAAGCTGCTCGCTCTCTCCGGGCTCTCGAAGGTCTTTTTTGCCAACAGCGGCACCGAAGCCATTGAGGCGGCCATCAAGATGGCCAGAAAATGGGCCGGTCGCTTGGGCGACACGAATAAAAATGAGGTGCTCTCCTTGAGCAACTGTTTCCACGGCAGAACTTACGGCGCCATGTCGCTCACAGCCAAACCGAAATATTCCGGCGGCTTCGAACCGCTCCTGACCGGCACCGGCATGATTGCCTTCAACGATATTACAGATCTTGAGGAGAAGGTTTCCGAGAAAACTGCTGCTGTTTTTATTGAGGTAATCCAGGGCGAGGGCGGTATCCATAAAATTTCACAACCCTTTATTGACCGACTGAAAGAGCTGCGCGAGCAGTATAACTTCCTTATTGTGGCTGATGAAATCCAGGCTGGCTGCGGAAGGAGCGGAAAGTTTTTCAGTTATAGCCTGCTTCAGGCTGACCCCGATATGGTCTGCCTTGCCAAGCCGCTTGGTGGCGGGCTCCCCCTCTCGGCCGTGATCGGCAACGAAAAGGTGGCTGATGTACTTGAGTATGGCAACCACGGCACTACCTTCGGAGGCAACCCGGTAGCCTGTGCTGCGGGCATTGCCATGATCCAAGCCATTGAGGAGGACAAGCTCACCGAACATGCGGAGGAGATCGGTCGGTTTATGCATGAGGAGTTGCAGAAACTGGCAGAGAAACATCCGCAAATCCTTGAAATCCGCCAGTATGGACTGATGATCGGCATCACGGTCGACAAGGAGGCAAAAGGGTATGTCGTCAAAGCACTCCAGAAGCAGTTACTTATAAACGCTACCAGCATTAACGTTATCCGCCTACTCCCCCCGCTCGTCATCAGCCGGGAGGAAGCTCAACTCTGTATCACGCTGCTTGATGAGATCCTTACCGAAGAAAGAGCCGAAAAAAACGGTTGAGAAACCGGCCGCAATAATGCCCCTTGGAGCAATCAACTATCTGATGATTGCCCTCGGGGCGGTTGTGATTGCCGCAAGCTACTGGGGAATGTACCTCGAACATGAGGTTGACGGGGTTTTTGCGCTCGTTGTCTCGCCCTTCACCCTGATCGGCTCCTATGTGTGGATTATTTTCGCCATCCTCTACCGCCCGAAAGCCGCAAAAAAGCAAGCAGCTTAATCAAGCTGAAAGCGGATCGGAACGGTGAACCAGACCTTGATCGGGCTGCCGTTCTGGATGCCGGGATAGTATTTCGACTCCATCAGGGACTTTATGGCCACCGCATCGAAGACGTCACAATCGGCCGGAATGCGCTTCATCACCTTTGCCTTGATTGGCCGGCCATCTTCACCAATCAGCACACTCACAAAAACCTTGCCTGTAATACCGGCAATTCTGGCCATTTCAGGGTAGGCCGGTTTTTTCTGGTCGAGAAAGCCCGGCGTCTTTTCACACGCTACAAACATCGGCACCTCATCACCCGACGAGGCTGATCCGGATCCTGACCCCTGAGTCTGCAGGGCCTGTTTCAGCTCCTTCTGCGTGGCCACGGTCTGCTGCACAGGCACCTCCTCCTCGCTGACCTTTTTGATTTTTCCGACATTCGGCGGCGCAGGCACGGCCGGGGAGGTTGGAGTAACCGGAACCGGCTCCGGGGTATCGAGCGGCGGCGGGGGCGGAAGCTGCGTCACACTGGTAACCACCTCATAGCACTCCACCATCGGCTTATCGCTCTTGCCGAACAAACCGGTGAGTGACATTATGCGCTGCCAGTTAGCCGTTACACCCCAGAACAGCCCGAGAAGCACAATTGCAACAATAACGCCGTGCGTAAGAAAGAGATGGCCCTGACGGCGAAGGGCAAGATTGCCGTACGGCAACTGCCGCAACCGATCGGTATCGAGAAACTCTTCACCGAACGACCACGAAAGGGCTTTGCGGCGAAAGGTCTCCTGATGGATTTTATTAAATTCTGAAGGCACCTGAACTGAACTCCTTTGCTCGGGTTAGAACGCTTAACCTGCTCTTTTTATTTCCTCTGCATCCTGCTCGGTATAGTCATCAAGGCTGAAGCGGTCGATTTTCATGAGATTCAGCTCATCAATAATATCGACAAGATGTTTATATCGCGCCTTTTCACTGATTTTAACCACAATCACCAGCTTCTCATTCGCCGCCGTCTGCTGCTTGAGCAACTGGCGCAAGGGCGCACTCAAGGCCATCTGGCGGGAATCACCGGGATCGTAGAGGGGAACTCTGCGTGGAGCCTTGTCGCCCAGGGAGCAGTAGGCCATGGCGTCATCCGAAATCCTCAGCGTCATGACATTGGTTTCAGCAACCTTCACCTCCGCCTTTTCCGGAGGCATATTGATCTCCATCGTGTTGGATTTGGAGAAGGTGGTGGTGAGCATGAAAAAGGTCAAGAGCAGAAAGGCCACATCAACCATCGGGGTCATATCAAGATGAAAGCCGATCCTTTTCGAGCGGCGTCTCCCTTTTTTATTGGAGCGATGTCCGTTTGGCGAATCAACAATACCCATCAGCGAACCTCCCTTTCAAGCACGGTAATGAGGTTGAAGGTCAGCAGGTTGGCTTTTTTGTAGACCTTGATCACATGATTGACCGCTTCAAAGCCGGCAGTGGCGTCGGCCTTGATGACCGGACGAAGCTTCTGGTCGGCAAAGCGGGCCATCACCACAAATTTGTCAAGCTCATCGCGGTCAACCTTGAAGCTTTCAGCCAGTTTGAATTTTTTCAGCGAATCAGCTACCGCTACCGGAGAGAGCCCTCTGGCCTGCAGTTTTGGTTTGACCACCGAATTGAAAATCCGCACCCGCGACTGCTGCGACGATACCCCCATAAAAAAGGTGTTGTCGCCGCTCACGGTTACCGTCAGCACATCGGACTCCGGCAGCTTGCGCTCGGAGTGAGAGGAGGGCAAGTCAATTTTAACAACCTCCGGCGGGCGAAACTTGGTGGTCAGCATGAAAAACGTCAAAAGAAGAAACGCAACATCGACCATCGGCGTCATATCGATCCTAAAACCGACTCTTTTAACCTTGATTCTCGACATGTGCGATTATTCCGGTTTACCGGTTCCAAGGGTCTGGATAATGTAAAACGCCGCCTCATCAATCATGTAGCTGAAGTGATCAACCCGGCTGGTGAAGATGTTATAGGTCACAATACCCATAATACCGCCGCAAATACCAAGCGCGGTATTGAAGAGCGCTTCCGAAATGCCAAGCGAGAGCTGCACCGCATCAGGTGAACCGCTGGTCGCCATGGCCGCAAAAGCACGAATCATACCGAGCGTTGTGCCAAGCAGGCCGACCATGGTGGAGATTGAGGCAATGGTGGAAATTGCCACCAGGTTTTTTTCAAGCAGCGGCATCTCCATGGTGGTCGCCTCTTCAACCGCCTTCTCCATCTCGCTGATCTTTTTTTCGCGATCAGTCACGTTATAGAGCACCAGCTTGTTATAGCGCTCAAGCACGGTACGCAGCACAGCGGAGAGAGAGCTCTGGTGGTCATTGCACTTCGCAATGGCCTGGTCAATCTGCCCGTTGTCGATATCCTGCTTGAGGCTTCGGACAAATTCGGGAATATTCCCCTTGCCCGATGCCTTGTTGAGGGCAATAATACGCTCAACAATGTAGGCAATAACCATCAAAATAAGCGCCATAAGCACCGACACCACCGGTCCTCCTTTCCAGATGGCATGGTAGATGGATTCCGGAGGGGTCGTACCCATCCAGAGATAGAAGCCGAAAGCAACCGCGTAGGTCACCACAATAAGCAGCCCCGTAAAAAAGCCCTGTTTCATAAACTGTTATTTATTTTAACCACTGCAGAAGATAGACGAATACGTTATGAAGCGCACTGTAATTTACTATACTGAAGGTGCTCCTTGCCATGCAAAAACGCGATGCTTTTCCACTCCGCAAACGGCTCTGAAAAATCGGAAGTGCCAGAGAATTGGCGTAAAAAAAAAGAGTAAAAAGAAGCCCCGTATATGCCAAGAATTTAATAAATAAGCTTGTGATTATTCAACAGCAAACCATAATGAAGAAGAATAGATGTGTTCCGGAAAGCTATCTCACGCCAAAACCAGAGTCCGATGATCCCGCATTCGGTTATTGATGATGTCCGCCAGTCAGCCGATATCGTTGCCATTATCTCGGATTACCTGACGCTTCAGCCGGCCGGACGCAGCTACAAGGCACTCTCGCCCTTTACCAGGGAGAAAACCCCCTCGTTTGTGGTTTCGCCCGACAAGCAGATCTTCAAATGCTTTTCAACCGGCAAGGGTGGCAACGTCTTCTCCTTTGTCATGGAGATGGAAAAGGTCTCCTTCCCCGAAGCGGTTGAACTGGTAGCAAAGCGCTCGGGGATCGATATCAGCCGATATACTGAAAAAAAAGAGCATGAAGCGCCCCGTGAAGAGAGCCGGAGCGAAACCCTGCGCTGGGCGGCCAAGTTCTTTCACTCCACCCTGCAAGGCAAGGATGGTCAGGAGGGGCTTGCCTATCTGGCGGCAACGCGCGGTTTGACAGAACAAACCATCCGAACCTTCGGACTCGGTTATGCGCCCGACCGATGGGATCACCTGCTTCTTGCGGCAAAAAAAGCCGCCCTGCCGGAGGAGCACATCCGCTCTCTGGGGCTGATCACCCATAACCAGCAGAAAAACTCCTGGTACGACACCTTCCGCCAGCGGGTGATCTTCCCGGTTTTTTCGGTTGGAGGCCAGGTGGTTGGTTTCGGCGGAAGAACCCTGAAAAGTGACCCGCAAACACCAAAATACCTGAACTCGCCGGAAAGCTCCCTTTTTGAAAAATCCAAACTGCTCTACGGGCTTCATGCCGCCAAAAACGAGATCCGGCGGATGGAGAGCGCCATACTGGTTGAAGGCTACATGGATGTGCTTGCCCTGCACCAGGCCGGCATTACCAATACGGTTGCCTCATGCGGCACCTCACTGACACGCTTTCAGGCAAAGATCCTCAAGCACTACTCGAGTAAGGTACTCTTTATCTATGATGCCGATCCGGCCGGCAAGAAATCGATGTTGACCGGTATCGACACCCTCCTCTCGGAAGGGGTAACCCCCTTTGTGGTCATGCTGCCACCGGGTGACGATCCCGACAGCTTTGTGCGCCGTGAAGGGAGGGAGAACTTTCTGCACTTCACCGAAACAGAGAAACTCCCCTTCCAGGAGTTTCAACTCCGTTTTTTCAAGGAAGCAGGAGAGTTCGATCAACCCGAAGTAAAGGCAAAAGCGATTCGAGCGATGGTGCACACGGTTGCCCTCATCCCCGACCGGATTGAGCAGGAGCTCTATCTGCAGGGGCTGTCGGAAAAACTTGGCGTCACCCTGCCGGCGCTCCATGAACTGCTCAACCAGGAACGGGGTGTGCAGGAGAAAAGAGGCGCTTCGCAGGAACCACGCTCCCCGGCTCCTCAAGCGCAGCCTCAGCCGGCAAACCTCTCGGTGCTTGAAAAAACCTTTTTAAAGGCCCTCCTGGAAAGCACCACCTATGGCAATGGAGTACTGGAATTTGCCGCCTCGCACGAGGAGATGCTGGAGCTGCCGCACCCGGAAGCGCAGGAGATCTTTACCCATATGATCCGCCGCTACCATGAGATTGAGAACACTCCCGATGAGCGGATTGATATAGCCACGGAGATCAGTCTCTTCAGTAATTCCCAGTCGCGCGATCTTGCCTCTGGCCTCCTCATGGAGCAGCCGGTCAGCCATAAATGGCTGGAACAAAACGATCAACACACCCAAAACGCAAAGCGCTGCTTGGCCCTGTTCCTCGATGCCTTCAAAAACCTGATTCTTGACCCCCTGATCCACCAGAAAGAGCGGCTCACTGAAGCGATCCGGGTTGAAACCGAGACGGAGCGGGAGATTGGGCTCTTGCAGGAAAAAATTGTGCTCGATAAAAAAATCAGAACAACCACGCTTGAGCTGAACAGCATGATTAAAACCATTCTTGACAAAAGCTGAAGAAATAGATGGTGCTTGGCTGAACAAAAAAAGCCTCCCTGTGCGAATTGCTGCAGGGAGGCTTTTCAAGTAACAGGTGAGAAGATAGAGTCAGTACAAACCCGACTAAAATCTCATACCGCGTACCCTTCAATCGGATTACGAAGACAGAGCTGCTTGATCTCCTCTTTGACCGTCTGGCAGATAGCGGCACTGTCAGGCTTTTCGGCCGATAAGATGACCCGGTCGATCAGCTCGGCGATCTGCTCACAGTCAGCCTCCTTCATCCCCCTTGTGGTCATGGCCGGAGTACCGATACGAATACCGCTCGTCACAAAAGGAGATTTATCGTCAAAAGGCACCATATTCTTGTTGACCGTAATGCCTGCCGCGTGCAGAAGATTTTCAGCCACCTTGCCGGTAACATTTTTGTTGCGCAAATCCAGCAGCATCAGGTGATTTTTGGTGCCGCCGCTGACAATATTGTAGCCAAGAGCAAGAAACTTTTCGGCCATGGTTGCGGCATTTTTTCTGACCTGAATGGCATACTCCTTGAACTCGGGACGGAGAGCCTCACCAAAAGCCACGGCCTTGCCAGCAATAATATGCATCAACGGGCCGCCCTGGATACCCGGCATCACCTCAGCATCCATCACCTCGGACATCATTTTCAGGCGTGAACCGGTTTTGGTTTTGATGGTAATGCCCAGTGGATTTTCGAAATCGCTGCCCATCATGATCATGCCGCCGCGTGGGCCGCGCAGGGTTTTGTGGGTTGTGGTGGTTACAAAATGGCAGTGCGGCATGGGATCACCCAAAATACCGGCCGCAATAAGACCGGCAGGATGAGCAATATCGGCCATTAAAAAAGCTCCGACCTTGTCGGCAATCGCCCTGAAAGCCTTCAAGTCAAACCCCTGCGAGTAGGCACTGGCACCGGCAATGATCAATTTGGGACGAACCTGCAGGGCAAGCTCTTCAACCTTGTTCATGTCGATAATACCGGTCTCGCGGTCAACCCCGTAGGAGTGGGCCTCATACATCTGACCGGAAAAATTGACTGAGCTGCCATGGGTCAGATGGCCGCCGTGGGAGAGGTCAAGGCCCATGATCCGGTCGCCGGGTTTCAGGACTGAAAAGAGCACGGCCATGTTGGCGCTTGAACCGGAGTGGGGCTGCACATTGACATACTCGCATCCGAAAAGCTTTTTGGCACGATCGCGGGCAAGGTTTTCAGCTACATCGACAAATTCGCAGCCGCCGTAGTAGCGCTTGCCGGGATACCCTTCGGCATATTTATTGGTCATCACCGATCCGCAGGCCTGCATGACCGCCCGGCTGGTGAAGTTTTCCGAAGCAATAAGCTCAAGCGTTTCGGTCTGGCGCCGGGTCTCTTGCAAAATAGAGTCAAAGACCTCTTTATCCTGCAGTTGAAGGATGTCGGTATCCATCGTTGTATTGATCCTTTTCCTTACGGAAGTTTAATGGTGTTATGATTTATTTACGAGCACATCTTTTTCCTCCGCACCGCCATCCTCACCGCTGCCGGGGGTGCAGGAACAGCCAATCATATGACCAAGCTTATCACGCTTGGTGTCGAGATAGTTTTGATTCATCGGGTTGGGCGCAATTTCAAGCGGAATGCGCTCAACAATTTCAAGCCCATACCCTTCAAGGCCAACCACTTTTTTCGGGTTGTTGGTCATGAGTCGCATTTTGCGCACACCAAGATCCTCAAGGATCTGGGCACCAATGCCGTAGTCGCGCAGATCGGCCTTGAAACCAAGCTTCTCGTTGGCCTCGACGGTATCAAACCCCTGATCCTGAAAGTTATATGCTTTAAGTTTATTGATCAGCCCGATCCCCCGCCCTTCCTGCATCAGATAGATCAACACACCGCGCCCCTCTTTTTCAATCATGGCGAGGGCTGAAGCAAGCTGGTTGCCGCAGTCACAGCGGAGCGAGGCAAAGGTGTCGCCGGTAGCGCACTGGGAGTGCACCCTGACCAGCACCGGCTCGTCGGAGGTAACATCCCCCTTGACAAAAGCCATGTGGTTCTGCTGATCGGTATAGGATTCATAGGCAATCAGGCGGAACTCGCCGTGCACGGTCGGAAGACGCGTTTCCACCGCCCGGTGCACCAGCTTGTTGCGCTGCATCTGGTAAGCCACAAGCGACTTGATGGTAATCAGCTTGAGCTTGAACTTTTTCTTCAGCTTGATCAGATCGGGAAGACGAGCCATACTGCCGTCATCATGCAGGATTTCGCAGAGGAGACCAACCGGACTGCAACCGGCAAGGCGGGCAAGATCGACCGCCGCTTCGGTATGGCCTACACGGCGAAGCACCCCGCCATCCATGGCGCGGAGTGGAAAGATATGGCCGGGACGGGAAAAGTCGTCCGCTTTTGAAGCGGGGTTGCCGAGCATCTTGATGGTGGTTGCCCGGTCAAAGACGGAAATACCGGTCGTTACGCCCTCGGCAAGAGCGTCAACCGAAACGGTAAAGTTGGTTTCATGCTGGGAGGTGTTGCGCTGCACCATCGGATCGAGCTGCAACTCTTTTGCCCGACCCATGGTAATGGCTACGCAGAGCAGGCCGCGAGCCTCGCGGGTGATAAAATTGACCATCTCGGTGGTCACATGGTCGGCGGCGGCAATAAAATCGCCCTCATCTTCACGATCCTCGTCATCAATGACAATGACCATTTTTCCCAGCCGGATATCTTCAAGAGCCTCTTCAATCGTGTCAAAAATCTTTTTATCCATATGCCTCTTTACACCTTTTTTCAAAAGCTGATTTTAGCTGAAAAACATTGTAATGTAAAAAAAATCCCGTTCCATTTTCAGGCGCCAGAAAAAGAAGCCTCCCGGAAGCCGAAGAGTCAGCTTTGAGAAGCAGGGGCATTTTTGTATAATGACTCCGATTTCACTATAACAAGGTGAATTGTTACCTTTAAAAACAGTTCTATCCTGAAGCTTTTTTTAAACTATCGAGATTGCATGACCATACCAGCTTCCGACCTGACACAGGAGGTTACTGACCTTTCCCGGAAACTCCCGAAACACAAGCTTCTCGAAGCCAAACAACACGGATTTTCCGATTTTCAGCTTGCCAATATTTTCAACACCACCGAGCCGGCCATACGGGCGCTCCGGAAGCACTACGGTGTTGAATCGGTCTTCAAAACCGTCGATACCTGCGCCGCAGAGTTCGACGCAAAAACCCCTTACCACTACTCGACCTACGAGGAGGAGAACGAATCGGTTTCCTCCGACCGGAAAAAGGTCATCATCCTGGGCGGCGGCCCGAACCGCATCGGCCAGGGCATTGAGTTCGACTATTGTTGTGTGCAGGCTGTCTTTGCCCTCAGGGAGGCCGGCTATGAGACCATCATGGTGAACTGTAATCCCGAAACCGTCTCCACCGACTACGATATCGCCGACAAACTCTACTTTGAGCCGCTCACCTTTGAAGATACCATCCGCATTATCGAGCATGAAAAACCGCTCGGCGTCATTGTCAGCTTTGGCGGCCAGACGCCGCTGAAGCTCTCGGCCAAACTGCATGAGGCCGGTGTCACCATTCTCGGCACCTCCTCAAAAGGGATTGACCTGGCCGAAGACCGCAAAAAATTCGGTGCGCTGCTTGAAGAGCTCAATATTCCCCATCCCGAATACGGCACCGCCATCAGCTTTGATGAAGCCCGCGAAATCACCAAACGAATCGGCTACCCTGCCCTTGTCCGGCCAAGCTACGTGCTCGGCGGACGGGCCATGAAAATTGTCTACAACGACGACTCGCTCAAGGAGTATGTCGATCAGGCGCTCTTTATCTCCGAAAAATATCCGCTGCTGGTCGACCGCTTTCTGGAAACTGCCGTGGAGTTCGACATTGATGCCATTGCCGACACCACCGACTGCGTCATCAGCGGCATCATGCAGCACGTTGAGGCGGCCGGTATTCACAGCGGCGACTCCACTTCAATTCTGCCCTACTACGACATCAGCCCGAAGGTGATCGCCACCATGAAGGAGTATACCCGCACCCTGGCCAAAAACCTCAAGGTTGTTGGTCTGATGAACATCCAGTACGCCGTGCAGAACGAGAGCGTCTATGTGATTGAGGTCAACCCGAGAGCGAGCCGGACCGTGCCTTTTGTCGGCAAGGCCACGGCCATCCCGGTTGTAAAAATTGCTACCCGCGTCATGCTGGGCGAAAAGCTGAGCGACCTGCGCCTGGAGTATGACCTGAAGGATTGCGATGAGCTCGGCATGAAACATATGGCAATTAAAGAACCGGTCTTCCCCTTCTCCAAGTTTGTCAAGTCGGGCGTCTATCTTGGCCCGGAGATGCGCTCAACCGGCGAAGCCATGAGCCTTGCCGACGAGTTTCCGGAAGCCTTTGCCAAGGCCTATCAGGCGGCCAATATGCACCTTCCCCTCTCAGGAGCGGTCTTTATCAGCGTCAACAACCAGGACAAAAACCAGAAGATTCTCGATATTGCCAAAGCGCTCTACCGCATGGACTTCGATCTGGTTGCCACGGAGGGAACCCACAGCTTTTTGACCCAGAACGGCATCGAGTGCAAAAAGGTCTTCAAGGTTGGCGAAGAGGGACGGCCGAACATCTTCGACATCATCAAGCACGGCAAAATCAACTTTGTCATCAACACCCCTCGGGGCGAAAAAGCCCTGCATGATGAAGAGGCCATCGGAGCCGCATCAGTGCTGAACAACGTGCCCTTTGTCACCACCATCGAAGCCGCAGAGGCCTCGGTCAAGGCCATCGACTGCATCCGCCATCAGGAGTTTGGAGTGAAAAGCCTGCAGGAGTACGCCTCCTACCGCAACAAATAAGAGCCACCAAGAGTCACCTTGCAAGCCCGCCACAAGCGGGCTTGTTTGTTTTATGGTTGCTGTTTCAACGCCTTAAACCCGGCTACCGCAAACTCACCATTATAGTTGATGACCGCCCAAGCCGTTCCGGTTTTGAGGTCGATACCGTAACTGCCGAGCCCGTACTCTTTTTTCCATGGGCCCGCAATAAACTTCCCGGTGCCACCGATATTTTTATTGACCGCATTGACCCAGTTGCCATCAGCGTCTGTCGCTGCCAAACCGAAAAACATTTTCTCGGAAGAAAGGGATGGAGTGGTTGCGGGAAAATAACTCATCGAAAGCACATAGCGATCCGTTACGGCGCTGCCCAACTCTCCGAGACCGCTAAGCATAAAAACAGGGCTTACGAGAGCAAGGCTGTGATTTCTTTGCAGTGCAGGGTGCTCCCTCTGCCAACGCTTTTGGTCAATCCAGCCGGTTGCAACCACCTTGCCGAGCCGCCGTCCGATGCCGCCTCTGCGGTCAAGCGTGCCATCTCTTGCTGTACTCTGATTGCTTCCGTCAACAATGCGGGCAACGGTGCCCTTAAAACTCTCCGATACAACGGTATAGCTCGCTCCTTGAGGTATCAGATACTCCTTGCCGTTCAGATAGTAACCCCAGCTCTCTTTTTCGACAAAGTTGAAGTTTGGGGTTAAACCGTTATCCGCTCGCCCCTTCCCGTTCGGGAAATGACCATCAGAGTGCCAGTTGCCGTGATCATCGGCGTAGTAATCAACCCTCACAGAGGGGCCGTCAATCGTATAAATGTAGTAGCCAATTGAGTTCCGCTCCTGGGAGATCGATGTTTCACGAATCTTCTGGCCGAACCAGAGGGAGTCATCAAGCGGTTTCGGGGCATAGAACTTGGTGCTGTTGGAGGCTGAGATGATCTCCTCAATGCGGGAGCTGCCATCCGGGCTGGCAATAATCGAGCGCTGGTGAATATGGTCATGGCCACAGATAACGTATTTCACGCCATGACGCTGCAAGCTGGCAAAAAAGGTGTTTTGCCAGTCGGGATGAGCATTGGTGTAACCGCTGAACAGGCCGTCCTGATGGTTCTCGGCAATAATCGGCTGGTGGGAAAAAACAAAAGCATGGAGGGTGCCGCGCCGGTTTTTATCAAGCCGGTCGCTGATCCACGCCTGCTGCTCATGGATCGTATAACCATAAGGCTTGTTTTCGTGATTGGCGGGAGTAACCCAAGGGTCGATGAGCACAAAGCGGGCGCGGCTCTCAGGGTCACCGTAGTCAAAAGCGTAGCTCAGGCCATCAAGCTCCATACTGACCATGGTCGGGCTGCTGAATTGCGTGCCAAGCTGGAAGTGCTCGCCGCTACTTTTTGTAAACCAGCCGGTACGGGTTTGCGGATAGTTGGAGCGAAAGCCCGTCGTACCATAATTGTTGTTTTTATCAGTGCATTCATGGTTGCCTCGAACGGCGAAAAAACCGATGCCGGCATCAATGAGCGGTTGGGCGGCCGCTGCGCGGGTGCGTTCAGAACCATCACGACCATCATCGCTCAGGTCACCGACCTGAATGACAAACTTCACCCCTTCACGGATAAACTGCCGGTTAACCTGATTGATAATCGTGAGCGGTACCGTCGATGGATTGGCATGGGCCGGATCGGAGGTCGTCCACTGGCTGTCACCCATCACGCCGAACTTCCAGGGCTCTGCCGAGAGTCGCTCGGCACGGCTGGACAGGAGAAGAATAAAGAGCAGCAGCGTAAAAGCTTTGTTCAGCAAGGAGAGGTGTCGCATTGGAATGATACTCCCTTAAAAGCATTCGAACATGGCTTATCGTATAAAAACAAATATAGCCAAATCTGACTTCCAGCTCCCGGCTGGCAAGCAGGCCGCCTACGGCCGGGCTTGCCAGCCGAGCACAATGATCGTCATGCCGCAGAGGGCGATAGCGGCTCCCGTCCAGTCGAAGAGCGATAACTCCACCCCGTCCACAATTTTGAGCCAGAGAAGGGCCGTAACCACGTAAACACCGCCGTAAGCCGCATAAACCCTTCCACTTGCCGCCGGATGGAGCGTCAGGAGCCAGACGAAAAGCGCAAGGCTTGCCGCCGCCGGAATCAGCAGCCAGACCGAACCGCTTTTGCGCAGCCAGAGATAGGGCAAAAAGCACCCCGTGATTTCAGCGAGGGCCGTCACAAAAAAAAGCCCGATGGTTTTCAGCAGCAAATCAGCTTCCTTTATTGTGTTGTAGAATCAAGACGAGCGGTAGATAACCTTTTTTCAGAAGCTCCGGCAAAAGTGGCTCAGGTTGTTTTTTTCCGTGCAGAGTTCGGCTTTTTGTGCATGGCGTGGGTAAGTGGTTCTGCGTATTTGCCATAGAGTTCAAAAAGATATTCAAGGCGTTCGAGTTCGGTTTTAAAGGGTGAGCGGCGGTAACAGGCATCGACCGCTTCATCCAGCTCCCGGTGTGCCTTGAGCAGCTCTTTTGGCATGGCAAGCGGGTCGTAGAGATCGGCAAGGGTTGAACCGGCAAAGAGTTCACGAGCTGCAAGCACGACCTGAGCC
Organism: uncultured Chlorobiaceae bacterium; assembly: GCA_903839405.1. Classification (GTDB taxonomy): domain Bacteria; phylum Bacteroidota; class Chlorobiia; order Chlorobiales; family Chlorobiaceae; genus Chlorobium. The sequence continues at coordinate 56,243 of CAIMCD010000018.1, forward strand.
TTCTCCTCAACTTTTGCCTCTTGCTTTTCGCTGACGGCTTCAGGGAAGGGAAAATTGTTGTAAACCAGATTATTGGAGTACCGGTAATCGCTTTTAAGCCTGCCGCATACCGCCCGCATCCATGCCATGTGCATGGTGCTTGTTAAAATTCCAAAATGATAAAGAGTTGCGTTGGGTAGTGCCGAGCAAGAGTTATGAAGTATGTTTTCCTTTGTAAAATACCCCATAGGCACAAACCTGCGGTGTTCGGAGGAATGGAGAGGAATCACAACATAGTCAGTTGTCGGCTGACGAATTTCTCCAAAAAGATAGGGCGTTTCGGCTAATGTAATCGTTGCATTTTTTATGCTTTTCAATCTAAAATCTCTCACGGCTTCTACCCGTTTTACAATTTCAGACAGACCTCTCCATTCTCTCGGCGGTAAATCTTTTAGCCAAAGACACCAGCGATTTTTGCTGTTGATAAATTCAAGAGCACTAATCAACGGCCGGATAAATATAGAAGCCTTGGGCTCTTTCGTCAGGAATTCCTCTTTTTCCTCGTCAGTCAAAAAAAGGTTTCCATCATCAACAGGTTTACTTCCATAAATCATTTCCGGCACATTGCAAAGTGGCTTGTTGCGCGAAGGTATAACAATATCGGGAGCATCGACAAGGTAGGGGTTAATATTCTTGGCGATAATTTCGTGTGCTTCGCTTTGCGGGGTTTCGTAGTCGAACAGCCGTTTGGTTTCGTTACGGCCATCGTATGAAAAACCGATAATAACGCAAAAGACCTGTGCTTTGCCTCGGGCTTCGTTGCTCCATTTGAAGGTGCGGTGTGCAAAGCTGATTTTGATGCCTTTTGCGAGCAGGAATTGCCAGAGCACAGCAACCTGTTCACCCTGGGTAATGCTGTTGGTGGAGACGAATGCAACTTTAACGGTGCTGTTTTCGATAAATAGCGCTGCCTTGATATACCAGAGCGTTACATAGTCGAGAATGCCATAGTTGGGCAACCCTTTGGTTTTGAGTGGCTGGCAAACAACATCCATATCGTCCATTTGAGCCGCATTGCGGTTTTGCTTGCCAATAAAGGGCGGATTGCCAAGAATCAGAAGGTTCTCTTTTGACGGAACAAGCGTTTCCCAGTCGAGACGGATGGCGTTGTCGCAAAAAATATTCGGAGAGTGAACCAGCGGCAGGCGGGCGTAGGTTTGACCGAACTCATCGGAGAGGCGCATGTTCATCTGGTGGTCGGTCAGCCAAAGGGCAATCTGGGCGATGCGCACAGGAAACTCTTCTATTTCAATGCCATAGAACTTGTCAACATCAATGTTTGAAATAACGCTGACGTCGGTTTCGAGCTGGGTTTTGCCTGCCCGGTAGAGTACCGATGTCAGCGTCAGGTATTGGCGCAACACGTCGATTTCGAGCAGGCGCATTTCACGGTAGGTAATCACCAGAAAGTTGCCACACCCACAGGCCGGATCGAAAAAGCGCATGGAGGCAATTTTATCGTGAAAGGCCCGCAGCTTTATGGCGCTGGTTTTGCTTGATGCAAATTCGAGATAAAGATCGTCAAGAAAGAGGCCGCGAATGACCTTGAGAATATTTTTCTCCGAGGTGTAATGGGCTCCAAGGTTGCGGCGGCGGTTTTTATCCATGACGCTCTGAAACAGCGAACCGAAAATAGCGGGTGAAACCTTACCCCAATCAAAGATGCAGCACTCCAGAAGCAGCTCGCGCATGGCAGCGTCGAAACTCGCAATCCGCAACGGTTCACGAAAGAGCGCGCCGTTAACGTAGGGAAAACGGGAAAGCTCTTCATCAAGGGTTTTCTGGCGTTTGTCGGAGGGCGTGTCGAGCACCTGAAAGAGATCGGCTATGGCTCTGCCAGTGTCGGAGCCATCCTCTTTGGTCTTTTCGCGAAGGTAGTACTCAAAGTCATCTTTGGTGTTGAAGATACCGGTATCGTCGGCAAAGAGGCAATAGACCAGACGAACAAGCAAGAGTTCAAGGTTGTGGCCGTCGTACCCTGAGTCAAGCAGGGCATCGTGGAGATGGCCCATTTTTTCGGCTACCTTTATGTTAACCGGGTCTTCGTCCTTGTAAATTCGTTTCTGGTAGCCGGAGATGAAACCAAAGCGACCTATGTTTTTGGGAAGCTCTGCAAGTGAGAACTCCTTGTCGGTGCCTTTGTCGAGATCGTAGAGACGGAAACGGGCGAAGTCGGACACGAGGACATATTTCGGAAGCTCTTCCTCTTTGAGATGAACAAAATAGTCGAGCGCCTGCGTGTAGGCTTTATCGAGATCCTGCCCTTTGGACTTGTGTTCAACAACAAGCGTACCTTTCCAGAAGAGGTCAATGGAGCCTCGTTTTTCAGCCAGTTTTTTAACCGGTTCTTCAAAGGTTGCAACACGACGGCGCCGGATGCCGAAGATCATGAAAAATTCGTTCCAGAAGGTCTGCGATTCAGCTCGTTCGCGTGAGCCGTCACTCCACTCGTGAGCGAATTGCACTGCGTTATCGCGGATTTCCTTTTGATTCAGGGGCATGAAGTGAACTCAATTTTAACGGGAAAAAGCGAAGGCACAAAACATCATTCCGCAATCCAATAGTGAAGTGAAATGTACGATAAAATAAGCATAAAGGAGTTCCTTCGGATTTCTCATCCAAACAGCGGCGGCCAACTTACCTTTGATCACGGGAATTTGTACCTTTCAACGATTACCCTGATGAGTGTCAATCCAGTCAATGATGCATGATGAAACCGGTAACATCTCCAGAAAACAACGAGTCCGACAGAGGTGAAATTGTCATTTACCAAACCGGAAATACCAGCCCTGAACTTGAAGTTCGCCTTGAACAGGAAAGTTTGTGGCTGAATCAGAAACAACTATCTGTACTTTTTTCAACAGAACGAAGTGTTATCACAAAACACCTTCGAAATATTTTCAAAGAAGGTGAGCTTGAACAGGAATCAGTATGTGCAAAATTTGCACATACTGCGCAGGATGGAAAACATTATCAAACAACGTTTTATAATCTCGACGCGATCATTTCAGTTGGATACCGTGTAAACTCAAAGCAAGGTACCCGCTTCCGTATCTGGGCAACCGGTGTGTTGCGTAACCACATTATCAGGGGGTATACCGCTAATGAAAAACGGTTAACGGAATTACAACAATCTTTTACAATTGCCCGAAATATTCTGGAACGCTATGACGTCACTTCCGATGAAGCCGCGGGTCTGCTGCAGGTTGTCACCAACTATGCTTATGCCCTTGAACTGCTGGATGATTACGATCATCAACGCTTATCAGCCGGCAATGGCACTGAAAAACCTGCAACTGGAATCGATTATGATGAAGCTCTCGGTATTATTGCACGGCTGAAGGAAAAATTCGGTGCCGCAGAACTGTTCGGAAAAGAAAAGGACAACAGTCTTCAGGGCTCTCTTGCAGCAGTCATGCAAACCTTTGAAGGTCATGACCTCTACCCTGCACTTGAAGAAAAAGCCACTCATCTGCTTTATTTTCTTGTCAAAAACCACAGCTTCGTCGATGGCAATAAACGCATTGCTGCAGCTCTCTTTCTCTGGTTCATGGAGAAAAATGGATTGCTTTATGAGCATACTGGAGCAAAAAGAGTAGCCGACAGTACGCTTGTGGCGATGACACTCTTGATTGCAGAAAGTAATCCTAAAGAGAAGGAGATGATTGTTGCCATGAGCCGAAATCTCATCACTGATGTCGGCATCAGGTGAACTTGATAAGCTACCGAATAGCATTTATGACGCAGTAGATTCTTCAAGAGGGCAAAACCTCAAGCAGGGCTTCAAGAAAACGGCGGGTGTCGGCGTAGATGCCGGGTGCGGAGCTGGCTCTCGGGCCGGCAATGTTGAGGGTTTCGATCGAGTGCTCTTCTATCCAGAGGCGAACCGAGGCTATAGCTTGCTCATCATCAAGGCTGGCAACAAGAAAGGGGCGCTTTTGCAAGAGAGCGCACTGGCGGGTGTAGCGGCTGCCGCCCTGCAGCCGCCGGCGCACAAGGATCAGGGTGCCATCGGAGTCGCGGACATTCCAGGCGGTTCTCTTTTGGTAACCAACCCTCGGCGTTTCATCAAGATGGTAGCACTCCGCAATACGGCCATCCTCCGCCCGCCGCCCCTTGGGGCACCAGCCGCCGTGCTCAAGCCCGGATGCTATAGCCGCATCAAGCGCGGCCCGGTCAACGCCGCTTTGGCCGCCCGAAACAATTTTTTTAAGCTTCATAACCCCGGCAAAAGAAAAAATGATCTGCAGGAAAAAGATAACTCGGTTATATTTGAGTTCAACGTAATGATACCCGATCGATTGAAACGCTCACAAGCAAATCCAAACCTTTTGACACATGTCGGTAACACTCCATGAACATCTTGACGAGTCGATAAAACTTGAACTGAACCTTGCCAAACTCTATACCCTGCTTCACGACGCCTGTTCGGAAGATGAGGAGTTCTGGTGGGAGCTGGCCATGGAGGAGCGCGCCCACGCATCCCTCTTGCAGCAGGAGAAAAAACAACCGCAGCCGGAAACCTTCTTTCCGGACAACCTGCTTGCCAAAGATCTGCAGGCCCTGATTGATACCAACACCAGAATCACCGGGCTGATCGCCGAATACAGTGCTACGCCGCCCTCAAGAACCGAGGCTTTGCAACGTGCGCATGAGTTGGAGCTGGCCGCAGGAGAGTCGCACTTTCAGCAATTTCTGGACAGCCCAACACACACCCTGGCGGCAAATATTTTCAAACAACTGAACCAGGAAGATTGCGATCACGCCAAAAGAATCCTGGAGTACATGCAGAGTATCAAGGAATAAAACGAGATAAGAACGAGATCCGTAACTGCCGGTCAGGAGAGTGTGATAAACTTTTGCGTGAATCCACCCTCTTGGTCAATCAGCAGTTCGCTGTAGCGCTGGGGCGAAAAACGGAAACTCCCTCCATTGATAAACGCCAATGCATCAACCGCGTAGGCCTGAAAGCGGTGAAAATGGCCGTGGAGCACCACCCGTGCTTGAATGGCCTGCATTGCCCGCAAAAACTCCTCGCGGTTTTTAAGCTCCATAGTCCAGTCGAAGGCCTGGTCGATCAGGGAGTCGGTGCCGTAAACCTTGTAGGCATGATGGCAAAGCCCGATCACAAAAGAGTCTTTCAGGGAGTCGACTACCCCCTTTTGGGCAAGCGCCCGTAACTGGTTGGCAGAAATAACCCCCCTCGCCCCGAGCGGGTTGTCGGCAGGGTACCACGGATAGACCGAGTTCAGTGCAACAATGGCAACTCTCTGTGAGGGGTAGTTGATGACCTTGACAAACGGGAAGAGGTTACTACCCTCCTCTTCACCGGTAATCAACTCATAAAAAAAGCGGCAAAACTCCCCAAGCTTGCGATCAAAGGATTTTTTGCGGGCCCAGAGCAAGGGATTGAGGGCGTTGTAAAAGCGCATCTCCTCTTCAAGATTGATCAGGTCATGATTGCCAGCAATAATGGTACATTTCTGCCAATGGTAGAGACCGTGCTCTTCCAGCTTTTCGCGCACAATACGCCAGTCATCCGGGTTGGCGCTGTTGCTGAGATCTCCAGAAATAACCAGATGATCGAACCCTACACTGTTGAAGTGCGCAAAGAGGCGATCGAGATATCCGAGCTGGCGTCGATCCTGTTTACCGGAAAGATGGAGGTCGGATATATGCGCTATTTTTACTTTATTCGTATTCAATTCCTTAAGATTTTCGATTTTCCAATCTAAAGCAGTAACTTGCGTCATATTTACCCGGTTGCAGAACTCAGCACAACCAAAAAATACGTTAACGCTGTAACATGTTACCTTTCTTCAACCTGCAGTAGCACAATCAATCTTTATCCACAGCTAAATCTATTATGCAAAAAAATATAATCGCTCTCAAAAAACTGACAAGAAATCTCTGGTGGTCATGGGATACGGAAGCTAAACACATTTTTGAGGAACTCTCTCCCCTGCTCTGGGAAAGAAACAATCACAATCCGGTTGAGCTCCTCCGCCACCTCTCCAATGAAGAGCTGGTTGCCCGATGTCACTGCGAATATGGTGAAAAAATAGAGCGGGTCTATAACCGCTTTACCGCCTACCTCAACGATAAGGAGACCTGGGCAGCCAAAAACGCCCCTGAACTTGTCAAAAATCCCGTTGCCTATTTCAGTGCCGAGTTCGGTATTCATGAAAGCGTCAGAATTTATTCCGGAGGTCTTGGTGTGCTTGCCGGAGACCATCTGAAATCAGCCAGCGATCTGGGCATCAACTTCATCGGCATCTCCCTGTTTTACAAAGAGGGTTACTTCAGCCAGTACCTCAATCACGACGGCTGGCAGATGGAAGACTACCCTTTGCAATACCCTGAAAGCCTTCCCCTTGAAAAAGTGACCGGCCCGGACGGCAAAGATTTGATCATCTCCGTCACCATTGCACAAAGCGAAGTCTTTGCACAGGCCTGGAGCCTCAAGGTAGGGCGCTCAACCCTCTATCTGCTCGACACCAATATTCCGGCAAACGAGTCCCACTACCGCGACATCTGCTGCCGGGTCTATGGCGGCGACCAGAACATGCGCATCAACCAGGAGATTATCCTCGGTATCGGCGGTGTCAAGCTGCTTGAAAAGCTCGGTGTAAAACCTGCCGTCTATCACATGAACGAAGGCCACTCGGCATTTCTGACCCTTGAGTTGCTGGCAATGGAGCTTGCCGCCGGAGTCGAGAAAAAAGAGGCAATAGAGAGCGTTACATCCCGCTGCGTTTTCACGACCCACACCCCGGTGCCGGCCGGTCATGACCGCTTCTCAAGAGATATGATGCACTATACCTTCAACAAATACCTCTCCCAGATCGGAGTGGAGTTTGATGATCTCATGCTGCTTGGTTCTGAAGACCGGAACAATATCCATGGACTCTTCACCATGACCGTGCTTGCGCTCAACCTCTCGCGGGCGGCAAACGGTGTTTCAAAACTCCACGGCGAGGTTTCACGCTCCATGTGGCAGATTCTCTATCCCGGCAAAAGCGTTTCGGAAGTACCGATCGGCCATATCACCAACGGTGTCCATGCCAGCAGCTGGAGTTGCGGTTATACCGAGAGCTTCTGGAGAAACTTCACGGATAGCATTGACAACATGACCCTTTCGCGCGAAGCCGCTGAAGCGGTTCTTGCCAAGGTCTCGGATGAGGAGCTCTGGTCGTTGCGCTACAGTTTGAAACGCCACCTGATCGACTTTATCGACCGCTATCTGGCCAACCAGCTCTTTCACCAGCACTCCAGCGCGATCTATAATGAGTATGATGCTTTGCGGGCCGCAAAAAACACCCTCTCGCCTGACCTTCTGACCATCGGGTTTGCCCGTCGGTTTGCCACCTACAAACGCGCACCGCTGATTTTCAGGGATCTGGAACGCCTCAACAGGATCATCAATCACCCGACTATGCCGTTGCAGATTGTCTTTGCCGGAAAGGCACATCCGCATGATGATGCAGGAAAAGATTATATCCGCCAGATCGTTGAGCACTCCCGCCGCCCGCAGTTCAGCGGCAAGGTTATTTTCCTTGAGAACTATAATCTTGGTGTTGCAAAACGGATGGTTGCCGGTGTTGACGTCTGGCTGAACACCCCGGTACGACCAATGGAGGCAAGCGGCACATCGGGCGAAAAAACCGTTCTGCACGGCGGCCTGAATTTCAGTGTGCTCGACGGCTGGTGGCCCGAAGCCTATAATGGCGAAAACGGCTGGTCAATCGGTAACGGCGAATCCTTTGCAAATCATGAGGAGCAGGATCGTTTCGATGCTGAAAAGATGTACACGGTGCTGGAAAACCAGATCATCCCGACATTTTATGATCGTAACGAGGATAATCTGCCGCTCAAATGGATCAAAAAAATCCGGAACGCGATTACAACCATTGCACCTGAATACAACACCCACCGGATGGTCAAGGATTATGCCAACAAGTACTATCTGAACCAGTCAGGGAAGTAAAAAAGAGCGTTCTTTAACCCGTTTACCCTTCCCGGTCGGCACAATGCCGACCGGGAAAAGCGGGAACTCTTTTGTAATCGTACCCCTCTCAACCACCCCGAACACCATGAAACAACAAGAAACCGCCAAACCAACAACCCGTGCGGCACTCTCTTTGGGCAGAGGGCTTGAGCTACGTTCACCGGTACTGCTTGCATCAGGTACGGTTTCATACGGCGAAGAGCTGAGCCGACTCTCGGATCTTTCCCGGATCGGTGGGATCGTCACCAAAGCGATCTCCCTTGAACCGAGAACCGGCAATCCTCCTCAGCGCATTGCTGAAACCCCCTCCGGCATGATCAATGCCATCGGGCTGGCCAATGTGGGTGTGGAGCAGTTCATTGCAGAAAAGGTACCCTTTCTCCGGGAGCTCGATACAGCGGTCATCGTCAATATTGCTGGCCGTTCAATCGACGACTACCTTGAAGTTGTCGCACGGCTTGAGGGCGTTGAAGGACTGAACGGCTACGAAATCAACCTCTCCTGCCCGAATGTCAAGGGTGAGTGCATGATTATGGGTGTGAGTTGTGAGGCAACCTTTGAGATTGTCTCGAAGCTGCGCCAGATAACCAACCGCCACCTGATGATCAAGCTGACACCAAACGTCACCTCCATCAGCTCCATCGCCCTTGCAGCCGAAGAGGCCGGGGCCGATTCCGTCTCACTCATCAACACGGTGGTCGGCATGGCGATAAACTATAAAACCCGCCGCCCGCTGTTGAAAAACATTACCGGAGGGCTCTCCGGGCCGGCCATCAAACCAATTGCTTTGGCAAAGGTCTGGGAGGTCTATAATGCGGTAAAAATTCCGGTTGTCGGTATGGGCGGCATTGCCGGGTTTGAGGATGCCATGGAGTTTCTTCTGGCTGGGGCAACTGCCCTGCAGATCGGTACCATGAACTTTGTCTATCCCGATATCGGCGAAAAAGTTGCCATCGCCATTGAGGAGTTCTTCTCGGCTCCCGGTGCACCCTCGCTCAAAGAGTACAGCGGAAGCCTGATTACCACCTAAGCTCCCACCTTATCGTCTCCGGTTCGAAGGATATTTTCTTGAACGCCGAACACCGGGTTTCATGCCCGGCGTGCGGTACTCACGTACTGCCGCGTTTTCTGACCCACTAGCCGGATCAACAAGCCGCGCAATAATGCGGGATTCCGACTCCCGGATATCCACGTCCGAGGGGCCGATATCGGAGAGCAGCTTGACAATAAGCGGCGCACATTCAAAGGCAATAAAGAGCAGGGTAATAAAATAGATCGCATTGGCCGACGAGCGGCTCACGTCGTTTGAGGAGTGGGTCAGCTCGCCCAGCGCCCAGTTTCGGTCGGCAAAACCGGCCTGGGAGGCTTTCCGGTCGAGCAGGTCATCACTCAGCATCATAGAATTATTAATCCCCTCAGCCGTTTTCTGGCGGTTCATAAACTCCTGAAGCCCGGTAAGCTGGCTGGCAAGGAACTCAACTCTCGCTTGTTTAGCCATCACCACCTGCTCCTTGTTTTTGGCATAGGTTCCGTATCCGGCCACACCGGAGGTTGTAGTGGTTCTCGAACCAAAGACCTCGAGCTTCAACTCCTCACGCAGGTGGCCGACCTCGCTGCTCAGACGGTCATACTCCTCCTGGTACTTTTTAATCTGGGCAAGCTCAAGCGAGTATTTCTCCCTGAAAGAGTCCTGCACTTTGGCGATCCGCTCTTTCTGGTCGGAGAGGTAGCGGGCCCGCAACTGCTCATGAATCTCCTTGTCGAATATTTTCAGTTCAAGCGGACGGGCAATGACGATGGCGATAAGCACGGCAAAAACAAGGCGCGGAGAGGCCTGGTAAAACTGTTTCAGCCCTTTGGAACTTTTTTTGATGCTTGAAACAATGTAGCGGTCCAGATTGAAAATGGCCATCCCCCAGATGAGGCCGAAGAGCAGTGACCACAATCCGGCATAAGGGCTCCCGGCAAACACAAAGTAGAGGGCGTAGCCGCCGGAGAGTCCGGCGAAGAGTGCCGTAAAGAGAATGGTTGCCCCGATGCCGGTATATTTGCTGTGTTCGGTCGGATACTTCTCAATCATGACCAGCGGGGTTCCGGCACATATCCAGAAAAAACGCTGCAGTCGTGAAAAGCTCATCGGAGTTCTCTCCTTTCCTTCTGGTTATGAAAAATTCCCCACTCTCTACTGTGTACCGCAAGGTAACCTCTTGCAACATAACAACCAACCCGTAAAATCCCCCTCTTTGTTCCCGGCTTTTTTCCTGCGAACCAAGCGGAATGCCGTTCTGATATTTCCGTGATTTATTCTATCTTTGAGCGCTCTCTGTTTTAACCCTTAAACCCCCACTTAGCCATGCGTATTGGAATTGGTATCGATGTACACCCCTTTGCAGAAGGCCGGAAACTGGTGATCGGCGGCGTTCACATCCCCTCAAGCAAAGGACTCGACGGCCACAGCGATGCCGATGTTCTGCTTCATGCCATCAGCGATGCGCTGCTTGGAGCCGCAGCACTGGGAGATATCGGCCTGCACTTTCCCAACACCAGTCAGGAGTTCAAGGATATCGACAGCATGATTCTGCTCCGGCAGGTCAAAAAACTCCTCGACAAACATGGCTACCAGACGGTGAACGTCGATTCCATGCTGCTGCTTGAAGCTCCAAAAATTGCCCCCTACATTGACGAGATGCGTAAAAACATTGCCCGCGCTCTTGACCTTGAAACCAGTGCGGTCGCCGTCAAGGCAACCACCAACGAAAAACTCGGCTATATCGGCCGTGAAGAAGGCGCTGCGGCACATGCCGTCTGCCTGATCCGCCACATTTAAACCCCTACCTCTCCCCTGAGAATACTGACCGGCATATAACGCGTCGCCTTGCGTGCCGGGCTCAGGGAGGAGAAGACGGCAATGAGGATACCGAACACAATGACAATCAGATGAGCTTCCGGAGTTTCAACCAGGTTGAGCCGGTCGCTTTTCAGCACACCGGCCGTACTTGCCTCAAAACGGATCAAGGAGACAAGATGGCAGATGAGATGGCCTATCGGAGAGCCAATCAGCACGCCCAGTATGCCGATCATCAACCCTTCAAGCATGAAAATCCGGGTAATGCTTCCCCGCTGAACTCCCATTGATCGCAGGATGGCGATATCCTTGACCTTCTGCAGCACCACCGTGGTCATAACGGAGGAGACCCCAAGGCCTGCGACAATAAAAACAAATCCCACAAGTACCAGTGTAATCATGGCATTGCGGTTATAAAACTCAATAACATTGCGATTGGTTTCATCCCAGCTTTCACTCTTGTAGCCGCTAAGCGCCTGCACCTGCCGGGCGGTTTCACGAGCACGTTCAACGTGAGCGGTTCTGAGCCCGATGCCGGTCACCGAATTCGGAGCAACACCCTCCATTCTCTGCGCAAGGGAGAGGTTCACATAGGCCTCCCGCTCATCCTTGGCATTGAAGCCACTGCTGAAACGCCCCACCACCATGACGGGAAACTCTTCACTCTTTTTGGTAACCAGCACAATTTGCTGGTGATAGCCGGCATGGAGTTTTTTGGCAAGCATATCGCCGAGCAGAATCCCGTTGGGTGTGTAGGAGAGCTCATCGAGAGCACTCGTTTCAATCAGGTTTTTTTTCAGCCCGGCAATATCGGCTTCCAGATGCGGCACCACCCCTCGGGCCACGCAGGGCAGAAAGCGGGTTTTATTGCGGGCAATCAATTTACTGATCACAAAGGGTGAAATACTTTGCAGCTCAGGAACCGAGCGGATGCTTTCGACAACCCCGCTATAGTTCTTGATAACCTCCTGCTTGTCAGGATCAATGTTTTTGCTCACCATCCCAACCCGCCCGCCTTGACCTGTAACAAGATTATCCGGCACCAGTGGCAGCACCCTTTCAGAGGTAATCAACACATGCGGAGCTGTATCGATAACCTTGGCAATCACATTTGAGGAGGAACCCCGTGAAACGGCAATGGTGGTCACGAGCATGGCCGAACCGACAGCCACACCAAGAGCCGTGAGCAGTGTCTGGCGTTTCCGCTCTCTCAAGTGCACAAAGGCAATCCTCAGCTCATCCATGTAATTCATGAAAAAATCTGCATTTCAATCGTTGCCAAAAGCATGTTCCGCTATTTAATTTTGAGGCTTGGCGTGGAAAAATCACACAAAAAATCTATCTTGATTTCGAAATGGCAGGAGGCAAGATATCCTGACAAATAAATAAATTCAGCCATTAAAAACTAACCCGGGCATCGAAAGGAGAGCGTAAGAGTGAAAAAAATAGGTATCCTTACCAGCGGAGGTGATTGCGGCGGCCTCAATGCCGTGCTGAAAGGCGCAGCAATGATGGCTCTGTCAAAAAACCTTGAACTGTATATTATCCCCAACGGCTATGCCGGTTTGTACAACCTGGTTGATCAGGAGCATCTCGTCCAGCTTGACCTGGTTCGTCTTGACCGGTTCGACGCCAGTTTTGCCGGATCCGAAGCGGGTCATTCACGGGTTAAAATCAAGGCTATCAGCAATCCTGAAAAATACAACCGCATCAAGGCCGGAATGAAGAAATTCGACCTTGACGCGCTCATTATCAGCGGCGGTGACGATTCAGGCAGCGTCATGATTGACTTGAACCTGGAAGGCATTCAGTGCATCCATGCGCCAAAAACCATGGATCTTGACCTGCAGACCTACTCGGTCGGCGGGGACTCGACCATCAACCGCATTGCCCAGTTTGTCCACGACCTGAAAACCACCGGCAAAACCCACAACCGGGTGCTCGTTACCGAAGTATTTGGCCGTTATGCCGGCCATACCGCCTTCCGCAGCGGCGTTGCCGCCGAAGCCGACTGTATTCTCATTCCGGAAATTCCGGCGAACTGGGATGTGATCTACCACCACCTGACTGAGCGCTTTACCCGCCGGATCCGCGAAAGCGACGTGCACAGTGGCACCTACACCATTGTTGTAGCCGAAGGGCTGAAAAATTCCGATGGCTCGGATATTGTTGACGAATCTGCAGGAATTGATGCATTCGGTCATAAAAAGCTTGCCGGTGCCGGAAAATTCACCTGCCAGCAGATCCAAAAAAGGATGAAAGCCGATCCGGCCATGCCGCTCTTCATGAAAGAGACCGGCATGTTTGTTGAAGGAATCTACGAGATCCCCGAAGTCCGCGAAATCCATCCCGGCCACCTGGTACGCTCCGGCAACTCATCGGCATACGATATCAACTTCGGATTTGAAGCTGGTGCCGGTGCCGTCCTGCTGCTGCTTGAAGGCAAGACCGGTGTCACGATCTCCAAGGTCAAGGGCCGCAAAGTCGAATTTATCGAATCCAGCAAGGCCATTGCACAGCGCTATGTTGATCTCGAACAGGTTGCCCTCTATGAATCCCTCGGCATCTGCTTTGGACGCACGCCGGCGGCCTACGACCCGATTTTGCGCGAAGTTGACGGCGTTTACGAACGCATCTACTAAGCCCCCTGTCATCAAAACGAATAACCCCAGCGAGAGAACTCCTGGGGTTATTTCATCTTTTTACCCGCTCTCGCTCTCCTATCCTCACTAAAACAAACAGGTTGACAAAACCAAAAAGCGAGTGGGCAAAAAGCCGGAAAGAGAAAAACGCCGCTTTATACTTTTAATAAAGACAAAACAATATATCTTTGAAGTTTATACCGGTAATGCTTTACAATCCAATACCAGCACCATGAACAAGTCTGCTAAAATCTGGATGAACGGCGAGCTCATTGACTGGAATGATGCTAAAATCCACATTCTGTCACATGTTGTCCACTACGGTTCATCCACCTTTGAAGGAATCCGCTGCTATGAAACCCTCAAGGGTTCAGCCCTGCTTTTTCTGGACGAACACATCAAGCGTCTCAGAGACTCCTCAAAAATATACCGTATTGAAATTCCCTACTCCGAAAAGGAGCTGAAAGACGCCGTCATCAGCACCATCCATGCCAACCAGCACAAAGCCTGTTACGTCCGCCCACTGGTCTACCGTGGTCAGGGAGCTGTCGGGGTCAACCCGCACCGCGCATCAATAGAGGTTGCCATCGCCACCTGGGAGTGGGGCACCTACCTTGGTGAAGATGTGCTCGAAACCGGGGTTGATGTCCGCGTCTCCTCATGGAACCGACCTGCGCCAAACACGCTCCCGGCATGGGCCAAAGCCGGAGGCAACTACCTGAACTCCCAGCTCATCAAGATGGAAGCCGTGATGGACGACTATGCCGAAGGGCTTGCGCTTGACGTCAACGGCTATGTTTCGGAAGGAAGCGGCGAAAATATTTTTGTTGTCCGCGACGGAGTGCTCTATACCCCCATGTCGGCCCAGTCGATTTTGCCGGGCTTTACCCGCTACGCCGTCATGCACATTGCCAAAGAGCTTGGCTACGAGGTTCGCGAAACCCTGATTCCGCGCGAAGCGCTCTATATTGCCGATGAGGTCTTTTTGACCGGCACGGCCGCCGAGATCACGCCGGTAAGAAGCATCGACAAATACCCGATCGGCAATGAAAAACGCGGCCCGATTACCGAAGCCCTGCAGCACCACTACCTGAAGATTGTCCAGACCGGCGAAGATCCCTACAACTGGCTGACCTTTATCTGAAAATGCTGAACAAGGCATGAGCTGGAATACCATTATCGGCCAGAAGCAGCAGATCCGCGTCCTCGAAAAAGCGCTTGAAACCAATCGATTTGCTCATGCCTACCTTTTCACCGGCCCTGAGGGGTCGGGAAAAGAGTCTGTTGCGCTCGAAATTGCCGCCATCTTCAACTGCCGCTCGCCTAAGCCGGGTAAAGGTGGCGGAGCGTGCGGCATCTGCCCGGAGTGCCGGCTGGTGCAATCGTTCATGCATCCGAACGTCGAGTATATCTTTCCGGTAGAGGCGGCTCTGCTTGATGTGGGCGACTCGGCCAAAAAGGAGAACAAGCGCTTTACCGATGCGAAAGAGCGTTACGACAAGCTGCTTGAACAAAAAGAGCAGAATCCCTACTTCTCCCCGGCCATGGAGCGCTCGATGGGTATTCTGACCGAGCAGATTGTTTCGCTGCAACATAAAGCCACCTTTATGCCGGGTGAGGGCACAAAAAAGATTTTCATTATTTCGCAGGCCGAACGGCTGCACCCTTCGGCCGCAAACAAGCTGCTGAAGCTGCTCGAGGAACCGCCGGCTCATGTTATTTTCATTCTGGTCTCATCGCGCCCCGAAGCGCTGCTGCCGACCATCCGCTCACGCTGCCAAGCCATCAAGTTCTCGCGTGTGACCCAGCATGAGCTACGGCTCTGGCTGCAGGAGAACCGCCCTGAAATTATCGAACCCGAGCTGAGCTTTATTGTCAGCTTTTCACGCGCAAACCTCCGGCTTGCCTGGGAGCTGTTAAGCAACCGAACCGGCAACCCCTCGGAAACGCCGACCATTCTGCTGCGCAACAAAGCGCTCGACTACCTGCGCCAGGTGCTCACCCCAAGCCGCTTCCACGAGGCGATCATCACCTGCGAGGAGCTGGCCAAAACCCTTTCACGCGGCGAACTCCCCCTCTTTCTGGGCGCGCTCCTGCTCTTCTTTCAGGACGCCAACCACCGCCGCATCAATCCCGGGTTTCAGGGGCTCAACAACCCCGACATCAGCGACGCCATTGACCGTTTTGCAAAAAACTTCCCAAACCCGGATTTCTTCGCGATCTCCACCCTCACCGAAGAGGCGATTCGCGCCATCGAACGCAACGCCAACCCCCTCCTCGTCATGACCTCCTTCACCGCTGAAATCAGAAAACTGCTGCAAAGGGCATAAAAGAGTAATTAATTACTATATTATCACGTCTCCTCAAATAATGTAGTATCAATTCATCTTCAACCCTCATGCCAGAAGAGAGTAAAACCCAGCGCATTGAGTCATTCAGTGATGGCATTTTTGCTATTGCAATGACACTGCTGGTTATTGAGATCAAGGTACCTGGCCATGAGCTGATCAAAGAGGGAAAGCTCGGAGCGGCCCTTTGGGAACTTTGGCCCAGTTATCTGGCCTTCCTGACCAGCTTTGTCAATATCCTCGTTATCTGGGTGCAGCACCACTGGATTTTTGTGCTGATCAAACGATATGACCTTCCCTTATTCTACCTGAACGGAATATTGCTGCTTTGTGTCACCTTTGTACCTTTTCCGACCGCGCTGATGGCCGAATACCTGCTCTATAACAAAGCCGAGGTGGCGGCCAATATCTATACCGGTACCTTCCTTGCCATTGCACTTGCCTTTGACGCACTGTGGCGCCATGCCTCCGTAAACCTTCTTTCAAAAAAAGCAAACAACGAGCAGAGCAGGGTGGAAGCCGCACAAATCACCCTGCAATACCGTCTTGGCCCCCCACTCTATCTTGTAGCCTTCATCACTTCATTCTTCTACAACGACTGGAGTGTTGTCCTCTGCCTCCTGCTTGCACTCTTCTTCTCTCTGCGGAGCCTGAAAACCTTACCCATCCTGCCCTGAATCGCCGGGAGCAAGGGTATCATTAATCCAGTTGAGATAAACTGGCAATCCGCCGGTAATGGGCAGTTTGATGATTTCCGGCACTTCGTAGGGGTGGTGGTGCTGAATATAGGCTTCAAGTTCGCTGTAGAACTCTTCGGTGGTTTTAATTGAGAACACAACTTCACTCTCCTTCTGCAGAAATCATTCCTAGATAAAAATGCGCCAAATATACCCAAGTCGTTTATAACATCTTTCCATCATAATAACACAACAAAAATACACTTAAAAAAAATAAAAGAAATATTTTAATACGGTATTTTTGTTGGTTTTAGTAAATTACACTTATTGCATGTATTATGAATACAAGGAAATCATGACTTCTTTTGGTTTTTTTTACAAAGAAACAAACGATCTCTTAGTGTAAAAACCATCAAATGACTCTTAAATGATTACGAATTATTTTCACAAAACAAAGTATTTATCAATACTGCTTATTTTTTCAATTCTCCTCAGTAGTTGCGCATCATTTGAACAGATGGGGCAAAAAGAGCAAAGTGGTACAGTTATTGGTACAACTGCCGGAACTATATTAGGCGGGATTTTAGGTGATCGATTAGGTGGGAAAGCCGGAGTTTTTATAGGTGCAGGAATAGGTGCACTTATTGGCGGCTTAATCGGCAACCGAATCGGACACTCATTTGATGAACGTGATAAGGAGATACTGAAAATTGCAAAAGAAGAAGATGTTGAGTTAAAAACAGAAACCATAAGTGATTTAAATAAAGATGAAGAAAATAAACTTGAGCAAAGCATTAATTTACTACCAGAAAAAATTAAAGCGAAAAAAATAAAAAGCCATTCGATTTACACAACTACAATACAAACTCAATTTGAAGAAAGGAACGCAAATCTTTCACAAAAAGAGTACAAAATATTTAATAGACTAGCGAAAGCATACCGAAAAGATGGTGTACGAAAAATAATAATTACTGTGCATACTGACAATAATGGAAACTCTTTTGAAAATCAAAATATCACAGAAATAAAAGCAAAAAATATTGCTAAGATTTTTATAAAAAATGGATACCCAGCTAAAACAGTTTTCTTTCATGGTGCTGGAAACTCACAACCGATTGTAAACAATTCATCTTCTCGAGGCAAAACAAAAAACAAAAGGGTCGAAATAACTGATGCTGAGAATGTTTCTGGCTTTACTCTAGTAATACGTAAAACCATCAACAAAACACGTGATATCATAGCAGAAGAACACAACAAAACAGATGAGATAAACAAACAAGCCATACTTCAAAAAAATGCTAACTCATGTAAACTACAATTCAATGGTGTACCATATAATGGACAACGCTTACTCTCTAATGGAACATTGTCATATCAGAAACAAAAAGGATGGTCAATTGGAACATTTTTTGGTTCTGAAGCGAAAGCATCATCAATAGACAATATACCAGCATTTCTTGACGATAAAGTAATTGAGCAAGGAAAAATAAAACGGATGGATGGTAAAAGTGTGAACATCTATGATAATGAGAACGAATATTTGCCAGGATACAAAAATCAACCAGTATACACATATGTTGGTGGCGGTTTTTTAAGCCTTTATCCGGTATCTCTGTTAAAAGAAAATATTTTGCCATCCTATCAAAATCCTTGTATGGTTATATACAGCAAATACAGCCCTGATACAAAAAAAGGAAAAAAGGATTATGAGGTAAAAGGTACATCATGGGTTTATGTTAACGGAAATATAATACTTTACAGATGGAAACCTTTACCCATGAATAATAAAACAGGGGTAATAGGTGTTGATATTTTGCTAAGGAAATACGACGACAGCGATTTTATAAAAAATACTACTGAGCAGTTCACCGCTCAAGTCTATTATTTAAATAATTCTCAAATCTATACTGCGGCGATTCCTCTTTCAATGAAAAAAATGAAAAAAAATAATATTAAATGGAGGTTATAGTATGTTATGGCTCAAATGGCATTCCTTAAATTTTTCATTAAAGTTTTTATCTTTATCTCATCGTATTGAAAAAAAAGCTGCTAATGATGTGGAATCAGCAAATAATGATACTTCTAAACGTATAAAATATCAAAATGGAGCTGGATTGAATTACGAAAACGAAGTTGCATCAAAGTATTATGATTTTTGGGGGCGTGACTTTAATCCAAAACGGATGGACACATACGTCTTAATTTTATTTATTGAAGTTATTGGTGTTGTTTTTATTAATACCCTTTTCCCTGATTTTTTTTCATTGCTGAAATATTTTGAATTTATAGCAATCACAGTCTTTTGTTTGATTGTTATGGAATTAATTGTTGAATACTCAAAAAAAAACCGTTCAAATATAATTATTAATGACGACACATATAACTCAATGAAAAGATGGATGCACAGTGTAGGAGATGAGTCGAGGCATCCTTATCCACCATTATGGGCGTTAATTATAATTGGGGTTGGGCTGTTATTGGAAGGCTTTGCTATAAGCGTTATCGTTATATCATTAATTGGCGATTTCAGCAAAAGCCAGTCACAATATCTTGGATTCATAATGGGACTGGTAATAACAGGGGTAATGGCCTGGTTAGTCCATAAGGCAGGTGAAACTATATACAAGGAAAAACACAGACAAGCGCTTAGATCAACAATAATAGAAGAAGGTGGTATTGACAAAATTGACCCATCTAAGAATGCATACAATGAGGATGAACAAGTTTACAAAAGCAAGACATATGATATTTTAAAAAAATATGTTCCCGTATTTAGTGTTGATAATAAAGTTAGCTCCTGGCCAGTCTGGTTTGCCATTATTGTTGTGCTTTCTGTCTCTGGATTAGCTTATTTTGCTCGAGCTGAATTCAATAAAGATTTAATAAAATTGCAAGCATCGTTATCAAGCACTCCGACAAACAGCTTGCTGCCGCCAGAAATTTCTGCAATACAAAATCAAAATCAATCTAATCAGTTAAAAGAAGAAGTAGTTACAAATACGACAGGAATGTATTTAGGCCTTGCTCTTCTAACATTGATTTTTATTCTGGTGAACTACTTTGGAGCACATGCGGGATATAGCTATTGTTTTTATCACGATCGAAGCAAAGAATGCAATAAGGCTATGTCTGATTATAATAAAGCAGTAAGTGAACGGAAAAAAATATCTGAACTAAAAGAACAAGTAGATGGATATATGTCTGCTGCAAATAAAAGAGTTATAAGAAAAGCAAATCAATTTTTTGAAAAGTATCAACAAGTTGTAGCCGAAAAAGCCGCAGTTTACAATGATTTTAGTAAAATATTGAATAAGAGAGGCGCATTTGATATGATTTATTATATCAACAATAGACATGATGAAGATAAAAAAAGCACTACCTGATTACAAAAAATTGTCACCACCCAGTAAATACCAACAAGTTTTTCTTAAAATAAACTTTAGAAAAATTTGTCCATAAATTACAAACTATTAAAAAAGGTTTTTGGTTATGAAAGGTTTTGTATTTTCTATATGGATTGTCCTTATAATGTTTTGTCCTGTAAAAAAAAGTTTTGCTTTGGAAGTGCCTTTTCCTAGATCTTCATACGCTAATTTAATAAACCCATCGGAGTTAAAAAAACCTGATAATGCACTTTATGTTTTAATTGATCAAAGTGTTGGATTTGACAACAATGTCAAAACAAGAATTATTCAAAGCATTAATGAGTGGCTATTGGAACCGGGCAAAGAAATAGAGGTGACAAGATTTTCATCTGCTGTTATCGGAAGATATTCAGAAGTTGTAATCAAAGGAAGATTTGATCCTGAGCCTGATGAGAAGTTTTTAAATAACTTAAAAAGAAGTGACTGGATAAAATTTAGCAAAAATTACAACAGCAATCATTTTCTAGCAATGCAACAAGTCAATATTGCAATTGACCGAATATTTAAAGATTCACAGTCAACAATTGCCAAGTCAGATATCGTATCTACAATTTCTGAATATTCTGACCATATAAAAAAAGGTAATGCAAACAAAAAAACACTGCTTATTATTTCGGATATGTTCGAAAATTCGAAAATAACATCGTTTTACGAAAAAGGACATATCAGAAATATCAACCCCACAATCGAATTGCAAAAAGTCAGGCAGATGAATATGCTTCCAAATTTTGGTAATAACGTCACGGTATATATTGTTGGACTTGGGTATTACTGGGGTGGTGATGGCTCAAAAAAAGAAACATACCTTGATCCTGTAAGGTTAAATAATATAAAATTATTCTGGCAGAATTACTTTAATGATTCAAAAGCTATCATAGGAGAAATGGGTTGTCCAATAATGAAAGGCACCTTGAAATAGTAGTTAATAATTATTAAGTCTTGTGTGAGTATTCCGGGGAAAGTGTGCTCATTGTGCAATCTACTCAACTAATTTGTACTTTTCATGCAGAAAAATAGAACAAAATTTATTCGGATAACGCTTATTTGAAATGCAATCCTATTGGCAATTTAAATAATTTTATTTCCTCTATATATTGTTGCTTGATAGATTATACTGAAGTGGTTAGTCTATATCGCTTTTGATTCAAAGTATTTTCCCCAAAAAAAACATCACCAACACTATTAGCTATCAAATTAATCACTGGCGATTATGGTATTTTTTAGTAAAACACAAAATCTGTCAATACTACTTGTCTTTTCAATAATCTTGGGCAGTTGTGCAAGCATTGAGAGGGGTCGAGAAAAAAAGGATACGGATACTGTTATTTGGAATACGTCTTCTGTACAAAAAAAATCAAAAACCAAAAAAACTGAAAAAAGTGCTCGTACAGATGGGGTTTCTAGTGTTAAAACAGGAAAAAACTCTTTATCACACAAAACAGTTGATACTATATCGCAAGAACGAACTCCGAAAGAAGAACATAAAAAAAGAGATGACATCACGGAACCCCTGCCAGAAAATAGCAATAAAATACGTAGATTCCCATTCAATGGCATACCCTACAATGGACATCAATTGCTAGCTAAAGGGCAATTATTGTGTGAAAACAAAAAATCTTCGTTCGGAACAATACCAACATTCAAAAATGACAAAGTAATCGATAGTGGTAAAGTAAAAAGGAGAGATAATAATAATAGTGTTAATAATTGTTTGTTAGGTTATAAAAATAATCTCGTATACACTAATGTTGGTGGAGGATTTCTATGCCTGCATCCAATATTACCATCCAATGAAAATCCTTGTATGACCATATATTTGAAATATGATCCTGTTACCAAAGTCGGGAAAATCGATTATAATATATCTGGAACATCATGGGTTTATATGAATGGCGATCAAATACTTTACAGATGGAAAACTTGTCCTGATGATAGCTATAAAACAGGGATTTTAGGTATCGAAATTTTGTTAAAAAAATTTAGTCTCCACGATTTTAAAAAAAATTCAATGGAACATTTTAACGCTCAAATCCATTATTCGAATAATGGCAATGATTCTACTGCTACTTTTTCTCTTTTAATGGAAAAACAAACAAAAAACTATAAATTTGGCATTTAAGAACGAAATGTTTGTATTGAATTTTCCTTTTGATAATAAATACAAGTTTGCGTAAATTAATTTTTGATCATTTTGATTTCCTCTCTAGCGACTAGAGCATTATCTTCTTTTTATTTTTGTTTCATGCATTAAATAGAGCTTTTAAAGTATTTTTTGATTTTATGAATATTAGAAATTCAATAAAATGGATAACCTTCCAATAGAAGCCAAAAGATCTTCGTTTTTGCACTGTACCGATACAATCAATAGAACAATGCTTACTCTTTTAAGCGTTGGTTTGTATTGTTTATTAACAGCTATAGAGTCGCCTGACATAGGTCTTATTAACTCCAAAAGTATTATTCAGACCCCGATTGTCAATACTTCAATTTCATTTCAGGGTTTTCTGATTGTTGCCCCACTTATTCTTATTGTAATTACCATCTACCTCCACATTTTTTTCGGCGAATGGTTGAAACTCAATAAAGCTCGAATACATCACAACAACAGTCTTACAGCCGATCAAAAGATATACAATTCAATAGAGTGTCGTTGGACTCTGTTCAGTATAAATAAGGGTTTTCCACGTCTTCTCACTGCATTTATTTTTTATTGGTTTGTACCTATTCTTTTAGGGATTTGCGCTTGGAAAGCATGCGGAAGTAATGAATTGCGATATCCAATTTATTACATAACCTTGCTTTTTTCATTTCCACTTATATTATTACAAATCAATCGTGTTCATGAATACCATAGATTTAATTTGAAATTAAAAAAAATAATTTTAGTTTCTTTAAGTATTACTGCTTTCATTTCTTTTTTTTTCCCATTAATACCTGGCTTTCTTGACAGAAAATCCGATTTTCAGGGAGCCAATCTCGATAATGAGAAGCTTGCGGGATCTAATCTTCACAATTACAATTTTCAAAGCGCCAACTTGAGTGGATCAAATCTTCAGGAGACAAACCTTAGTAACGCCATTTTAAGAAAGGCTATCCTTACAAACACAAATCTTCAGGGAGCCAACCTTAGTAAGGCTGATTTAATGCAGGCTAATCTTACAAACGCAAATCTTCAGGAGGCCAACCTTATTGACGCCTATTTAATGAATACAAATTTAAGTGGCGCTGAATTTCAGGATGCTAAACTTCAGGGCGCTGAACTTGAGGGTGCTGACTTTAAGACTGCAAAAAATCTTGACATTGATGAAATCAAAAAAGCTTCGAATTGGAGTAATGCATTCTATAGCGAAGAGATCCTTGGAAAACTTGGCCTGCCAAAAGATCACAACAAAATCCTGGAAGATGAAATTAAAAAGCACGGTATGTAGCAAAACATTTTATTAATATGTTTTCTATTTTTTTCAGGCACACTTATCTCTGGTAGTTGAGTCAATCCAGTTGAGATAAGCAGGTAGGCCGCCGGTAATGGGCACCTTGATGATTTCCGGCACTTCGTAGGGGTGGTGGTGGTGAATATAGGCTTCAAGTTCGCTGTAGCGCGCTTCGGTGGTTTTGATGGAGAGCACAACTTCGCTCTCTTTCTGCAGGGCTCCTTCCCAGTGGTAAAAGCTCCGGACACCATGCATCTGGACACAGGCTGCGAGGTGGCGGTGAAGCACTCCTTCGGCAAGTTTTTCAGCAACCTCCCGGTCGGGGGCGGTGGTAATTACCATACAGGAGCGGCTCTCCATCTCTCTTTCCTTACCGTTAAACCTTTACAATTCGATCAGCTCTTTGGTGAAGCGCTGCAAGGGAGTTACGCCCCGAGCACCCATGAGCACGGTATCCTCAATGCGTACGCCGAATTTGCCGGGCAGGTAGATACCGGGCTCAATGGTAAAGAGCATACCCTCCTGCAGGAGCTGCTCCCCTTTCGGGGTGACGCGGGGCTCCTCGTGCACCTCAATGCCGACACCGTGGCCAAGGCCGTGACCGAAAGCATCACCATAGCCTTGAGCCTCAATAAA
>CAIMCD010000019.1 GCA_903839405.1 uncultured Chlorobiaceae bacterium
ACTGCACCTGCACTCTACCCTTGAGTTGCTTCCAGTTACCTTCAATCTGATCCCAGTTAATCATTTGTATCTCCGGTTTAGGTTCATAAAACTCCTCTTTTGCCTTTGGTCGCTTGTGCGTCAACTTATTTTCGATCTATACGCTAATAATACATTTTATCTTGCACAAAACATATTATTGGTTCAAGATGAATAATTCAGTTACACAACTTTACGTCGCACCGGATCACAAACATCAGTTTCGCATATCAGATTTTAAGATGCTGCAGCCTTGTCTCAGGATAGATTTGTTTTAAATGATTTTATTAAAAAAATTTATCTCTTATTCGGCATGCCGCAAGCACATTGATGTAGTCGTCCGTCCAGGGTGCCATATCTTTTAGGCCATCACCTTTCCCGATGGCTCTCCAGCCTCTATCAATCAATGGGCGAAGCCTCCTGGAGTCGACAGCCAAAGCTACCCACTGTTCATTTACATATGGGGCTTTTGCTTTGTTTTTCTTTCCCAGCTCATTCATTGCACCGAAAAGGCCCAGCGTAGAGGCTGTGGACTTGAGCACTGGTCGAAGGTCATAATAACGGTTGGAAATATGGAAGAGGATGATGCCATTTTCACCTAATCTATCAAGATAGACACTAATGGCTTCTCTGGTGAGGAGGTGGGTCGGGATACCATCCCCGCTAAACGCATCTATGGTAATAACATCATATTTCATTTTACCCGCCTTCCTCGCTTGCATTGACAGCCGGCCATCACCCTCTATAACACGTATGCTGCCCTTGCACTCCTTAAGATAGGTGAACCATTCGCGGGCGATTTTTTCGTTGTCGGGGTCTATCTCATAATAGACGAGCTGATCATCTTTCTGGGCATACGCACTTATCGTTCCTGCGCCGAGACCTATCACAGCCATCCTGCGAGGAGATGGTAAGAGTTCATATACCTGACTCATAGCTCCTCCCCGATAATAATAGGATGTAGGCACTAAACGCATTGATGGGTCGAGGAATTGGGAGCCGTGCAACGTACTCCCGTGAACAAGCTGCCGAACTACCATAGAGCTTTTTTCCAGAGAGTGATCAACTATGCGGTAAGTCCCGTAAAAGTTTCGGTGCCGAAATTTTGTCGACGTGTTGACGGATGCTGTGAACCAAAGCCCAATCGGAAAAACCAGGATTCCTATGACAAGCATACGGCTCCACGCAGCAAAGCGTGAGGCGTCAGGCCAGAAGTTGGTGAAGGCCTTATCACGTTGCCACCAGAAAAGGGCAGCGAAGAGTATCAAGGAAAGGGGGTATTCGAAGAGCCCACGAAACAGATGGGGCGCCACAAGGCTGACGAATGCACCGCCTATCCAGCCTCCAAACGCTGAAGAGAGATAAAAGTGTGTAAGATGGCTTCCGGGGGGACGTAACTCATAGAGTGTTCCGTGGGCAACAATGCAGATCGCAAAAAAAACTGATAACTGAACCAAAAGCAGAGGCCACATCCCAAGCCCCAATAGATACAATGAAAACGCTGCCAGCAAGAGTTCCAGCCAGAATAGTTTCAGTAATCCTGGTACCCCTCCGTGCGTGCGAAATGTCACGATGAAACTGCCAAGGTAAAGCGCAAGAGGGATAACCCAGACGAAGGGGAAGGAGCCTACTTCCTGTGTCAGGTAGTTGGTCGTCGCCATAAGAAAAGCAGAAGGGAGAGCGCTTAGCAAGATCCATGGCAAGTACACCGTAGGCGTTAGCGGTTTTGGCGTTACGGTTTCACTGGTTGTGTCCGTGGGTTTCCTGTACTCCTTGTCTGGCCTTATTTTCAGCCAGGTGAAGAGGACCAGCAACACATAGATGATATAAGCCCCTGACCATACGAGGCTCTGGAGCCTTAGGCCAGAAAGGGGTTCAATCAAAAAAGCATATCCAAGAAGCGCAAAGAGTGAACCTGCGTTTGAAGCGGCATAAAGCGGGTATGGCTCCCTATTTCGACCCACCTGAGAATTTGCTATCCATGCCTGAGCAACCACGGCTGTGGTTGAAAGTGCAACAAAGGGGAGTGCCACATGGAAGAGCAGAGTCACGAGAACGGCGAGAACCGGTGTGCCTAGATTTGCGGTCGCACCAATCCGCAACGGTAGGCTTATCAGGGGAATAAGCAGAAAAAGCAGATGCCATGCTCCCAGTTTCCGAACGAGAAGATGGGCGTAGAGATACCCCAGTAGAAGCATGGCCTGAAAGAACATGAGACAGACCAGCCACACATGAGCTGCACCACCAAAACAGGGTGTTAACAGTCGACCAACAAGGGGCTCCATGCTGAAAAGAAGGAGAGCCCCAAAAAAGACGGTGAAGATGAGCATTGAAATAGCCAGCCTTTGGTTTTGTGCGTCATTTCTATTCCTGGAATCTGTCATAAAGCAACCTTATTCCATTTTGCGATAATATTGATCTTAATGTCTACTCTCAGCTTGTTATAGACTTGCAGAGAATCAGCACTATCCTCCATGTTCTTCAATCCTTGCGCAACTTGAGCGATGGCAACGCCTGGCGTATCAAATACCCGATTTGCATAAGGCAAAGAAGGAAGGCGAAATGTTTGTACACATGTTGAATCTCCAGTTAAGATCAAGAGATAAGCCCAAGGATTATAATTCGCCTTAAGTGTGATAATGATTTACTTGTCATATCAAACTATTTAACCGTAATAGTGCAGTAAATTAAGGTGTGTTCTTGACTTTTCTTTGTAACAACTATCCGGCTTTCTTGTTGGGGGTCAATGCTCAGTGTTTTTTATCTTTTTGTTGTTTAATGAGTATTATAACTGTATAAAGCGAGATTCGCAGGAGAGCAATTACCTCTACAGCTAAACAAAAGGAGATTATTGATGAGCACGATAACGATGCGGGACGGTACCGAGATCTACTACAAGGATTGGGGAGCGGGGGAGCCTGTGGTGTTCAGCCATGGCTGGCCGCTCTGTTCGGATAGCTGGGAAGCGCAGATGCTGTTTTTGGCTTCGAAGGGTTATCGCTGTATTGCTCATGACCGTCGTGGCCATGGACGCTCAAGCCAGCCTTGGAGTGGCAACGATATGGAGACCTATGCCGATGACCTTTCGGAACTGATCGAAATGCTTGACCTGAAGGGTGCTCTGCTGATCGGCTTTTCTGCGGGTGGGGGTGAAGTTGCCCGCTATATTGGCCGCCACGGTACAAAACGCATTTCCAAAGCCGCGCTGATCTCCGCTGTTCCGCCATTGATGCTCAAAACCGCCGATAATCCCCATGGACTACCGATAGAGGTGTTCGACAAGATTCGCCTCAATGCCGCCGCTGACCGCTCACAGCTCTACAAGGATTTCGCCAGTGGCCCATTCTTCGGGGCTAACCGAGAAGGCGCCAAGGTCTCGCAGGGTATGATCGACTCATTCTGGCTTCAGGGAATGCAGGCCGGTCACAAAAACACCTACGACTGTATCAAGG
The DNA here is from genome assembly GCA_903839405.1 of uncultured Chlorobiaceae bacterium. Lineage (GTDB taxonomy): Bacteria > Bacteroidota > Chlorobiia > Chlorobiales > Chlorobiaceae > Chlorobium. Next base: position 3,471 of record CAIMCD010000019.1, read on the forward strand.
CCTTCTCCGAGACAGATTTCACTGAAGACCTCAAGAAGTTCGACATCCCCACATTGATCCTGCATGGTGACGACGATCAGATTGTCCCGATTGCTGCTGCAGCGTTACGTTCAGCCAAGCTGGTCAAAAATGCAACCCTGAAGATTTACGAGGGTGCGCCACACGGCTTGGCGGAAACGCACAAAGAGAGGCTCAACAGTGACCTGCTGGAGTTCCTGAGAAGTTGAATGGATTTGTTCCGAAACCCAATTGACTGGGCTTTGCGGTGCCCGAATGTTGTTTTGACGGGCGCATTTATTTCTCCTGCGGGTAGATGAGCTTGTGCAACCGTTCGGCTCCAACGGGCTCTTCCTGCAGCAAGGGCAGAACGGCGTAGCGTTTGGCGTGGAGCCGGGTTACCAGCTCGATTTCACTGAGCTCGTTCTCGGCCCGCTGTCGCAAAAGCGGGGAGTGCGCTCCGGCGGCGGCCAAGCTGTTATTGATGATCCAGGCCCAGGGCTCAATTCCGGCACGGCGCAGGTCGGCCTGCAGGTTGGCCGCCTCCTGCACGGGTGTGGTTTCGGCGAGGGTGACGAGGAGTATCCGGGTTCGCTCAGGATCCTGCAACTGCATCATCGGGGTGAGTTCCACGCTGCCAGTTTTGCCCATCTGCCGTTTCGATTCACGATGGTAGGCGCCGGTGGCATCGAGCAGGAGCAGGGTGTGGCCGGTAGGAGCGGTATCCATCACCACAAATTTTTGGTCGGCCTCCCGGATAATGCGCCTGAAGGCCTGAAACACCGCGATCTCCTCCGTGCATGGCGAGCGTAAATCCTCTTCGAGCAGGGCTCGACCGGCAGCGTCAAGCTGTGAACCTTTGCTCTCAAGAATCTCTTTGCGATACCGTTCAGTTTCAACTTCGGGGTCGATCCGGCTCAGGGTGAGGTTATCCGGCAGCTCGTTCAGGGTTTCCTGAAGATGGGCCGCTGGATCGGAGGTTGAAAGGTGTACCGGCAGACCGCGACGGGCCAGCTCAACCGCAACCGCAGCAGCAAGAGTGGTTTTACCAACCCCACCCTTGCCCATAAACATCACAAGGCCGCGACCGCTCGCAGCAATGCTGTCGATCAGTGTGGAGAGTGCAGGTGCCCGGAAAGGAGCAGAGGAGACTTCAGGCTTAACCAAGAGCGGAGCCGGAGTTCCGGAGAGCAGCTCCGAGAGGGCATCAAGGCCGACCTGGTTAACCGATTGCAGAGCGATTTTGTCCGTCGGCAAGGTTCTGAGGAGTTCGGGCATTCCGGCCAGAGCACCCTCTTCGCGCCTGAAAATGGCTTCAGCAAGCGGATCTTCAGCCGTTTCACTTTTGGGCAAAAGGGCGTTGATAATGAGGTAGTGCTCGGTAATGCCTATTGCTGCAAGCTCTTCAGAGGTGCGGGCAACTTCGCGCAAGGTTGCTTCCTGCCCACGCGCAACCAGAATCAGGCGGGTACGCCAGGGATCGGCCAATGCTTCAACCGCCGCCTTGTATTGGGAGCGCTGTTTTTCAAGACCGGCCAGCGGGCCGAGGCATGAGGCATCGCCCTTGCCCTCTTCAAGAAAGCCGCTCCACGCCGCAGGCAGTTGCAGAAGGCGGATGGTGTGGCCCGTTGGAGCGGTATCGAACACAATATGCTCATATTCGCCGTAGAGTGCCCCGTCGGTTAAAAGCGAGGTGAACTCGTCAAATGCGGCAATCTCGGTTGTGCAGGCTCCGGAGAGCTGCTCTTCAATGGTACGGAGAACCGATTCGGGCAGAACAGTGCGGACAGGATCTAGAATACGGTTACGGAATTTTTGTGCCGCCTCCTGCGGGTCTATTTCAAGGCCGTAGAGGTTTTTAACCGCTTCAAGCGCTCTAAGTTGGTTGCCGATCGTGACTCCGAAAACCTGGCCAACGTTGGAGGCCGGATCGGTGCTGACAAGCAGGACCCGCAACCCCTTTCTGGCGAGGTTGATTGCGGTGGCGCAGGCAATTGAGGTCTTGCCGACGCCCCCTTTTCCGGTAAAGAAGAGGAAGCGTGGCGGATGGTGAAGAAATTTCATGCGTGTTCAAAGAGAGTGTGATGCGGCCTTAGCAGCAGCAGTTACTGGAGCCGCAACTCTTGTGCGGTTTTTCTTCGCTTTCAGGTAGAGAGATGCCGTTCCATTTTGCCAGTTCGGCACGAGTGGGGTAGCGGCCGCTGAGGATAACCTCATCATCGAGCAGAATCAGTGGCAAACCCTCCTGACCGGAGCGTTCAAGAAAGGTTTTTACAAGCGGGTTTTCCGCAAAGGCGAGCGGCTGGTGGGCCAGGTTGAAACGCTCGACCGAAACCCCGTTCACTTTTATCCAATCCACATCGGCCGCAAAGCGGATCAGATCCTCATTAACATCAACTCCGCATACGCCGGTGCTGCAACAGAGTGCCGGGTCAAATACCTTGATTTTTTTCATGATTCTTTCTCCGTCAACAGTTTAGAGCTGGTTAGAGTAACAAGTAATCAATTGTACCGCTTTTCCCTCTCTCTGCAAGCGAGAGTTCACAACATTGTAACGGGCACCTCTCTTTATTGCCAGTGAGAAGCCCGAGAACAAGGCGGACGGAGCAGAGAAACCGGAGTGTACACCAGGTACATAAGGATTTCGAGCACCGCCCAACGCACTGATTGGGTTTCGGAACAAATAAAGAGAGGTGCCCTAACACCTCAATCGTCATCATCTCCGCCACGTCGGCCTTCGAGTCGCTCCTCACCGCCGCGTTCACCATGTTCTCCGCCCTCTCTGTTTCCGCTGGAGTGGCATTTTATGCAGTTCTGATAGTTGTAAATACCTTCTTTCTGGTGCTCTCGTGCCATAGCGGCTTCGCTGTGCTCATGGCAGTTGTAGCAGGTGTATTTTTTGTAATTGGCCGGATCGGTATGGCAGGTTTTGCAGCTTGCCTGGTGATCGCCGTCCAGACGGAAATATTTACTGTGATCAAAGGTCGCCGGTTTCCAGGCGGTTGTGCTATGGCAGGTGGCGCAACTTGCCTGGGAGAGGCGGTGCAGCTCGTCATTTGGCTGCTCACGTTTATGGCAGCTTATGCAGGCTTTCCCGGATAGAGCGCTCAGTTTCTGGTGGTCGAAGGTTGCCGGCTTCCAGGCGGTTGTGGTGTGGCACTCCTGGCAACTGCCAAATGCTGAGCGGTGCAGCGGATCGTCTGGTTTTTGACTCTGGTGGCAGGAGATGCAGTTGCTCCTCTTTGAAGGCGCAAGCTGCTCATGCTTGAATTGCTTGATGGCTTTTTTCGCACTCTCTCCCTTGTGATCGGTATGGCAGTCAATACAGGAGCTGGCAGCAACTTCCGTATGAAAGAGTACCTTTTTGCTCTTTGCCGGAAGGAGGTTCCCCGCAACGTTTTTCAGGCCGATATCGCCCTGCTTGTGGCAACTGATGCATTGCAGTGAGCCTGCACCGCTAAAGGGTTTATGGCAGGCGAGACACTCCCGCTTCAGCGACTGGTGCCCTTTCAGGAGCGGGCCGGGGTTGAAGAGCATGTCGGGAAAAGCAATGGCCAGGGCTGCAAGAATAATGGCCGAGGCGATAAACAGAAAAAGTGGTTTCAAGGGGCTATCTCCAGTTTAAAAAGAAAGATATTGCAATAATATGGGACAGGCTCAGCGCAATCAGCACCGAGACCATCGGCATGTGCAGGGATCGCCATTTTTCAAGCGCCTTGACGGTCACCGTATCCCAGTAGCGCTGCTGCAGCAGCTCATCTTCCGTCACCTGCAGACCAAGCAGTTTCATCTTCTGTTTCACCTCTTCGCGCACCTTTTTCAGCAGGTACTGCCCGACGTGGCCGCTCGCCGTGACAACCATCATCAGCGCCGTGGCCGCCCAGGGCAGAAGGGCGTTGAAATGGATGCCAGAATGAATCAGAATCATGAGGGTTCCAATCCATCCGGCATTGCAGTGCAGGCGGAGAAAGAACTTGACAGTGCTGTTTTGAATCAGCTTTTTTTTGCGGGCGGAATAGCCAAAAGACAAGAAGAGAAAGAGGGTTCCGGCCACGCCCATATATCGCCCTACCCAGACAAGATTGGCGAAATGAAGGAGATAGTCAAGTGAAATAGCAGCAATAATCAGCAGCAGGTAGGAGAGAAAAAGCGGCAGGGCTTTTTGTATAAGGACAGATTTCCACATGGTTAATTGGTATGTCGGTTTTTTTATTGGAGGGCTGGCGGAGCGGAAAAGGTCAACGTAAAGGTTGTACCCCTGTTTATTGTGCTCTCTACCGATACCCTGATTTCCTGAAGGTCAGCCAGTTTTTTGACAATGGAGAGTCCAAGCCCGAACCCTCCGGTGCTGGAACTTCTCGATGCGTCCACCCGGAAAAAGCGCTCAAAAATAGCTTGCAGCTTCTCTTCGGGGATGCCGAATCCCTGATCAATAATGCTGCATTGCACACTATCCGGATGCTCGTTTACCCTGATGGTGACGGAAGAGCGCGCCGGGGAGTATTTGATTGCATTGGATAAAATATTCTCCAGCATCATCTCCAGCATTGCCGGATCGGCCGCCACCCGGCAGCTTTCAGCGCACTCAATGCAAAAAGAGATCGCTTTTTCAGCGGCGAAAGGGAGCATTCGTTGCGTCAGCTCCTCAAGATGCCGAGTGAGCAGCAGGCTCTCGGTATGCACCTCTATCTTGCTGCGCTCGTAGCGGGCCAGCATGAGCAGTTGGTCGATAAGCCGCGCCATGCGGTTTAACTCGGTCAGGCAGAACTGGATCCGGCTTTCGTAGTGCTCCCGCTCCCTTGGTTTGCGAATCAGCACTTCAAGGGTTCCTTTGATGGCGGCAAGCGGGGTTTTCAGCTCATGCGAGGCGTCGGCGGTAAACTGTTTTTCACGCTGAAAAGCCTCCTGCAACCGGTCCAGCAGGGCATTGATGGTGGCGGACATGCGGTATAATTCGTCACGATGGTAGGGCAGTGTAATGCGCTGATCCAGATTGGCTTGCGTCATTTTTTCAGCTGTTGCAATCACCTCTTCAATGGGGCGTATGCTTTTGCCGGCAATAAAACGGGTAAGCACAAAAAGCGAAAGAGTGATTACCGGAAAGGAAAAGAGAAAGATCTTCAGCAGGTCACTGAGCACAATCATGGAGCTTTTCAGCGAAAGGGCAACCATAAGATACCCTTCAGTTATGCCGTTACGGTTTACGAGCGGCACCTGCATCTGGCGTACCGGAGTGAGACCGGCCTTGCTGTTGAAGGGGATGCTGGCTTTGCGGGTGGAGTCAAAAGGAAGATCATTTTGGGCGAGGGATTCTGATTTTCTGATCACCTCTCCCTTACGGGTGAGAATCTGCACAAAGTGAGGATCGACGTCCGTATGTTTTTTCCGCTCATACGCACGCTCATTCTCACCCTCATGTTCTTTATCCCGGTCATCATCATCAAAATCCTGAAAATCCAAAAATCCCTTGAAATCGTTCCTGGTTATGTTAGCCCTGTGGAGCACTTCCACTGCTTCACTCTGGAGCTCTTCATCGAACTGCCGGTAAACAACCCGCTCTACCATAACATAGATGGTTGCAAAGACCAGGGCAATCAAGATGGCGGTCGTGACGGTATAGTAGAAGGCAATGCGGTTGCGCAAACTCACGCCGGGCCATTTTTTCCAGATGGGCACCCGGTTCACTTCTGCATGTTCAGCACTCTTTTTCATACCATACACTCCGGTTCCCGGATTATGTATCCGATGCCACGGATGGTCTGAATAAGGTTTCTGCATCCGGCCGCCTCAAGCTTTTTGCGCAGAAAATTGATATAGACATCAATCACAGAGGTATCATAATCAAAATGGATATCCCATACATGCTCAATGATGCGGCTCCGGGTACAGACCCGTTCTTTGTTGCGGACCAAGTATTCCAGCAGGGCAAACTCTTTTGGCGTAAGGGTTATTTCATCCGCGTGAAAAAAAATCTGGTGGGTTACCGGATTGATTGTCAGCTCTCCGGCACTCAGGATGTCGCTAACCATAGTTTTCATTCTGAGCTGAACCCGGATGCGTGCCAGCAACTCTTCAAATGCAAAGGGTTTTTTTATATAATCATTGGCTCCGGCATCGAGGCCAAAAACAACATCTTCGAGGGTATCTTTGGCCGTCAGAAAGAGTATCGGCACCTGACTCCCGGCTTTGCGCACCTCTCGGCACAGCTCAATGCCATTGATCCCCGGAATCATCCAGTCCACAATGAGCAGATCATAGTCGTTGGTCAAGGCAAGGTCAAGCCCCGTTTTGCCGTCGAAAGCGGTATCGACGGCAAAATACTCCTCTTCAAGTCCCTCCTTGAGAAACCCGGCTATACCGGGCTCATCCTCAATAATAAGCAGTCTCATAGACGTTTTGATGACGATTAATCCTGGTCACCCTTTTCTGGGCCAGCACTTTTTACATCCTTGACAATCACTCCCAGCAAGGCTCTCGGGCTTTTTTTGTTGTTCAGGGCAATTTGCTTGATGCTTAAAGATTGATCACCGACAACGATTCCGTTCTGTGCAAGTTTTGTGACCAGTTCTCCGGGTGTACTCTTGACAACCAGGGCCACGGTTTCAAGCGAAGATGCTTCAAGAAGCTGGCCAACTACCTTGCCGGGATTCTCCTTTTTCTGTTCACCAAACTGTGGCAACATGGAGAGGGCTGTGACAACGAGCGCCGTGCCGATAATTGCCAAAGCCGGTTTTTTTGAGAAATAGCCGCTAAACTGCTTCCAGTTTGCTGTCACATGAAAGAGCACGCCACCAACAAGCAGCCAGCTCACCCATTTGTGCACCGGTTCAATCATGCCCATTTCAATATCAAAAAAAATCAGCAGACCTGTAACGGTTGATATGGTAAATGCCCCGATTGCAAGCGGGGTCGCCCATGCTTTCAGTGTGTTTGTCATCGTTCATGATTTAGGATTATAAAGAATGGTAACAATGTAGACCGGTGAATCTTAAAGGAGCCTAAGGGGAAACTTAAAATTCACTTAAAAAACGTTTTACCCGTAAACCACACTCCTCTCTCCCGCAGCGCTTTATCAGGTAAGGAGCACTTTTAATTGATTTTTAAGCGGGGCTTTATACTCCTTTAAGGTTGATGGGGATATCTTTACCGTCATGAAAAAATGAGGGTTATCCTGCGATGGGGAACCTTGTGGCTTACTGTCAATCAAGTAAAGGAGAGTGGTATGAAATGTCCGGTGTGCACTATTGAACTGCTTTTGGCTGAGCGTCAGGGGATTGAAATTGATTATTGCCCCCAGTGCCGTGGTATCTGGCTTGATCGGGGTGAGCTTGATAAAATTATTGAACGAGCCTCGGTTGAATCGCGCCAGGGGGAGTACAGTCGTGACTATCACAAAGAGGAGTCGCGTCATGGTCATCATGACGATGATCATGATTTCACCATCGACCCAAGAACCGGCCGAAGAAAGCGAAAAGGCGGCCCATTGGGATTTTTGGGGGAGCTGTTTGATTAAATCAAGCGGACGGCATCTATGAAAGAGGGCCGATCGATGGCGGTTAAACTATTATCATCTCGTAACCATTAGTATGATCACATTCTGTTGACGTGTAAAAAAGATGGTTTGATGAAAAACAGCACAATACCGGAATCCTTCGCTGGGCTTTCAGAAGCGGAGGCCGCCGATCGATTGGCAAGTGAGGGGTATAATGAACTCCCATCACCGGAGCGCCGTGGCATCCTATGCACAGCATTTGGCATTGTGCGGGAACCGATGTTTCTGCTTCTGGTTGTTTGCGGCGGAGTCTATCTGCTTCTAGGTGATGGAGAGGAGGCGCTCATGCTGCTTGGTTTTGTGCTCTTTGTCATGGGGCTGACCTTTTACCAAGAACGAAAAACCGAACATGCCCTTGAAGCCTTGCGAGATCTCTCAAGCCCCCGCGCCTCGGTTATCAGGGAGGGGGTGGAGCGCCGTATTGCCGGAAGAGAGCTGGTACGGGGTGATGTTATCGTAATCAGTGAGGGTGACCGGGTGCCGGCCGATGCAGAGCTTCTCTCCTGCCTCAACCTCTCGGTTGATGAGTCGCTCCTGACCGGAGAGTCCGTGCCGGTCAGAAAGTCTGATGAGCCGATGGAGGCGCTTGATGTGCGGCCCGGCGGAGATGATCTCCCTTATCTCTATTCGGGCACCCTGGTGGTGCAGGGTCAGGGCATTGCAAGGGTGACCGCTACCGGTGTCCGGACGGAAATTGGTAAAATCGGCAAGGTGTTGCAGGAGGTTCAGCCGGAAGAGACCCGGCTGCAGCAGGAGAGTAAGCGATTGGTGCAGAAGCTTGCACTGCTATGCCTCTCGTTGTGCCTGGTCGTGATCCTGATTTATGCCCTTATCCGCAAAGAGTGGCTGCAGGGCTTGCTTGCCGGTATTACCCTTGCCATGGCAACCCTTCCGGAAGAGCTGCCGGTGGTGCTGACCATCTTTCTTGCCATGGGTGCCTGGCGAATTTCAAAAAAACAGGTGCTCACCCGTCGGATGCCCGCCATAGAAACCCTTGGTGCAGCAACCGTGCTCTGCGTCGACAAAACCGGAACCCTGACCCAAAACCAGATGTCGGTCTCGAAGCTCAATGCCGATGGAGAGCTGCTGGATCTCCATTCGGTTATACCGGGAGCGCTACCAGAGAGCTTTCATCGGCTGCTTGAATTCAGCATTCTCGGCAGTCAGCTAGATCCTTTCGACCCGATGGAAAAAGCTATCCGCCACTCCGGGGATACCTATCTTGGCGAGACGGAACATCTGCACCGGGAGTGGCAACTGGTGCATGAGTACCCTCTGTCGAAAGAGCTGCTCTCACTCTCAAGGGTGTGGAAATCAGAGGAGAGTGAGGAGGAGTATATCATTGCGGCCAAAGGCGCTCCGGAAGCTATTATGGATCTCTGCCACTTTGATGATCAGGAAATTCAGCACTTGACTCTCGAGATCACGGCCATGGCGGATGAAGGGTTGCGCGTGCTTGGTGTAGCGGCTGCACGTTTTCAGCAACCAGCTTTGCCGGAGTTGCAGCATGACTTTTCGTTCGAATTTCTTGGCCTCGTCGGCCTCAGTGATCCGGTGCGCGCGAGTGTGCCGTCAGCCATAAGCGAATGCTACAGTGCAGGCATCCGAGTGGTGATGATTACCGGCGATTATCCGGGCACAGCCCGCAATATTGGTCGCGCTATCGGGCTTGAAAACCCGGGCAGGGTGATTACCGGAGCAGAAATTCAGCGGATGAGCGAGCCTGAGTTGCAGGAGCAAATCAATGGGGCAAATATTTTTGCACGGATTCTGCCTGAACAGAAGTTGCGTCTGGTCAATGCGCTGAAGGCTAACGGGGAGATTGTCGCCATGACCGGTGACGGGGTCAATGATGCTCCGGCTTTGAAAGCGGCCAATATCGGTATTGCCATGGGTGCTCGCGGAACCGATGTTGCCCGGGAGTCCGCTTCGCTGGTTCTGCTTGATGATGATTTTTTCTCCATTGTGCAGGCCGTGAGGCTGGGGCGAAGAATTTTTGACAATATCCGCAAGGCGGTTGCCTATATCTTTGCAATCCATCTGCCCATTGCGGGAATTTCACTGGTTCCGGTGCTCTTTCATTTACCCCTGGTCTTGCTTCCGGCGCATATCGCATTTCTGGAGCTTATTATTGATCCAGCCAGCTCAATCCTTTTTGAAGCTGAACCGGAAGAAAAAAATGTGATGCGTCGCCCTCCGCGTAACCCCCTTGAACCGCTCATCAGCCGTCAAACCGTGCAGTTAAGCGTGCTGCAGGGTGCTGTAGTCTTTTTCGTTGTGCTGGCGGTTTTCTGCTTTGCCCATTACCGTGGGGAGAGCGAAGAGCGGGTTCGAACCTTGAGCTTTACCACGCTGATGATTGCCAATTTCGGCCTGATTCTGGTGAACCGCTCCTGGAACAGCAGCTTTATGGCAACCATGCGTTCTCCAAACGCCGCACTGCTTCCGCTTGTGGCCGGAGGAGTCCTGTTTTTGGGCGTTGTCCTCTACGTGCCATTTTTTGTTACCCTGTTCCACTTCTCCTCTCCCTACCCGATTGATCTGGTGATCTGTTTTCTGGCTGGAGTTGGCAGTGTCGCCTGGTTTGAAGCATTGAAATACTTTGGGTGGTTCAAGCTCTCCCGTGAAGCAGCAAGCGTGTAGCTGGGAAGAGTTATATCTTATTTTTTTTCAATTTATCGATCACGACTGCCATTATGACCAACGCCAAACAAAACTATAATTTCCAGAAAATTGTGACCGTTACCGGTGTTGCCCTCTTTCTGGTTAAAATGGGAGCCTGGTATCTGACCAATTCAGTTGCCATCCTGACCGATGCCCTTGAAAGCACGGTCAATGTTGCCAGTGCATTTATAGGGTTGTACAGCCTCTTTGTTTCTGCAAAACCAAAAGACCGCGACCACCCTTACGGCCACGGGAAAGTGGAGTTTGTTTCAGCCGCCATTGAAGGAACACTGATTTCGGGTGCCGGGCTGCTTATTATTTTTGAGGCCATCAAGAACCTTGGTAATCCCCATCCGGTTGCCAGGCTTGATTATGGAATCATGTTGATCAGCGCTACGGCTATAATCAATTATCTGGTTGGTGCCGTTGCGGTAAAAACAGGCAGGAAAAACAACTCCCTTGCCCTGGTGGCCAGCGGAAAACATCTCCAGTCCGATACCTATTCAACCATCGGCATTATCATCGGCCTGATTCTGCTCTTCATGACCGGGATGGCCTGGCTTGACAGCGCCGTAGCCCTTCTGTTCGCGTTTCTCATTGTTTATACCGGCTACCGTATTATCCGCGACTCCCTCCGGGGAATCATGGACGAGGCCGATCAGGAGTTACTGAAAAACATGGTCAGCTTGTTGCAGGCCAATCGGGGGGAGAACTGGGTTGACCTGCACAACCTGCGGATCATAAAATATGGCGCCACCCTGCATCTTGACTGCCATCTGACGGTGCCCTGGTACCTCAATGTTCATGAGGCGCATCAGGAAATCGAGCGGCTCAACAAGCTGGTGAATGAGAATTTTGGCGGTAGTATTGAGTTGTTTGTCCATACCGATGCTTGCTGTGATTTTTCCTGTGCTATCTGCGACAAAGAGAGCTGCACGGTGCGTCAGCTTGCCTTCAACAAACAAGTGGAGTGGAGTGTTGAAAACATCTCATCGAATCACAAGCATCATGCAACGTGAAGCGAGTGTTTCGGCTCTATGGCTTCTTTGTGAGTGCATAAAGAGAGGTGATTTATTTATCTTGTTACCGTATAAACCTGGTTTCAGGAGTTCATCCTCGCCGGCCCCTCCATGTAACTGAAAACCCCTCATGACGGCATTGCTTGAAATAAAAAATCTCTCTTTTGGCTATGAGGGCTCCCAATCCCTGCTGTTTGAGGAGCTTGATCTCACCGTCACGGAGGGGGAGTTCATTCTCGTCAAAGGGATCTCTGGATCAGGAAAATCCACACTTCTTCGACTTATCTGCCGATTGAATCAGCCGACAGGAGGAAGCATCTTTTTTCAGGGACAGGATATCACCACCCTCACTCCGGCAAGGCTTCGGAGCCGGATCGGTTATGTCGCCCAAATTCCCCAAATGATTGATGCATCGGTTGAAGAGAACCTGCTCCTTCCGTTTTCCTTTGCGGTTAATGCCGAAAAGCCGCGTCCCCTGAAGAGCAAGCTGGTGGAGATGTTGCAGAGCTTTTATCTTCAGGATATCCGCCCCGATCAATCGGCCATGAAGCTCTCGACCGGCCAGAAGCAGCGGCTGGCCATTATGCGTGCCCTTTTGCAGGATCCCTTGTTGCTCTTGCTTGACGAACCAACTTCAGCCCTTGACCAGGAGAGTGCCGCAATGGTTTTTGCAATCATGGAGCGGTTGAACTCCAGAGAGGGGAAAACCCTGGTGACCGTTACCCACAGCGAATACAAGCCGCAAACCGTTCATCCCTTGACCCTGACGCTAGCTCACCATAAACTGCACGCGGCCTCATGAACCGGATCATTGATATTTCAACCGGCCAGCTCCTGCTTGCCCTGCTCTTTATTGTTGCTGCCCAGGCCAGCTCCTTTATCTACCATCTTGGGCTGAACCGCGATATCACAGTCGGGACCGTGCGCACCTTTGCCCAGCTCTTTCTGATGGGATATGTTTTGACCTTCATTCTGAAATCCTCAAACCCCTGGCTGATCCTCACCGTTTTTCTCGTGATGGTTGTCTCGGCGGTCTTCATTGTGAAAGGGAGGGTCAAGGAGAAGCAGATCCCCTATATTATACCGACATTCCTGACCATGCTCATCACCTACTTTACCACCGCACTCTTTGTCTCCTCTCTGGTGATTGGCATTACTCCCTGGTGGGAGCCGCGATACTTTATTCCGGCCGGAGGTATGGTGATTGGTAACTCCATGTCGGCTCTCGCCATCTCTCTGGAGCGGCTTTTCAGGGAGTTGCGCCAGGAGCGGGAGCTGGTTGAGATGAAGCTCTCCCTTGGAGCCGACTACCGTGAAGCGAGTGCGGATATCTTCCGCAAGGCGGTTTCGGCCGGGATGATTCCTTCAATCAACGCGATGATGGGTGTTGGCCTTGTTTTTATTCCCGGCATGATGTCCGGCCAGATTCTCGCCGGAGCCGATCCACTCATTGCCATCCGTTACCAGATTGTTGTGATGCTGATGCTGGTCGGCTCCACGGCCATAAGCTCGGTCATTATTATGCTCATTGTCCGGCGTCGCTGTTTCGGCAGTGGAGATGAGGTGCTACTGACTCCTCTCTGAGCGGGCCAGGGAGCGGCCGAAAAGAAACACGGCAATACCCGAAATCATCATAATGAAGCAGAGTACCTGCCCCATGGAAAAGTTGAAGAGCACAAAGCCAAGCTGGGCGTCGGGTTCACGGAAGAACTCAATAAAAAAGCGGACAAACCCGTATCCGAAAAGATAGATGGCGGAAAGAAATCCGGTAAACGGCGCTTTTTTCCGGATGAGCCAGAGCACGGCAAAGAGGACGATGCCCTCGAAAAATGCTTCATAGAGCTGCGAAGGGTGGCGAAGCTCATGGGTTGGGGCAAGAGGGAAGTACATGCCTATCGCCGAATTGGTAATACGACCGTAGAGTTCACCGTTGATGAAGTTGCCCAGGCGGCCGAAGGTGTAGCCAAGCGGCACGGCTGGGATAAAGAGGTCAAAGGTTTTCAGGAACCCGACTTTTTGTGAACGGGTATAGGCCCAGAGCGCAATAATGACCCCGATCACACCGCCATGATAGGACATACCGGAAATACCCGAAAAACGGCACCCTCCCGGTGTTGAGCTCCAGGGAATAAGCGAGCCGAGAGGATCGGCCACAAACGAGCCCATCCCGTAAAAGAGGATATATCCCACTCGTCCACCCAGCACAACGCCCGCCATAATCCAGGTCAAAGCGTCGCCGACGAAGGGAGGTTTGAATACGAGTTTTTCATTTTCAATGCGGTAACGAGTCAGCAGATAGACAATGGCGAAGGCGACAATATACATGGTGCCATACCAGCGAAGCGCGAAATTACCGACAGAAAAAATCACAGGATTCATCTGTGATGGCAAATTCTGCCACAAAAACTCGATATTTGTCATGAAAAGTGGGTTTTTACCGTGATACCGGCTTGCTAATAATTATCAGATGATTGGAGCGAACGGAAATATAGTTAACTTTAACTCTTGCGCTTTTCTGTTTTTAATACCCATTAACATACAAATAACCAAAGAGTATGGCTAAAATACTTGAAGGGCCAGCCATGAAACTATTCAACAAATGGGGCATTCCTGTGCCAAATTATGTTGTGATTATGGACCCTAATCGCCTTGAGCAACTTGGGGAAGCTAATAAATGGCTGAGAGAATCAAAACTGGTTGTCAAGGCTCATGAAGCCATCGGTGGACGTTTCAAGCTTGGACTGGTCAAGCTTGGACTCAATCTCGACGAGGCACTTGAGTCGGCAAAAGAGATGATCGGCCGTGAGATCGGCACCGCCGTGATCCGCCAGCTCATTGTGGCAGAGATGCTCGACCATGATGAGGAGTACTATCTCTCCATTGCCGGTAACCGGGATGGAGCCGAGCTGCTCCTCTCCACCAAGGGCGGTGTGGATATCGAAGATAACTGGGATACGGTCAAAAGACTCTTCATCCCCCTTGATGAAACCCCAAGTATTGAAGAGATCACTGAATTCGCTCTTGGAGCCGGATTCGTCGGTGAGATTGCCGAACGTGTGGCCAAGATTGCGTCACGCCTGATTCTTTGTTTTGAGAATGAAGATTCACAGTCAATTGAGATCAATCCGCTCGTCATCCGCAAAAGCGATATGCGCTTTGCTGCGCTTGACGCGGTCATGAACGTCGACTGGGATGCCCGTTTTCGTCATCCTGACTGGGATTTCAAACCGGTTTCCGAAATCGGACGTCCCTATACCGAAGCCGAACAGCAGATCATGGATATTGACGCTCGTATCAAGGGTTCGGTCAAGCTGGTTGAAGTGCCGGGTGGCGATATTGCCTTGTTGACGGCTGGTGGCGGTGCTTCGGTCTTTTATTCCGATGCGGTTGTGGCACGTGGAGGCTCCATTGCCAACTATGCCGAATATTCCGGTGATCCTCCGGACTGGGCTGTAGAAGCGTTGACAGAAACCATCTGCCGGCTGCCGAAAATTCGCCATATCATTGTCGGAGGCGCTATTGCCAACTTCACTGATGTCAAGGCAACCTTCAGCGGAATTATCAACGGTTTCCGGGAAAGTAAATCGAAAGGATACCTTGAAAATGTAAAAATCTGGGTGCGACGTGGTGGACCGAATGAAAACCAGGGACTTGCGGCCATTAAAAAGCTGCAGGAAGAGGGATTTGACATCCATGTCTACGATCGCAGTATGCCGATGACCGATATTGTTGACCTTGCCTTGAACTCATAAAAGGTCGAGTAGTATCGCTCAGGAACCAGATAGAGGAACTTTTAATTACTAAACCGGAAATAATCGTGAGTATTTTAGCAAATAAGGAGACACGAGCGGTCATCATTGGCGGTATTGCCGGATTGAACGCTGCAAAGCGAATGGCCCAGTTTGACTTTCTGATCAACCGCCCCCTGACGGTACAGGCGTTTGTCTACCCCCCAGAGGAAGGTCAACACAAAGAGATCTACCGGGGTGGAGAGCTCAATAACGTTACGGTTTACTCAACGCTTGCACAAGCGCTTGCAGAGAACCCGCAAATCAACACCGTACTGATCTATATCGGTGCCGCGCGGGCTTACCAGTCGGCCAAGGAGGCTCTTGAGTCCAAAGAGATCAAACTGGTTTCCATGATTACCGAAGGGGTTCCTGAAAAGGATGCCAAACGCCTTCGCAAGCTTGCTTTGGAGAAGAACAAGATTTTCAACGGTCCCTCCTCGATCGGCATTATGTCGGCGGGTGAGTGTCGGCTCGGCGTTATCGGCGGCGAGTACAAAAACCTGAAACTCTGTAATCTCTATCGTCCAGGCTCGTTTGGCGTTATTACCAAATCGGGTGGCCTTTCCAACGAAGCGATGTGGCTTTGTGCCCAGAACGGCAACGGTATTACCTCGGCCGTAGCCATTGGTGGCGACTCCTACCCAGGAACAGACTTTGTCACCTATCTTGAAATGTTTGAAAACGATCCTGAAACCAAGGCGGTCGTTATTGTCGGTGAAGTTGGCGGAACCCTTGAAGAGGAGGCTGCTGAGTGGTTTGGCAAGGAAATACGCCGAATCAAGCTTATCGCGGCAATCGGTGGAACCTGCCAGGAGGTGCTGCCACAGGGTATGAAGTTTGGCCATGCCGGAGCCAAGGAGGGTAAAAAAGGACTTGGCTCTGCCCGTTCGAAAATGAACGCGCTGCGTGAAGCCGGTGCTCTCGTGCCGGACACCTTCGGCGGCCTGAGCAAGGCCATCAAGCAGGTCTATCAGGAGCTGCTTGCCACCGGTGTTATTCAGCCTGAGCCGGAACTCGACGACAAACTGCTGCCAGCACTGCCTCCAAGTGTTCAGGAGGTTATGAAGCAGGGTGATGTTATTGTAGAACCACTCATCCGTACCACCATCTCCGATGACCGCGGCGAAGAGCCTCGTTATGTCGGCTATGCGGCTTCGGAACTCTGCGAGAAGGGTTACGGTATTGAGGATGTGGTTGGTCTTCTCTGGAACAAAAAACTTCCTACCAAAGAGGAGTCGGAGATCATCAAGCGCATTATCATGATCTCGGCCGATCACGGTCCAGCCGTTTCCGGAGCATTCGGCTCCATTATTGCGGCCTGTGCAGGCATCGACCTTCCGCAGGCGGTCTCGGCCGGCATGACCATGATCGGACCACGATTTGGCGGTGCGGTGACCAATGCCGGTAAATATTTCAAGTACGGCGTCAAGGAGTATCCGAACGACATTCCTGGATTTTTGAACTGGATGAAGCAGAATGTCGGCCCGGTTCCCGGTATCGGCCACAGGGTCAAGAGCCTCAAAAATCCTGACAAGCGGGTCAAGTATCTGGTTGAGTATGTCAAAAACCAGACAACCCTGCATACCCCTTGCCTTGACTATGCGCTTGAGGTTGAAAAGATCACCACCTCCAAAAAGGATAACCTTATCCTGAACGTTGATGGTACGATCGGCTGTATTCTTGTCGACCTTGATTTCCCGGAATACTCACTCAACGGCTTCTTCGTTCTGGCCCGTACGATTGGTATGATTGGTCACTGGATCGATCAGAACAATCAGAATTCACGTCTCATCAGGCTCTACGACTACCTGATCAACTATGCCGTGAAGGAAGAGCGCCCGGTACCGGAAAAGAAGTAGGTGGTTATCCATTTTCATACTTAATCGAAAAGGCGGGAAGCTCCAAAAGCTCTCCCGCCTTTTTTGTTTCATGTTTCTACCGGTTATTTTGCCAAGGAAAGAGTGTGTAGCCAGCGAGAAAAGAGATACCTCCGTTCGTCGCGATGAGAGACATTGCAAACGAAAGGATCGGGACGATAATGGAGATGGTTAGAAGAGTGAGGGGCATCAGTTTCCTGCTTTAGCATCATGTCAACGAGTCAAAATCCAATGAGTGAATTTTTAACGAATTTTCTTTCGAGTCCTGAAGGCAAAACACTTGAATTCCGGCTGGATAGCTCCTCGCCTGAAGGAGTGATGAAAACGCTTGTGGCCTTTGCCAACAGCGCTGGAGGGCGCTTGATCATCGGCGTAGGCGACAACCGCCGGATTCTGGGTTTGCCGGATCCGCTTGATGAAGCTGATCGGATCCGCTCCCTGGTAGCTGAATCTATTGCACCCCGTTTGTTGCCTCATATTGAGTTGGCCACAATTGACGACAAAACCATTCTCATCATTGAAATCTATGTCAGTGCACTCGCTCCTCACTGGTTGAAAACCGCAGGTCATGATCACGGCGTTTTTGTTCGGATTGGATCGCTCAATGTTCCTGCCGATGTGGCAATGATTGCTGAACTGGAAAGGAGAGCTGAGGATATCTCGTTTGATGAGTTACCGATGGCGGAACTGAGCCGGGATGATCTTGATACCACAGCCATGCAGCACCATTTTGGGAGCGATTGGAGGGATGGTGAAGAGATGCTGATTGCGACTAGACTCCTTACCCTCTCCCGAGGGAAGCTGGTGCCGACGAGAGGCGCCATACTGCTTTTCGGAAAAGAGCGTGCGCTGCATTTCCCGGATGCCTGGGTGCAATGCAATCGTTTCACGGGTTGTGACCGCTCGGTTACTTTCGATCATATCGACTTGCACGACCATCTGCCCGAGATGGTTGAGAGCGCCATGCTCTTTTTGAAAAAACATGCCTTGCAGGGAGTTGAGGCCGCAGAAATCCGCCGAAAAGAGCTCCGGCGTTTTCCATTTACTATTCTAAGGGAAGCCCTCATCAATGCGCTGCTGCATACCGATTACTCCCGCCGCGCTGCACCGATCCGTCTTTCGTTTTTTGATGATCGCATCGAGATTGAAAACCCCGCTCTTCTGCTTCCAGGCATGAGTTGTGAGAGCATGAAGCATGGCACAACGAGAATCCGCAATCAGGTCATTGCTCGCCTGTTCAGGAAGCTGAACATCACTGCAGAGTGGGGAAGTGGCATACCATTCATCTTCAGAGAAGCAGAGTCGCTCGGATTGCCACGGCCTCAGGTCATGGAAACCGGTATGCAGATACGGGTTGTTATCTCTTTAGCCGCTCCTCTACGCCCCGAAAAAGCACAAGTTAAGGCACAAGATGGAGATCAAAAAAGAGCACAAGTTGACTCTGCTTCAAAGGCACAAGATGAGGCACAGGTTGAAGTACAAGTTAATCGCCATATTCTTGAATCATGCAGAGATAGGCCACTCTCATCCGCTGAAATAGCCACAGCTCTTGGCCATAAACAGTTGAGCGGAAATCTCCGCAAAGCACTCCCTCGCCTGAGGGAGAGTGGTTGGCTGGAGTACACCATTCCTGATAAACCCAAAAGCCGGTTGCAAAAATATCGCCTGAGCGCCAAAAGCCGGGCATGGTTAGGCAAGCAGCAGCAGGAGAAGAGGACGCTCTGAAAGAGGGTTCAAAAGGTGGCTCAGGAATCATAGGCAGCTTCCTGACGTTATCATTCATATCATTACTTCAAAATCACGCGCAGGAAGAGAAGAAAAATGGCGTCAAAGAGAGGAGTGGTCTTATGATAACAAATGCTAACAGTGTGCACGATGAACAAATCTTTCAGTTGGCGGGTATTGACAAGCTTCGGGCTTTTCCTCTCGTTTTTCATGCTTCTTATCTCCGGAGTGATCCTCTATATTTTTCCTGGCGGCAGAGGCTCCGCTTTTGTCTGGTTGATATGGGGGCTTACAAAACCAGCCTGGCAAAACCAGCATATTATTTTCGGATTTGCCTTTTCCGTGCTCTCAATTTGCCATCTCTTTTTCATTAACTGGAAAGCCTTTTTCTCCTACCTTAAAAGCAAGACAAAAGAGGGGATTCAGAGTCCGAGAGAGTTACTTGTGATCGTCATCCTCTCCCTCTTGTTTGGTTTTGGCACCTATTACAAAATCCAGCCCTTTTCCGGGATTCTGGAGTTTGGCAAAAGCATTTCCAAATCTATTGAAGGCAATGGCAATAGTAAAGAGACCCCTGCCCGTCGCACGGAAAGCATGAACCTTATTGAACTCTCCCGCCAACCCGCTCTTGCCAGCGATCCTGAAGCCTTGGAAGCAAGGCTGGCCGAGGCTGGTATCACGGTGGATTCATCCGAGCAAACTCTTGCCGAAATAGCTGCGCAGAATGGCGTGACGACAGCGCAACTCTATGAAATGATGACGCATACAGAGGGGTATAGAGCTGGACGGCATCATGGTCACGGTCACGACACGCCGCAGCAACTTGCATTCCGGGAGGAGGGTACTGAATCAGGAAGAGAAATGCAACCACGCACCATTGCTGAAAATAACTCTACGCCCATGAGCGATACACCGGCACCTGATGACGAGCTGCATCGCCGTACCAATGCACGTTGCTCATCATGCCACCAGAGCAGCCGATGGTAAGCATAAGACAGACGTATTGCGAATCCGTTCTGCTGAATTGGAGAAAAATAAAAGTAATTACTATATTTAAAGGTAGAGGGTAGCGGCAGGATTAAACATCACTTGAGGAGGTTGACTGCTATGAAAAAGAATACAGGTCTCTGGATTGATCACATGGAAGCCATTATTGTGTCAATAGAAAATGGTGAAAGCACAGTTCATCGGGTTGATTCTGGCGCTGAAAGCCATTTCAAGCCATCGGGCGGCTGGAAGTCAGGAGGCACAAACGTTGCTCAGGCAGTATCAAATGAACATACCTCCGAGGAAAGTCGTAAACATCAGTATCATGCTTTTTTTCTGAAAGTGATTGATTTGCTTGAAGATTCATCGAAGATTGCGATTTTCGGTCCCGGAGAGGCAAAAGTTGAACTCAACAACGAAATCGAAAAACACAAAGAGCTTCATAAGAAAGTAACAGTGGTTGAGCCGTGTGAACGGATAACGGAAAACCAGTTGATTACCAAGGTGAAAACGTTCTTTTCTGTTGATATTCCAAGACAAATTCACAAGGAACCCTGATGTATCGTCGGAATGATACCAGCAAATCAATTGCTGGTAAGTTTTATAACTTTACATAATATATATTATACAACAAATCAATACACAAAAAAAAACCGTTACTTTTGTTCTGTGAATAGCTTGGGCTTATAATATATATTATGTAAAGTTATAGAATTAAGGAGTTAGAGTTGCTGTGCCACTATTTGGCAGCATCTCTCCTGAAATTGTGCGTCGTGCACGTGGCTTGAATTTGGTGATGGCAGCAATTGCGCTCTCGAATACGGTGTGTCTGGATCGTGTCATCAAAGCAGGGAAAGAACGTGGTCCTCAGGTGTCTGTTCTGCAAGCGTATACCCGGATACTGCACGCTGATTGACACCCTTGGCGTGCTGTTTTTTCCGTTTCGTGAGCAGACCCCTTCAAGGATAATCTGGTTTTCTTTTTTCGTCAACTTGACAGTACCAGGCGGATAACTATGAAACAGCTATTAAATTGCGTTTTTTGTATGCCATGCCAGCCATACCAAGCACTCCAATACCCATAAGTATGTAGGTGGATGGTTCCGGAGTGGGAGCTTCGAGAATCGAGAAGTTGTCAAGGCTGATATAGTATGGATCATTGCGGAAGCTGACCGCAAAGGTATCCGTTCCGGTCGCTGTGGCGGTGAATGTGTATTGCGTATACGGCTGGTCTGGCACCGGGTTCATGGTAATTGGGGTGTCGCCATTGAACGAAAAGCTCACGTCGCTTGGTGAACTGCCATTGCCAGCTACCCATCCGCTAATAATCAGTGTTTGGCCTGGAGTATCGGAGAACGTCTGGCTTATAATACCATCAGAGCCGACAGGTCCCGCCCAAAGTAAAAACGAGCCATCTTGCGCTGCTCCATTTATCACACCCGTAGCTCCAGTGTTTCCAGAAAAATCCCACCCGCTCAGGTTTCCTGTCTCGAAACTGCCATTTGTCAATAAATTCGTCGAAGCACGAGCCGCAGAATTACCAGCTAATGCAGAACCTAAAACAAAACAGGATAATACTACAGTTTTACGCATTTTCATTATTGTAATTTCCGTTTGTGATTTGTTGTGATGTGATGTATTGCCGTGCTTTCAGTAAAACGCACGATATATATAATTATATGACGAATACGATATGGATTTCGGTTCGTGGTGATGTGTTGTGGATAACTTTTCATATATGCGTTTCCTTTCGTCCATAAGCTGCAATCCAAACCGGTTGCTCTTGTCCTCATTCCACTCCCCTGCTATTCCCTGTAAGACGTATTTTTTACTTTACAGAATACCAGAATCCACATCTGACGGCAATAGAACCCTTATTACGGTAGAAAATATACCGGTTCGACGGGATTTACTGTGCGGCAAAGAGTAGCGATCTTAACCTACTGTTTGACCAATCAAATGAGATGTTCTATGAAAAAACATGAAATCCTGGCCGACGAGAAGATTTCCGATCTGCGGCACACAACGGTGATCGGTATCGACATCGGTTCACGTCAGGCCAAGGCGATTCTGGTGCAGGGCGATGAAATCTATACAGCAATCACAGCAAGCGGCGTCGATTCACAGGAAACCGCTGAACGGCTGATCAGAAAAATCGGCCGCCAGACCGGAATCAAGCACAACGATATTGCCTATGTTGTGGGTACGGGTTACGGCCGTATTGCAATTGATTTTGAGGCTTTCCCGTCGGAGGTGGTGACCGAGATTTCGTGCCATGCGATGGGTGCGCATTTCCTTAATGCCGGCACCAAAACCATCATCGATATTGGCGGACAGGATTCAAAAGCCATCAAGGTTGATCCTGACAACGGCCGGGTTGTTGAGTTTGTGATGAATGACAAGTGCGCCGCCGGTACCGGGCGCTTTTTGGAAAAGGTTGCCGAGCTGCTCGATTACAAGCTCGAAGAGCTGGGCGAAAAAGCGCTTCAGGCAGAGAAAAAACTGGAGGTCAGCAGCCAGTGCGTGGTCTTTGCCGAGTCCGAAATCATCTCGCTCAAAGCCAAAGGCGAGCGACGCGAAGATATCGCGGCGGCGATTCATTTTGCCTCTGCCCGGCGTGTCCGCAATCTGGTCAACCGTCTGGGACTGGAGCCTGAACTTGTTTTTTCAGGTGGAGTTTCCAACAATCCGGGCATGAAGCATGCGCTTGAAGAGCTGATTGGTCACCCGATCAAGAGCACCAAGCTCGACATGGTTTACGCCGGAGCGCTCGGTGCAGCCGTGTTTGCCCAGCGTTATTATGATGCGCTGGAAATTGTTGCCGAAAAGGGGGTTGCATGAACGTCGCAGAACTCCTTGATCCAAGAGTTGTCGCTGAAATTGATTCCAGCAGCGTGCTTGGGGTCGATATCGGCTCGCGTAGTGCGAAGGCCGTGCTCTTGCATGGCGGTGAGCTTTTTGTTGCCCAGGTGCCGACCGGCGTCAACATGCAGGAGACGGCGGACGAATTGCTTGACGAACTTCTTGATGTGGCCGGCCTCGAGCGCGAAGAGATCCGTTACATCGTTGGTACGGGTTACGGCCGCATTGCGCTGCAGTTTATCAAAATTCCAAGCGAAATCGTGACCGAAATTTCCTGCCATGCCATGGGCGCGCACTACCTGAATGCTGATACCCGCACCATCATCGACATCGGCGGACAGGATTCAAAAGCAATCCAGGTGGATCCAAAAACCGGCAAGGTATCAAAGTTCATCATGAACGACAAGTGTGCTGCCGGAACCGGACGCTTTCTGGAAAAAGCCGCAAGCCTGCTCGAATATACCATCAGCGAACTTGGCCCAGCCTCCCTTCTTGCCGACTCGCAACCGCAAATCAGCAGCCAGTGTGTGGTTTTTGCTGAATCTGAAATCATCTCGCTCCGTGCGCGAGGCGAAACCCGTGAAGCCATAGCGGCAGGATTACACTACGCCTCGGCGCGTCGCGTCAAAAATCTGGTCAGCAAAATTCCGCTTGAAGGTGATCTGGTCTTCACTGGCGGCGTTTCCAATAATGTCGGCATGAAAAAAGCCCTTGAAGATCTGATCGGCCTCCCAATCAAACCCTTCAAGCTCGATCCGGTCTATGCCGGTGCACTCGGTGCAGCGGTTTATGCCCAGCGTTTCTATATCGAAACGCGGGAACTGCCGGATGCAGATGCGGCCACCCTCAAGGCCGATATTCAGGAACTCCTGCAGCGCACCCGGGAGGCTGAACAATTGTTCATCGAACGCTCGGATCTCAAGAAAGTCGGCTATCTCTGCACCTACACGCCGGTTGAGCTGCTTGCCGCTTCGGGCGTGGCGCATACCCGCCTTTTGAAATGCGGAGAGCCGGAAGTTGTTTCCCGTGGGGAGCTGATCACCAAAAGCGTCTTCTGCGACTTTACCAAGAGTGTTCTGGGGCATTTTGCCGAAAAGGATCCACTGCATACTGGGCTCGACCAGGTGGTGACCTTCTACACCTGCGACTCCATGAAAGCCACGGCCGAGGCCGTCGATAACTTTTTCAAGCCCTCGTTAGGCTATGTTGTTCCGCACGATGGGAGCCGCGAAGCGGGACGCCGCTTCTTCCGCCAGGAGATTATCAATTTCCGCAAGGATCTGGCGAAGCTCACCTGTAAAGAGGTCAGCGATGATGAGTTGACGGAGCAGATTCAGCTCTACAACCGGACGCGGCGCCTGATTCGTGATATCTCAGCCCTACGCAAGCGTGACAATCCGCCGCTCAGTGGACGCGATTTCCTCGAAATCACCAAAGCCTTTTATTACCTGCAGCCGGAAGAGCAGATTGTGTTGCTCGAAGATGTTTATTTGCGGCTTTCAAGCGCACCGCAAACCGGCCCGGTCCCCTTGCGGCTCATGATGTCGGGCGGCATTGTGGCCGACAACGACCGGAGAATTTTGGATCTGATTGAAGAGAGTATCGGTGCGCGCATTGTTGTCGAAGACCACTGCTCCGGCCTCCGCCCCTTCTATCACGATACGGATGAGCGTATTGATCCGTGGCAGGCACTTGCCAATGCCTATCTTGACCAGGCTCCCTGCGCCCGCCAAACACCGCTCCATAAGTTGCTCGATTTTTCGGTTCAGCTTGCGACCGAATACCGGGTTCAAGGGGTGATCTACACCTACCTCAAGTTTTGCCCCTGCTTCGGCATGGCCAAAAACAGCTTTATTCGTCGGTTTCAGGAGCTGGATATTCCGGTGCTTGAGTTGGGCAGCGATTATTCCCGTGGCGATACCGGCCAAATTACAACCCGGCTGGAGGCTTTTTTAGAAGTTCTGAACGAAAAACAGGAGATTTGAGATGCTGCTTACGACCGAAATCAAGCCCGCTATGCAGGGAAAAGCGTTTTCCCCAGAGACAAAAATCAAGACTCGCCAGGAACTCCAAAGCCAGCTCGCCTATATTCGTGAGAGCAAAAAGGAGCATCGTTACTCCCCCGCTGTTGTCAAACTCTATGACTTGGCACTCAGCTATGTTGAGGATGCTGAACTTCATGCCCAAAGAGGCGGACGCTCGGCCTGGGTGATGGGCATATGGGATGCGCCGCTGATGTATGCCCTTGATATTGTGCCGATCTCTTTGACCGAGCTTGGCCGGCTTGGCTCAAACGATGCCATGACAGTGGCCGAGGATTACTTTCAACTGCCCAAAGAGACCTGCTCAATGGTGGCCTCGGTGCTGGGCGAGTGGTATCTGCGCCGCAACCATACGGTCAAGGATGTAATTGTGTTCAACGCTTCGTGCGAACCACTCAATATCGGTTGGGAACTGATTGCGGCCGAAGGATATAATGTCCATCGCATTGAGACGGTCAATCGACCACGCGACAACGATCCTGAACGACTGGCGCAGCATGTTCATTTCCTGGCCGATGAGCTTGCCGATCTGGCCATCCGCCTTACCGGCAAGCCGGTAGACCTGGAGCGCGTGGCGTACGAGATCGAGCGAACAAACCGCATTCTGGGCAAGGTACGCCAAATCCTTAATCTGCGAATAGATAACCCGCTCTACATCCGAAGTCTGGCGACCATGTTCCTGCTTATGGGCAGCGGTCACTATTTCGGAAAACCGGAGCAATATGAAGCCGTGCTCGACCTCCTGATTGAGGAGCTGAAGGTGGCCGACTATATTGCCTCACCTCGCGGCAAGGTTGTGCCGCTTGCGTGGGTTGGTGGACGCGGCCAGGAGTTCGGCGTTTACAAAACCGTGGATGATTGCGGCGGGGCGATTCTCGCCTGGTCAACGCCTAACTCCTACACCCACGACTGGCCACAGGTCAAGAATCCTCTCGAATCAATTGCCCTGCACATTCTGGGAAAAACCGGAGGCCATGTGATCGGCTCCCCGGTTCACCGCTTCAAACCAATCGAGCAACTCATTAAAACGTATGGCGCAAAGGGAATCCTTTTTTACTCCTATGTCGGTTGTTCCTTTGCCGGAATCCATCAGGAGATCCAGCGAGACCATTTCCAAAAACTGGGGATTCGCTCCATCGGTTTGGAAGGCAGTTTTCAGGTTGGCCCACCATCCGGCCAGTTGCTGACCAGAGTGCGTGCCTTCGTTGAAATGCTTTCATAAAGACGTAATGGGATCACTTCAGAAAACGGATTTTAAAGCCAGTCAAGGAAACGGTAACAGTCTGAGTGTCCTGAAGTGACCCTCTTTGCTCTTATAGCGATTATGCCATACATAATCACCTGTCAGGTTGATGTGTTCCCATCCTAAAGGCGAGAGGTTTTGCAAGAGGAGCTGATCTACTTGTCGGCCTTGTTCCTTCCATGATTTGATGACACGATCCAGATAGAGCGTTTTCCAGAAAGCAATTGCAGCAGTCACCAAATTCAAGCCAATCTGCACACAGCGACGCAATTCGACGCTCTGCATCCAACCAAGGCGATTTGCCGACCCTCGATGCTGTTTGATGGAGGACAAGTCCGCCTCGTTGAACAAGTAATACTGAATCTGTTCATCTTCGGACTTCATCAAGCAGGAGCTGGTTTTCGTAGTCTGACAGACGTGATTGAGAGGATTTCGCCCGGTGGACGCATGATGATGCAAATCGTGGGAACATTTGCGGAGTTCGAGCGGGCAATAATGCTACGAGAGCGCACGCGCAATGGTTTTGATGCCGCCATTGCGCGTTTTGGAGGTCGCGCCGTCCAAAGCTCACATCACAGTACCAGGCGGATAACTATGAAACAGCTATTAAGTTGCGTTTTTTGTATGCCATGCCAGCCATACCAAGCACTCCAATACCCATAAGTATGTAGGTGGATGGTTCCGGAGTGGGAGCTTCGAGAACCGAAAAGTTGTCAAGCTGGACATAGGACGGATCATTGCGGAAACTGACCGCAAAGGTATCCGTTCCGGTCGCTGTGGCGGTGAATGTGTAGAACGTCCACGGCTGATTTGGCACCGGGTTAAGAGTAACTGAGGTTATGCCATCGAACGTGAAGTTCACATCGCTTGGTGAACTACCATCACCAGCTACCCATCCGCTAATAATCAGCGTTTGGCCTGGAGTATCGGAGAACGTCTGGCTTATAATACCATCAGAGCCGACAGGTCCGGCGGAAACGAAATACGCGCCATCTTGCGCTGCTCCATTTATCACACCCGTGAACCCAGTATTTCCAGTAAAATCCCACCCGCTCAGGTCCCCCGTCTCGAAACTGCCATTTGTCAATAAATTCGTTGAAGCACGAGCTGTAGAATTACCCGCTAGTGCAGAACCTAAAATAACACAGGAAAGTACTGCGAATTTACGCATTTTCACCATAGTAAACCCCTTTTGTGATTTTGTTTTTTGTAATTGCATATAAATTACAAAAAAAGAAAAAGACAATACAAACTATTTTCTCATTTGCGTCTTGTTCGGCTATAGAACACGCCCACGTGAAAAAAGCTTTTATTGCTTCCTTGGCAATCCTCTGGTCTTGTGTGATGATTTTCAAAGCTCACATCACAGCAATAGAAAGAGATCATTCATTTGATAACATCTGGAGAAAAAACCGCAACGGATGCAGCAGGCTTTTTAATGTTCATCCAGCTACGATATCAAGACTCTTGAAGTTTACCAAAACAGCTTGGCGTGTTATCTGAAAGATCACACTCTCTTTGGTGAGCTAAATTCCCCTTCACTTTACACTGACCTGAAGCGTATAGCTGGTATTGCCTCTTGTGCCGCCGACCTCGATTTTGTACTCCCCTGTTTTGGCAAGCCTTCCACTCCACTTTGTGATATCGGCCCCGCCGGTGATATCTTTTTCCTCTTTGCGGCCACGCACTCTGGGTTCAAGTACCTCAAATACAGCATTATTTTCCAGCGACGAAATCTTGATGCTCATCACCTGGCCCGAATGAACATTGATGAAGTAGATATCCTGGTCGCCCCGGACGATATCACCAGTGACGGTCGCACGGTTTGTTCCACGGGCGAAATGAAGATGCTTCTTGAACTCCCTAGCCTCCACCCTCTGTGCCAGAGAGAGCCCGGTTATTAGAGTTACCATAAAGAGGAGAATGGCGTGAATTTTTTTGAGCGTGTACCGGTTTCTGATCCACATGATTTGCAATAATTAAAGTTCTTTTCATCCGTAACACCATGTAATATAGCCTGTAGTGGCCTTTAAAACCCAGACAAACTTAATTTAAAGAGAGGAGTAAAATCAGATTGATTTATTTTAAAGTGCATTAATAGAGCATAAAAAAGATAATTTTTTGAAAGAAAAAACGTCGTAATGCGTATTACCAGTAAGGAAGCGGATAAACAGGGCTACCTCTTAACTAACCAACTCTAACAAAACAATGAAAAAGAATCTGATCGTCGGCTTGATCGTTTCACTGGCAATGACCGGAATTTTTGGTAGTGTTTCTTTTGCCGCAGAAAATGCTGCAGAAGTAAAGACAGAAAAAAGGGCTGAGGTAAGAGCGGAAAAGAGAGCTGAAATCAAAGCCGAGGAAAAAGCTGACAGGAAGGAAGAACGGAAGGCTCACAAAAAAGCCAAAAGAGTAAGGAAGGCCAAGAGAGCAAAGAGAGAAGCAAAACGGGCTGAAGCCAAAGCCGAAGCCGCAGAAAAAGCCGTCAAATAAACTGATTGTTTTGACGATTTTTTGATGCGAATGATGACGATTCCAAGGCGAGCCTCTTCTCACGAAGGGGCTCGCCTTTTATGTACAGGCAGGCTGAAACTCGTTACCCCTCATGAACTAATCAAAATCCGAGCAGACCTTTGACGTAACCGAACTCATGGCTTTTTACGAGGGTGAAAAAGAGCACATATAAAAGCAGTCCGACCATCCACTCCGCGGCCACCCAATAGAGAAATGCCCGGTCGTTCTTTTCTATCCACTCTTTTTTAAACCGGATACTGAGCAGTACAAAGGTGCTGAAATAGAGAACATGCAGCCATCGAGCAAACAAAATAGTATCCTTGAAGGCAGCCTCACGTTCAGAGGGATCTTGCAACGTTGATTTCTGTTCCTCAGTAAGGGTATGATCAACAAGAAGCACTACCCGATGGTAATATTTTCTGTACCACAAAAGAGCAAACAGCAGCACAGGCCCAAGAAATACCGTCAGAACAAATCGCATCGGCTTGTATCCCCATCCGAATAACCATCCATAAAGTCGCCACCAGAATTCATCCAGATATACCAGCCGTTTTGACGCCAATTCATACATCACCTCATCAGCCGAACCCTTGTCATTCTGAGCCAGATAATTATCACGCAGGCGGTTATAAAAAATTGCTGTCAACGCGTATCGTTCACGGTTGAGTTTTGTTGATAGACTGTCAAGCTGATATCTGGTTTTTATTAATGCTGCATTCAGGCTATCCCTTTTGGCGGTCAGGCTTGTCGGTAAATGGTGCTGAAATGAATCAAGTTGTTTAACTTTGTAGTTTAACTCATTCCACTCCAAATAGCCCGAACATGATTCGTCACTTATAGCAAGCCGATCTTTCAACTGGCTCCAATAAACCTGCAGGGTTCCGGAAGGGAAAAAAGTATGATGGTCAAAAAAAATCTTTGCTTTACTTAAATCAGTTCGTCTCAGATCAGCTCCTTTCGTAAACTGTGCATTGGAAATAATCAGCATTTTTGAAAAAACGGTATTCTCAAAATCAACCACTCCAAAACAAGTGCTACTGAAAACAGCATTTCCTGAGAACTTTGAATCACTGAAATCATTATTTCCTAAGAATTTAGAACCCATGAAGTCAGCATTTCCTAAGAACTTTGATCCAGTAAAAGTAGTATTTTCTGAGAATTGTGAACCCATGAAATTAGCATTTTTTGAGAAGTTTGACTTGTGAAAATCAACATAGCCAGAGAACTGCGAATACCAGAAATCAGCATCCCTCTCAAAATTCAAAGGGTTTTTATTCCCTAATATCTCTTTTCTCGATGAATCAGGTTTTCCGCCGTATGGCCATTCAGTTGGATTATTAGCATAAACATTCCTGCCAATAAGCAACAAAGCCAGAACAAGAAAAACTATTCTTGAAGAATGCATTGCCATGGAATTAATATTTATTGCATTACCATCAATAAATCCTGTTCATACAACTGCTACAATGCACTGAGTCGTTCCATCATTTTCCCAAAAAATAGACCTCCCCGCCATCGTGCATGAAGAGAAAATTTAGTTCTTCGAGGTCGGATTGGTGGCAACTGAGCTAACATGAGAGGTACTTATTACTGAAATAAAATAATCCGTAATAAAGTATAGATAAACAAAAAATGGTACTGTGATAAATAACTGTACAAAATAGTTGCGTAATAAATAAGTATCGGTGTCTTTAAATAGCTGTTCTGGCGAGGGAGGTTGCCTCAGGATGAGCATTCAGGTATTCCGCTACGGTGAGCTTCAGGTGGAGGTCGGCAGACGTGGATTGGTCGTCATCAAGGCGGCGGCTTTTTCTCGGAAGCTATGCCGGAAAAGTAATTCCGGAGACCACTCCACCCTTCATTGTTTTGACGGACAGAGTTGTGCTGGTGATGTTTAATAAATAACCTTTTGTATTTCGGTGATGTGCGGATCGCCGGTTACCGGAACCTCAATATGAACCATGGCAGCCTGATTTGTTGCGCCGGGATAAACAATTTTTGAATTACAGAAAAAGAGATAGTTTATTCCTGTAACCACTTGTGATGCATAGGCTACCGGGTGGTACGAGACTCCGGCAAGACCTGCCAAAGATTTTTTAAATACAGCAAGTGCATCTGTTGGTATATCAGCGCTGAATTCACTCCACCCCTCTACGGTTTGAACGGGCATTTCTTCTTGATTTTTGTTAACTCTTTTATTCTCTGTCTGTTAATACCAATAAAAGAAAATCAGGTTTATCGTTGGTATTGGGATAATAGAATCGCTATTACTACGTCACCTTAAAACAAGAAAGAAAATAGGAAGTTATCGACTCTTCTCCTCCAGAGTTTTTAGGGGGATTGATTTTTGCCCATCTTTTTTAAAAATAGAGTGTATTATATTTGTATAAAACCCAAGGCAATTGTATATTGAATTAATAACCTCACGCCCGTGAGGTGGAGCTGGGGTAATGGGGGACGTCAGCTCAAAAAAAAGCGGCTTTATTGCCGCTTTTTTTTATTGCTTCTGTGTTGTTAAAGAGAAGAAACGGATGGAGTTACATGCCGAGAAAGGCTTTTTTAACCTCTTGATTATTCAGGAGCTCTTCACCTTTGCCGGTCAACACAATCTTTCCGGTTTCTATCACATATCCCCTGCTGCTGATTTTCAATGATTGATAGACATTTTGCTCAACGAGCAAAACCGTTACTCCGTCGCTGTTGATGGCACGAATTGCACCGAACACAACATCAGTAAAGAGTGGCGAAAGTCCCAGACTTGGTTCGTCAAGCAGAAGAAGTTTCGGGTTACCCATCAGCCCTCTTCCGATGGCGAGCATCTGCTGCTCCCCGCCCGACATGGTACCACCAAGCTGATTTCGGCGTTCGGCAAGTTTCGGAAAGAGCGTAAAGACCCGATCAAGGTTTTGCTGATGATCTTTTTTGTGCAGATAGCCACCCATCAGCAGGTTTTCCACAACCGTCATCTCCAAAAAGATTTTTCGCCCCTCAGGAACGTGTACAATCCCTCGCTGAACAATCTGGTGCGGCGGAAGAGCCAGCAGTGATTCATGATTATAAGTGATTTTTCCTTTCGATTTTACCGTGCCAGAAATTGCCTTGAGCAGGGTTGATTTTCCAGCACCGTTACTGCCGACAACCGAGACAATCTCACCCTTGGCAATGGTTATGTTGATGGAGCGCAGAACCTGCATTTCACCATATCCGGCATTCAGATTTTCAATATTAAGCATGGTGGCCACCTCCAAGATATGCCGCAATAACAGCAGGATTAGTGGTAATCTCTTCCGGCGTTCCCTCAGCAAGCTTTTCACCCGAGTTGAGCACAACAATCCGGTCACAGATCGAGGTAACCGCTTTCATATCATGCTCAATAAAAACAATTGTGGTTCCGCTGTTGCGCACCGCACGGATGATGGCAAGAATCGAGTCGGTTTCGGTATGATTCAATCCCCCGCAAATTTCGTCGAGCAGCAGCATTTTCGGGCGCGAAGCCAGCACCCGTGCAAGTTCAAGCTTCTTTTTCAGGCCAATCGGCAAGGAACCGGCCGGCTTAGTGGCATAATCACTCAGCCCTACAGCGTGCAACTGCTCCATTGCCATGATGTTAGCCTCTCCGGTAGCATTCGTGATCGAAAACGCCCCGATCATGACATTCTCAAGCACCGTAAGACTCCCCAACGGCTTGACCCGTTGCCAGGTTCTGACCATGCCCAACCGGCAGATCTGATCCGGACGCAGGGTGTTGATTTTTTTGCTGTCAAAAATGATATCGCCGGAGGTTACAGGGAAAAACCCGGTCATGCAGTTGAACAGGGTGGTCTTGCCTGCACCGTTGGGGCCGATAAGACCGAAGATCTCTTTCTCGTCAACCGAAAAAGAGACGTCGGAGACGGCAACGTTACCACCAAAGTGCTTGCTTACATGAGTGATATGCAGGATATGCTGTATCATTTCCTCCTCCTGAAAAGCCCGAGAATTCCCTTGGGCAGATAAAGTATGCAGAGCACCGTAATAATCCCATAAACCAGCACATGGGCATGCGCCAGGTTCTCTTTCAAAAAGAGTCCGAGGGTAGAGGTTTCTGGTATAAAACCACCCTTCACCAGGAGATCGCCCAGAACATTTGAGCGCAGCATCTCGGCCAGCGGCACAAGCAGAAGAGCGCCAAGCACCGCTCCCCACAAGGTGCCGACCCCACCGATAATTGCGGTCAGAATAATTTCAATGGAGAGGCGCAGGTCGAGCACGGCCGAGGTATCGATAAAGCGGATATAGAGGGCGTAGAGGCTCCCGGTCACGGATGTCAGGGCGGCCGACATCAAGAGTGCGCGGTTTTTATAGCGGGCGATATCAATGCCGAGTGAGGCCGCAGCGTCCTGATCCTCACGGATTGCCTGCAGATAATAGCCGGTTTTTGATCTCTTGAGGTAGGCCGTAAGAAAGAGCGTGCAGAGCAGCACCACAAGCATCCCGTAATAAAAAGGGTTTTTACTGTTCAAGTCGACTCCCCACAAGGTAACATCAGCAAGCAGAATCCCCTGGGCACCTCCGGTAAATTCAAAATTGAGCACCGAGAGCCGAACAATTTCAGCCACGGCAATAGAGGCAAGTGCAAAGTAATGGCCACGAAGCCGGAAGACAATGGTGCCGGTCAAGAGGGCGATCATGCAGGCAACTCCAATCCCGGCGAGAACCGTGAGCAGAGGGTTAACTGTAAAGCGAGAGAGCAGAATCATGGTGGTGTAGGCACCGGCTCCAAAATAAGCGGCATGGCCAAAGCTGTACTGGCCGGCAAAACCACCAAGGATATTCCAGGCTGACGAGAGCGAAGCCATCATCAGTATGGTAATGAGCAATCCGGTCAAATAGGGATTTTCTCCGATCAGAAGCGGCAGCAGGGCGGCTAGCAGGCCAAAAATTGCGATTGTTGCAATCTCTTTCATTACTGACCTCCTTTTTTGCCAAACAGTCCCTCTGGACGAAGCAGCAAGACCGCAAGAAAGAGCACAAAAACAACCACATCCTTCCAGTCGGAAGAGATATAGGTAGAGGCCATCGACTCAACAACTCCGATAATCAACCCTCCGACGGCGGCTCCGACAACCGAACCGAGCCCGCCAAGCACGCAGATCGTAAATGCTTTCAACAAAAAACTATGCCCGGCAAGTGGATGAATATAGTAGGTCGGCGCAATCAGGGCTCCGGCCGTTGCGGCCAGAGAGGTTCCAATACCAAAGGCAATGGCACTCATTTTCGCAACATTGATACCCATCAGTTGCGCCGCCTCACGGTTCTGGCTTGTTGCCCTGAGAGCCATGCCGGTACTGCTTTTGGAGAGAAAGAGATAGAGTATGGCCGTAATGAGGCAGGTAATGGCAAAGGAGAAGAGCAGCGGCAGAGAGAGCGAAATGCCGTCAAGCGGAGTAACGGCGCTGCTTGAGTAGGATGTTGTCAAGATTTTCGGATCACTGCTGAACGCAAGCAGTGCCGTGTTACTCATGATAAGGCCGAGACCAATGGTCAGCAAAATCTGGTTCTGGTGAGGATGATTGATGACTCGGTTGATAAAAATTTTTTCCATCATAAAACCAAACAGAAAGGCCGTTGGTATAATCAAGAGCAGCGCAAGATAGGGATCAATGTGGAGCAGGGTGAAGGCAAAATATGCCAGATACATACCGAGCATCATCAGGTCGCCATGAGCAAAGTTACTGATATTCATGACGCCAAAGACCAGCGACATGCCGATTCCGGCAAGTGCATAGACTCCGCCGGTGAGTATGCCGGATAACAACGATTGAAGAAACATCATCATGAAGCTCCCTGTAAAATAAAGCGGTCAGCTAAAAAGAGCCGTGCACATCCGGGAATGAGTTCTTTAAGATGTGCACGGGTTGGACGTCCAAAGTACCGGGCGGTTTATCGCTTGAACGGATAAATCAGTTTCTTTTTGCTGAATTGTGCAGGATAGACCGTTTCATAGAGGCCATTCTGGATTTGCTGCACCAGCATGGGGTGGTTGTTCTGGTTGGTAAAGCCGCTGTAATCCGCAAACTTTACCGGCCCCATGATGCCTGACCAGCTTCCGACTTTGAGAGCAGCGCGAAGTTTTGGTGCTGTTGTGTTTTTTGAAGCGGTGAGGGCCATAATCCTCATGGCTTCATAAGCACAGGCTGCATGATAAGATGGCACCTTCGAAAACTTTGCCTTGTAGCGCACAGCAAAATCGGCCGCACCTTTCCAGTTGACATCATCCGTCCACTGGGTTGCCGAAACAACCAGATTGGAGATTTCGGTTTGCTGGGCAAACTGGGCCGTGGTATAACCGGCACCGGCACCAAGGAAAGCCTTTGGAGCAAGCCCGATCTCCTTGGCCTGACGCATCAACAAAATGGCATCGGCATCATAGGAGACCAGAAAAACAAGGTCGGGGTTTGCGGCCTTGACTTTGTTAAGCGATGGCCGGTAGTCCGGTTGACCCTGCTGGTACTTTTCGTTGGCCACCTCCTTCAAGCCCATTTTCAGGGCATTCTCTTGGGCCGTTTTGACGGTTGAGACACCAAAATCCGTTGCCGCATAAACATAGGCAATGGTTTTCGGCTTGTATGCCTGAACTGCATTCATCAAAACCATTGAATAAACATTGGCCGGAGCGTTGAGGCGAAAGACATTCTGGTACCCTTTCATGGTGATCTCCTCTTTCGCAGCGGCAGGCACTAGGAGCGGCACCTTGTACTGGTCGGCCCGGGAAGCAACAACGTTTGCACAGCCGGAGGTATAGGGCCCAACCACACCAATCACCCCGTCACGGGTGACCAGCTTTTCATAGGCGGCAAGCGCATTTTTCGGGTCACCGCCATCATCCTCCTTGACCAGATCAACCTGAACACCCTGCGCTTTCAAATCCTCAATGGCCATCGTGACGCCATTGGTCAGGTTTTCGCCGATCTGCGCCTCCTTGCCGGTGATGGAGTTGATAAATCCGATCTTGACCGGCGCGGCCTCAGCACGCCAAGGTAAGGCAAGCATAAGTGCAGCCGCGATTGAACAAAAGGTTTTCTTCATCGTTCTTGCTCCCTGTGTTGTTGAATTATTGAACCGGGATACCTCTCTCTCTCTGAAAATTAATAACAAGAATTGAAATGCTTGGGTAACCACAAAGATACAAGGAAAAAGATGATTTACCCCCGAACAATCAACGATCCCGCCTGTGGATCGCTGGTTATGGATCTTGCGTGGGTGAGCTGGAAGCTTGTTTGGAGAGCTGAAAAATATGTACATTTATGCCGCTCTGCATGGTAGGCTGCAATCCCCTTAACGAAATGGAGAAAAAATGGACGCAAAAGAGAGAGTTCTCGAAGTATTGAAACAAGAAAGCACAGCCTTGAGCGCTGGTCAGATTGCTGAAATCAGCGGTCTGGATCGCAAAGAGGTCGACAAGGCCATGAAGCTTCTTAAAGATGAAGAGCTGATTGTTTCACCAAAACGGTGTTACTGGGAAGCAAAAAAATAATGGTTTAAGGACGGCGCTTCCTGCACTCATCCATCAAGCAAAAAATGATCGGCTGGGTGCGGGGAGCGCTTTACACACCCTTTACTCTCCGGCACGTTCCAGCTCACTGGTTTTGGCGGCCATAATAAAGTCATTCATCTGCAGCCCTTTAGCGGTGTGTGTCCACCAG
The DNA here is from genome assembly GCA_903839405.1 of uncultured Chlorobiaceae bacterium. GTDB lineage: Bacteria > Bacteroidota > Chlorobiia > Chlorobiales > Chlorobiaceae > Chlorobium. Next base: position 39,428 of record CAIMCD010000019.1, read on the forward strand.
GTGACCGTAACTTTGCCCCACGCGGTGATGATTTCAGGATGGTGCCCTTCGGCTTCAGCCAACTCCCCTACCTTGTTCGTAAAGTCAAGCGCTTTGCGGAAATCCGGAAAAGTGAAGGTACGCTGCAACCGGTTTACGGCGTCAACCGTTACCACCTTCCAGCCCGGAATATCTGCCAGCAATTTGCCACATTCACCCGGAGGCAGCGGAGCTGACCCTTCTGAACAGGGCTCGCAAGCGTGCTCTTTCAATTCGTTCATCACTCTTCTCCCTCTTAAGTTATCCGTCAGAGAGTTTCTTTCCTCTCACAACAGTGGCTTCACAGTAACCGTTTCCTGCAGTTCAAGCCTCTCCGGGCATCGATATACCATTTTTTTAGCATCCCGAAACCACCCGGAAGGGCAGCACATCCCTTTCCGGCGAAGTTGATTCAGTGGCGCGGTTTATAGGAAAAGCCTGCGATAGGTAGAGGGTGGATCACCGAAAAACGGAGGAAATTCACTCTCGATTGTTACAACCCTCTTCTCTTCCTGGTTTACAAATACCCCTAAAGCCGGATGACCCCAGTTTGCCATGGGCATCAAGTCAATAAAAATGAAATAACCGGCAAACGGCATCGGATATGCTTTCCGGCCAATGGAGACGATCTCTCCCGACTCTTTGAGTTCTGTATCCAGATAGATTTTTGCCTCAGCGATTTGCTCTTTTGGAATCACTGGCTTCAGTAAGGCAATAATTTCCTCATCACTCAAACCCATAGTATCTCCCGCTAAAACATTATGATGAACTGCAGCAAAAAAAAGCAAACAAAACAGCAGTGTGCACCTTGACGGAAAAAGGGGGTTCCCCCCCCTTTTCACGATTGAACGAGCATTCACGCTAATTTACCCCAACCGCTCCACCCATTATTGGGCGCGGTTTGCCAGATATGCCACAGTCCGGCATCGGTACCAATAACAAAAACTTCAAGCCGTCCATCCGCATTTCTGTCTGAAGAGAGCTGACGAATACCGCCACCCATGCTCCCCCATCCGCTCCAGCCGTTATTGGGTGCAGTTTGCCAGATATGCCAGAGCGCACTGTCGGAACCGATGGCAAAAATCTCTAATCGGCCATCCTGGTTCCTTTCCGATGTAAGTTGTGTGATATAGCCACCCAAACTCGCCCATCCGCTCCAGCCGTTATTGGGTGCGGTCTGCCAGATATGCCAGAGCGCATTGTTGCTGCCAATGGCAAACACTTCCAAGCGGCCATCGGCATTACTTGCCACATCAATATCCTTCACATAACCACCCATGCTGCCCCATCCGCTCCAGCCGTTGTTCGCCGCGGTCTGCCAGATATGCCAGAGCGCATTGTCGGAACCGATGGCGAAAACCTCTAATCGACCATCAGCGTTGCTTGCCGCTTTAATCGCCTTCACATTGCCGCCCATACTGCCCCATCCGCTCCAGCCGTTGTTGGGAGCGGTCTGCCAGATATGCCAAAGCGCATTGTCGGAACCGATGGCGAAAACCTCTAATCGACCATCCTTGTTGCGCCCAAGCGCTAATTGCTTGACAATACCACCCATGCTGCTCCAGCCGCTCCAAGGGCCTGCATGTGGCGCCTTCTGGTAATTGTGCCAAAGAGCGTTATCGCTACCAATACCAAAAATTTCAAGCCGTCCATCAAGGTTCAAGCCCGCAACCAACTGTTTAACAATGCCGCCAAGAGCACCGAGTGCACTCCATCCATTATTGGGTGCGGTTTGCCAGATATTCCAGACTGAACCATCTGTGCCGATATTGAATACCTCCAACCGGCCATCGCTGTTGCGCGACGCCGTGGTATTGACAAAGGTTTTCTGTGGCACACCACTGAGATATTGTGATTTACCGCAATTGGCCGGTTTGTCGCCATAGACCGGCGAATCCCCTGCGACCTTGACGGCGTTGGCATAGCCGAAGGCATCACTGGCTGAAGCGGGATTGGGCACGGGTTGGGAAAGGGCTGAGCCATTGGGATTTTTTCCCGTAATTCCGGCAATCCAGTCTTTTGCAAAAGGATCAAAATCTGCGCCGCCCATGGAGTTGGCCGTGGCGATGCAGGCCGCAGCAAAGGAGGTTGAGGTCGCTTTGGAGTTGTTCAGCACGGCATCCTGGAATCCGCCTGAATGGCACTGTTCCATCATGACCATCAGCGACGCAATCGCGGGAAAAGCCTTGACCTTGTTTGCAAAATCCGTGGCGGTAAAGCTGTTCCAGTTCGGATAACAGCAAAGCCAGGCCTCAGGATCGGATGTCGGGCCGCCTCCGTGGTTATTGGTATGGATCAACAACAAATCTTCCGCTTTCAACTTCCCCTTTATGGTATCGAGTGCCTGACCCAGGGCTGTATTGGTGCCGGAACCATTGACTTTGATGCGATAGGGAGAGTTATTTCCCGGCCAATTTGTAACGGGCTGGGGGGAACCAGCGTAATTCACTGTACCATCATAATTAAGCACTGTGATATCGGCCGCATTAAACTTGTAGATATCAATAAGTGTACGGTAGAGGAACTCCAGATCGTTCAGATGGCGGTTATTGGACATGCCGGAGAACAAAATCGCATATTTTTTTCCGGTTGCATTGGCTATAACGTTATCCAATTGCGGGATCTTGGTTACTTCGACAGGCTGAACGCTTTGCAAAACCGGTAGAGCCACCGGAACATGGATTGCGGCGTATTGAGTGGGAGTGTGGTAATGAGAGGATGGTGGAAACTGGGAGTCATGACTTTCGTAGTACTCTCCGGTTATTGCGTCATAAAGTTTGTGTTCGCAGGCATGTCCCCAGTTATACAAGGGAGCATGATCAACCAGCACCAGTATCGACTCCCGGGAAACCGTGACGCTGCGATTGAGGCCCAGGGTCAGTATCTGGCCTTGCTTGACACTGTTGGTGTCAACATAAAGATTGGTATACTTCGGATTAATGTCATTGCGCAACTGCAACTGATCCATTGCATGTTTTTGAACCTTTGCCAATAGTTGTTGCGAAACCGCCATAATACCCTCCTGAATTAAGGTTTAAAAATGAATGGAATACCGCTTCTTGCCATCAGGGGCTGGTTGTAACCGCCCGGTTGAGTGGCCTCAAGTGAAACATAAAGAGAAGATCAATAAAATCAGGGAGGTGGAATGGCCGAAAGAGAGATTGCCAATTGAGCGTAAAAAGAGATAGCCATAGTGTTCTCCTTCGTTTAAAGTTATTTTTCACTGCAAGTTATCGCCATTCAAAACCAGCATTGAGCTGCGCATCAAAAAGCCACGCTGAAACAACCAAACACAGCAAACAGGGAACAACTTACTACGTCAAAAGGAGCCAAGGGGAACTGGAATAATTACAGAGGAGATCAGAAGCATAATACACAAAAAACATGATATCACGCCTACAACACTTTCGTGTATTTACTAAAAAAATTGATACCACAAAAAGAAAGGGAGGAGACTCTTCCGGCAGCATTTTGGATTTAGGGAGTTTTTAAAGCCGAGATCGGTTAGAACATTGAGTGTTCGCCAAGCTCCTGGCCGGCAATTCCCTCCTTGAGTACCCGCTGGAAAAAATCGCGCAAGGTATCGCTGCCGTAGGAAGGCGTCATGTCGGCATCGTATTTGCCTGTCTTGGGGTTGAGCACCAGCATCGACTCCGAACAGTAGTACTTGCCGATACGGGCAAACTCGGCCTTGTCCTGCAGTTTCGGAAAAATCTTTGCAAGCAGGCTCATCACCGGAATGATCACGTCAAACATCTGGATCGGCATATTTTTGAACTTCGGCGGGCGACCGAGCAGTTCAAAAAGCAGTTCGCCCTGCTGCCGGTGAGAAATTGCCTTTCCCGGACCGCCAATAGGCAAAATTTTATTCTGCTTTGCCGGATCTTCCAGGCAATCGGCCATGAAACGAGCCAGATCCGATTCGCTGATCGGTTTGCACGCGGTCAATTCACCATTGCCAAAGGTGACAAAGGGTTTGCCTTTTTTGACCGACTCAACCTGGCCGGCAATAGACTTGAAAAAAGCCGTCGGGCGAACAATCGACCAGGTGAGCCCCGACTCCTTCAACTCTTTTTCAAACTTTAGCTTCGCTCTCTGAAATTCAAGTAGCGGCTTCTGGACGCAAATGGCCGAAAGCAGCACAAAGTGCGTTGCTCCGGCCGCAATTCCGGCATCAAGCGCATTGCGTGTTGCCTGGTAATCGATATTCCAGGAATCCTTTACCCCCCCGTTTCGGGAAGTGAGACAGGAGACCACCACGTCAAAGTGCTCTCCCTTGATGCCCTCCTTCAAAAGGGAGTCCATTTGGCTGACATCTCCAAACCGCACCTCGGAACCCTTCAGTTGAGCACGAGTCTCTTCAGCCTTCGTTGTTGCACCAACACCGGAGCGTTCACGGGCAAAACTCACCACCTCATAACCCCGCGCAACCAGCTCACGGACAACAAACTTGCCGATATAGCCGGTAGAGCCGACAACAAAAACGCGTTTTGGATTTTTTCCTGGAGAGTGCGAAGAAATAGTCACAGTAGAGAGATTGTTTCAGGTTCACGGCTCAAAACTTCGATCGCCCCGGGTTTCGCTTGTTTATCCAAAGAAAAACGAACGCTTACCGCAGACGAAGCAAAGAGCATAAAATAATGCATTATATCCGGTTATCAAACACTCCCCTGCCGCTCACCACTCTTCGTCATTGATGAGCAGAATGACCTGGCGATCATCCCCGAGCAACTCGGTTACCTCTTCAGACCAGGCACGGGATGCAACCTCAAGCAGGCCAATCACCTCATCCTCAAACTCGTCGAGCAGCTCTTCATCACCATCAAACTCGGTTGGGGAAGTAACTTTAATAAGAATGCTCGGTTCCGCATTTTTGCCCTCTCCGTACATCGCGAATTCAATCACCACATCACCCTCATCCGTGCCCGTGAGGGGAAGCAGCTTGCCGCCCTCAAGCAGTTCAAGGCGGATACGCTCCAAATCAGCAAGTACAGCGGCAAACCGGGCATCTTCATGAAGATTTATGCTTTCACTCATCTCTTTAGTGCTTTGATTTTAAGGTAGTTACCAACACAAGTACAATAACGTAAGATTTTTTTTGGCCCATACTTCTTTCATATTCTGATACGATGCAATATCAATTTCCGGCGAATAATATCCAAGCCATCTCTGTGAGATAGCAGCTTTTCCATTCAGCAAGCGGGATGTTATCAAAAGCTGATCATGGGGCAGAAGAGATTTTAAGCGGATCGGGGTTTTCAAACCGGTTGTAGGCAACAGTAACCCCAATGGCAAAAACAATGGCGCCAATGCCAAGCAGCACATTAACATAGTGCGGAGCCGTCAGGGCAAGCCGTACCACAACGGTCGCAACCGTGAAGCCAGAGTTACGAAACACAATCTGGTAGTTTGAACTGTAGCGCAAAGATACCAGCACCAGAAGCACATCGCTGAAGACCAGAATGGTGTAGAAGATGGCAAAAAAATCGTAGGTCGGCTGGTTCGCTATATAGTAATAAGCATCCGTGATAACGATTCCGCTGAAAATGAGCAAGAGCAGCAGCGAGACCAGCTTTTTGGATGCAATAAATTCAGTGGTCGCAAGCGAGTTCCGGGTAAAGGGGCGATGTTTCTGGAGTTGATAATAGAGGCCAAGCAGCAGAAAAATCACCAACGCTCCACCGGCATTGGAGAGGATGTGCAACACCGGCTTTGAGGCCTCCTCCCATACCAGCGGCTCCCTGAAGTAGATAAACTCCTCAAACGATTGGCGGAGCAGGATAAGCGAAAGGATTTCGAACTGCTTGCCAACCGAATCGGAAACCGAGTTCGCCAAACTGAACACCAGCCCAACCACTTCAAGGGCAAGCAGCATGGAAAAGGCAATTTTAATGGCGTAGTAGTGGCTTGAAGGCAACATGGCCGCAAACTCCTGTGGCAGCCACCCCTGACGGCGCAGCTCGATGAGGCCAAGCGTGCCAAGAAACGAAATAATCAGGAGATTCGCCGCCACACGCTCCGTGCGCTTATCCTCCCAGAAATGCTCCAGCGCATTAAAAAGCCGGTCACCACGACGCAGAAATAAGGTCATAACAGCTTGTTCTCTTGATAACTATCCAATACGATCAATATAAAACTCCCCAACCGATAAAGATGTCAAGGGTTCGTTAACTACCACGAAAAACATCTCCCCTTCCTTGGGAAAAGTCGGGAACGCCGAGACCCTGCTCGGCAATAGCTGATTAACACAGCTCCGGCCGGCACTTTTACTTGTTCAATCTTTTCAACTCCTCCAGCGCCCATGCATCACCCTGATCGGCCGCCTTGCGATACCACTTCACCGCATCAACATCACTCTGGGCGACACCTTGGCCATCTTTATAACAAACACCAAGATTAAACTGTGCACCAGCATCACCCAGATCGGCGGCTTTGCTGAACCATGGAAAGGCCTGCTCATATTGTTTTGCATTATACAATTCCAAGCCCTTCTGATAGCTCTCCTCAGGACTCTCCTCAAGCGCTGTTTGAGTCACCTCACTCACTGTAGGCGGAAACTCGTCACGACTTGCTCCTGATGGATGACCGATAATGGACGAGATATCCTGCACCATTTTGGAGAAACCAGCATCATCCACGCTCCCATTCCAGTCAATAAGGTTGGCCGCCTGCAGTAATCGAAAGGCCAACGGCTGCTTCACCTGACTGATCAGCACAGGAATAAGAATGTTTCGGTTTTTTCCCTCTCCGGCCTCAACACGAACCCATTCGCTTTTTATGGAGAGCGCCGACCAAAGTACCACAACACAGCGCGCACTGGCGTGAGCCTCCTCAATAACCTCGTCATAGATCCGGCCTGCAGGGATGTTGCGATCCCACCAGACTGACCACCCAAGGCTTTCGAGCTTCTCAGCCAGTTGTTCTGCCCGTGGCCGGTCATCGCTGGCATAACTGATAAAAATATCGCTCATCGTGAATACAAACCTGTGAAATGGGAGTTGGTAAAAAATCAGGAGGATCTCCACCGCAAACCGGATACAGATAAAGGAGCAAAAAACACGCTATCTTACTGCATTCATAGCAATAATCCGATACAATCGAACCCGGAGTTCCTCTTCTCCCTGCCCCCTTTGGACTTTTTTGTTTAAATTAGTTCTTCTTTGCTCTTTAAAGTTCTTTGTTCTAAAAAAACAGAACAGGAATCTCCGCAAAAAAGAGGGGCTCTATTTGTATTATTGGTGGTAGAGTGGGGAATTAGAGGGGAATCATTTACATGCTAAGGCTCTGTTCCTTTGAAACAATTGTGTTATATTTATCCTGCATTACATGCAGAGGTGAACCATCACCGGATTTTCAGTTCTGCAGTTGAACCGGGAGCATCCCGACACTTTTTTGCAGGCATAACTTCCCTTATCCCATAAAACAATTCACTTATGGCAAACGAAAACAACGGCGTCTTTTCCGACCTCTTCAATGCGGTTGGCGTTCCAGTCCAGAATGTAGCCGACACAGTGGTTAACGGCGTATCTTCAGCCACCTCTATCGTAGAGTCCTGCACCAATCTCTGCGGAACAATCATCAGCACTTTGGCAAACACTGCCATTCAGCTTATCCAGGGTGTTGCAGACGGCATCACAACAGCCCTCGCCCCGAAAAAGTAAATACCCTCTCACCTTGATCAAACCACCCTGCCCTATCACAGAGCTCGGTGGTTTGACGTTTTAACCGCAACAGTTGTTGGTAAGCGCCGGGAACGCCGAGCCCCATCTCTCGGCAAAAAAACAATCCAACTTCAAGGTAATATCGCAAAAATGCGAGCTGGTGAGCCAGTGCCATCCTTTATCAGCATGGGCATAACATAAAGCACAGCCCCCCTCTCCGGCAACTTGTCAAGGTTGGCAATATTTTCAATCGCCAGTTTATCCGCCGCAAAACAGATTCTGTGCACCTGAAAATCTTTTGATTTTCCACAATCAATACTTGGTGTATCCAAACCTATCCCCTTGACAGTTCTCTCGTTAACCAGAAACTCCATCACTTCTGCTGAAAATCCGGGAAAGCTCAATTCACCGAGAGCCTCAGCTCCCTGTTTTGCCGTTCCAAGCACTTTTTTCCTGTCGGGATAATAACGGGTATCAATTCCTGTGTACATCATCACCCATACATTGTCCGGCAGCCGGCCATTTTTTTCTTCCCACTCCTTGACATCCTTTACCGTCAACTGGTAATCCCTGTTTTTCATGCATTTTGAGACCACATCAATTTTAACGACCGCCCCAATCCATTCGCTGAGCGGAATCTGGTCAATGGTTTTGCCTTTTTCATTAAAATGAATTGGAGCATCAACATGGGTACCGCCATGTTCAGCCGCGCCATAATTATTGGAAGCGTACCACCAGCCACCCGGAGTGACTTTCCACTCTAATTTCGTCAGGGTAAAGGGCTCGGCTGTCGGCCAGTAAATGGTATTTTCATCAAATACATAGGTCATATCAAGCAATTTGGCGCCGGAAGGTACCCCGGCAAAGAGATTGCCGTAAAGTAAAATGGTTAATACAACCGCGAGCAAAGTGTACTGTTTGAAAATCCTGAAATTGTGCATAGTCGCCTCGCTATGTTTAACTATTCGGAAAGAAAACTGAGGAGCGTTGCTGTGTAATTGAGCTTTATAATGCTCGCAACCATAGCTGCTAATGAGTGAGCTTGAGATGCCGCGCCCCAGCTCACATTCGGATGCATCCCATGCGCCAGCGGGGGCGCGACCACCATCGATATAATCAACTGTGTTTGAGTGCAGATTTGCATAGACGAAAAGAGATTCCTCCTTTCGTCGGGATGACACCGCATAACGGGCTTCTTGTTGGATGCGAGGTTATTTCCTGGGCAAAGCCGCAGGTGCAAACACCTCTTCCTTGACAACATTGGGCGTACCGGCCGCTCCGGTGTAAAAGACCACAAGGCTGACTGGTTCACGGCCATAATTTGTGCCGTTATGGAAAGTATTCATCACCTCCAAAATTGCGTCACCCTTGTTGAAAGTAAAGGTATGGCCATCTTTCAGGGCAACCGTGAGGGTTCCTTCAAGCACATAGGCATAAACCGGCACCGGGTGCTGGTGCCATCCGGTTGAACCACCCGGAGGAAATCGGACAATCAGGGCGGTTACTTCCGGGATATCGGTTTTGATATAGGAGAGTGGCTGGCCATTACTCGCCACGCGGGAGGTCAGCAGCTTTTTCACCTCGACATGTTGATACTCCTCCGCCTGCACGGCAGGGCCATGAGCAAAAAATAACAACAGCATTACCATCAAGACCTTCTGCATGCTACCTCCCTTCAGTAAGTGGTGAATTCCTGTAACAATCCTTATTTGTTGGAAGTTACGTAAAATTATCTACACTCTCCACCTCTTCATCCTTGGTCGTACAGAAGCCTGTGATGCACCCCGCTGATCCCCGAAAACCGGTTACCATTATTATCGATATGCTGAATTTGAAAAATAAATACGTATTTTTTACAAGGCATGAAAAAACAAAGCAATGGAGAGCTTCTCCCGTGAAAAACAAGCGTACAACGCCGTGGCCCCCTGCTCTCGTCAATATTCTGTATCGGGCGATGCTCATGATGGTATTTCTTATTATCCCGCTCTGCGCTGAGTGGCAAACGTGCAGGGCGGAAGAGAGTCCTGTGGCTCTTTCTGTAGCCGACTCCCTTGCAAAAAGCCGGGAGATCACCGTAACCCTCACCAAGCTGGAAAATGGAGTAACCGACATGAAAAGCAGGGTCTTCATTAAGGCCAGAGCGAATGAAATATGGAATGTGCTCACCGATTACAATAATCTTTACCGCTACATTCCACGCATGACGGCGAGCGTTCTGCTTGAAGAGAATGAAGAGTGGAAGGTGGTTGCCCTGACCGGCAGGATCGGCTTCCTCTTCTTCAAAAAAACGATCCAGTTAGCCATGAAAATGTATGCCGAATACCCGCGCAAAGTCAGCTTTGAAAAGATCTCCGGCGATTTTGAAGTTTACCGCGGCTTCTGGATGCTTGAAGAGGCGGCGTCGGCCAAAGGCACCAAACTGACCTATGAGATCGAAATAAAGCCCTCCTTCTCTGTTCCCTCGTTTATCTTTCAAAGTATGCTGAAAAAAGATATCCAGTCAGGGCTTACTACCGTCAGGAGTGCGGCGGAAGAGTTGCCAGCCTCGTTACCGGGAAGTGAAAACAAAAACCCCTCGGCATCACTGAAGTAAGCGCCGCGCACCGCTCGCCCGACAATTGCTACTCAATCAACCCTCTTCGTTTTAACTCCCAGAAACATTTGGCCGTAGCCTCAACGTCAAGAGCCGCATCATGCAGCTCAACAAATTCCGTTCCGAAAACGCTGTAATAGAGTTCGGCCAATTTCGGCCATTTATAACCATAGGGCCCCGGAATGGCACAAAAATCCGTTGTGCGCTCCATGGTGCAGATCTTTCTTTTTGAAGCGAGAATGTTCTCCATGCCGGCCCGCAAGAGTTCAGCACCAACAATTTTTTCATCAAACCTAATATTGTGGGCCACCACCACGTCGGCCTCGGCCGCGAGATCATAAAACTTTTGAAGAAGCTCCTGCAAGGGCTTTCCTTCCCTTTCAGCCCGCTCGGTTGTGATGCCGTGAATACGGGCTGCATCCGGAGGAATAAGAAACCCTTCGGGCTTTATAAGAGCATCGCCGGAACAAAGCGGGTGACCATCAGCATCAAAGGCTCGATAAGCCAACTGCACCAGTCGGGGCCAGTTCTCCAGATCCGTGACCGGTGAACGCCAATTCCGCGGCAAGCCAGTGGTTTCAGTATCAAAAAATAAATACATGGGTTTTCGATTTTGGAATAAAAAATACCCTATATTGCCCCGCCTTTTGATCACCTTTTCCGCCTGTCTAGCTTTTCTGTTGGCACACACAAGATTGTGCACCTTTGACCAGAAATTCCCGGTACAACAAGCTGAAATTATTATCTCTCTACAACACTCTTAAAACGGGATCTCGTTTTATATGACCATGGATTATTCAGAACAATCAGTTGCATTACACCGCCAGACACGTGGCAAAATAGAAATAAAATCGAAAGTCAACCTGAACACCATAACCGATCTTGCTTTGGCCTATACGCCCGGAGTGGCTGCAGTCTGTTTGGAAATAGGCCTCGACAAGGAGAAATCCTACACCTTGACCAATCGGGCCAACCAGGTGGCGATTGTTTCTGATGGCACCGCAATTCTGGGTCTTGGTAACCTGGGCGCCGAAGCCGCCATGCCGGTCATGGAGGGCAAGGCGATCATTTTCAAGGAGTTTGCTGATATCGATGCTATCCCGCTCTGCATCAACTCAACCGATGTTGAGGATATCATAAAATTCTGCAAGCTCATTGAGCCAAGTTTTGCCGGTATCAACCTTGAGGACATTTCAGCACCACGATGTTTCGAGATTTTTGAGCGTCTTGAAGAGGAACTATCCATTCCGGTCTTTCATGACGATCAGGATGGCACAGCCATTGTAACGCTGGCCGCCATGATCAACGCCTGCCGAGTCACCGGAAGGGAATTGAACTCCTTGCGTGTTGTTATTAATGGCGCAGGGGCTGCTGGCATTGCCATAGCAAGGCTATTGATACATGCAGAGGTCAAAGAGGTCATTCTGGTTGATACCAAGGGTGCGCTCTATGAGGGACGTGCGGGCATGAACCCGATCAAGCAGCAGATCGCTGAACTGAGTAACAAGTCAAAAGTTAAAGGTAATCTGGAAATTGCGTTAACCGGTATGGATGTCTTTGTTGGCGTCTCGGTTGGAAACATTGTCACTGAGGCGATGATTGAAAGGATGAACCACGCGCCGTTTATTTTTGCCATGGCGAATCCTGAACCGGAAATCATGCCGGAGCTTGCCTACAAAGCTGGCGCAAGCGTTGTTGGAACCGGGCGCTCGGATTTACAAAACCAGGTCAACAATGCCCTTGTTTTTCCTGGGTTATTCAAAGGTTTATTCAAAGCCGGCATCAAAAAAGTAACACCGGAAATCAAAATAGCAGTTGCCACGGCCATTGCCTACTCCATCAACCCGACCCGTGACAACCTGATGCCGAGCATATTCAACAAAGAGATTGTAGAACATATAGTTCATGCCATTGAAAAGAGTGCGATCAGTGCAGCATGGAGTACCATTGAGCTGCCGGATGAGGCAAAAGAGCTGGTTGTTGCCTGAAAACCCTCACCTCTATTTTGATGGGCAATAAAAAAGCCGGCACCAGGAGAGCTGATGCCGGCATAATGTTCTCAGTTCAGCTACACAATTTTAGAAATTGTAGCGCACCCCAGCCAGGAAATTGTGGCTTGCAACCGTGACGTCACTTCCTAAAACACCTGTCGAAACATTGGAAGGCTTAAGAAAGCGGTAACCGAAATCAACCGTGAGGTTATCTCCTGCCTTGAGACCCAGACCTGCACCAGCCTGCCAGGCAAATACCGTGTTATGATCGGTTGTCACTCCATCCGATGACCCAATGGTGGCTCCACCAAGGCCAACCGTCAAATAAGGTGCAAGTGCACTTCCTTTTGTCTCAAAATCGTAATAGCCGTTGGCCAGATAGGTCAGAGCCGAAACGGAAAGACCTGTCACAGGTATCCCCACAACCTTACTCACATCATGTGACTGATAGCCTATAGCGGCTTCAACCCGATAGGAGTCGTTCTTCATGCCGACAGCACCGCCGAAAGGAACTCCCGTTTTGTACTCTATAACATCGTTTACGGTAACGCCACCGATGTTTAGGTTAGAATTGGTAAGCGACCCTACGCCCACTGAACCGCTCACATAAGTTGATGATGCCGCTGAAACCGGTGTTGCCCACATTCCCGCAACCAGCATTGCCAGCAAAGAGATTTTTTTCATTTTTCCGATTGTCTATTGTTGCAAAAAAAACACGCACTGCATTACGTTAACACACCAACTAAAGTATTAAAAAAAATACAACGAAAAAAATAATTAACGTTATTTGTGTCATAATAACTGTAGATATAAGATAAACCCTGATTGATTACGTATAATAAAAGTATCATCCATCAAATACAAAACGAACAAAGATTGACGTATTAACACTCAAACAGATCAGAAAGAAAGTTTATTTATTCTTGCTATACAATAATCCGGAAAACCAAACACGAATAAGTATAACTAACAATATTTCAATCAATTAATACATACACAATACTAAAATACCCAACAAACACACTACAATCTTATCAAAACTTTCAGCAAACATATTAGAGAATGCAACGTTCTTGTATCGTTAATTTTTGCGCTCATCTCAACTCTTGTAAAGCAGAAAAAAAACATGCACTGATATTAAGCTGCCGCAGTTGAAAGTAGCGAATAACATAATCGAGATAATGAGAGGAGCCTGATGAGCAGAAAGATATCCCGAGGATTAACTATATTGCTTGCCGTGATCATCTATAACATTTCTTGCAGCAGCCCTTTATGAAACGTGGAGCCGGAAAAAAGCCGGAATGGCTGAAAATCAGGATGGCTACCGGGGCATCGTTTGGTGCGACCCGCCAACTGCTTAACCGCCACAGCCTGCATACGGTTTGCCGTTCGGCCATGTGCCCGAACCTGCAGGAGTGCTGGTCACGGGGTACGGCAACCTTCCTGCTGCTTGGAAATATCTGTACCCGAACCTGCAGCTTCTGCGCGGTCGGCAAAGCTTCGCACCCGCCTCTTCCGGATCCTTCTGAAGCTGAAAATCTGGCTCTCGCAGTGCAATCCATGCGACTGAAACATGCCGTTCTGACCAGCGTCAGCCGTGACGACCTTCAGGATGGCGGTGCTCAGCACTGGGCAAGCTGCATTCGGGCGATTCGCGCCCTTAACCCTTCAGTCAGCATCGAATGCCTGATCCCGGATTTTCAGGGCAACGAAACGGCCCTCGACACCCTGATGGCTGAAGCTCCGGAAATTTTGAATCACAATATTGAAACCGTCCCTTCACTCTACCCGAAGGTACGCCCGCAGGCAAACTACAACGCCTCACTCCAACTTTTGCGGCGGGCAAAGCAAAAACACGGACTCTCTACAAAATCGGGATTGATGCTCGGCATGGGTGAAACCCTTGAAGAGGTTACCTCCTCGCTTGATGACCTTATCAAGCATGGCTGCGATATGGTAACAATCGGCCAATATTTGCAACCTTCAGCGGCCCATCTGCCGGTTGAACGCTACGTCACGCCGGAAGAGTTTGAAGCGTACCGAATTATTGCTGAATCGAAAGGGTTTTGCCATGTTCAGTCCGCCCCTTTCGTGCGAAGCTCCTATCATGCCGAAGCATTTAGCGCCCCATCCCTGAACCACTCCCATAAACCGTAACCTCACCTGCGTTATGCCACTCTCTGTACCGATGATGATTTATGCCTACTGGGCCTTTGCGCTTCTGGTGGGTTTCATTTTTTTCAAAAAAGAGATTCTTGCCTTCAACCCGGAGTTCGACACCCGAAGAATTATCCTGCTCGCCCTCTCTCTCATCATCATTGCGGTGAATGCCTGGGTTTACTCGCACTCCACCACTGATGGAGGCCGCTTGCTCGACATTCCGACCGTTATCACCTTCAGTATCGGCAACGGTATTGCTGAAACCTTCATGTTCTACGCCGTGTTTCGCCTTGGCTCAGCGCTTGCAGGCCGATTTACCCAAAACCCCTGGGCGATCTTCATGACCGGATTTTTCTTTTTCATGATCTACAGCGGCCTGATCCACGGCCTCTTCTGGCTCAATGTCCTACCCCATCATGTCGTACAGACCAGCCCCTATAAACCCTTTTTCATGCCGGTTCAACTCCTGATTGCCTCAAGCTGGGCCCTGAGTTTTTTCTGGTACCGCGACATCCGAACGGTTATTTTTCTGCATGCACTTGTGGATCTGACCATGGTATGCAACGTCAAATTCTCTCTCTTTTCTTGAATTCCCCCTCCTGATTCAGCCTCAAAATCCCTCTTTCAGCTCACTCCCTTCCAATGCAAGCCGAAAGAGGGCTTCCGGAACAGGGAACGAAATAGAGCACTCTGCCGGTTCACAGTGACACAAAATAGAGCTTGAGAATAAAAAGAGTATGAGTCATTTGAATTGAAAAACAAATGCTTTAACTCTATCAAATCAGCAAAGTCACAAACCTATGCAATCATTTAAAGGCACTGTACTGGTAGCCGGGGCTACCGGAAGAACCGGAGAGTGGGTAACAAGACGTCTGCAGGAACATCAGATCAACTACCACCTTTTTTGTCGTTCCGCCGAGAAAGCCGTTGAGCTTTTCGGGCCTGAGGTCATCAACCGGCTGACCATCGGCTCCGTTGAACATCCGGATGAGATCAATCTGGCCCTCTTACATGCCGATGCGGTGATCTGCGCTATCGGCGGCAATGTCCTCAATCCTGAGGCACCACCACCTTCGGCCATTGACCGCGACGGCGTCATACGGCTTGCAACACTTGCGAAAGCAAAGGGTGTCAAACAATTCATTCTTGTCAGCTCGCTCGGGGTCACCAAACCCGATCACCCCCTGAACAAATATGGCCAGGTGCTCACCATGAAACTTGAGGGTGAAGATGAGGTACGCCGCCTCTACTCTGAAACCGGCTATTCATACACCATCCTCCGACCGGGCGGTCTCGTTGACGGCCCACCGTTACAACATGCCCTGCAATTTGATACCGGCGACCGGATCGTCACCGGAATAATCCCTAGAAGTGATGTTGCGGAGGTGGCTGTAATCTCCCTCTTTACTCCCGAAGCCCATAACCTCACCTTCGAACTCATTCAAGGTAATGAAGCTATCCAGTGCTCAATCGCTCCTTTTTTTGCACAACTCCCCTCCTAAAAAACCAATCAGAATCTCATCATCAAAATAATAATCAAGCAACTAAATACAACATGACCTAAATAGATAAAACACGATATATTTATTCATTTCATAATAATTAACAGTTATTTTTACCAATAAAAATTAGTTCTTTAATAAAAATGAAACCAACCCTATGAATACTTAAAATTTTTCAACACAAACAAATCTATCTTATTTCAATAAAATATCTTAATAAATACAATAAAACAAACTTTCTGAAGTTAGATACGGGCAGTTACCTAGCTTGTAAACAGTATCAAGAAATAATGCTATATAGATCAGAAATAAAAATAATAAAGGATATTTCCATTAAAGAGAGTCTCTTTAGTGGTCAGTCTTTTATCTGGAATACTCTTCATGATAATACTGATTATTACGCAACGGTTATAAAAAATAACCCCTTAATTATCCGACAGATATCTGATACTGAGATTGAGATATTCTGCTCATCATCTGTGATCAATGGCATGGTATTACCGGAATTTATCGAGCACTACTTTACCCTTGACATCAATACTGATGATGTTTTTCCGGAGAGTTTCTCTCTGTTATATCCAAAGTTATGGGATCTCTTGAAAGGGTATTTCTCGTTAAGAATTCTGAGACAGGATCCTTTTGAAACCTTGATTACCTTTATGTGTGCTCAGGGTATCGGTATGCAATTGATCCGAAAGCAGGTCTCCATGCTGGCCGAACACTATGGCGAAAAAATTGTTCTCCCCTTTTCCGGAAAGGAAATTATCCTGCACAGCTTTCCTGCGGCGCAACAACTTGCCGCTACCGATCCCCTGCTGCTGAGTAGGTGTACAAACAATAATCGGTTACGCGCAGCCAACATTATCCGGGCCGCCAGAGCTGTCGATGAAGGGCGGCTTGATCTTGACGCGCTGCAAAAGAGCCAGCTTACTCTCGGAGAGTTGCGCAACACACTCTCACGGAGAAGCGGAATCGGCTTTAAAATTGCCGACTGTATTGCTCTCTTCGGTCTTGGACGTTTTGACGCATTCCCTATTGATACGCATGTACGGCAATACCTCGAAGAGTGGTTCAACTGTACAACACCTCTTCGCTCTTTAACTCCGGCGAGTTATCTTATGCTTGACGCCGAAATCCGCAGGGTTCTGAATCCTGATTTTGCAGGCTATGCTGGCCATATGCTCTTTCACTGCTGGCGAAGGGAGATAAAAAAGCTCCGAACATTTTAACCCCTTCGGCGAGGGTTTCTGGATGATGACCAAAACCACCTACTAACGAACTATTTATCAAAGGAGAATGCTGACCATGAGCGGAAACAAGAGAGTGCTGGTTGCCGGTGCATCGGGTTATCTTGGCCGGTATGCCGTCAAGGAGTTCAAGAGCCGGGGCTATCAGGTGCGGGCGCTGGTCAGGGACCCTGAAAAAATCAAAACCCCCGGCCCGCATGGAGAACCGGCCATAGAAGGGATTGTTGATGAAATCGTTAAGGGTGATGTCACATCGCCGGAGAGCCTGAAAGATATCTGCAAGGGCGTCGATATTGTCTTTTCTTCACTGGGCCTGACAGCGCCTCACCCTCTGCACACCAGCTACGATGTCGATTACCTTGGCAACCGGCGTATTCTTGAGCTGGCTCTGCAGGAGCATGTTTCACGCTTTATCTATGTTTCGGTCTTCAATGCCGACAAAATGATGGATGTTCCTTCCATCAAGGCCCATGAGCTGATGGCTTCAGACCTTAAAACATCCAGCATCTCCTGGGCAATCATCCGCCCAACCGGTTACTTTTCAGATATGGGTCGATTTTTCTCAATGGCCCGCAGCGGCCACATCTTCATGGTTGGTGAGGGTGAGAAACGAACCAATCCGATACATGGGGCCGACCTCGCAAAGCTCTGCGTTGATGCGGCTGAAGGAGAAAGCCGCGAAATTGCCGCAGGAGGACCGGATATCTACTCTTTCCGGGAGACCATGGAGATGGCATTTACAGCCTGCAATAAAACGCCGTGGATCACTCCGCTTCCCTTCTGGCTTGCCGAGGGAGGGCTCATGGTGACCGGACTCTTCAACCGGAACCTTGCCGACCTGCTCTCCTTTGCCGTTGAAGCGCTCAAATTTGACCATATTGCCCCGGCTTATGGCACCCGCCACCTCAAGGAGTTTTTCAGTGAACTCGCCGCAGCAAACACTCATTAGGTGCAATTTGCCATCTTTACGATCCAGTTTCAGCCCTGGAGAGAGAGCAATCGAAGAGCCGGAAAGCGAAACAGAGAGCGCTTTTCGGCCCTGTTTTTTTTCAGCGTATCGCGCTTTTTTCTCAATGGCTAATTCAATACCTTAGGGTTCAACAGGATAGAGCCGCCCGAGGAGTGAAAATACAGCGGTTTTTTCTTTAATTACATCGTATCTGAAACCATAAAGAGCGCACAACGACCATAAATGTTGAAAATTTTCGAAAAGATCTTCGGCTCCAAGCACGATAAGGATGTCAAGAAAATCCAGCCCGTTATCGCCGCCATCAATGAACTGCATGCCGCAATGGGGTCGCTCAGCGATGAGCAGCTCCGCCAAAAAGGCCGGGAGCTGAAACAAAAGGTGCGCGGTGCCATTGAGCCTATTGAGCAAAAGAAAAAAGAGCTCTTCCTGAAACTCGACAACCCTGATATCACCCTTGAAGCGGCTGATGCCATAAACAGTGAGCTTGACACCCTGGCTGAACAGTATGAAAAAGCTACCGCAGCCGCACTTGACGAAATTCTCCCCGAAACCTTTGCCCTGGTAAAAGAGACCTGCCGACGCCTCAAAGGCCTTTCCTATCAGGTGATGGGACGGGAGATGAGCTGGGATATGGTGCCTTACGACGTCCAGCTTATCGGCGGCGTGGTGCTGCACTCGGGAAAAATTTCCGAAATGGCTACCGGTGAGGGCAAAACCCTTGTTTCAACCCTTCCGGTATTCCTCAACGCCCTGACTGGAAGAGGGGTACATGTTGTTACCGTCAATGACTACCTTGCCCAGCGCGACAAGGAGTGGATGCAGCCGGTCTTTGCTTTTCACAATATCTCCGTAGGAGTCATCCTCAATACCATGCACCCCGAAGAGCGCCGGGAGCAGTACAGTTGCGATATCACCTACGGCACCAACAATGAGTTCGGCTTTGACTACCTCCGCGACAATATGGCCAGCACTCCGGAGGAGATGGTACAGCGCGGCTTTTACTTTGCCATTGTTGATGAGGTTGACAGTGTGCTGATTGACGAGGCCAGAACACCGCTCATCATTTCAGGCCCGGTACCCAATGCCGATAACAGCAAGTTCCAGGAGATCAAGCCCTGGATTGAGCTTCTGGTGCGCGCACAGCAGCAACTGGTGGCCAACTACCTCACCCAGGCCGAAAAGCTCATCAAGGCAAAACCCGGCGATGTCGAAGCCGGCCTTGCCCTGCTCCGTGTCAAACGCGGTCAACCCAAGAACACCCGCTACATCAAGATGCTCTCCCAGCAGGGCGTGGCAAAACTGGTGCAGGGAACCGAGAATGAGTATCTCAAGGACAATGCAAGCCGGATGCAGGAGGTCGATGACGAGCTCTTTTATGCGGTTGATGAAAAGGCCAGCACAATTGATCTTACCGACAAGGGGCGTGCATTTCTCAGCAAACTGAGCCATCAGGACAGCGATATCTTTCTGCTGCCCGATGTCGGTACTGAAGTGGCCGCGATTGAAGCTGACCCGGCCGTAGCTACGACCGATAAAATCCAGAAAAAAGATGCGGTTTACCGCCTCTTTGCCGACCGTTCCGAGCGGCTGCACAATATCAGTCAGCTTCTGAAAGCCTACTCGCTCTTTGAGCGCGATGATGAGTATGTTGTCCAGAACGGTCAGGTGATGATTGTTGACGAGTTTACCGGTCGTATCCTCTCCGGTCGCCGCTACAGCGAAGGCTTGCACCAGGCCATTGAAGCCAAGGAGAATGTCAAGATCGAGGGTGAAACCCAGACCATGGCAACCGTCACCATCCAGAACTTCTTCCGGCTCTACAAAAAACTTGCCGGCATGACCGGTACAGCCGAGACTGAGGCTTCGGAATTTTATGAAATCTACAAGCTTGACGTCGTGGTCATTCCAACCAACCGGGCCATTGTACGCCGGGATATGGATGATCTGGTCTATAAAACCCGGCGCGAAAAGTACAATGCCGTGGTGTTGAGGGTTGAGGAGCTGCAGAAAAAAGGCCAACCGGTGCTCGTTGGTACCACCAGTGTTGAGGTCTCGGAAACCATTTCAAGAATGCTTCGGGCAAAAAAAATCGCTCACAATGTGCTCAATGCCAAGCAGAACGACCGTGAGGCGGATATTGTAGCCGAGGCGGGCCAGAAGGGAGCGGTCACCATTGCAACCAATATGGCCGGACGAGGCACCGATATCAAGCTTGGAGCCGGTGTGCGCGAACTGGGAGGGCTCTTTATTCTTGGCTCCGAACGCCATGAGTCGCGCCGTATCGACCGCCAGCTTCGCGGACGTGCCGGACGGCAGGGTGATCCGGGCGAATCCATCTTTTTTGTCTCGCTTGAGGATGAACTGATGCGCCTCTTCGGCTCCGACCGGGTTATCTCGGTGATGGATCGCCTCGGCCATGAGGAGGGCGATGTTATTGAGCACTCCATGATTACCAAGTCAATCGAGCGTGCCCAGAAAAAAGTCGAGGAACAGAACTTTGCAATCCGCAAACGTCTGCTCGAATATGACGATGTGCTGAACCAGCAGCGTGAGGTTATCTACTCCCGCCGGAAAAACGGCCTGGTCAAGGAGCGCCTTACCAGCGATATTTTGGACCTGTTGAAGGATTACTGTGAGGTGGTGATCCAGAAGTACCACAAGCAGCTTGATGTTGAGGGCATAGAGGAGGAGCTCTTGCGCGAACTCTCGATTGAGTTCAAGCCCGACCGCGATACCTTTGAGCGTGACGGGGTTGAGGTTACGGCCGGAAAACTCTACGACACGGCCCTCGCCTTCTACCGCCGCAAAGAGCAGGCTGTGCCGGAAGAGATCATGCAGCAGATTGAAAAATATGCGGTTCTGAGTGTCATTGACCAAAAGTGGCGGGAGCATCTGCGTGAAATTGATTCGCTCCGTGAAGGCATCAACCTGCGGGCCTACGGCCAGAAAGATCCGCTGCTGGAGTACAAGCAGGAGGCCTACCGTCTCTTTATCGACCTCCTGCATGACATCGAGCACGAAACCGTCTCACTGGCCTTCAAGCTCTTTCCGGTCAACCCGGATGAAGCCCGCGAAATTGAGGAGCGGCAGCGCAAAGCCGCCGTCCGCCAGGAGAAGCTTGTTGCTCAGCACCAGGCCGCCGAAAGCGTCTACACCGCCTCCTATAGTGTCGATATGGATGAAAACCGCACACCGGCAACCGATGAAGAGTCGGTCCAGCAGCCGGTCATCGCAGAAAAAAAACCGGGCCGCAATGACCTCTGTTCATGCGGAAGCGGCAAGAAATACAAAAACTGTCATGGCCAGCAACCGTGATCCAATTGCAATCGTTTACTCTCTATCCATGAAACATACTGAAGTTGAAGTCACCCTTGCCCTTGCTCGTGAACACGGCCTGAATGAGGAGGAGTACGGTAAAATATCGGCCATTTTGGGAAGAACCCCTACCTTTACCGAGCTGGGCATCTTCTCGGTCATGTGGTCGGAACACTGCAGCTATAAGAACTCTATTGCGCTGCTTAAAACCCTCCCCCGCGATGGCGGAGCCCTGCTCACCTGTGCCGGAGAGGAGAATGCCGGACTGGTTGATATCGGCGACAACCTGGCCGTTGCCTTCAAGATTGAATCCCACAACCACCCTTCGGCCGTTGAACCCTATCAGGGTGCAGCAACGGGGGTTGGCGGCATTCACCGCGACATCTTCACCATGGGTGCCCGCCCGGTTGCTTCACTCAACTCGCTCCGCTTCGGCTCCCCGAAAGA
This sequence comes from uncultured Chlorobiaceae bacterium, assembly GCA_903839405.1. Lineage (GTDB taxonomy): Bacteria > Bacteroidota > Chlorobiia > Chlorobiales > Chlorobiaceae > Chlorobium. The sequence continues at coordinate 61,332 of CAIMCD010000019.1, forward strand.
TCCGCACGTCCGCTATCTGGTTGACGGCGTTGTGCGCGGCATCGGCGATTACGGCAACTCTTTCGGCGTGCCGACCGTTGGTGGTGAAATTTATTTTGAAGAGGGCTATACCGGTAACCCGCTGGTCAATGCCATGTCGGTCGGCATTGTCGAGCATCATAAAACCGTCAGTGCCACGGCGCTGGGCGAAGGTAACCCTGTGCTGATTGTCGGCTCCTCGACCGGCCGGGATGGTATCCACGGCGCCACCTTCGCTTCGGAAGATCTGAGTGAGGCCTCCGAGGACAAGCGACCAAGCGTTCAGGTCGGTGACCCTTTTGCTGAAAAGCTGCTGCTTGAAGCCACGCTTGAGGCCATTGCAACCGGATACGTGGTCGGCCTCCAGGATATGGGTGCGGCGGGGATCACCAGCTCCACCTCGGAGATGAGTGCAAGGGGAATTGAAAAAACCGGATCGGGCGGCATTGAGATCGACCTTGACCTGGTACCTATCCGCGAGGCCGGAATGAGCGCCTACGAAATCATGCTCTCCGAGTCACAGGAGCGGATGCTGATTGTGGCTGAGAAGGGATTTGAAGAGAAAATTATTGAGGTCTACCGCAAATGGGATGTGCTGGCGGTGGTGATCGGCAAGGTTACCAGCGACAACCTGTTGCGGGTCTCGCAGCACGGCTCGGTTGTGGCTGAAATACCGGCGGAATCGCTGGTGCTTGGCGGTGGCGCTCCGGTCTATATCCGTGAAGCCATTGAAAAAAAGCCCGATACAAAACCGGCGGTGCTTGAGAGTGACGACACCCTGGATTTCAGGGCCATCAGCCTTGAACTGCTTTCGCGCCCCAATATTGCAAGCAAGCAGTGGGTTTACCGCCAGTATGACTCCATGGTGCAGACCAACACGGTTACGCCGGTAGGCCATACCGATTCGGCCGTCATCCGCATCAAAGGCACAAAGAAAGCTCTGGCCATGAAGACCGACTGTAACGCGCGTTACGTCTATCTCAACCCTTCGGCCGGCGGCAAGATCGCCGTGGCAGAGTGTGCCCGCAATATCGCCTGTTCCGGTGCCCGGCCACTGGCCATTACCAACTGCCTCAATTTCGGCAACCCCTACAAGCCCGAGGTCTACTTCCAGTTCAAGGCTTCGGTTGAAGGAATGGGAGCAGCCTGCCGAGCCTTCAATACCCCGGTAACCGGTGGAAATGTAAGTTTCTACAACGAAACCTCCATCGGCGGCGTCCGCACGGCCATCTACCCCACCCCGACCATCGGCATGATCGGCCTGCTTGAGGATATCGACAATCTGGTTGGCTCAACCTTCACCCATCCGGGTGACGCCATTGTGCTCCTCGGTGATCCCCAGCTCACGCTTGATGGATCGGAGTATCTGGTCATGCAGTACGATACACCGGGCCAGGATGCACCGGCAATTGATCTTGAGCACGAAAAAAATCTCCAGAACCTGCTTGTGGCGCTGGCTGAGAAAAAGCTGGTACACTCCGCCCACGACATTTCCGACGGAGGGCTATTTGTGGCGCTGGCTGAAAAAGCCATCATGAATGAAGAGGCTCCGCTCGGCTTCAAGGTTGAGCTGGAAGATGCGGCAAATGGAGCCTTCCAGATTCAGCAGCAGCTCTTTTCCGAAGCCCAGGGCCGCGTGGTGCTCAGCATTTCGGCCGAGCATGCAAAAGAGGTGATTGCAGAGGCGCTGAAATACCATGTGCCGGTACGGGTTATAGGCCAGGTTGTTTCAGGAAGTGCAACCATTGCCATAAACGGCCGGGAGATTCTGCACTTCCCGCTTGGAGAGCTTGGTGCGGCTTACTATCACGCCCTTGAGCAGGCCCTCCACCTTGATGAACTGTAAATCTTCCCCCCAAAGGGAATAAAGGAGTCGGAAATGCTGGCGGTTCTCACGGCACAGGAGATGCAACAAGCCGACAAGGCGGCAATTGAAGAGCTTCATATCGGCGAAACCCGCCTTATGGAGCTCGCTGGCCATGCGTGCCTGGGCGTTATCCAGAAAACCCTGCAAAAGGAGAGCCTCGCAGGACTCTCCTTTCTGGTGATTTGCGGTAAAGGGAACAACGGCGGTGACGGCTTAGTGCTTGCTCGCCACCTGCTCAATCTTGGGGCTACGGTTGACCTCATTTTGCTCTACCCGGAAAGTGCGCTGCAACCGATTAATCTGGAAGCCCTTGCCACGCTCGAAGCCTACCGTCAGCACCAGGCTCCCCTGCGTCTCTTCCGAAGCCACAACGAAGCGCTCCCCTTTGTCGCCGAAACCAGCTACGACGTGCTGATTGACGCCATGATGGGCACCGGCCTTCGCCTCACCGGAAAAGAGACGCTGCTCCGCTCCCCGCTAAGTGAAGGCATTGAGCTGCTGAACACGCTTCGTGAGCGTTCAAACGCACGAAGCGTAGCAATTGATCTCCCGTCCGGACTTGACGCAACCACAGGCCTTGCAGCCACGCCTGCGGTGATGGCTGACGTGACCGTCACCATGGCTTTCCTGAAAACCGGCCTCTACCTCAATGATGGCCCTCCACTCTCGGGGGAGATACACATTGCCGAAATCTCCATCCCCGGCTTTCTTGCCGGAGAGTCCCCCGCTCTCCTTCTGGACCAGGAGTTCGCGGCTGAACAGTTCCTCCTCCGAGAGCCCCGAAGCGCAAAGCATACCAATGGCAAGGTGCTGATTGTTGCCGGATCGCAAAGCGCTGAGTCATCAATGGTTGGCGCCGCCATCATGAGTGCGAAAGCCGCCCTGAAAACCGGTGCAGGATATGTTGCCCTCTCCGTGCCCCTCGCTCTGGCAAACACCATACACCTTGCCTTACCCGAAGCGGTTGTGATTGGCCGGGATCTCTCCGCCATCCTCGAAAAAGCCCGCTGGGCAGATGCAATCGTGATTGGATGCGGTCTCGGGCGGGATAAAGCCGCCATTGAGCTTGTGAGGACGCTGTTGAGTAGTGACGAGATCAGGGAGAAGAAACTGATTCTTGATGCTGACGCCCTCTACGCCCTCTCTGAGGGCGATACCATCACGCTCCTCAGCCAATGCCGGGAGGTTGTGCTGACGCCGCACTACGGCGAGTTCAGCCGCCTCTCGGGGGAGACTGTGGAGAGCATTGCCGCCGACCCCATCGAGAGCGCCAGAGAGTTTGCCCAAGAGCATCAGGTTACCCTTCTGCTGAAAGGAAGTCCAACCGTGATTGCCGGAGCGGACGGAACGGTTCTCTTGAACACAAGCGGCACCGAGGCACTTGCCACGGCCGGATCAGGAGATGTGCTTTCCGGCATAATTGCCGCCCTCGCCGCAAAAGGAGCCGATATTGAGAGTGCCGCCGCAGCCGCCGCATGGTTTCACGGCCGGGCCGGAGACCTTGCCTGCGACGTCTCCAGCCTCGTCTCCGCCGGAATGATTATTGAAGCCATTCAGCCAGCCATACAGGAAATTTTTGAGCAGGAAGAGTAACGGCAAGGAATTCACGGATCGGTTTAGTGCTGATGGCGAACGAACTCCAACAGGAAAAAAGCATTAGGCCATCAGGCGCCGATTAAGGCCTTGAAAGAGTGGAACAAAAAAAGCCCCGATCTCTCAGGGCTTTTTGATTTCACGATTCACGACTCAGGCTTCGGGTTCGCGCAGGAATTTGCGGATATTTCTTGCGGCTTGGCGGATGCGCTCTTCGTTCTCAATCATGGCTATGCGCACATAGTCGTCACCATAGGCACCAAACCCGATACCGGGGCTGACGGCAACCTTGGCCTCCGAGAGCAGCTTTTTGCTGAACTCAAGGCTTCCCATGGAGCGGAAAGGTTCAGGAATCTGGGCCCAGACAAACATGCTTGCGCGGGGTGAGACCACCGGCCAGCCAGCATTGATAAAGCTTTTGACCATAACGTCACGCCGTTTGCGGTAAACCTCGCAAATCTCCTGAACACAGCTCTGATCCTCCGTCAGGGCGATGGTGGAGGCCACCTGAATTGGGGTAAAGGTGCCATAATCGAGCCAGCTCTTGATTTTTTCAAGCGCACCGATCAGTTTGGCGTTGCCAACCATAAAGCCCACCCGCCACCCGGCCATATTGTAGGTTTTTGAAAGGGTGTAACTCTCAACCGCAACATCCTTTGCTCCGGGCACCTGCAAAATTGAGGGGGTCACATAACCGTCAAAAGTCAGTTCAGCATAGGCGATATCACTGATAATGTAGAAGCGCTCCTGACGGGCAATATCGACCAGCTTTTCATAAAAAGGCAGCTCAACCGTCGCCGTCGTGGGATTGTTGGGGAAGTTCACCACCAGGTATTTCGGCTTGGGCGAAGATTCACGCAGCGCTTTTTCAATGTTGCGGAAAAAGCCCTCTTCGTCAAGCGTAAAGTCCTCATTCATTTCAAGTTTCAGGCGGTGCACATTGCCTCCGGCCAGAATAAAGGCCTGGGAGTGGATCGGGTAACAGGGATCAGGCACCATGGCAAGGTCACCGGGATTGGTAATGGCCTGCACCAGATGCACATAGCCCTCCTTGGAGCCCATCGTGGCCACAACCTCACGGTCGAGGTCAAGATCAACATTGTACTTCTCTTTGTACCAGTGACCAACCGCGCCCCGAAGCTTGTAAATTCCTTTTGAAACGGAGTAGCCGTGGGTTCTGGGCTTATTGATACTCTCCACCAGTTTATCGACAATATGCTGCGGAGTTGGGCCATCGGGATTGCCCATGGAAAAGTCGATAACGTCCTCACCGGCACGACGCTCGGCCATTTTAAGCTCGTTAACCGCTGCAAAAACATACTTTGGCAAGCGCTTGATCTTGTCAAACTCTATTTCATCAAACATGGTGTGCTCTCAAAAAAGTAATTCATTATGCAAAAAGTAATTGTCAAGGTATCATAAGCAAAAAGAGCATCACAATCAATGCAGCTCACCATTTTTTCCGGCGCTCTTTTTCCCTCTGCCCGGCCAGAGCGCTCCTCCCGGCACGCTTCAAACCAGCATACCCGATTGAAGCGGCCTTTCAGGTAACTGAAATGGGTTAAAAAGAACCTGTTTCAAAAAAAATAAAACACTCCGGGCGATTTGACATTTATGTAATTTTCCTTAACATACTTTGTTCAATCCATTTCGCATCCCAGCTCCACGTAACGCAACATATACCTCGTGTCAAAAATCACACTGACAGGAACGGATGCCCTGAAGCATCAGCTTCAGCAATCCACAGGCAATGACTACAACTGCTGCTACCAATGCGGGAAGTGTACGGCTGGATGCCCGGCCGGTTCACTCATGGATAACCCCCCTGCCCGGATCATGCGTCTCGTGCAGGCTGGCGCGGTTGAGGAGGCGCTCCGAAGCGACGCGCTCTGGTACTGCGTGGGATGCCAGACCTGTACTGCCCGATGTCCGCAGAACATGGATATTGCGGCCACCATGGACTCGCTCAGGTCGGTTGCAATGGAAAGCAATATTGTTTCGGAAGAGAAGGCCAAAAAGCTGGTCGTCGCCTTTCACATCTCCTTCCTCAACAACGTGCGCAAACACGGACGGTTGCAGGAACTCTCCATGATCAACAGCTATAAACTGCGCACCAAAACCTTCCTGCAGGATGCCGGACCGGGCGTTAAAATGATGGTGCAGGGCAAGATCAATCCGCTGCATACCCTTACCGGAAAAGGTGACGTCAAGGCAAAGGATCAGATCGCTAAAATATTTGAAGCCTCGCAAAAAAAATCCCACGCTCCGGCAGCGAAACGACGCCCTGGTAAAAAAGAGTTCGTTGCGAATGCCCCGCTCTCCCTCAAACCCGGCATGACTATCGGCTACTATCCGGGATGTTCGCTCAGCGGCACGGCAAAAGAGTATGACATTTCAGTCAGAAAAATGTGTGAACTGCTGGATATAAAACTCCAGGAGATCAACGACTGGAACTGCTGCGGAGCAACCTCGGCTCATGCAACCAATCACAAGCTGGCCGAGCTGCTGCCGGCAAGAAATCAGGCGCTTGCCGACGACCAGGGGCACACCGTTGTGCTTGCACCCTGTGCGGCATGCCTGAACCGCCAGGTCACCACCCGCAAGGCCCTCCAGGATTCGACGGAACTTCGCCGGGAGGTTCGTTCAATTACCGGTATAGAACCAACCTGCAAGGCGGAGTTTATCGGCGTTATCCAGATGCTTGAGGCACTGGGTAGTGAAGAGATCAAAAAACGGGTAAAAACCCCGCTCAAAGGGCTCTCGCTGGCCTGCTATTATGGCTGCCTCCTAGTTCGACCGATGGAGAGCATGAGTTTTGACGATCCTGAAAATCCCATGAAAATGGAGTCGGTACTCTCGGTGCTTGAAGCATCAACTGTCGATTGGGCATTCAAGATAGAGTGCTGTGGCGCCGGGCTCACGCTGGCCCAGGAAGGGCTTGTGGAAGAGCTCACCCACTCGATTGCAAAAAACGCAGCGGCCAACGGCGCGGATGCCTTTGTTGTTGCCTGTCCTCTCTGCCATGCCAACCTCGATATGCGTCAGGAGAGCATGAGAAAACGGTTCGGGGATATTAAACCGATGCCGGTTTACTATATTTCAGAACTTATAGCCATTGCATGTGGTGCCAAACCCTCTGAAGTTGCTGTGGGCAAGCATTTTGTACCGGCCCTCGATCTTCTTTTGAAACTTTAGAGCCATTCACGGTTGCACGATTGTGCGCCGCTCCCCGGTTTTCAAAAGTACCCGGGAGCGGTGAAGCGTCCGGTCGCTAATCTTAAGTGTTGGGGGGTGTTTTTTCTGTCTTTACAACGGGAAGCAACAACAAACAAAGTTGATAATGTTGTACATTTCAGGTCACCAGCATTTCACCTCCATTGAAATGAGTATCAGGCCCCGGTATTGAAATTATAGCACGCAGGAGAGTAACCGTTTGGCTGAACATCTGCCTTATCTCGGGAAAATGTTGAATTGCTCGGCCGCGTTTTCCGCTTGGCGGCTTCATTTAAAAATGATTGATCAATGGCAAAAATAGGGGTATTCATTTGTCACTGCGGTGAAAATGTCGCTGCAAAAATCGACTGTACCCAATTGACGGCGGCAATAGGAGAGCATCCCGGGGTTGCGGTTTCGGTCGAATACAAATATTTCTGCTCCGACCCCGGCCAGGAGAGCGTTAAAAAAGCCATCCGGGAGCATGGTCTTACCGGTGTTGTTGTTGCGGCCTGCTCGCCAAGAATGCATGAAGCCACCTTCCGCAACGCCTGCGCTGAAGCTGGACTCAACCCCTATTTGTGTGAAATCGCCAATATTCGTGAACACTGTTCATGGGTGCACACCGACAAGGATATGGCGACAATCAAAGCTCTTGAGATAACCCGTTCCCTGGTTGAAAAAGTCAAGCGCAACAATGAACTGCGCCCCATTGAGGTTCCTGTTACCCGCCGGGCACTGGTTATCGGTGGCGGCATTGCCGGAATCCAGGCGGCTCTTGATATCGCCAATGCCGGCCATGAGGTTGTGCTGGTCGAGCGCGAAGCCTCTCTTGGCGGACACATGGCCCAGTTGTCGGAAACCTTCCCGACACTCGACTGCTCGCAGTGCATCATGACCCCAAGAATGGTTGAAGCAGCCCGCCATCCGAAAATCCGACTCCTGACCTATGCCGAAATCGAGCGTGTTGAGGGCTACATCGGCAACTTCAAGGTCAAGGTGCGCATGAAATCACGCTCGGTTGACATGAAAAAATGTACGGGGTGTGGCGACTGCATGCTCAAGTGTCCGGTAAAAAAAATCTCCAGCGAGTTCGACTGCGGCCTCGGCAAGCGCGCCGCCATCTATACCCCCTTCGCCCAGTCGGTGCCCAATATTCCGGTCATTGACAAAAAGCGATGTACCTACTTTAAAAACGGCAAGTGCCAGATCTGCTCGAAATCCTGCCCGATCAATGCCATCGACTTCACCATAGAGGATGAGTTTCTGGATATTGAAATCGGAGCTATAGTTGTGGCTACCGGCTTCCAGATTCAGAATACCGCCATGTACGGAGAGTATGGCTACGGCAAGTATGCGGATGTCATCACCGGCCTGCAGTTCGAACGCCTTGCCTCGGCGAGCGGCCCCACATCGGGTAAAATTTTGCGCCCATCGGACAACAGTGAACCGCAAACGGTGGTCTTTATCCAGTGCGCCGGATCGCGCGACCCGTCGAAAGGGGTACGCTACTGCTCAAAAATCTGCTGCATGTACACCGCAAAACATGCCATGCTCTACGCCCACAAGGTTCATGGCGGAAAAACCCATATTTTCTATATGGATATCCGCGCCGGAGGAAAGGGATACGATGAGTTTACCCGCAGGGCCATTGAGGAGGATGAGGCCTCCTATGTGCGTGGCCGGGTCAGCAAGGTGTGGCAGGAGAACGGCCGCCTGATGGTTCGTGGTGTTGACACCTTGCTTGGCCGACCGGTTGAAGTTGCGGCCGACATGGTGGTGCTCGCAACCGCAATCATCGCGCAACCCGATGCGAAAGAGTTTGCCAAAACCGTCGGCATCGGCTATGACGAGTACGGCTTCTACAATGAGGCGCACCTCAAGCTCCGTCCGGTTGAGTCATCCACGGCCGGTATCTATCTGGCGGGGTGCTGCCAGTCGCCAAAAGATATTCCCGACTCGGTGGCCCAGGCATCGGCCACGGCCAGCAAGGTGCTGGCGCTCTTCAGCAAAGAGCAACTGGAGCGGGAGCCGGTGGTCGCCTCCAACAATGAAGCTACCTGCGCCGGATGCTGGGGATGCGTACTGGCCTGCCCCTACGGTGCCATTGAACAGAAAGATATTCTCGACCGGAGCGGACGGCTCATCAAACGGGTCGCTTCGGTCAATCCCGGTCTCTGTCAGGGGTGCGGCACCTGTGTCACCTTCTGCCGCTCGAACAGCATTGATCTGGCCGGCTTTACCGAAAGACAGATTTTTGCTGAAGTCATGGGCCTCTAGGCAAGGAGTGCCGAAATCCAGTCAATTGAACCGAAATTTGTTACCTGAAATACCCCGATGAGTGAACCATTCGAGCCAAAAATCGTAGCGTTTGTCTGCACCTACTGCACCTATGCGGGCGCCGATCTTGCGGGCACAAGCCGGCTGAAATATGCACCCAATGTGCGCATTGTCCGCCTCCCCTGCACCGGAAGGATCAGCCCGATGTTTATCCTCAAGGCGCTGCAAAAAGGGGCTGACGGTGTGCTGGTAAGCGGATGCCACCCTGGAGATTGCCACTTTACCCACGGCAACTATCATGCACGGCGCCGCTGGACGGTATTTCGCGCCCTATTGGAATTTACCGGCATACCGCTTGAACGGGTGAAATTCTCCTGGATCAGTGCGGCTGAAGGGGTCAAGTTTGCTGAATTCATCAACACCATTACGGAAGATATCCGCAAACAGGGGCCATTCGATCAATACAAGCAGTTGATCCGGGATACCGAGTCCCCGGCGACACTTTAAATCAACAAGATGGTAATGAGTATCGTAGAACAATACAGAACCAAAGTAAAAGAGCTGCTCTCAAGCGGTCAGGTAAAAATGGTGATCGGCTACGGAGCGGGCACAACCCCCGACCGGCGCCGGCCGCTCTTTATGCGATCACCCGAAGATGCCGACAAGATGCTGCTCGACAACGCCTGCATCGCTAATCTGAGCGGCTATCTGGTTTCAGAAGGGTTGCTGAGCGATGAAAAGCGTGTAGCGATTATGCTGCGTCCCGAAGGCGTACGCTCCATCAATATTTTGGCCGCCGAATCGCAACTCAAGGCGGAGCAGATTGTTATCGTCGGTTTCGACACCGCCGGAGAGGAGCTGAGGGCCATTGAGGGATCGGAGGCAAAGGATTTTTGCGCACTGATCGACTCCTTGAAAGAGAGTGCTCCCTTGCAAGCGCCGGATCCCCTTTTTGAGCGAATTGTGCAGATGAGCCCCCAGGAGCGCTTTAACTACTGGCAGGAAGAGTTTTCGAAGTGCATCAAGTGTTACGCCTGCCGCCAGTCATGCCCGATGTGCTACTGCCGCCGCTGCATTGTAGACAGCAACCAGCCGCAATGGATCAACACCTCTTCACACACGCTCGGGAATTTTGAATGGAATATTGTCCGGGCCTTTCACCTTGCCGGACGGTGTGTCGCCTGCGGCAACTGTGACCGCTCCTGTCCGGTCAACATCCCCCTGCGCTTTATCAACCGACGCATGGGCATGGAGGTGCTTGAGGTATTCGATCATTTCCCTGGCATGAGCGAGAGCCAGGAACCGGTACTGGCAAGTTTCAAAAAGGACGATCCCGAGACATTCATTCTCTAAGTAACCAACACGTATGACCAGAATCCTTTTCGCCGATAAACTTGACAATTGTCTCGAGCGATGGCGCTCGGCCGGCATCAGTGTTATCGGACCGGTAAAGAAATCAAACAGTTCAGGATACAGTGCCGTTACAAAAGCGGCAGAGTTCGATTTCAACCTTGTGCTGCCCGAGCGTTCAATCAAGGAGCTTTTCTTTCCCCAGAGCGAACCGTTGATGCGATATGAAATAAAAAAGCAGGAGATCAACACCTCTGAATTCAAGGCTCCGACCTCCGAAAGGATCATCTTTGGTGTCCGGCCCTGCGATGCGGCCGGGCTCGCCATCGACGATCCCCTGTTTGGGTGGGACTATCAGGATGAATACTGGTTTCAGAGGCGCCGTGAAACGGTTCTCGTTACCATTGCCTGTACCAAAGCCGATGATTTCTGCATGTGCACCTCCCTGAAGCTCACCCCCGATAGCGAGAAAGGCTCAGACATTCTGCTCCGTCCGCTCGAAAACAACAGCGGATGGCAGGTAGAGGAGCTGACCGACCGGGGCCGTGAGGCCTTTAAAATTATTGCGGATCTGCTGCAGGAGAGCCAAGAGAAGGCCGCACCGACCGCTGTTGTCGAAGAGAAGTTTGATCTTGAAGCCGCTCTCGCATGGCTGAAAGAGCCGGAGAACTTTGAGAGCCACTTCTGGAAAGAGATCTCCATGCGCTGTATCGGCTGCGGCTCCTGTACCTTCCTTTGCCCAACCTGCCACTGTTTTGACATCCAGGACGAGGGCGATACCTACAGCGGTATCCGCAGAAAAAACTGGGACAGTTGCTCCTTTGCCCTCTTTACCATGCACACCTCGGGCCATAACCCCCGTTCAACCCAGTCGGCCCGCTGGCGCCAGCGCATCATGCACAAATTCAACTACTTTCCCGGCAAGTTCAACCTGAACAGTTGCAGCGGATGCGGCCGATGCAGTCGCCAGTGCCCGGTTGACATGGGTATAACAGAAACTTTACAAGAGCTATCAAAATTATTGCGGTGAAAGAAAACAGCATAAACGCGCAGGATAATATCTACAAGCCGGCCATCATGAAAGTCGTCGCCAAGCACGACGAAGCGCCCGGCGTTAAAACCTTGAGGATCGAGTTTGTTGATCCAGTTGAGCATGAACGGTTCAAAACAACCTACCGTACCGGCATGTTCGGCCTCTACGGAGTGTACGGCGAAGGGGAGAGCACCTTCTGCGTTGCCAGCCCTGAAACCCGTAAAGAGTATATTGAGTGCACTTTCCGCCAGTCAGGACGGGTGACCTCCGTGTTGGCCAATGCGGAAATCGGCGACCTCATCACCTACCGGGGCCCCTACGGCAACCGCTTTCCGATTGAGGAGTTCTACGGCAAAAACCTCCTCTTTATTGCCGGCGGCATTGCCCTTCCGCCAACACGGAGTGTGATCTGGTCATGCCTGGACCAGCGGGAAAAATTTGGCAAGGTGACCATTGTCTATGGGGCACGCACAGTTGCGGACCTGGTTTACAAGCATGAACTCGATGAGTGGATGGAGCGCGACGATGTTGAGCTGGTGCTTGCGGTTGATCCAGGCGGAGAGTCGCCCGACTGGAAACACAAGGTCGGCTTTGTACCCACGGTGCTTGAGCAGGCCGCACCGTCGCCGGATAACTGTATTGCCGTGCTTTGCGGGCCGCCCATCATGATCAAGTTCACCCTGATCGCGCTCAAAAAGCTTGGCTTTGATGAAAAAAGCGTCTATACCACGCTTGAAAACCGGATGAAGTGCGGAGTGGGCAAATGCGGACGGTGTAATGTCGGCTCGGTCTATATCTGCAAGGAAGGGCCGGTCTTTACGGCCGACGAGGTGTCGCGTATGCCGGCGGCCGATCTCTGAGCGCCCCCGCCTTGAAAAGCAAACCTCTTGTCAAGAGAGAGCAACTCTGAAAAAAGATGCCGGCTGGTGAAAATCGGCTGGCAGTGAGGGCTCCTTCCACCAGGGAAACAATCCGTACTGACCGCTGCCGGAAGAGGCGGAGCACTGGAGCCTGATCACACCCTTCCGGATAAAGGGTTGCAGCAGCCCATAGGAAAACTCCATCCCAAAGCAGGCCTCATTATTGAGCAACTGCACATCATGCCTCCAGCTCTCTCTGGAAAGGGTGCTCTCTCTGGCACTCCTTATTCTCGGTGCATCAAAGCGCAAGGCCACCCAGTGCGCCTCAGGGGTCATTTCAAACTCAAGGTAACCGCTCCCCGAAGCGCCATCGCCAATAAAAAGCTCGGAAACCCCGTAGTGCCACAACTGGTCGGTAAAACTTCCTTCTGGGACGCTGGAAGGTGGCTTCAATGCAAAAACTGCCGTATCACGCCTGCGGGTTGTCCATCGCAAAAGGGGTTTTTCGGGATGAGCCGCGCCCTCCTGAAGTGAAACCAACTGCTCAACCTCAACAAACAGCTCCGGCGGGAACTCCCGGTCATGAGCAGAATATCCAACCATCGGCCCCTGAAGGAGTGTGCGGGGAAAATGCGCTTTTCCACTCCCCTCCTCTTGCGGTGCCCACAAAAGCCCGGCCCACCCTTTTGAAGAGTCGACGGGATCAACCTGAAACCGGACACCGCACCGTTGAAGCAGTTCAATGGAAAAGAGGCCGACACACTGCACCTCAAGCTCAAGTTCAGCGCCGCAAGATGCAAGAGCAGCTCCTCTCATGCGAGCAGCAAGCCTCAGCACATCCTGTGCCGTGGCTCCATTCCGGTTAAAGATAAAATTGGCATGGTGCTCGCTGACCATCGCTCCCCCTTCACGCTCTCCCTTGAAGCCTAGCTCCTCAAAAATCCGGCCGCTTGAACGGCCAAGGGTGTAGTTGTTTTTAAAGGTGGAGCCGCAACTCGGAAAATCAAAATGGTGCTTAATATTGCGCTCCTCTTCATATCCCTGCATCAGCCCATCAATTTCCTCCTGGGAACGCTCAAGAGGAAAACGGAGCAGAACCGCCACCACAATTTCGGGATGCTCCATCAAAGAGGTCTGCTTGTAACCATGAAACACCTCATCCGGCAACCGCCATCGCAGGCAGCCGTCAACCGATGAGGTCAGAATACCGGCGGTAATGGTGGAAACTTCACCGCCGAAACAGCGGCCATTCATCCTCACCGTTGCACCAATCTGGCCGGGAAGCCGGTAGAGCCACTCGCCGCCACCCTTGCCCTCGGAAAAAAGCTCTTCGGCAATCCGGGTATTCTCCACACCGGCCTCGCAGAAAAGTTCATCCCGTGATACCCAGAAGAGCTTCTGCATCCTCGAAAGGGAGATCACCACACCGGGGAACTCCTCGTCCGAAAAAAGGATATTGCTCCCGCTCCCCATCACGGCGAGCGGCAGACGATGCTCGCGGTTCCAAAGCAGAAGATCGGCAAGCTCCGAGAGACTTTCGGGCCATGCAAAAAAACGGGCAGAGCCTCCGATACCGTAATAGCTGCTCTCCTGAAAAGAGTGGTTCGCCAGGAAAGCGCAAGGCAGGGATAACTGGGGCATAGCGATCAAAAAGGTCAGGGATGGGTTGGGATTGGTTGGTCATCCGAAAAAATAAGCTCTGGAACTCCTTTTATGGGAGCGAGAAGCTCGCCATCGAAAGAAAAGAAAACAAATAAAAACGTCTTTCAAATAAATTCCATATTTTTGAGTCCGGACGCCCGTAGCGTCATGAGTATTGCAGCTTCTTTTACAACCATTTTTTTTGCAACCATGCCAGATAATAACAACCGCCGGGTGAACTATGCCCTTGCCGGAATCGTAACCGAACAGCTTCAGCTTCTGCCGGAACTCATTGTGGAAGATAAGCCGGTCACCCTCAATGCCGGCCTCAACTTTGGCATTGACAGCACACAGCTTCTTTTGAAAGTGCTCTTCAAAATCGTCTATTTGCAGGAAGAAACGCCCTTCATTACCATTGAAACCGGATGCATCTTTGCCATCGACCCTGAATCATGGGCCCTCTTTACCAATCTGGAAGCCGGATTATTTGTTCTGCCGAAAAACTTTGCGGGTCATCTTGCCCAGTTGACCGCCGGTACGGCACGTGGCGTCCTGCACCAGAGCACCCTCAACACCCCACTAAACCGCTTCTTTATTCCGGCCAACAACATTGAGGAGATGATCCAGGAAAACGTATCCCTGCCGCTTGATCCCCAAAACTAACCCTCTTGTGATGACGCCGGGCCAGCTCTGCCGGAAGAGGGCCTAGCGCACAAAACTGACACGACCGGGCTTTCTTGGCCCGGCGTCGGGCCAGGGTAAGGCACTGTAACTGTAACCAAACACGGCCGCAGCATAGGGCGCATACCCTGCAGGAATTCCAAGCTCAAGGCTTTTGAACACCTCACCACCTTCCCGGCTTTCGTAAAGCATAACCACCGAATGGACCCAGCAGGAGCCAACGCCAAGGGAAGCCGCCGCAAGCAACATGTTCTCCATGGCCAGCACGCAATCCAGTGAAGGAGTTAAGGCACTATCGTCACCTGAAACAATAATGAGTGTCGGCGCATGGTAAAAAAGGTGATACTCTTCACGAAGTGCCAATTCACGCAAGGTGGTATTATTGGAGTGCAAAAAAACCGACTTGCACATCGTCTGGAGTTTATCAAGCAGATCCGCGTTCTGCACCACTGTAAAATGCCAAGGCTGCTCCCCCATGGCTGAAGGAGCATACTGGCCGGCACGCAAAATACACTCCAGCTCTTTTTCAGCTATCTGCCGCGGCTGATAGCAGCGGATACTCCTTCGGTGAAGAATGGTTTGGATGGTTTCATTCATATCGCACGATCCTGTAGTAAGTATTGTTCAAGAGCGAAACAGAGCACTCAATTCGATACCCTGTCAATGCGCCATTTTTTTTGTACTACGAGCCTACCTTCGACCTTAAATGAGATCCATACCGCACCCAGGCAAAACAACTAGCCTCTGAAAGAGGGTGCGGTGGCCCACTCTTTGTAACACCGCGAATATTTTATTCGTTTTTTTTACGATTCCAGCAGCAAACGGGATGAGCGAAACAGGTGGAATCAACAAAACCGTTCACTCATCCTTGCTTTCTGCAGGAAGAGGACGATCAAGCACCTCACGTACTTTTACCGCAAGCTCCATGCGGGTGAAGGGCTTGCCAAGAAAAGGCAACGCTACGTCACTACCCTCGGGATGATCAAAAAAATCACCTGAATAGCCTGAAATGAGCAGGCATTTCAGGCCAGGCTGCATCCTTCGCACTCTCTCGGCAAGCTCCCTTCCGCTCATTTGCGGTAACAGGATGTCGGTAATGAGTAAACCTATGGAGGAAGAGTGTTTCTTAAAAAGAGAGAGCGCTTCATCAGGCGATTCAGCCACAAGAACCCTGTAGCCGAAACTTTTCAGAAAGCCCTCAGCAACCTCCCTCACCGTATCTTCATCCTCAACCAGAAGAATGGTTTCACTGCCACCGGGAAAAACTTCACTCTCTTTTGTGGGGCAATGTTCACCCGCACTGACGACAGATCGGGGCAGATAGATTTCAAATGTCGTACCCTCTCCTTTTTTGCTCGATACCTTGATAAACCCGTTGTTTTGCCGGACAATACCATGGACGGTGGCAAGCCCGAGACCTGAATGCTCAGCCATGGATTTCGTGGTATAGAACGGCTCAAAAACCAGTTCAAGCGTTTCTGTGTCCATGCCACACCCGTTATCCTCAACAATCAGAAGCACATAATCACCGGGAATCATTTCAGGGTATTGTTGACAGTAGAGCGCATCAGCCGAAACATTGCAGGTACGAATGGACATGGTGCCGGCTCCCCTGATCGCGTCCCTTGCGTTGATGGCCAGATTAGCCATAATCTGGTCAATTTGTGACGAGTCCATCTTCACCGGCCAGAGCGCACTGCCCGGCGTATAGATCAACTGGATATTCTCGCCAATCAGACTCCTGAGCATCGTCAGCATCTCCGAAACTGCAGCATTGAAATCAATTATTTTCGGCGTGATAAGCTGCTTGCGGGCAAAAGCAAGCAGTTGACGCGTAAGCGCCGCAGACTTGAGCACCGAGTTGCGCAAGTTATCAAGCATCGTTCTTGCACCGCTGCCGAGGTCATCTTCATCGTTTAAAAGCTCGATGTTCCCGAGCATCACCTGCAGCATATTGTTGTAGTCATGAGCGACACCGCCAGCCAACCGGCCGATCGACTCAAGTTTTTGAGACTGGGCCAGCGTGGCCTGAAGCAGAGCATTCTCTTTTTCAATCTTTTTTTGGCGGGTTATATCCGAAACAACCGCACGACACTCCTGACCATCATCACTGAGCACCGCCTCAAGATGCAGCGTCTGCTGCTCCTTCACCGCGCCATGACTTTCCGTATGGCTCTGCCGTGCTTCGTCACCACGAAGCCTCACCTCGCAAGATCCAGCTTCCCTGCTGCTGAAGAGGCGGTCGAGCAGTGCGTTAAAGAGTGGTATATCTTCATCCAGCACAAAGAGTCCAAAACGATCCCCCTTCAAAAGCGAGCGTTCAACGCCTAGAATTTTTGTGCCAGTCAGATTGACTTCAAGTATGGTGCCGTCACGGGCAAGGGTGAGGTAGCCAAGCGGCGCAAAGTCGTACAGCTCGGTATAGCGCTCCAGACTTTTTTCCAGCTCTTCGCGTGACTGAAGCAGCTCCTCCTGCTGCATTTCAAGTTCAATCTGATGCACCGAGAGTTCATGAATAATGCGGTGCATCTCTTCGGGTGAAGAGCTAAACTCCGGATTGTTCTGTTGACTTTCCTGCAAGCGCCCTTCAGCCTTGCGCCGTAATCGGGAGTAGTCGTCTTGATGGGAGAGGGGCTTTTTCATGAAGGGTTACAATCTTGCACCAGCATTAAATAAAAACTCAAAACAAACCCATTACTTCAAATGTGTTTGCGATGCTCTTTGTTACGTCACTTCACCGTTTCGTGCTGCTGAAGCCACAGCTCGGCCTCCGTGCTGCCAAGCTCCGAAGCCCTGCGGATATCCTTCAAAGCAGCGGCCTCTTCATGGAGATCAAATTTTACTTTTCCCCGTGCAAAAAAAGCCTTGTCGTAGCTTGAACGGATTCCGATTGCCTCATTAAAATCCTCCTCCGCACGACCAAACTCTTTCAGGGCAGCAAACGAGCGGCCCCGGTGATAGTGGGCCCGTGCACACACTTTTTTGAGTTCCAGCGCCTTTGTAAATTCAGCAATTGCCTCCCGATAGCGTCCAAGCTCAACCAGACTTTTACCTCTGGCATAGACCACGTCAAAAGAGGCGCTCGTGGCGGCATCAGCCAGATTGAATTCCTGAAGTGACTCATTAAACTTCCGCTCGGCATAGAAGGCCTCGCCACGCCGGAGATGAGTGTCGTCACTCTCGGCCAGAACCGCTCCCGGCAAACCGGCCAAAAGCAGCATCACGGCAACAGGAAAAAGAAAAAAGGGCTTCATAGACTGAAATAAACAGGGAGAACTCCCTGGCAGCAAAAGATCAAGTTTACGAATAACTTTCATATAAAACACACGGAAGGCGAAAAAAAGAGGTATTCGAAGGAAATTCCATTTCCAGTGAAAATCAATCAATAAGGGGTGCACCGGAAGAACATGACTGGAAGTAACGAAATTGAAAGGTCGATAATGCATTCACCCGCTAAACTTCCTGCCAAAAGAGGGGCTATCCGGCAGGGTGTAACGAAGACGGTCAGGTTCGAGTTTCTGAACCGTGGCGTAACCCTGATGCAGCACCGGATCAAAAGCAAGTGCCGAAAGCGTTATCACCTGAACCTCATGCTGCGCCGCCCTCGCCCCCTCTGCATAGGAATCTGCAACTGCCCCGCAAAAGCTCTGTGTTGCTGGATGGCCAAGAATAACAAGAATACGTTTACCCATGCGTTCCATGCATCTACTTTGCTTTGAATGCTTTGAGCAGTCGATTAAATTCTTTTTTATAGGCAGCATGATCGGTTTTCCAGCCAGTGCAGGGGATGTAGTATTTCCTGATCTCCTCAGCTAAGTCAATCCCTTTGCTATCGATAAACTCCCACTTCTCAAGTATCGGGTACTCGACAAGGCTGATCGGGAAGAGTACCTGTTTGCCTTCTTCAACCTCCCGCTTTTTTGCCTTCCTGATCTCTGTTTTTACCCATTCACTGGCGATACTGCTTTCGGAAAGAATCAACAGAAGCCTGTCGTGGCATTTTATGGCTCCGTCAATTTGCTCATGGATGTATTTCCCTGGCTCCATATCATGCGGCGCATACCAACACCGTACACCGTTTGCTTGCAGGTCAGCATAAAGCCGCTCAGCAAAGTCCTGATCTTTACTGCTATGACTGATAAAGCAGGAGTAGTAGTCAAAGGCTTTGCCGGTGAGTGAGCGGATGTATTCAATGAAGGTATCAGGTAAACCACAACCTTTCAGAAATACCTCAGGGATATTCCCTTGTGACTTGTAAAGTGTATCAATCCCGATGGTTGAAGGCCCGCCATGTCTAACAGTATCAAGTCCTTTCACGGTACTGAGGTCTACATTAGCAAAAACTGTAAAGGCGATGATTGCCCTGTTAAGGTCTGCCTTGCGGAGGTTTGCTTTGATGAGGTGTGCACCTAGGAGGTTTGCATGGCTGAGGTTTGCTCCGATGAGATTTGCACCGCTGAGGTCTGCACCGCTGAGGTCTGCACCGCTGAGGTCTGCCGCGCTGAGGTGTGCACCGCTGAGGTGTGCTCCGCCGAGGTTTGCATGGCTGAGGTGTGCACCATGGAGGTCTGCCGCGCTGAGGTCTGCTCTACTGAGTTCTGCATCGCTGAGGTTTGCATGGCTGAGGTGTGCACCATGGAGGTTGGCCTTGCTGAGGTTTGCGCCGCTGAGATTTGCTCTAGAGAGTTCTGCATCGCTGAGGTTTGCATGGCTGAGGTGTGCACCATGGAGGTTGGCCTTGCTGAGGTTTGCGCCGCTGAGATTTGCTCTAGAGAGTTCTGGTTTAACCTCTGGATTTTCCTTTCGCACCTTATTCCATTCTGTTACAGATCTGCGAAGCAGTTCAACGGTTAGCATTGCCTTCTTTGTTTGGTAGTCATTGATTCACTTCAGGGAACGGATTGTAGAGCTAAAGATAAGTAGTTAAGGGCGACTCTCTTTCATGCTTTATGATAAATTCCCTGTAATTCTCACCTAGAAATCCCTTTTTTTGATCAACTAAGGAAACTCCCACTCAGGATGAGATGTACGGCACACCATCGTCAAGTTACAACCAAGCAAAATCTGCCCGAGAGTATGCAAACATTAACAATTGCAAGGGAAAGTCACCACCACTATTACTATATTGAAGTATAATAGAAAGAACAACCAAAGAGCTTGGGGCTTGGCACGCACCGCGACCGTGCTCATTCAGAGATTGAAACACAAACTTCTAACGACACCATGAAAAAACTCTTTACCCTTTTTCTTCCACTGTTTTTAGCCTCAACCATACCCGTCGTGGCGGAAAACACTCCTCCGCCAGCCGCTCCTTCCGGTGAGTCAGGCTCCATCACCGTGCATGTCAAAGGGCTGAACAAAGCGGAGGGCCAGCTTGGCGTGGCGCTCTATACAAACCAAAAAGGGTTTCCCGATAAAACAGAACATGCCTTTCTAGCCCAGGTACACAAAATCACCTCTACCGGCGAGATGACGGTCGTGTTTGAAAATGTGCCCTACGGTAGTTACGCCGTCAGTGTGCTGCATGATGAAAACAGCAACGGCAAAATGGACAAGACTTTTTTCGGCATCCCCAAAGAGGGGTTCGGGGTTTCAAACAACCCAAAAATCCGCAGAGGGCCGCCCATCTTCAGCGAATCTCTTTTTACCCTCAACGCCAAACAGCTTGAGCTGACCATTACCCTGAACTATCTGTAAGAAACCGGGAACATCCATCAACCAGAGGAAAAGACCAAAGGACGCGATCCATGAACCAGCGAACCATGAAGAGAGTGATGCTTCTTTTACTCACGGCTTTACCCTTAAGCGGGTGCAGCCCGACCGTCAAAATCGAAGCGCCCGACAAACCTATTGTGATCAACATGAACATTAAAATTGATCATGAAATCCGCATCAAGGTCGACCGTGAACTCGACTCCCTGCTTGAAAACAAAAAAGGTTTATTCTAACCCTGGAGGAACAAGAACCATGAAAACAATACGACTGAACGCGTTCAAAGCCGCAGTGGCCTTCATGCTGCTGATCGGTATTTCCATACCGGCCTTTGCGCTTGACCTTGATGGTGCACGAGCGAGCGGACTTGCCGGAGAGGTGGATAACGGTCTTTTGGCCACTCCTCCCGGAGCCGGAAGTGATGCCGGTGCACTGATTTCAACCATCAACAACTCACGCCGTGCCGAGTACGCCAAGGTTGCCGCACAGAACAACCTCTCGCTTGATGCGGTAGGAAGCATGATGTTCCAGAAAATCTACAGCCGACTGCCAGCCGGAACCTGGGTGCAGCTCCAGGGAAAATGGTCAAAGAAAGCACCATAACCCGCAGAAAAGAAGCTGACTGTGAAATGGCTCCTGCGCATCATCCTCGGCCTGCTGCTGCTCCTCGGCGGCGTGTTGGCAGCAGCATGGTTCGCATTTCCCTGGTACGCGCAAACGCTCCTGGAGCGGCTGCTTCAGGAGAAGCCATTTCGCATCACCACTACGGGCGTCGCACTCCCCTCGCCCTCAGGTATCGGGTTCCGCTCGCTCAAGGCCACTTTTACTCCGCCGCCCGACGGCTGCAGCGATGAGGTTACCACCTACAGCCTCTCGCTCTATAACTGCTGGATCTCCTGGCAGTTCAACAATCCGGAGCCAGAGAAACTGCCGGGGGAAGCACCACCGCTCTTTCACGCAGCCATAACCCTTAAAGCCGATTCGCTCAGGGTTTTAACCAACCCGAATCAGTTCACCATTTTCGACCAAAACCCCCGTATAACCCTTGACCTCAAGGTTTCCCGAAGCAAGGGACTCTCTGTATCCGTCCAGCCGCTCGCTGTAGCCTACCCTGTTGAGAGTGCGGCCGTTACCCGTGAAAAGCTGCGTCTGGAAGGGGTCAATTACAGGGTGCAGCTCAGCGCGGCCGAAGAGTGGCAACAAAAAGTCGATACGCTCCGTGTTGCAAAACTCTACAGCGACGGCAACCCCTCGCCGGTGGGTAATTTCAGGGCGCTTTTCGGCTCAAAACGCGACCCGCTTAAACCCTGTACCCTCACCCTCAAGAGCTGCTCAGTGGAGCTTTTCGGATGGAAGGGTTCGGCCGACAAGATAGAGTACGACCTGACACACAAGCGCACCCGCTTCAGCCTCAACATGCCCGAAATTCCTCTCTCAGAACTGCCGGGCTTCAAGCGTGGCGGCAGCGCAACCCCCTTTGCCCGCGGCCAGATAAGCGGCTCCATTCCCATCGAATTCCAGGACTCCACGGTGGTTGTGCGCAACGCTCTGGTTCTTGCCGGAAACGGCAGCGCAATACTCTTCTACACCCCGGAAAAACACCCCTGGCTCTCTCTGGATCTGGGCCCCAAAAAAGGAGAGGAGGAGCTTTTGAAAAACATCAATGCAACCATAAAGCTGAACAGCCGAAAGAAAGAGCTTTCGGGGCTTGCCGTGAGCAACCTGACGGCAAACATGCTCGGCGGCAACGTCACGGCGCTGCCCCTCAATTTTGAGCGGGCAACCAACACGACCCTCTTAACCCTTAAATTCACTGGCCTGAAGGCGCTTGAGCGCGTCCGCCTCCACGGGGATTTTAAAGGTTCACTCCGGGGGCCGGTAAGCGGCACGGTGCCGATTTCGATAACCAAAACGGGCTTCTCCATCCAAAATGCCCGGCTGCAATCCTCGGGCGGTGGCACCGTTACCATTGCTCCACCCTCAAAACAGCAAACCACCAGCGAGCGCATTTTCGGGCCGGAAAAACCCGATGCCAGCTATACCTTCCAGCAGCCGGATCTGCTGCTCAACCGATCCCTTAACGGAAGCACCACCGTCAACTTCAAGCTGAAACAACTGCAACGTAAAACCGCCAGCGGCGAGCTGCTGCTGCTTGCACCCAAAGGCACACTCTCGATTTCGGAGAACCCCCGCAACCCCAACATCATCACCCTTTCTGACTTCAGCGCCGGATTGCTTGATGGCACGGTTGGCCTGAAAAGGGTTGACTATGATATGGCCAAACAAGAGGCGGAAACCACCCTGCAGCTCATCAACATCCCTCTGCAAAAACTGCTCGACATGCAGGGCACAAAAAAAATCTATGCCACCGGCACCGTGCGAGGCAACCTGCCGGTACGGATTAAAGGAGATCTCTTTGAAATCATGAAAGGCGATATGCAGGCCGAAGAGTCCGGCCAAATCATTTACGCCACAACCCCCGAAGAGCGGGCTGCGGCCAACCAGGGAATGCGCACCACCTACGAGGCGCTCTCCAACTTTCTCTATGTCCATCTGGTATCATCAATCAGCATGGCTCCGGACGGCAAATCCCAGATTACCATCCAGCTCAAGGGGAACAACCCCGACTTTCAGGCAGGACGGGCAATTGAGTTGAACCTCAATGTGGAGCAGAACCTGCTTGAACTGCTCCGCACCCTCTCCATCTCCAACAACCTTGAGCAGATCATCACCGAAAAAGCCCTGCAGCAACAGAAGAAAAAATAAGCTGCTTCAAACCAGATCCGAGAGGCTGAACACCCGGCCCGGGAAAACGAATAAACAACAAGGAGTGTTTCAAAAGGGTGCAGTATGGCTCAATCAGGCTGGAAAGAATCTGAAAACAAGAGAGTGCTATGAACCGGAAAAGCTATATCGACAACGTCCGACGTAAACTCAGCTCGTGGGATCGGGATATTGCAAAACTTGAAAAGAAAGCCGAAAAGGTCACCCGGACCCTGCATCAGCACATTGATGAGCTCAAAGCCCAGCGTGAACATGCCGCAACCAAAACAACCGATCTCTTCCACAGCAGCGAAGAGGCTTGGCTTGAAGTGAAAAAAGGAGCTGAAGATGCGATGTTTGACTTGAAAAAAGCCTTCAGGAGAGCAAAAGCCCGCTTCAAATAATTGAGTCGATTACTCTCTATCGTGCACCGCCCAACGCACTGATCGGGTTTCGGAATAAATCAACAAAGGTGCCCTATCAAACCCTTTAAACCCCTATGCCCTATGAACTGGCATGAACTTTTGCAGCAACAGATCAATGAGGCCTACACTGTGGCGGAGCGCCTCCTGAAGCTTCTGGACGAAGAGGATCTCTCCTGGAAACCCTCACAAGAAAACAACTGGATGACCACCGGCCAGCTCCTGCTCCACTTGGGCAAATCCTGCGGCCTGCCGATAAAAGGATTTGCTACCGGAGAGTGGGAAATACCGGATCATAGCGAACTCGGTGAAGCAAAACCCGCGCCCACGCTTCCGCCAGCCGAAAAGCTGAAGAGCGTTCTGACGCTTGACGAAGCCCGTACTCTGCTTGCGCGCGACAAACAAATTGCGCTGGAGACCCTGACGCGCTGCAGCGAAGAGGATCTCGCAAGCAAGCCATCTCCGGCACCCTGGGATCCGACCCCGATCAACCTCGGCCTCCGCCTCTTGCAGATGGTTGACCACTTCAACCAGCACAAGGCCCAGCTCTTCTACTACCTGAAACTGCAGGGCAAACCGGTTAACACCATGCATCTCTACGGCAAATAAAGCTGGGGAATTCGTTGATATTTCAGAGAATTCTTTTGCACGAAAAAAGGATAATTTCTAAATTCTAAACAAGTTAGAAATTATCCTTCTCTCTTTGTCTCAATCGGGAAGGTTATCCGCAATATCACCCACACCCTCCCCCATGAAGGAAGAGAAGCAAGAGAAGCGTGAGCATCCTCCGGCCAATGCAGAGATGCCAGAGCAATCCTTTAGAAGCATCCAGGCCTTGCTTGACTCCTATCCGGAAGCGGTCTTTCTTATGGAGTGCTCAGGCAAAATTGTTGAAGCAAACAAAAACTTTGCTCTCTGGATGGGTAAAAGCCTGCAGGAGTGCATTGGCCGTAATGTCTATGATATGCTCCCTCCGGAACACGCAGCAAAGCGCCGCCAACAGGGTGAGGAGGTCGTGCGCACCGGCAAACAACTCTCCTTTGAAGATGAACGGAACAATCGAACCCTCCTGCATACCGTCTATCCTTCATGCTCGCCGGATGGAAAGATTGATCATCTCTTGATTATCGCTGAAGATATCACCGATATCCAGCAAACCCGCCTCTCCCTGCAGAGTGAACAGGCGTTCAACAATGCCCTTATTGAGGCAACCCCCGGCACATTCTGTCTGATTGATGCTGATGGGCGACTTGCGGCATGGAACCCCTATCTGCGGGATGAAATTGTCGGCAAGCCGGAAAGCGAGATGCCTGGTGTTGAGGCCTTGATGCTCATCCACCCGGATGACCGCCCGCTGATCGATGAAAAAATGCAGAATGTCTTTATCCATGGTATGGAAGAGTCGGCTGAGGCAAGGGTTCTTTTACGGGGCGGCCCGGCATTTCGCTGGCTTGTGTTCAAGGCTAAACGGGTCATCATCAAAAGCAAGCTAATGATGATCGGCATTGGAACCGACATTACCGAGCGCAAGCAGGCCGAAGCAGCGAGAGAGGAGAGCGAGATGCACTACCGGGATCTCTTTACCAACATGACCAGCGGATTTGCTTATTGCCGGCTGGTTTATGATGGAGAAAAAGCCGTGGATTTTGTTTGTGAACAAGTCAACCGCCAAACTGAACGGCTGACCGGCCAGATACCTGTTGTGGGCCGAAGAGTTTCAGATATTCTGCCGGGCATTCATCAAGCTAATCCTGAAGCGCTTGAGCGCTATGCACGGGTAGCAACAACCGGTCTGCCGGATCGGTTTGAATTTTACCTGAAAGAACGAAACATCTGGTTTGACCTCTCGGTCTATAGTCCGAAAAAGGGGTACTTCGCTGTCGTGTTCGATGTCATCACCGCGCGCAAGCGGAGCGAAGCCGCGTTGCAGAAGAGTGAGCAGAGGTTTCGAACCATTACGGAACACATCTCCGAAATGGTTTTTGTTACCGCAGAGAGCGGGGTGTTCACCTATGTATCTCCCGCAGTAAAGAGGCTTTTGGGCTATACGCCCGAAGAGGTTATTGGTCGCCGATTCCAGGAATTTCTCCCGGAGGAGGATATCGTAAAAAGTGTTGATGCCTTTACGGCTATCACCACCAATCACTCCATGAGCCATATTTCAGAGCTGAGGTTCCAGCGAAAAAACAGCACAACCTTCTGGGGAGAGGTGCACATGCAATGGTATCAAGAGCACCGAGAGTCAGGCGCAATCGGCATTCTCCTGGATTGCAACGAACGCAAGCGTATTGAAACCATGCGCTCTGTCCGGGTCCATCTGCTTGAAACGGCCGAATGTTGTTCGATAGAAAAACTCCTCCAAGTAACCCTGGATGAAGCCAAACGGCTGACAGAAAGCCCACTCGCCCTCTTCCACGGTGTTTCGGATGACCAGCTCTCTTCGTCACTGCAGGCATCCTCAACCCAAAGCACAGAAAGGGAGTGGTTGCAAGCACAACAAGCCGGGTTCGAGCCACTGGAAAGCGGAGGAATTTTAGCCGAAGTGGTAAAAGAGCAGAGAGCGGTGATAGAGAACAGCAGCAGCCGCTCAATCCGCCCTGAACGAGAGCGAACCCTTGTGGTGCCAATAAAACGGGGATCACTGGTAGTGGCAGCGCTGGAACTTGCCAACAAACAAAGCCCGTATCACAGCGAAGATGCTCAATTGATCGGGGTTCTCGGTGACATCGTTTGGGATATTCTTACCCGAAAGCGCAGTGAAGAGGATCGCGAAAAACTTCAGCAGCAACTACTGCAATCACAAAAAATGGAGCTGGTCGGTCAGCTTGCCGGAGGCATAGCCCACGACTTCAACAACATGCTCTCCGTCATTCTCGGCCATGCTGAAATAGCCCTCCAGAAGGGTGAATTTTCGCATGATGACCTTGAGGCTATCCACGAGGCCAGCATCCGCTCGGCTGCATTGACCCATCAGCTTCTCGCCTTTGCCCGAAAGCAGAGTGTGACGCCAAAAGTGGTTGATCTGAATGTTATTATCGAAGGAGTGCTCTCCATGCTCCGGCGACTGATTGGCGAGAACATCACGCTCGGCTGGGTAGCGGAAACGCACCACGCATGGGTCAAGATCGACCCGTCACAAGTCGACCAGATTCTGGCCAATTTGTGTGTCAATGCTCGCGATGCCATTGCGGGCACCGGCAACATCATGATTAAAACCGCCATCGTGCACCTGGAGAGCATCACGGGCACAACCACAAATCCCGCCGACTATGTCATGCTCAGCGTAACCGATAATGGCTCGGGTATTGATAACAAAGATCTTCCCTCTATTTTCGAGCCCTTTTTTACCACCAAGGAGGCGGGAAAAGGAACAGGAATGGGACTCTCGACGGTCTACGGGATTGTCAAACAGAACCATGGCACCATTAATTGTGAAAGTGAAACGGGCAAGGGAAGCTGTTTCAGAATCTATCTGCCGCTCCACCAGGAGCATCCGAGCGAGCAGGCCGTCGTGGCTCAAAAACCCGAAAGCGTTGATGGCCAAGCCACCATTCTCTTGGTTGAGGATGACGCCGCCATTCTCAAACTCTGCAAAATCATGCTCGAAACAAAAAAATACAAGGTCATTGCAGCCCCGACTCCCCTTGAGGCCATAGCGATGGCCGAACAATTCCCTGGCGATATCGACCTGCTCCTAACCGACATCATCATGCCTGAAATGAATGGCCGGGATCTCTCCAAAACGCTCCATGCGGCTTATCCGAAGCTGAAAACCCTTTTTATGTCGGGCTATACCGCCAATATCATTGCCAACGAGGGTGGCGTTGCAGAGGATGTGCACCTGATTGAAAAACCCTTTTCAATCACCAGCCTGATCAACTCCGTGCAAAAAGTTTTGCAAACCGGAAGCGCCTTGCAGAACTGAGTGAACAAGAGTCCTCTCCGGGAACACCGCCGCCTCAATCAAAACCCGCCAACACCCTTACCGGCCACTCAAGGGCAGCTCTTTTTATGACGAAAAAACATCGCCCCATAAAGAGTAAATAAACCGGAATCATTGCATAAAAAGAGGGCATTCATTACATTAACCTCTATCGACGACCTCCTCGGTACGGTGCATGTATCACTCTCGTCAGAACAAATTGCCTCTTTTTTGGAACTCCTCTATCGGTTGCATGGGGAGCGTATCTGATCGGTTTACAGGGAATCAAAAAAAAGATCCATGCGTCAAGAGAAAAAGCGCAATCATGCGGAGTCGGCTCAAAGCCGTTCGGAGTTCGCGGAGCTGCTTGATATTTTTCCGGAACCCACCATCCTTGTCGACCGGGAAGGCACGATCCTTAACGCCAGCAGGGCTTTTACCTCAAGAGGGCAGCAAGAGCCCCAAGCCTTTGTAGGCCTGAACGTTTACGATCTCTTCAACTCCCTCTTCCTCACCGATCACCTTGCAACCCTCTGCCGGGAACATGTTGCAGAAGTTATTGGCACCGGCAAACAACTCTCCTTTGAAGCACCGGAGAGCGAGCGCTACTATCGTTATACCATCTCTCCCCTCCGCTCAGAGGACGGTGACGTCCAGAAGCTCCTTTTGATGCAGCAGGATATAACCGATCACAGGAATGCCCGGCGTGCCGCAGTTCGGGAACAGGCGTTAAAGCAAGCCTTTATTGATGCCGTGCCCGGCACCTTTTTTCTTATTGATGCCCAGATGAAACTTGCCGGATGGAACAGCTTCCTGCGCGATCAGGTGCTCTGTAAAGCCGAAGAGGAGGTGGCTGGCACTGATCTGCTGGAATATCTGCATCCGGATGACCGGCCGATGGTCATGCAGAAAATGCTGAACGTGCTGCATCACGGCCTTGCAGAGGAGGCTGAAATACGGGCGGCACGGTGCAAAAGATCCCAAACCTGGTGGTTTTACGTCACCGCAAAACGAATCATGCTCAACCGCTCCCCCTTCCTGATCGGCATGGGGATTGAGATCACCCAGCGCAAACAAGCCGAGCTGGAGCTTCTGAAATTGAACCGTACCCTTCAGGCTTTGAGCGTTTGTAACCGGGCCTTGCTTCATGCCGAAGATGAAACGGAGCTGCTCCGGGAGATCTGCCGGATTGTTGTTGAGATCGGTGGCTACCGAATGGCATGGGTCGGCTATGCTGAAAATAACCCGGAAAAAAGCATCACACCCCTTGCCGTGGTCGGTGATGAGAATGGATACCTGGAAAAGTTCCGACTGAGCTGGGCCGACAATGAGTGGGGCCGCGGACCGGCCGGCACGGCAATCCGCACCGGACAACCCTGTACAACCCATGATGTGTCAAACGACCCACGCTTCAACATCTGGCGCAGTGAGGCAAAGGCTCGCGGTTATGTTTCGGTTTTCGCCATACCGCTGAAAAGCGCGAGCGAGGTGTTTGGCACCTTAGTCATCTATTCGTCCATACCGGATGCCTTTCATCCTGAGGAGCAGGAACTGCTCACCTCCCTGGCCGATAACCTGGCCTATGGCATGATCATGCTGCAAACCCGCCATGCACATGCACTCGCCGAGGAGCGGCTGCATCACAGTGAAGAGCGCTACCGGAGCCTCTTTCAGAACCAGCATACGGTGATGCTGCTGATTGACCCGGAAAATTTAATGATTGTGGATGCCAATCCGGCGGCCGTCCACTTTTATGGCTGGTCGCAGGAGGAGCTCTGCCGGAAAAAAATCAGCGAGATCAACCTTCTCGGCGAAGATGGTGTCCAGTCAGCAATC
Source organism: uncultured Chlorobiaceae bacterium (assembly GCA_903839405.1). Taxonomy (GTDB): domain Bacteria; phylum Bacteroidota; class Chlorobiia; order Chlorobiales; family Chlorobiaceae; genus Chlorobium. The sequence goes on from CAIMCD010000019.1 coordinate 90,523, forward strand.
AAGCTGGTTTGCAATGAAGAGCAGGACTACTTTATCTTTCGCCACTCCAGGGCTGATGGTTCCGTCCGCGATGTGGAAGTATTCATCGCTCCCTTGACAATTGATGAAAAAACAATGCTCTACTCGGTTATTCACGACATCACCCTGCGCAAACGGTTTGAATCCCTCGCCCTCTTCCGCCAGCGCCTGCTCCAGATGGCCGCAAGCGCTTCAGAGGAGGAGCTATTAAGATTGAGCGTTGACGAAGCCGAAAAAGTGACCGGAAGTACGATCGGCTTCTGCCACTTTCTGGGGGAGAAGAGCGAGGCCGACTTCCTGCAGGTTGCGTCAACCCATGTGCTCGAGATGATGCAGGGAGCGCCAGAGTTTGCGGCGCACCCATCCTTGAAGAATACCCGGTTATGGAGTGAGGTTGAACGCACCAAACGTGCCGTGATTATCAACCACAGCAACTATGACGCGCCTGAGGCTAAAATGCCAAACATGCACCCCGAAATCAAGCGCAGCATCCTGGTTCCGTTCCTGCATGAGGAGAGGATTATTGCCGTTATCTGGGTTGGAAACAAGCCTCTGGAGTACGATGATGACGACGTCAAAGTTGTCACAACCCTTGCTAATATGGCGTGGGATATTGTTGCTCGCAAACGGGCCGAGCGCTCCGCCGAGGAGATGCAGACGGCCTTGAACCAGTCACAGAAAATGGAGCTTGTTGGACAGCTTGCCGGAGGTATCGCCCACGACTTCAACAACATGCTTGGCGTCATCCTCGGCAATGCCGAGATGGCCCTTGAGCCACAGCACGCGGCCCAAGAGCCGCTCCAGCAGAACCTGAAAAACATCCTCAAGGCCGCCACCCGCTCAGCCGACCTGACCCGCCAGCTCCTCGCCTTTGCCCGAAAGCAGACCGTTATACCGGTAGTGCTTGAGCTCAACAGTGTGGTTGAAAAAATGCTCTCACTCCTGCGGCGGCTGATTGGAGAACACGTCACCATTGTCTGGATGCCGGGCAGTGACCGGGCCCTGGTAAAAATGGATCCATCGCAAATCGAGCAGATACTCACCAACCTCTGCCTCAATGCGCGTGACGCTATAGAGGATATCGGCCAGCTCACCATCCAGACCGGCCGGCTCTGCGATAAAAAAAAGCTTGGCTCTCTCCTCCACCCCTGCAAAATAACGGGCGACTATGTCACGCTCTCCATCACCGACAACGGATGCGGGATTGCAAATGAGTATATTGGGCATATCTTTGAGCCCTTCTTTACCACCAAGGAGGTGGGCCAAGGCACCGGCCTCGGCCTCTCGACGGTCTACGGAATTGTCAAACAAAATAGTGGCTGTATCGACTTCCAGAGTGTTGTGGGAAAAGGCTCCACCTTCAAGATTCACCTGCCCCGATACCAGGAAGCTTCAAGAGAAGCGGCCGCGCAGAAACAATCCCGGCTGGCCGAGAAACAGGGCAAAGCCACCATCCTGCTCGTTGAAAACGAACCCGATATTCTGAACCTCTGCAAAGGTGCACTTGAGGGGAGCGGATACACCATCCTTTCGGCTGGTACGCCCCAGGAAGCAATCAAGCTTGCCCAGGCCCACAACGGGCCGATTGAGCTGCTCCTGACCGACGTCATCATGCCCGAAATGAACGGGAGTGAGCTTCATAAAGAGCTCTTGAAAAGCAATCCGCATCTGAAAAGCCTCTTCATGAGTGGCTATTCCAGCGAGATTATTGAGCAGCACAAGGAGGTCACCCATGGCTTCAACTTTATCCAGAAGCCCTTCTCCCTCAAATCGCTGACCATGATCGTCCAGAAGCTCCTGACGCCCGGCTGAAACCCCGCCCTCAAGAGCCGCGTCGGCATTTTCTGGAAAAAAGTTTTCGAAGCTCCTCAACTCCGAAAACAAGAAATGGAGCCGCAAGAATACCCGGCCAGCTTGCGGCGGGAAGCGGAGCGGTATTGAAAAAAAGATGCAAACCCGGCAGGTAGATAACCGAAAAAATAAACAAAACTTCAAGCGTGATGCCGGCCGTGATCCACATATTGTTGCGCAGCAGATAGCGAACACCGCTCTGGCGGCTTGTCCGGCATGCCATGACATTGCCGATCTGGCCAAAAATAATGGCCGCCAGAAATGCTCCGGATGCCTCCCGGTAGAGCGAAGATGCGGGGGGCAGAACTGCGCCCCACGACCAGCCGCCACGGAAAAGGATGGTAAAAAAAACAGCAAACGCGATCAACGACTCTACTGGCCCAAGCAGGCCGTAGCTTCTCTGAAAGGTGGCGAAGGTGACCAGGCGCTCATGAGCCGCCCGTGGAGGAAGCCGCATGGTGTCCGGTTCAGGAGGCTCGTTGCCAAGCCCGATTGCGGGTAGCATGTCGGTAAAGAGATCAACCGAAAGAATTTGAATAACCGTAATCGGCAGTGGAATCGGCAGGAGCAGGTAGGCAATATAGGGGAGGATTTCAGGAATGTTGCTCGTCAGAACATAGACAATGAACTTTTTAATGTTCTCATAGACCCCACGGCCCTCTTCAATGGCATGGACAATGGTGGCGAAATTATCATCCAGCAAAATAATGTCCGAGGCTTCGCGGGCAACATCGGTGCCGCGCAAACCCATTGCAATACCAATATCGGCCCGCTTCAAAGCCGGAGCATCGTTAACGCCGTCTCCCGTCACCGCAACCACCTCTCCCATCTCTTTGAGCGCCCCAACTATGGTCAGTTTTTGCTCCGGATCAATCCGGGCAAAAACAATCTCCGGGATTTTCAGCAGAGTTGCCAGCTCATCCTGGCTCATCCGAGAGAGCTCCGGGCCCTCCACAACCCTTGGATTACCCGCAATCCCCACTCTTCGGGCAATGGAGCAGACCGTGCCCGGAGTGTCGCCGCTGAGCACAAGAATACGGATTCCGGCCTCTTTGCACGCTTTCACCGCCGCCGGCACCTCGGCCCTCGGAGGATCAATCATGGCCACCAGAGCCGTAAACACCAGATGATCGACCTCCTCCCTCACCTCCCGGTCAATCCGGTAGGCAAGCCCCAGAACCCTCAACCCTTCCTCACTGTAACGCCGGGCCTGTTGCTTCAAGGCCGCTCCCTCTTCCGCTGTGAGGGGCCGGACGGAACCGTTATGCAAAACCTCGGTGCAGCGCTCAAGAAGAATCTCCGCCGCGCCCTTGACGGTCATCAAAAGGCTCCCGTCGGCCCGCCGCCAGGTTGATGACATGTATTTGAGAAGAGGGTCAAACGGCTGGCTCGTAACCGGCAGAAAGCGCTCGTGAAGCTCTTCATAACCCCCGCACGCTTCAACAAACTCGGCCATGGCAATTTCAGTCGGGTCACCGCTGAAAGTGATGCTCCCCTCCTCACCAGCGGTTACCATGAGATCATTGCACAACCCCATGATTTCCGTCAGCCTCTGGGAATCGGGATGCTGCAGGTATTCGGTAACCCGAGAGGCCTCCAGTTGGTTGAAGCCGAGATAGAACTGTTCGCACTGCAGCTTGTTTTGCGTCAGGGTACCGGTCTTGTCGGTGCAGATGACCGTGGTGCTGCCAAGCGTTTCTACCGAGAGAATATCCTTGACCACCGCATTGCGCCGGCTCATCCTCATCGATGACTGGGTCAAGGCAAGGGTCACGGTTGGAAGCAGCCCCTCGGGCACATTGGCTACAATGATGCCAATGGCAAAAACAAGATTGGTCCAGAAGGGGTTTCCGATAAGCGTACCGATGAGAAAAAAGAAGAGGCCGATGCCGGTTGCCAGCCAGGTGATTTTGCCCGCAAACGCTTTCAGCTCTCTCTGCATCGGCGTCAGCTCCTGCTGCACCCGCTGGGAGAGCATGGAGATGGTGCCAAGGTTGGTACTACGCCCGGTTTTGAGCACCAGCACCCGCCCGTTTCCCTTGAGCACCGTGGAGCCGGAAAAGACCTGGCACTGCTTTTCAACACACTCCAGCAGGACACTCTTGCTGAGTGGCTGCGACTCTCCGGTCAGAATGGATTCATCCACGAGAAGCCGGCTGGTGTCGAGCACAATGCCATCGGCTGAAATTTTATCGCCCTCCTGGATAAAAAGAATGTCACCCGGCACAATACCCTGGGCATCAACCTTTACTTTTTGCCCATCACGCAGGAGGACAACCATTTTCGGAATGTAGTCGAGAAAGGAGAGCATCAGCTTCTCGACCTTGTAGTTCTGAAAAAATGAGACCAGGGCATTGAGCACTACCACGCCAAAGAGTGCCATGCCGATCAAATCATACCCGCTGGCTGGACTCAGGGTATTGGCAAAAAAAGCAAGCAGTGAAGCCGCAAGCAGCAGCAAGGGAAAGAGTGCGCGAAACTCCCCAAGAAGCATCAGCATCGGGGATTTCGGCCGGTGAAACACAATCTGGTTTTTGCCATAACGAGCCTGCCGCGCCCGGGCTTCACCTTCACTCAACCCCTCCTCCGATGCATCAAGAGCGAGAAAAATATCCGCCCGGGACTTTCCTGCCAGAGAGTCAAAATCAATCATACCATGATAAGCTCGCTAAATTCACCGGTTGATCGGCAAACCGACCCAGTAAAGCACAACAGTAACACACCGTGATGCTTAAACATCACCCGGCAAAAGCGTGCCATGCGCCTTAAAAAAGAGAGGGTGTCAGCAGTTTTTGTTCGCGTACATTTGGCGTATTACCGTAAAATTATTTTATTACAGTGATTGCGAAAAGAGAAGTGCTCTTGCCGAGCAAGAGTTGAAATCCCACAAAAGAGTACCCTGAAAAAAAATAGCACCGAAGTTGTTGTATCTGGTTACGACCGTAAGGCAGACAAAAATCTTTGATAACTGACGAAAGGAGGCTACGAATGGCTACACTGAAAAAAATCATACTGGCGGTCGAGAATGAGATCGGCGGGGCTCAGTGGTCAACATGGGAGAGTGCTCAGGATATTATCGACGTCTATGCTCCTTATGGCATAACCCTTGAAGAGAGCGGAATAACGGAAAAATTTATATGGAGTGTGCTTGAGCGGGCTATTGAGTCGGATGGGAAAACCTTGCCGGGCGATTGCGGACTCTATGAGCACATGATTCTTGAGAGTTTGATCTCCACAAATGGCAACGGCTACTGGATCGATGAGCTTGCAAACAAATACCCCTTATAAAAACATGGTATCACGCTGAAGCGGCCACACCCCTCTTTCAGCAAAAGCAAAGAGGGGTTTTTTCTACCAGAATGTAGAGAGCGAACAAGTTCCCACCATATTGTATTCATTCCGCTAAAAAGCTCCACACACGAAAAATCACCAAACTCTTACGATTAAACATTTTAAGATAAAGCTTATACAATGGCATGATTATTGCTTTATTAACAGAAGAAACCGGACAGAAATAATCTCCACTTCTAAATGCAGGAATCATGAGCAACGTCACTACTCTCTACGGCGATCTTTCAGGTGTAGAGTTCCGCACCCTCTACTCGAACGGCAAGATGGATGGATGCCTTGTCATAGAGCCGAACACCCTTGTCACTCCCTACGGCTCGCTCGTACCACAGTATGAAGCCGAAGATATGGGGCGCCGGACGGTCAAGCCGCTCTACTTCTACAAGGATGGATCGCTGAAATCCATTGCCCTGCAGTCGCAAACCCTGCTTGATACACCGGTCGGCACCATCCCGGCTGAACTGGTAACCTTTCATAAAAGCGGCTCAATCAAACGAATTTTTCCGCTGGACGGCAAGCTGAGCGGATTCTGGTCGTGGAAAAATGAATTTGCTTTGGCCGAGGAGCTTAGCTTCAACTCGCCGGCGGGAACCCTTTCGGCCAAAATTATCAGCTTGCAATTCTACGAAAGCGGTGCCTTGAAGAGCATAACCCTCTGGCCGGGCCAGAGCCTCACGCTTCGTACTCCCTTGGGAGAGATCACGGCAAGAAAAGGGGTTGCTTTTTATGAGTCGGGAGAGATCCGCTCCTTTGAGCCCTTGAAAAAAATTGATATCCCGACACCGATCGGCACCATCACGGCCTATGATAACGAGCCGAACGGCATTCACGGCGACATCAACTCCCTGCAGTTTTCAGCGGATGGCTCCATTGCCGCGCTCAGCACGGTTGACCATGCCATTGAGGTTCTGGCGGCGGATGAGAGCCGGGAGCTCTTTCACCCAGGGGTAAAAAACAATGTGTGCGGTGATGAACGAAAGGTGAGTGTGCCGATGAAGGTGCGCTTCGAGAACAAGGCGGTTATTTTTCACGACAATCCGGCACTATCGTTCAAGATAGAAGAGTACCGGTTTGCCGTCAGAAAAATGGATGCGAAAACCAAAGAGCCAGCCTACTCCTGCGAATAACAGATAGAGTGCTGAGATTCCTCCGGCCAACTGCATCAGGTCGGAATGAGAGAGAGTGGAATCTCAGCACTTTTTGGCCGCATGCACCCCGGCAATCCAGCCGGTCGAAAAGGCGGCCTGCAGGTTAAAACCACCTATCTCACCGGCGTAGTCGAGCAGTTCACCGCAGAGAAAAAGATTCGGCACCACTCGTGACTCCATGGTTTTAGGGTTGACCTCCAAAAGAGCAACCCCTCCGGCCGATATCTCCCCCTGATCCAGCGGCACCTCACGCACACTGCCGAGCGGAAAGCGCTTGAGCACCGCAAGCAGCGATTGGCGCTCTTCTCGTTTCAGTCCACTCCAAGTCACATCTTCCCCAAGCGCTGAATGACGCATGATAAAGGGTACGAGAGCCGTTGGAATGGTGCCGTGAGCCGCAAGCTCCCACTCGCCCAAAGATGGAGCTATCGGGGCAATCTGCAAAAATTTGCGTACCATCTGTGCGCCGTTTTTGCGGGTCTGGAGAAGCAACTGCGCTTCGAGTTCAGCCTTGGTGTGATGGGGAAAAAGGTCCGCATAGAGCCGGCATAACCCGCACTCCCGGAGCAGTTCCGCAACATCGCGCGAGAGCGAGAGCGCGGCTGGCCCGCTGAAGCCACGATGGGTAAAGAGCAGGTCACCAAGGCGCTCAACACTCCGGCCACCCCCGGAAGCCACAAGAGCCGTAGCGCGGAGCGAAACTCCCGAAAGCGCGGCCGGAGGAGCTTTTATGGTATAGAGCGGCGCGAGCGCGGCCGAAGGCTCCTTGATGGTGTGGCCCAGTTTGCGGGCAATCCTCAGCCCGTCGCCAGTGGTGCCGGTCTGGGAGTAGGAGACGCCACCGGTTGCTAGAATCACGCTATCCGCCGTAAAGGTTTCGCGCCCGGTAGTCACCACAAACAGCTCGCCCTTACGCTCAACGCGCTCGACCCGTGAAGCAAAAATCTGCTCAACCTTGGCCTCCCGCAGCAGCTCCTCGAATGCCCTTGCAACCACCGAAGCCTCTCCGCCCAAGGGAAAAACCTTGCCATCGGCTCGTTCATCGGTTTCAACCCCCTGGGTCTGGAGCAGGGCAAGCAGATCGCTGTTGGAAAAGGTGTAAATGGCATTGCGCAAAAAGCGTGCTTCATTGCGGCGCAGAAACCCCTTGGCAAGCAGCTCCGGCGGGCTTCCTGTATGGGTCAGATTGCATTTTCCGCCCCCTGAAATGCGGATTTTTGTGCCCGTTCGGCCATTGCGTTCAAGCAGGGTGATGGAGGTGGCGGTGGCGCTACTCTGGCGGGCTGCAAGAGCCGCCATCATGCCGGCAGCACCGCCACCGATAATGAGGATTGAGCTGTGCGGCATGGGAGCTTCGCTGCTCTCTTCTGAAGTGTTCCGGATTTTTTTCATAGGGTGGTAAAGTTACTCCGGGAGAGGAAAGGTGCAAGCACTCTTTTTAGGGCAGCTCAATTTAATCCGCAACCTTCACCGCCATACCGTCCCGCAGCTCATTGGAGGGGTGCACCACCACCCTCTCTCCGGGCCTCAGGCCCGCAACCACCTCGGCATCGTAGGTGCCGCGCATACCGATAGTCACGGCTTTTTCGATCGCCCGACCACCTTCAATTGCAAAGAGATGCCACTCTTTTTTTCCCCTGAAAAGGGCGCTCACCGGTACGCGGAGCACACGGTTAGCTTCACGGAGCACAATGCTCGCCTGAACCCGGAAGTTATCGCCAAGCAGGGGTTCCCGGTTCTGGAGCACAACGATAATGTTCACCCGTTTTTCCTCAATACCAAGGGCCGAGAGTTTGGTAAAGGCCGCCGGTTCGATCCGCTGCACCACGCCCAGCAACTCCCCCTTGCCACCCCAGTCGAGAATCTTCACCTTGTTCGCGGCATGTATGCGGATGGCGTCAGAAGAGAGCACGTCGATCACAATCTCTATTGAAGCGGGATCGCCGATATCGAGCAGCGGCGCACCGGCAGCAACCATCCGCTCACTTTTTTCATGAATACGCAGCACCCGACCCTCAACCGGAGAGAAGAGCTGAACCGGCTTGCTTGATAGCTGCCGATCGATAATGGCCTGAAGGGCCTCAAAGCTGTAACGGGCCGCATCAACCTCCGAGCGGGCTGCGTCACCCTCTCGCTGCATTGTTTTTGCCTCGTTCTCCGAGAGTTCAAAGGTTTCTTTTGATATCGCCCCTTCGCTGAAAAGATTGCGGTAGCGTGCCGAACGACGCTCGGCCTGTGCAAGAGTGAGGGTCGTCCTGCGCTGGCGGGCAATCGCGGCATCAAGAGCGGCGCGGGACGATGCAGCGCGGGCCACAGCCTCTTGCTCCTCACGCCCATCAAGCTGGGGCGGAAGCAGCTCGGCCACAACCTCACCCTTACGGAGCGTTGCTCCCTCTTCAAACCTCACCCTCACCAGCTTTCCGCTTACTGGTGCAGCAATCACAAAACGGTCGTTCACCCGGGTGACCCCTTCGCCCTCAAGCGTCTCCTGCAGGGGGCCAAGGGTTGCCACGGCAACATCCACCGGAAGCGGTGTGGGCCGGAAGACAAAAAAGAGAATAATGGCGGCACCGATAAGGGATAAGCCTATAATGCGCTGGGTTTTGGTAAGATGCATAAATCTATTCCCTTGTTTTTAAAACCTCGACAAGATCAAGTCCGGTAAGACGCTTTTTAACCAGAAGCGCCGAAACAACCGAGACCAGAATAATAACCATAAAAGCAAAAAGAAAGTTATAGGCGCTGAAGACCAGAGGCAACCGGTAGAGTTCGGAACTGAGCGCACGGGCAAGCAGGGCGGAGAGTCCGATACCAATCAGAAAGCCCACCGGTATGGCGAGCAGCGTCAGCAAGGCCTGTTCGCCAAGCAGGATAAAGGAGACTTCACCCCTCGTCATGCCGAGCACCCGGAGGCTGGTGAGTTCACGTGCCCGCTCGGAAAGGGAGATCCGCGCTCCGTTATAGACCACAGCAAAGGCAAGCACACAGGCAAACGAGGTCAGAATAAGGGTTGAAGTGGTCATGCTTTGGGCAATCAGCTCATCAAAGCTCTCCTTCATCGCCTTCAGCATCATGATGCCCGAAACTCCCGGCATCTTTTTGAAGGCCGCATAGAGCTTGCCCGATTTTGACTGGTCAATGCGCAGATATGCCGCATTCAAGGCCCCGCCATCCCCGGCAAGCCGGTTGAGCGCGTCAAGGTTCATGTAGGCTGAAAGCCCAAGAATTTCATCAATGGTACCACTGACCAGCAGCTCACGGTGAAGCTGCTTGCCCTGCAGGAAATCAATCTGCAGCCTATCGCCCGCCCGGACACCAAGAATATCGGCCAAAGTTGAAGTGAGCACAATACCGTCCGTAGGCAAGGAGAAGCGGCGGTTTGATTTATCGACCAGCCGCTGCAACCCTTCGGCCGATCGGATGCCCTTGATCGACTGGCGGCGCCGGCGATGGCCAAAACTCATCCTCACCGGCTCCTCCCGATAGTACTCATGCTCCTGCACCCCGTCAAGCGAGGCAATTGTGTAGGCAACCGAGGGGGGCATGGGGTTATTGAAAATCACCGTAACATCTTCGCGGTGTTTTTCATTGAACTCCACCAGCACCATCCGGTCAACCGAGTCGTAGGTATAGCGGCCGGCAATGAGAATAGCCACGGCAAGGGAGATCATGAGCACCGAGAGGGCCGCTTTCCACGGGCGGCGCTCAAGGTTGCGCACAATAATGCGCACCGGCACCGGAATTTTTTTGCGCAGCGCTTCACCATCAAAAATGCCTGGTTTGTAGATCACCGGAGAGTCGGGCCGCATCGCTTCAGCGGGGGGAAGCTGCACCGCGCTCCGCACCGCACCCAGTGCGCCGACAACCGCTGCGGCAAAACTGAGCAGCACCGAGAGGGCTACATCTTCAAAGCGGAAGTAGTAGACCAGCTCGGCAAAATTGTAGACATCGCCGTATATATTCATCAGCCCCCGGCCGAGCCATGCACCGAGCAGCGTGCCCACAACCGCACCGACCGCCGTCGGGATCATGGCAAACCCAAGATAGTGCAACCCCACATCCTCATTGGAGTAGCCCAACGCCTTGAGCACGGCAATCTGGTCGCGCTGGGTAGCCACAATGCGGCGCAATACAATGTTGAGGAGAAAGACCGCCACGGCAAGAAAGACAAGGGGGAGAAAGGTGATCTGGATACCGACCTGCTTGATCTCGTCAACAATAAAGCGGTCGGATAGCTGCTCGCTCCGCCCGTAGGCACCAAGGGAGCCGTAGCGGCGAAAGAGGTGGTCGAGCTGCATGATCACATCTTTTTCCGAGGCTCCGTGAGCGAGCGTGAGCGAGAGATCGTTGAAGGCGCCGCTCATGTTAAGGGCCGACTCCAGCGCCCGTCGACTCATCCAGAAAACCCCGAAGCGGCGCTTGTCGGGGAAAAAGGAGCCGGGCTGCACCTCGTAGATATACTCCGGAGAGAGCCCCATGCCGACAATCAGCAGCTCCTTCTTCCGCCCATTGATCACCGCCGCAACCCGGTCGCCCGGCGCAAGATGGTTGGCTTCAAGGAAGGGTTTGCTTGCAATCACCTCTTCGGGTTTGCCCGGCTCGATATAGCGCCCTTTTTTCAGAAAGAGATCGTTTAGCACCGGCGTGCGGTACTCCGGAATGGAGACCAGCCGGCCGGTTGCCGGTTCGTCAAGGCCCGGCACATCGAGCGTCACGTCGGCATAAATGCGCGTGCTGACCGATGCCACCCCCGGAATCCGGCTCACGGTTTCGCGGTAAAACTCCGGCGCCCGCTTGAGCTGCACAAAAACATCGGCAAAGCGGAAACGACTGTAGTAGCGCTCGCGCGAAGCCTCAAGAGAGTACTTGACGCTGCTCATGGAGACAAAAACCGAGATCCCGCATGCCACCACAGCCGCCACGGCCAGCATCTGACCCTTAAGGCGCAGCAGTTCGCGCCATAGCTTTCTCTGGAGCGGTTTCATCGGCGACGCTACCAGACCAGTTCAGAGGGTGACATCCGGGTGAGATTCCTCCGGTCCTCGGCGATCTCCCCGCTCCGCAACCGCACCACCCGGTCGGCCATACCGGCAATCGAAGCGTTGTGGGTAATAACAAGGGTTGTCGTGCCCAGCTCTCGGTTGACCTTTTCAATCACGTCGAGCACCAGCTTTCCGGTCTGAAAGTCGAGCGCGCCCGTAGGCTCATCACAGAGCAAGAGTTCCGGCCGCTTGGCAACCGCCCGGGCAATGGCCACCCGCTGCTGCTCCCCGCCGGAGAGCTGCGCTGGAAAGTGGTTGAGACGGTGAGCGAGCCCCACCAGCCGCAGAGCCTCCTCCGCCGGCATGGGATTCGGGGCGATTTCGGTCACAAGCTGCACATTTTCAAGGGCCGAAAGGCTTGAAATCAAATTGTAGAACTGGAAGACAAAGCCGATGGAACGGCGGCGGTAGGCGGTCAGCTCCGCCTCGGTGGCTGCGGTAATCTCGCGACCATGAAAAAAGAGCTTCCCCTCCGAAGGCACATCGAGGCCACCGATAATATTGAGCAGGGTGGATTTTCCACTGCCCGAAGCGCCCAGCAGCACAGCCAGCTCCCCCGCATAAAAATCCAGGGAGAGATGCTTGAGCGCATCAACCTGCACCTCGCCCATAATGTAGAATTTCGAGAGGTCACTGATCCTCAGCACCGCCTCTCCCCTCTCCAGCGACTTATCCGGCATGGAAACAATTTCTCTTTATTCAAAAACAAACATTGCACTCTACAACCCCAAAAAGAGCCTGATGATTCCTTGAGCCCCGGCACAATGATACCAGTAAAAGCACCGTAAGTAATCTTTTAGGGAAAGTAATCTGTTCGCTTTACTGGCTGATTACGGTCGAGGCGAAGGGGTAACGAAAGAGAGAGAGGAATCGATTGGTACGGGAGGGTGTTGTTTTGACTGATTTTTCTGCAGGAGAAACCGGCTTCCTTGCCACGTTAACCGGCAAGGAAGGTAATGAAACCCGTTTGTTATGGCCTTGTAATACTATGCGATAAAGCATCTGTCATAAATAACCTGGAAATCCCGAAAAGCCGAAAATACCCTGATTACGATCCATCAAATAACAAAAATTTATCCTGGAGTTGAAGATGATTCTGTTTTATTTGAAGAGATATAACAGGAAAAGGTACCTGGAACCTGCTCTTTTTCGAGGTGAAGATGCAACAGGTGCAACAGTTGGTCTATTTCATGAAGCAGATTGCGATGGTTTACAGCAAGAGCGACAAGAAAAAACGGAAAGGAAATATGCTCTTTTCTCAGCTTTCTGAGAACATTACCCATAGCCTGCGTCATAAAGGGAAAATTTCGCTTAACACCAACGAGAGAGTTATTTTCAACTATTTCACGTTCAGCGTCGGCATAATCACATTTGAAATAAAAATCTTCAGGACCAATCCACTCTATGATAATCTTTATCGGTTTAATATTGCTCATTGGTCATCTTGATTTGTTATTCCTTGAAAAATATTTTCCCGTTTAATGTATATAAATACTCCCCTTGTTTTAGTGCTCCATATGTTACAAAAATGCAAATAATCAGAATCCTCAAACTTTACTATAGTAATATGAAAAGACAATTTATTTTTATTGAAATACAGCACTAATCAAAACCTATATATAATCAGGTCAGATGGACAGATCAATGAATTGATGTCACAGAGTTGTAACAAAGGATGCTCTGTATTTTTATTAATTTCACCTGAAAACAGTCATCACTATTAATATTAATATGATTGAGTATGTTTAAGCCTCTGTTACGCCAATTTGAGCGGTATTTATTTCTAGTTCTTACCCTCTTTTTATTATCAGGTTACGGCACCTTGTCGGGGTCACCGAGAGAGAAAAAAACTTCTCTTGACAAAATTGAGACAATAGTCGTTATCTATGCCGAAAATCGGAGTTTTGATAACCTGTACGGACTCTTTCCTGGTGCAAATGGCATTATTGATCTTGATGAGAAGGCTTTCATACAAAGAGAGCGCGACGGCTTGACTCCTCTGCAAAAGCTTCCATCGGTCTGGAACGCGGCTGGTTCTCCGGTTATGGATAAACTGAACTTTATTTCGGAACTGCCCAATAAACCATTCCGCATTGAAGGTGCGCCCAGCTCCTTGTCCGGAGGGCTGCTCCCAAAGCAAGCTACGCCTGACCTGGCCCATCGGTTTTACCAGAATCAAATGCAGATTAACGGTGGAAAAAACGATCAGTTTGCCGCATGGTCGGATGCGGGCGGTCTCGCAATGGGCTATTACGATGGTTCAGTGATGCGGATGTGGAAATTAGCAGAGCACTACACGCTTGCTGATAATTTTTTTATGGCGGCTTTTGGCGGCTCATTTCTCAACCACTTCTGGTTGATCAGTGCATCTACACCGCGCTACCCTGATGCGCCCGACAATCTCAAAAGCAGCGTTGAAGAGAGTGGCTTGAGGCTAAAAACAGCCGAAAACTCCCCGGTTACAGCCCTCTCCGGCAAGCCGATATTTGTTGCCGACAAGCCGCTGACTCCCGACGGCTATGCGGTTAATACCATGCAACCGCCCTATCAGCCGAGTGGGATAGCTCCGGCTGAAGGTGGTGAAGGGCAACTTGCCGACAAAGCAAAAAATCCACTCCCTCCCCAAAATTTTAAAACCATCGGAGATGCCTTAAGTGAGAAAGGTATTTTATGGAGATGGTATGCCGGCGCATGGAATGAGGCCCTCCGTAACCGGGCTGTAATCAATAACAGTGCAACAGCAAACTTCCAGCCACACCATCAGCCCTTCAATTATTTCAAACGATTTGATCCGAGCACCAAGGCTGGCTCCAGAGAGCGAAAAATCCATCTGAAAGATTATTCGGATTTACAAAAGGATATTGATTCTGGCACACTACCATCAGTTGTTTTTTATAAACCTGAGGGAAAACTGAATCAACATCCAGGCTATACGGATGTGATGAGTGGAGATATGCATATTGCAGATGTTGTTGAAAAGCTACAAAAAAGCCCGCAATGGAAAAAGATGGTTATCATTGTAACCTATGATGAAAATGGTGGGTATTGGGATCATGTTGCGCCTCCAAAAGGTGATCGTTGGGGGCCGGGCACAAGAGTTCCAACAATTATTATATCACCATTTGCTAAAACTCATTTTATCGATCACACCATTTATGACACAACATCTATCCTGAAATTGATAACGAATCGCTTTCACCTTGATCCATTACAGGGGATCAGATATCAAGTAGGCGATTTAAGCAATGCATTCAACTGATTCCATATTGCACAGGAGAGACAATCAGTATAAAAAAATTCTTTCATGGCGGGAATATTTACCGGTTTATTCTCTTCTGGCGGCAAGGCGATGCGCAAGCATCCCCATCTTGAGCGGTTGCTCCATACGGCAACGCCGGTAAAGCTTGATCACTCCTCAAAAATTTTGATTCTGAGTGATCTGCACATGGGGAACGGTGGTCGGCTTGATGATTTCCGGCCAAATGCCACACTGGTTAAAACCATTCTCAAGAGCTACTATTTGCAGGAAGAATACTCTTTGGTGCTCAATGGTGATATTGAAGAGCTCTACAAGTTTCCTCTCGCAACCATTGAATCGGAGTGGAGTGAACTCTATGATCTTTTTCAACAGTTCAAACAGAACGGCTTTTTCTGGAAAACATACGGAAACCATGATGCCGCACTGCTCAACAACAACTCCTACCGGCTTGCCTCTTCGCTGGTAGAGTCGGTGAAGTTTCTATACGGCAAGGAGACCATCCTGCTTTTTCATGGCCATCAGGCTTCGGTTATTTTGTGGGAGAGCATTCCCCTTCTGAGTCGAGCCATTATCTTTTTTCTTCGCTACATTGCAAAACCTGCCGGTATCAAAAACTACTCGGTTGCCTATAACAGCCGCCGAAAGTATGCCCTTGAAAAATCGATTTATGACTTTTCAAACCGGGCAAAAATCATCTCTATCATCGGCCACACCCATCGGCCCTTGTTTGAATCGCTCTCCAAGGTTGATTTTTTGAACTACAAAATCGAGGAGCTTTGCCGGGCTTACGCATCGGCCGATACGGAGCTGTGCCGCGAAATTGAGGAGAAGATTGATGCCTTGAAAGCTGAACTTGAGGAGTGCTATAAAAAAGGAAAAAAAGTCGGCCTGCCGGGCGGACTCTACAACATGCTTCCGATTCCAAGCGTGTTTAACTCCGGATGTACGATTGGCAAGCGCGGCATTACCGCTCTTGAAATTGAGGGCAGCATGATTCGGCTTGTCTGCTGGTACAACGGCAAACAGAGTGAATCCTTTACCAGCACAAAAGATAACCGCCCGACCACGCTTGCCGAAACAGGCCTTTCAAGGATTGTGCTCAACGAGGACTCTCTCGACTACGCCTTTTCCCGCATCAATCTTCTGGCACGAGGCCGAACGGATGGGTAAATGTGGAATAGATAAATCTGTTTGATATTTAATGCAGTAATGAAATACCTATAAAATGACGATCAAGTTAACAGACTTGTTCGATATTTTTGATTTCAGGAAGATATTGTTTCCATTTTTCTTTGACATAATCAAAAAAGCCCTCTACCACCTGAGCTTTGCATACCGTAGCTAATTCTCTTCCAACCTGAGTAAGCAAAACATGACCAATAGGAAGCTTATTATCCTTTTCCAACCCCATCGTGAAGTTCAACAGTTCTCCATAATACATTAGTGAAAATGTCTTTGGCAATTCAAGTCTCTCAAATCCTGATAATGAATCAAACCGGATAAGACCAATGCTATCGAGATGGGTCAATGTCATAAAGTTGATACCCTTGTCGTTATAAATAGAAGCTTTTGCATCAAAAATCAAGGCTTGCAAATCAGGGACGAACCAGCCAAAGCTGCATAAAGCCTGAAATAGTTCTGCATCTGTTTTGTCAAGATCGCCGAGAAAATTAACGGTTCGCTTGGAATAGGTTCCCGGAGAGTTGGCTTCGCCTGCCAAGACGCTTGCCCAAAGGTCTTGCATATCACTATCAGAAATGATCCGTGATTTATCAAAAAAGTTTGTAACCCAATCATCCTCCATTCTGCTGGGGTCTGATCCCTCCTTCAGTTGAGAGAGAGCTTTTTCTGTTATTGTCTCCATATTCTCTTGCCGATTTGCTTCTTCTTCGACAAAGCGATGCATTGCCCTGCGATGCAAATCAGTAATTTCTATTTCTGACTTTGCCCTTATGAGACTTACTTCGGCTTCAGCCTTCGCCATCCTCTTTATCTGCCACGGTGCAAACATACCTCCAACAGCATGTGAGACTTTCTTGATTAAAGTATCTGCTGGCTTGGACAACTCTCCAAAATTTACAAGAGATACGGATTTATCATCTGACATTTCTTCTCCTCACCAAATATTATTATGACTGAACTGAGCAATTCAGAAAAAAACAGACCGTTCTCTTATCAATGTAATTAATTGCGTTCATTGTTCAGCAATCTCCTCATATAAAAAAGAGAGCAGCGAGATTGTAAGGAGACAAGACGAATTGTTATAAATCAAGAGGAAATCTGCAACATCACTGGTTCACCAGCAGTGTAAACAAATCGGATTGGGCGGCTTTTTTGTCGAAGGTCAACACAGCCTCACAACCGGATGAACGTGCAGCAAAACCAATCAGCAGGTCTGAAAGATCAAGATTATTTTTGCGGCCGTCAGCAATAAAAGAGCGTACGGCTGGCTGAGCCTCAAACACAAGAATGGGAAGGAGCAAAAGCTCAGCAAGGGCATCAAGAATTTCATTCCGCGCAATTGCATAAACAGAATCGAGCACCCATATCAGCTCAAGCAGAACCGGAAGAGAGACAAAAAAAACCGCTTTTTCCGACTCGGCCGCTTTAAACAACCGGTAAACGCTCTCTGCCTCTTCGGCGTCATCACGCACCAGAAAGCGGGCAAGGATATTGGTATCAAGCGCGTTCACAGCCCCTGCTGTTTGAATTTTTGCCGAAGCGCCTCATTGATCTCCTCGGTTGAAAGAGCTGTTCGTTCAGCCTTAAAGAGTTTGCCGAAAAGATCATCCACATTTTTTTTGATCGGCGTAACCACTATACGCCCACCCTGTTCGCAGAAAAACTCAAGCTTGTCGCCCGAATGCAATCCAAAAGCATCCCGAACCTCTTTTGGAATCGTTATCTGTCCTTTATTGGTGATCGTTGCAATAGCCATCACGACGCTCCTTACTCAGGTTATCAATCCTTACTTGACGGTAAGGGAATTTAGAAAAAAGAGAGTAACCAGCAACTAAAGAAAATAATTACCGCATCAATAAGCGGTAGCAAATCATTACAGGATGATGTAAATTAAAGATAATATTTTAGCGGTCGCTCATTTGTGAAATTGGCGTGAGCCCGAAGATTCCGGCAACGCTCTCTTTACCGTGAACTCTATTTCATACCAGAAAAGGAGATAACCATGTCAACCGAAGCAAAGTGCCCATTCTCGGGCGATGCCCGCACAAACCCCGTCGCTGGAGCCCAATCGAACCAAGAGTGGTGGCCAAATCAACTGAAGCTGAATATCCTGCACCAGAACTCCTCACTCTCCAACCCTATGGGCGAGGAGTTCAACTACGCGGAGGAGTTTAAAAGCCTTGACTGGAATGCTTTGAAGCAGGATCTCCTGGAGCTGATGACCAACTCGCAGGAGTGGTGGCCGGCGGACTTCGGCCACTACGGCCCACTGTTTGTGCGTATGGCATGGCACAGCGCCGGCACCTATCGCACCAGCGACGGTCGTGGTGGCGGCGGCCGAGGGAGCCAGCGCTTTGCTCCGCTCAATAGTTGGCCCGATAACGTCAACCTCGACAAGGCTCGCCGACTGCTTTGGCCGATCAAAGAGAAGTATGGCCGGAAAATCTCCTGGGCCGACCTGATGATTCTCACGGGCAACGTCGCTCTGGAATCGATGGGACTTAAAACATTTGGGTTTGCTGGCGGGCGTAAGGATATCTGGGAACCGGAAGAGTACATCTACTGGGGGCCTGAGAGCAAGTGGCTCGGGGACGAGCGCCACAGCGGTGAGCGGAACCTGCAAAATCCTCTTGCCGCCGTTCAGATGGGGCTGATTTACGTCAACCCGGAAGGGCCGAACGGTGTCCCGGATCCGCTTGCTGCGGCGCACGATATCCGCGTCACCTTCGCCCGCATGGCGATGAACGACGAAGAGACGGTTGCGCTTATCGCCGGAGGTCACACCTTCGGTAAAACCCACGGTGCCGGCGATCCGGGATTTGTTGGGCCTGTGCCGGAAGCGGCAGGCATTGAGGAACAGGGTCTTGGCTGGCAGAGCCGATACGGCACCGGCAAAGGTGGCGACACCATCTCCAGCGGACTGGAAGTTACCTGGTCTACCACGCCGACAAAATGGAGCAGCAGCTACTTCCACAACCTCTTCGGCTACGAATGGGAATTGACGAAAAGCCCGGCCGGAGCCTACCAGTGGAAGCCGAAGGGTGATGCTGGTGCCGGTACCGTGCCGGATGCCCACGACCCCTCCAAACATCACGCGCCAGCCATGCTGACCACCGACCTCGCACTACGGCTCGACCCGATCTACGAAAAAATTTCAAAGCGCTTCTACGAGAACCCGGATCAGTTCAGGGAGGCCTTCGCCAGAGCCTGGTTCAAGCTGACGCACCGCGACATGGGCCCTCGAACCCGCTACCTCGGCCCGGAGGTTCCAGAGGAAGCGCTTATCTGGCAAGACCCTATCCCTGCACTTAATCATACATTGATTGACGGAGAGGATATCAGCGCCCTCAAGAAGAATATCCTCGCTTCAGGCCTCTCTATACCAGAACTGGTTTCGACGGCCTGGGCATCAGCCTCCACCTTCCGTGGCTCCGACATGCGGGGCGGTGCTAATGGCGCCCGCATTCGTCTGGCACCGCAAAAGGATTGGGAGGTCAACCAGCCTGCCCGGTTGGTGAAGGTGCTCAAAACTCTGGAGGAGATCCAAAGCGTGTTTAACACGGCCCAATCTGACGGCAAAAGGGTTTCGCTGGCCGACCTGATTGTGTTGGGAGGGTGCGCCGCCATTGAGTCAGCCGCGAAGAGAGGTGGCCACGACGTGCAGGTTCCCTTCTCGCCGGGGCGCATGGATGCGTTACAGGAGGAGACCGATATAGAGTCGTTCGCCGTACTGGAGCCGATAGCCGACGGGTTCCGCAACTACGCCAGTAAAGGAGTTGAGGGTTCGGCGGCGGAGCTGCTGGTGGACAAAGCGCAGCTCTTGACCTTGACCGCCCCGGAGATGACGGTTCTGATCGGCGGTCTGCGCGTGCTGAATGCGAACGTCGGCCACTCCAATCATGGAGTGTTCACCAATCGGGCGGAAACATTGAGCAATGATTTCTTCGTCAATCTGCTCGACATGAAGACGAAGTGGCAGAAATCCGTCTCAACAGAAGGGGTGTTGGAGGGGTACAATCGTACAACCGGCGAGCTTGTGTGGACGGCTACCATTGTTGACCTCATCTTCGGTTCCAACTCCCAGCTCCGGGCGCTTGCAGAAGTTTATGCATGCAGCGATTCCCGGCAGAAGTTTATAAATGACTTTGTGGCGGCATGGAACAAGGTGATGAACCTTGATCGTTTCGACCTTACGTGACTTGGGAGGATAGAGGCATTATTCGGGCAGGGTAAGAGTACCGATGATGGCATCAAAATCCACCGGAAATGAGGGCTCTATTTTATTGAAGCTGTCGCGTCCTTCCGGCATGGTGTGAATCCCTTTGGGGAAGCGCCGATGAACCAGAAGATAGTCGCGCAAATAGTTGGTGAGCCGGTAGTATCCGCTCGGTTTACCGGTCGTGGGAAGTGTTGGCTTGCCCTGGGCCCAACCCTCAACAATCTGCAGCACAACCGCCTCGTAGAGAGCACGTTTCCGGTTTCGTTCAAGGCTCTCCTGCTCTTCCCTTCCCATCGGGGCAACATTGGTTGCGGGGTTTTTCGATAAAGCGCACATATGCAATCGTTCTGATTATGGTTCACCTCTTCGGATTTGAAAATTAATATACACATACCTCCCCTTTTTCCCGCTTCCGTCAGGAGATGCTGTTAAGAATCCTGCCGTGAGCACACTTGCAACCCCTTAAAATTTGCTATTTTCCCCTACTGCCACAATAGAACCGGCGGCGGGTGCGATCTTTTCCAACAGAAAACAACCTATGGAGCTCAACCTCTCTCTTATTATTCCGCTCACGCTCGTTACCGGCATGGTTGCCGGTATGGCCATCAGCAACTTCCTTGCAAAAAGAGCTTCGGCTGGCCGGGGAGAAGCAGTAAGAATCGGGGCTTCAACCGTCAGCGGACGGGGAGCTTTTGCCCTAAAAAAGATCAGCGAGGGGGATATTATTGAGCGCTGCCCGGCGCTTGAAGTAACCGACCGTGACATCGGAGGCGAACTGCTTAACTATGTCTTTTACGGTAGCACGGAAACCGCCCGGCTTGTGGTGATGGGTAACGGCATGCTCTTTAACCACTCCTCAACGCCCAACGTCGCCTACTACCGCCAGGAGGGTGCGCTCGGCGTCGAACTGGTGCTCTATGCGCTGCGTGATATTGAGCAAGGTGAAGAGCTTTTCTACAGTTACGGGGATGAGTGGTGGGCCACCCGGAAATAGCGCTCGCTACAAGCGGCTGGAGAGAATCCGCTTCATGGCCGCATGATCGAGCTGAACCGCATTACTCTTGCTGCGGGTAGTGGTAACGAGAGCATCCAGATCTTCCGAAAGCAGCCCGTACTCTCCTAACCGGGGAAAGTGAAGCCGCTCCTGCCACGCTTCAAGCCGTTCAAGCAACCCTTCACACCCGCCGTAAACATCCACCGCCGCACATCCCGAGAGGATACTCCCAGCCTTGGCATATTTCTGCAAAGTAGGATGAGTAGGGTCAATAGAACGGAGTTGCCGAATATTCTCTCTGGTAGCCGTGGCAAGCAGGGTTGCGCAGAGGGTGCCGTGCGCTATATCGATCAATCCTCCGACTGAAGAGGCAAAACCGTGCACAATGCCAAGGCCTGCATTGGCAAGCGCAATACCCGACATCAGGGCGGCATAAGCAATGTCTCCCCGCACACCGCTCTCCTTCGCACGATCACTGCAGGCCGGAAGAAAGGAGCGGCTGAAACGCTCAAGTCCGCTAAGGGCAAGGGCATCACTGTAGGGAGAGGCAAACGGAGAGGTATAGGCTTCAAGAAGCTGGGTGCAGGCGTCCATACCCGAAGCTGCGGTCAGTTCGGCAGAAACCGTCACCATCAGTTCCGGATCAATCAGGGCAATATTCGGCACAAATGCCGTATGGCGCAAGGAGCGCTTGTAACCCTCCTGCCCTACCCGGCTGATCACGGCATTGTTCGTCACCTCGCTGCCGGTGCCGGATGTGGTCGGCACGGCAATAAAGGGAACCTTGCGCCCGTCGTGCACCCTGAACCCCTCTCGGCCCTCAATAAAGCGCTCAACCGATCCCTCCTGGAGCAGCATGGCCGAAACGGCCTTGCCGGCATCCAGCACACTGCCGCCACCAACCGCAACCACCAGATCAACCGAGAGCGGCCGATAGAGCAAGAGCGCCCGATCGATAAGCTCCGGAGAGGGCTCCCGCTCAACCACAAGATGGAAGGTTTTCAGAGCCGCACGGTGCAGCGCATCAAAAAGAGCGGCTGAATGGCCCGAGTGCTCCAGGGCGCGGCGACCGGTAACAACAAGGATCGTGCTCCCAAAGGGTTTGGCCAGGGTGGCAAGCCGGGAAAAGTGACCGGCACCAAAATGAATTTCCGGCAAGGGAAGAATTGTAAAAGAGGGCTCCAGCATCAACATATTTCTATTCAGATTTAAAACACTATTGCTCCTGCCCTTCCTTTCTGAGGGGTAGCGCACAAGGCACAATCGCTCTTAAGGCTCTTTTTTACGGGCAGAGACGCTCCCTCTCTTCACCCGTGTAAAAAAATCCCTCCGGCAATCCAGACAAGCAGTTCGGTCACTTCGCTTCCGGCCCCGAGTACGTCACCGGTCACTCCGCCAATCTTGCGGTAACTCAAGAGGCCCATCACTCCTCCGGCAACAACGGCCGCAGAGAGTGCTGCCGCACATCCATAGAGGTCAAAACGGAGCATGAACAGCAAAAAGCAAAGCGTCAAAAATGTGGTAACCACAATATGCGGCACTCCGGCACCACTCACAAAAGCGTGCGCGGTACCACCTTCGCTCCGAGCATAAGGCATAGTGGATGCAAGCACCACCTGCACCCAGCGTGCAAGCAGCACGCCTGAGGCAATAAAGCCAAAGGCCCCATACTGGATAAGCCTCAATACCGCAATCCACTTGAAGAGCATGACACCCGAAAGGGCAATTGCGCCGAAAGAGCCAACATTGGGATCTTTCATGATCCTCAGGGCCGCTTCACGCGTTCGCCCGCCCCAGAACCCGTCAGCCAGATCAGCAAGACCGTCGGCATGCATCCCACGGGTCAAACCAATGCCGCCGAAAACCACCAGTGCGGCCGAAAGTTCATGCCAGCCATGGAGTTCTCCCGCGTAACCCAGTGCGGCCTGCAACAGCCCAATGAGGAGTCCGACAAGGGGAAACCAGAAGAGGGAGCGGCTGAAATCCGTTACATCCTTTCCTGGAACCGGAAGCACCGTCAGGGTTCTCAGGGCTGTCACAAGAGGGCTCAGCATCACTTACTCGCCCTCTTTTTCGCTGACCTGTGCACCACTGAAGGTTGCCATTTCATTATAAAGTTTTATTGCACCCTCAATAACCTGCATCGCCAAAGCGCCTCCCGTGCCCTCACCAAGGCGAAGGTCAAGATCAAGAATTGGCCGGGCTCCAAGCTTCTGCATCACCGCCCGATGTCCCTGTTCGTTGGAGAGATGGCTGAAAAAGAGATAGTCATCCACAGCCGGACAAAGCTTCAGGGCTGCAACAGCTCCGGCCGAGGAGATAAAGCCATCGACCACAACCGGGATGCGGGCTGCCGCAGCTCCAAGAATAAAGCCGGCGATTGCGGCGATCTCAAACCCTCCAAGCGCAGCAAGGGTACCAAACGGGGTGGTGCATTGTGCAGCATTCACCGCAATGGCTCGCTTGATCACCTCTTTTTTATGCTGAAGGCGCGCGTCATCAATGCCGGTACCCCTGCCGGTAATCCCCTCAAGCTCCACATCAAGCAGTACCGAATAGAGCGCTGTGGCCGGAGTAGTGTTGGCAATGCCCATCTCCCCGGTTCCAAGAATATGGTAGCCAGCCGCTTTAGCCTCAGCGGCCAACTCTGCGCCAGAGAGCAGGGCTCGCAGGGCATCCTCTTCACTCATTGCCGGCCCACTAGCCATATTGGCGCTGCCATGCTTGACCTTTCGCTTGACCAGTCCCGCTCTATCGGGAAAATCATGGTTGACCCCCATATCGACCACATCAAGATCAGCCCCCGCATGACGGGAGAGCACGTTAATTGCCGCACCGCCACTAAGCATGTTATAAACCATCTGGGGAGTCACTTCAGCCGGAAAGGCCGACACCCCTTCAGCGGCCACACCGTGGTCGGCCGCAAAACAGCAGATCTTCTTTTTTGACAGCACCGGAGTCAAGTTGCCGGTTGCCAGAACATATTTCAGGGCAATCTCTTCCATGCGCCCCAAACTCCCCTGCGGTTTGGTGAGATCATCAAGATGGGCTTGTGCCGCTGCGCCAAGCGAGCGGTCGGCAGGGTGAATACTGAGAAGAAGCTGCTGCAACGATTCATACATAACTAAAAACAAATAAAGATTATAGATAAGCTCAAATTCCTTCAACTACTTTAATCGGAGCGGCAGGCCACTGCAGAGCAGCCATGCCTCTGTAGCCTGTGCGGCAACGCGCTGGTTCACAAGGCCGGCTCGATCGCGAAACCTTCGGGCCATGGCATTTTCCGGCACAATACCCATGCCGGTCTCATTGGAAACAAGGATAATATCACAGGGCAGCGCGGGCAACACCTCCTCAAAAAGCGCGATCTCCCGGTCAATCGCCTCCTCACCTTCAAGGTGATGCATAAGGTTTCCCGTCCAGACCGTCAGGCAATCAAGCAGCACCACTTCAGTGCCGGAGGGTAGATGGCGAAGGGCACGTTCCAGATGGAGCGGCTCCTCAACCGTTACAAACCCCTCTCCTCGCTCCTCTTGATGTTTACCGATACGATGGCGCATTTCGTCATCAAAGGGCTCGGCCGTCGCCAAAAAGAGCTTGCTTCTGTATCGCTCTGCACGCTGCAAGGCAAAGGTACTTTTCCCGCTCCGCGCCCCACCGGTCACATAAATAATTTTACTCATATTTCAACTCAAATAACAGAAAAACGTCACCCCCAAAAACAATACGCAATACAATAAAATAAGAACCTTAATAAACAAAATAATGGGCCATTATCACTTATTCATCACACCTCTTCATCACTGATGACCCATGAAAGTCTGAAAATATAGATGAAAAAATTTAGCAAAAGCATGAAGAGCAGCAACGGGATGAATGAGCAAAAACACCAGAACTGATTTTGCAGACCACACGCCCTCCCGCCACCACATATAAAACCACTATACTAAAGCATAAAAGTTATATAAAGCAGAATAATACATTATTAATACTCTTTTATATACATAACAGGTCATTCGTATATATAAAAATGATGGTTCAGACAAAAAAAAGGAGCCAAGTATACATATTTTGTGAAAAAAAATTTTCAAAGATTCATGCGTTTTATATATTGGAGAAGATAAAATTAAATCAGATGCGATCCATCCGATTTAAGGGATCACAAAAAAAAGAGAGCGTAGTTGTAAACCACTCCCGTGTAATCACAAAAAAGGATAAGTCATGAAACAGAGAATTTTAGCCCTTGCAGCCATAACGGTACTTTTCTCTTTCGGGAATAAGGCTGAGGCTGCCGGCACCGCCACAGCAGAGGCCGCCGCAACAATCTGGCAACCCATTGGAATTGCAAATACTTCTAATCTGAACTTTGGAACTCTATCTCCAACAGGATCGGATGGAACCGTGACCATAGCAACAAACAGTACCGTTACCAACTCCAATGTAA
This sequence comes from uncultured Chlorobiaceae bacterium, assembly GCA_903839405.1. GTDB lineage: Bacteria > Bacteroidota > Chlorobiia > Chlorobiales > Chlorobiaceae > Chlorobium. Next base: position 116,028 of record CAIMCD010000019.1, read on the forward strand.
CCGTCATCCCCACCTCAAGCACTCGTACAGCCGCAGCTTTCAGGGTTACGGGTGAGATGGATCAATCCTTCTCTGTAACCTTGCCTGGATCAGTCACCATCACTTCCGGCAGCAATTCGATGCTTGTTGACAGTTTTGTCGCTGACCTTCCAAACCAGGGTGGCTTAAGCGGAACACTGCCTGGCGGCAGCTCATTGTTACATGTTGGTGCAACACTGCATGTTGGTGCAACTCAGCCATCAGGCGCATATACGGCACCCTTTAACGTTACCGTAGCATACAATTAAGCCAGTTATTGTGCCGGGGGTGGTAAATCCATTCCATGCCCCGGCCTTTTCTGAAAAAAATTAAACGGTATAGTCCGCTTGCACCGCAAAATTTTAACCCTTATATGGGTAGCCGTCTTCCTCACTATAGGAAATAAGGTAGAGGCAAGTTCATCCAGCGGAACCGCAACAGCAGTAATTGCTGACCCGACCGGAGCAGGTGTTGTGAGTGACCTGGCCTTTGGCACCCTGGTTCCAGCCGCCACAGCGGGCACCGTGATCATATCGACAACTGACATACGAACTAAAACGGGAAATCTGATACTCGTCAACTCTGTCTATCATTCTGCACTCTTTATCCTCAGCGGAACGGTCAACAGAACATACAATATCACCTTGCCAAAAAATAAGGTTGTCACGATCCGTAACGCGGCTAATGCCTCAATGGCCGTGAACAACTTTTCCGAAAATGCTCACGGTGGAGGCTCTCATAAATTTGATGCCAGTGGCCACGCCTCATTCAATGTCGGTGGAACACTGGAGGTTGGTGCAAATCAACCACCCGGAGTATATACAGGAACCTTTATTGTAGATATAAAATACAACTGAAAAAATACTGCATAATCGCAACAACACAGACAATCAACAAAATAATACGGCGAATTTTTATTATAGCAAACAATAACTATTACGTGAATTTACTTTTTTTATATATTCGTTCAAAAAAAGGTAAACGTATGGCTGAATTTGGCCGGAGCGTGTTTGAGGGTCGTTACCGTTGAATCGCAAAAAAGAGTTCGTTGTGAAACAAAGAATTTTAGCCCTGGAAGCCATATCAGGATTCTTTGTTTTCGGAAAGAAGACGCAAGATTAGTCCAGTTATTGTGCATGGCCCAAGGTCCGGAAATCCATTACCCTCCGCCCTTGTTCTAAAAAAATAAAACGGAAAATTTCGCTTGAACTGGAAATTTTTAGCACTCATCTGGATAGCCGTACTACCTGGTTTTGGAAATGAGGCAGACGCCAACTCATCCAGCGGAACAGCAAAAGCAACCATTGCTGACCAGACCAGTGTTACGGTTATGAATGACTTGGCTTTCGGCAAACTGCTTCCTGCGGTTTCATCGGGAACGGTAGTTATAACGCCAACCAATGCTCGATCTAAAACTGGAAATGTGGCGCTCATCAGCTCTATTTATAACGCAGCACTCTTTACCCTCACCGGTACTGCTGGCAGAACATATAATATAACCCTCCCCCAAAATAACTCGGTACTTATCCATAATCCGGCCAATGACGCCATGATTGTGAACACCTTTTCCTCTGATGCAAACGGAGGAGGAATACATAGTTTTGATGCTAATGGCATAGCATCATTCAAGGTTGGTGGAACACTGCAGGTTCGTCCAAGGCAGGCCGCAGGAGTCTATACTGGAACGTTTACCGTCGGCATAATATATAACTGAATTACACACATTTTACAACAACACACAAAATAGAGAAGAAGTTAGGTTGGTGTTTTTTAATCAAAAAAAAGAATAACTACTCATGAAAAAGAACATTCTGGCACTAGCAGGCATGGCCGCTGTACTCGCTTTTGGTTCCGATGCCTATGCAGCAACTGGCACTGCTACAGCAACGATCGGTACGGCAATTTCAATTTCCCAAAACACAGGTAGCCAGACCTCTTCAACGAATGCTGAGCTTGCTTTTGGCCACATCATTCCTGGCCCAGGCGGAACAGTAACGGTTCCCACTTCAGGAACGACTACGGCTTCTGGTGTAACGTTGACCACTCAATTACCAACAGGACCAGCGGAATTCAAAGTCACCGGCGATACGGGTAAATCGTATACGGCAACATTGCCCTCTACTACAGCAACTATCACCAAAGCAGGTGGCGGTGCTACGATGACCGTGACTGGCTTAAGCAGTGACTCAACCGGCTCTCTGGCAGGCGGTGAGGAAATTTTCCATGTTGGCGGAGTACTGACTATTGCTGCAGGTCAGGCGGCCGGAGTATACAGTGGAACATTTACCGTAAACGCAGCCTACAATTAAGTAGCTCCTCGTCTATCCCTCTGCCTGTCGTACAGCGAGGGGCTGGAAAATTGATTCCTGCCCCTCGCTGTCGGGAAGGGAAATGAGTTTTTCTCTGTTCGGCTAACCGCCCTCACAGAGAGTGTTATCAACCGGAAAAAGCTCCCATATGAAGCACTCCGCTTGATAATAAACCTTTCAGCCATTACCTTAACATGAGGCAGATAGATCCTCTTCCACAGCAACAGCACCTGCAAGCATGATCAGTTTTACTATGGTTGGCCATTCGGCTTTTTGTCTTGCCCGGTACGTTAAGCAAAAAATGTTTCAGTTAACCTCTATGAACATCAAGCGTTTGCTTCCGGCCCTCTTTATGGCGGCCACATTTTTCGGTTTCAGCTCTTCAGCCATGGCAGCCGAAGAGCCGGCTTCAGCCGGCTATTCACTGCAGGATCTGCTCGTAACCCCTACACGGATTGTTTTTGAAGGAAATATGCCCACCACCGAGCTAGCTCTGGTCAACCGGAGCGACAAGGCGCATACCTACGCCATCTCCTTTGTACAGTGCCGTATGAGTGAGACCGGAGAGATCAAGGAGATCGACAAAAACACTCCACCCAGCCCGGATGACCGCTTTGCCGACTCCTTTATCCGTTTTACCCCACGCAGGGTGATCCTTGAACCCCGCCAGGTGCAGATGGTGCGCATGATGCTGCGCAAGCCGGCTGACCTTGCCGATGGAGAGTACCGTTCCCACCTCACCTTTCGCCTGATCCCCTCCGCCGAGAATGCCGTCAAAGCTGATTCGGTGAGCCGTGGTATCCAGATCAAGCTGGTGCCGATCTATGGGGTAACGATTCCTGTGATTGTGCGCCAAGGCTCGCTGAAAGCGGTAACAAAACTGAGCGGACTCCATATTGACACCAAAAGCATTCCGGGAAAAGCGGCCCTGGCCTTTACCATTGAGCGCAGCGGGGAGCGCTCAACCTATGGTGATATTGAAGCGGTATGGAAGAGTCCGTCAAACAAGGCACTCTCCATTGCCATCATAAAAGGGATTGCCGTCTATACTCCCAATCCAAAACGCATCATACTCCTGCCGCTCTCTCCCCCGAAAGGAGTTGAACTGCGGGGTGGAGAGCTGACGGTTCGCTACACCGCCCAGGAAAATGGCAGTGAAACTCTGCTTGCCACAAGCAAGATTACCGTTCCATAAGTTTTCGCGGCTTTTGCTTCTTCCGCCACAGATAAAAACACACAGAAATTACATCGACATTCATACCAGCCCTATCCATTTTTCAGGATAGGCTGGCAATGAATCCGCCTATCTTCCAGAACTCTTTCCTGCTTGCCTGCTTTAAACAGGTTAATCACCGCATATCGTGATTCAGCCATAGAGAGAAAAACATATAAGCAAACACCGCTTCATGTTGAACTATTGAGGAGTTGCCCTAACCGTTAAATCCATTGCACACTCTTCCAGTTCACTCTCCGCTTTACGATTCCAAAAAAAAATCGCCTGAACGCTTTTTGCGGTGTCTTTTAAGTATAAATAAGGCATATATTTTTCCATTGAATAAAAAATAGATAAAACATATATTACGCCGATAAGTAAAACGTATTAAGGGTAATGGGGCGCCGGAAAGATTATCAAATTTAGCTTCTGGAATCTTCACGCTTTGCATCAACACATATTATTGAGCGGTTTCACTTCTGAATTGGCAGGATTATTGTGAACAATAAGCGGTACTCCCTCCGGCAATGAGTGTAGGTCTGGCGGAAAAATGTTGATCCATGAACATCCGTCGTCCGGTATATATAAAAGCATATTTACAGTAATAGTGGATTACAATAAAGCGTTTTCAGTAATATGTACGCTCCTGCAGGAAGCAGTCGGCAATGCCAGCACGCTCTTATTGTGTATTTGGATTGTAATGTTCACGTTAGTAAGCTTTACCTTTTTTGTACCAGTTTCAGGAAAAACCGTTTCCATGGTACGATGAACTTCAGTAACTTTTTATGGTACCATTTCATTTAAGCCAGATCCGTCATGACGACAAATCTGCTCATCCACTGCATCAATCTGGAAAACGGCACTGAACCTCTATTCGCCAAAAGTCAGATTGCCATTCCATAAGTTTTACGGAGTTTTACGGGTTTCGCGCCTTCTTCTCTTTTGGTTCTGCCTGGTAACCGGCTCCCTGACAGGAGTTCTGCGTGGTGAAGAGAGCAAAAAAAGTGACTCCCCGACCCTGCTCAGTGAGGATGACCTGTTGCTCTGCGTTATTCGACTCGGAGGATCAACCCTTACCGGTAATCTGGTCACCTATACGGCCTCTACGGGACTTTTTTTGCCGCTTGGCGAGATCAGCCGCACGCTCGAACTGGGCATTACGGTCGATGCGGCCAAGGGACGAGGCTCGGGCCATCTGGCCCTGCCCTCACAACCTTTCATGCTCGATATGGCCAAGTCGTCCATTACGGTCTCCGGAAAGTCTTACCGGTATGACTCGGCACGGGTCGTTGCCCTTTCGGATGATATCTATGTTGAAAGTTCCTTGCTTGCCGAGTGGCTGGCCATGCGCATCGAAGCAAACCGCCTTGATGCGGCAATTGATATCCGTCCGTTTGAGCCGCTTCCTATCCAGGAGCGGATGGCTCGCAGCCAGCGGGGCTCCAATACCTGGGGCTATGGCAGTTACAATGATCCCGGCTATCCGCTGCTGAACACGCCATATCAGCTCTTTGGCGGCCCAAGCATCGACCTCTCCCTCTCCTCATCCCTGACCGGAAATGGTGCGAAAAACATCACTCCGGGAAGGAGTAGCTATTACACCCGCCTCTCTGGTGATATGCTCTGGATGAACGGACGGCTTGATCTTTCGGGCCAGATTGCAGAAAGCGGCAAATCTTTTATCGGGGTTAATAACGGCTCCATGACCCTTGAACGATTAAGCCCGTCAGCCGGTATGCTTGGGCTGCTTAATGCCCGCAAAGTTGCCATCGGTGATATCCAGCCGGAGGCGCTTCCACTCATCGGTAACAGTGTTGGCGCTGGCGTCATGATCAGTAACTATCCGCTCAATCAGGCCTCATTTTTTGACAAACTGACCCTGAGCGGTTTTCTCGCTAAAGGGTGGGATGTAGAACTCTTCAGTAATGCAAACCTGCTCGATTACCGCCCCTCAACTCCACAGGAGAGCTATGCATTTACCGATATCCCTCTGGTCTATGGCCTGAATGAACTGCGGCTTGTTTTCCATGGGCCCCAGGGCGAACAGCGTGTTGAACGCCATATCTACAACGTTGGCAGGAACATGATTGAACCGGGAAGCTGGAACTATCAGCTAACGGCAACCAACGCTTCACAGCCCTCGCTGCTCACCTCACCAATCAGTGATCCCTCACCACTCATGACCTGGAAGAGTACCATTGGAGTGAGCAAATGGCTTACCGTCAGTAATTACCTCGCTTCGGCCCTCATCAATAACGAACGCCAGACGCTTGCCGGTGCCGGGCTCAGCGGCTATTTGCAGATGGTACAGCTTGATTTGCAGATTGCCCGGAATCTTGCAACCACGCAACTGGCCCGCCAGGCGGGGCTTCAGTCACGTTTAGTGGGGCCGTTAACGCTCTCGGCTCAGGTGCAGGAGTATGATAAAGATTGGCATACAACCACAACCACCTCCACCATCTCCTACCTGAGAAAATGGAATACACGCCTGGACGGACTCCACCCATTCCCCTTTTTAGCAAATTCGCGTCTCTCTGTGGAGTATGCGCAAACAGAGTTCGATGCACTCCGGAAGTCGAAAAGTGCGGCCATAACGAGCAGCAACCGGACATGGGGAGTTGATCATACGCATACGGTTACCTTGGTGCGGATGCAGGATGGCGGCACCGGGAGTGATGCCCTTTCAGGCAGTTCATATGCAAGCCTGATGCAGAGAAACATCTCTCTGAGGGCCGAAATTGACTATCAGTTTCTTCCCCAAAGAGTTATCAGCACGGTTGGAACCACCTGCGAACTGCGCCTGCATCATGAATGGCAGCTTATCAACACCGTCACCTATACTCCCCTGAGTCACTCCCTGGCGACCTCACTGGGCCTCAACCATACCTTCGCTACCATGGCAATGGGCGTTACGGGCAACTATACATCTGACGGCGTCTGGAGTATCGGCCTCCTGCTCTCCACAAACCTGAGTCATGAACCGAAAAGCAGACAATGGAAAGTCAACGGAAACCTGAACAGCCAGCAGGCCGGGGTCTCAGCTTTGGCATACCTCGACAGCAACCGTAACAGGATATTTGATAAAGGCGAAACGGAACTCAAGGATGTTGGATTTTTTGTCAATCAGCAAAGCCAGCATACAACCACGGCGGCAAACGGTATCGCTTTTCTTCAGGGGCTTGCACCCAATATTCCAACGGATATGAGCGTCTCACCGTCAACCCTCAAAGAGCTGCTCTGGGTGCCGGCCGACAAAGGGGTACGTGTGGTGCCTCGGCCAGGTTATCCGGTTCAGGTACAATTCCCCATATGGGTCACTGGTGAGGTGAGCGGTAAAGTTTATAAAAAGAAGGAGGGTACTCTGGAGTTCGCTTCCGGTATCACCGTTGAGGCTATAGACAAGGAGGGCAAGGTGATTGCAAAAACCCGCTCGGAATATGACGGAGTGTATATTCTTGGAGGTCTGCCAACCGGGGAACTCACGGTCGGCGTATCAGCGGAGCAATCGAGAAAACTTGGAACCACAGCGCCGCTCAAAAAGGTGAGCATTCCTCGCGAGGGAGCTTACCTTGATAATATTGATCTGGAACTGGATGAGGCGGCTTCCTCCGACTCAAAAAGCGAAAAATAACAGCTCTCCGCTTAACTGCTCCCCGAACCAGCGGTTCAATGGTATCAACCCGGTAAACCGTCCGTTTTTTTCCTCCTGCCAGCTTGTTTTATCACTCATCTTTTATACCTTAAAGAAAGGGAAGATACAACGTTCTCACCTGTTGACATCATGCTGAAGCTACTTGAGAGTCTTATCTTCGCCTCCAAGGGATTGATGGACATCAGGCACAAAAAAATTGAAGGAGATTCGGTGAATAAAATTATTCTCTTCTCAGCGGTAGCTCTCATGCTCACGTTCCAGTACGAGGCAAAGGGTGATACAACGGCGGCCTCTTCCGCTTCAGCAACAATAGCTCCTGCAATCTCCGGCACAAAAAACATCCTCTCCCCTACCGGTGGTGATCTGATTTTTGGAATCATCATGCCCAGCACCTCTTCAGGCACGGTAACCATCACTCCGCAAAACGATACCCGAAACTATTCAGGAGGAGTACAACTCGTCTCCTCACTCGCAGGATCGGCATCATTCACCGTCTCCGGTGCATCCAATGCTTCCTACACCGTCACCTTACCCGGTAATGGCATCACCATATCAAACGGCAGCTCATCAATGGTGGTGAACAGCTTTACGGCTTTTCCACCATCAGGTACAGGAACAATTGGGAGTGATGGTTTGGCGACATTCAATGTCGGAGGGAAACTGGAAGTCAATGCAAATCAGCCGGCTGGCAACTATCGCGGGACATTTAACGTCACCATCGCCTACCAGTAGCAAGCTGAGTAGCGTGCTAGGTCTCATGGCGGATACTTAGCATATCCGCCACGCTCCACTAATAAAACACTCCTCGATTTTTTTGCGGTTCAACCCCTGAGTGCTGGCACACATCGTACGTTTTTTTCAAAAGTTTTTTTTCAACCGAGAAAGCGCTGCATGGCGTTGCAGGAAGAGTTAAAATCCTCCTCTGAAAAAATTTCCAGCGTAAAGACCCGGCTGGCACCGAGAGAGTCCTTTGTGAGCACCTGCATCACGAGGTCCAGCGCTTCGGGCTTCATCAGGGCGAGGGAGTTGTGATCCTTGCCCTCGAGTACTCCGTGCATATGGAGCACCCGTGTGCGATGCAGGTAGCGCTCAAGATAGCTTTTGGTTGGAAACCCGTAATACTCAAGGTGACCGACATCCATGGTTACCGAAAGGTCAAAGGCTTCAACCACCGGCCAGACCAGTTCAAAGGGGTAGTTGAGGTTTTCAATGCAAAATGATGACGGAGCTTCCTCGGTGCCCTGAAGCAGCATCTCGACCGAATCCCGGAGAGCATCGGTAAAGCGGCACAGGGCACCCGGCGAAAAACCGTTGATATCAACCGACGGCCCCGCCTCAAAATGGAGCACATAAGCCGATTTCGGCAACTCGCGGCAAAGCTCAATAATGCGGTGACACTTGGCGACCGAGCGCTCCCGCTCCTGACGATCAGGGTGGCCAAAATAAACGTCAAGCGGCAGATGCACCGAATAGGTCAGGTCGGACTCCAGGGCAAGTTCCCGAAGCCGCTGCATATCGCTTGGTGAAGGAAGGTTGCTGAACTCATCCGACTCAAAGAGTACCAGCTCGATATCGTCAACCTTCTCCTTGAGAAATTCCACGTTGGGAATGATATCGGCCGGAATGATATAGGAGCTTGTGCCGAAGCGGAAGGGGAAGCGCTGTTTACAGCTCATTGGCAATAATGTAAAGGGTTAAAGTTGCTGGAGCTTCACCGTCAGATCCTGAATCGTCTGCCATCCAAGGGCACCAGCTTCGGTCAGCCGGGCAGCAAGGTGGAAAGCCGCCCGCCCTTCGGTATAGTCCCTATCGGCAATGCCGTCGGCAAGCAGGACGGTTTTGCCGAGTTTAAGCGCCTCCCGGGCCAGCTCAAGATTGACCAGATTGCCTGAACCGAAGGGCACACGAGTGAGCACAACCGCATCGGCACGCTCAATCATCCTGAGGGCCGAGGCAATGGCTTCCGCGCCAACCGGGGAAAAGGGCTGTTCCAGCACGGCCGGAATATTAAGCGCTCTCGCCGCTTCCGCATCGGAATCAAGACGGTTCAAAACGCCGGTAGTCACCTCATACCCTTCAATCAGAAGCCGGCGATAAAGCTCAATACCGCTTCCACCTCCGGCAATGACATGAACGCTCCGGCCAAGCCGCTTGCGGCGACTGAGGCTCTCAAACGCTCCCGAAACCTGCAGATAACCGGTATAGGGATCCTGCTGCACATGCAGGTCACAACCGTATACCCGGCTCAAAAGGGCCGACTGCAACACCTCGGCGGGTGTGCCTGAAGCCACAAGAGTGCCCGAATCCATCAGCAGAAGCCGGTCGGAAATCGAGGCCGAAAGCGTCAGGTCGTGGCTCACGAGCAAAATGGTCATCCGCTCTTCACGGTTGAGCTTCAAGAGAATCTGCAGCACCTCCTGACGGTGGTTGATATCGAGATGGGAGATCGACTCGTCAAGCATGATGATCTTCGGATCCTGGGCCAGCACCATCGCCAGGGCAACGCGCTGCTGCTCGCCACCGCTCAGCTCGGTAAAATAGCGATCCCGCAACCCCAAAACATCGGTGTAGATCATGGAGCGCTCCACCAGATCGTGATCGGATGAGGAGAAGTTGCCCCAAAAACCCGTAGAGCTGATCCGGCCGTTCATGACAATCTGGCTCACCGTAAAGGCCATGGGCGAGTCAATTTTCTGGGGCACCACACCGAGCAGCAGAGCTCGCTCGGCCGGCTTGACTTGCTGAACATCATGGCCAAAAAGCTCAACTTGGCCCGAGATGGGCTTGATGAGGGCTGCGGCGGTTTTCAGAAGGGTGCTTTTTCCGCATCCGTTCGGGCCAATCAGGGAGATAAACTCCCCCTCCCTGACCCTGAAGCTTACCCGGTCGAGCACCTTATGCTGCTTGTATCCGGCCGAAACATCGCGGAAGCTCAGGGCATCATGCGCCATACTCATCAGATCCATGCCTGTTTCATCCGCCGCTGCAGAATAATGAGGAAAAAAGGGCCACCGGCAAGCGCGGTCACCACACCAACCGGAATCTCAATCGGAGCAATGATCGTGCGGGCCACAGCGTCGCAGAGCACCAGAAAGGTTCCACCGGCAAGCGCTGCCAGTGGAACAAGTTTGCGGTGATCGGGGCCGAAAATCGCACGCATGACATGCGGCACAATCAGGCCGACAAAGCCGATCATCCCAGAAAGAGAGACCGCCGTAGCCGCCAGAAGGGTTGCAAAGAGGAGACCGCCCACAAGCACCCGGTCGGCATTCAATCCCTGATAGTGCGCCATCTCCCGGCCAAGCGCAAGGGCGTTGAGCCGGGGCGAGAGCAGCATGATCCCTCCAAGACCGATAACGATCAGCGCGGCCGAGAGAAGCTGCTGGTCAGAGGAGACCGGCTGCAGACTGCCAAGCATCCACCAGATAACATTGTGCATCCCCTCAACGCTCGCCGTCGAGACCAGAAACATGATAATGCTTGAGCAGATGGAACTCACAATAACGCCGCTGAGAATAAGGCTGTAGACAGAAGGGTGACCGCTGGAGCCCTGCCGTGCAATACCGTAGACCACCATAAGCGTCAAGACGGCCGAAACAAACGCTACAACCGGCAGGCCAAGGGAGAAGAACACCCCCGATCCGGCAAGAATGGTAAGGGTCGCACCAAGGCCCGCACCACCACTCACTCCGAGCACATAGGGCTCGGCCAGAGGATTGCGGAGCAAAGCCTGAAAGACCACGCCGGAAGCCGCAAGGGCCGCACCGGTCATGAGACCCATCAACATCCGGCTGAACCGCAGCGACACAATCGCGCTGCCCGAAGGGTTCTGCAGATCGGGTAGCCCAATGCCTGAAGGGCCGAGCAGCAGCGAAAAGGCAAGCAAGAGCGGAATGGCCACCATAAAGAGCGTGATCCTCAGCCGTGCTTTATGGTGAGGCCTTGCGGTATAACGGTTATCGCCGCAAACCTCTGCAACCTTCATCCCCATCAGTTTTCAACACCTCTCTGGGCCGGAATTCCCTCTTCATAGCCATGCTTGATCATGGTCATCTCGGTTACGGTATCGGCAGCAGCCACAAGAGCCTGGGGAGCGTTCCGTCCGGTCATCACCACAATTTTTCCATCCTCCGCTGCCTGAAGCCCCTCAAGCAGCGGCTCCAGGGCGATAAGCCCCCGGCTCAGCGCAAAACAAAGCTCATCCAGCAGCACAAAATCATACTCCGGAGATCGAAGCGCCTGAAGCGCCGCCTCAAGCCCCGCACGGGCGGCAATGCGGTGCTCCTCCATCTTTGGGCTCTCGGGGTCACGCGGCAAAAATCCCCGGCCGAACTGCTCCCACTCGACGCCGCTACACTGGCTGAAAAATTTCTGTTCCCCGACCCCGTCGTCGGACTTCACAAACTGAATCACCTTCGCCCGCATCCCGTGCCCCAAAGCCCTTGCGAGCATCCCGAATGCCGCGGTGCTTTTTCCCTTCCCGTTTCCGGTAAAGAGCAGAACCCTGCGTTTTGTCATATTTTATAAAATGATATATATCATTCAACCACACACAGGGGCGAAAAATTTTTCGCACTTACATTTCATCCCTACATTTCGCCCCCGCCCATTCCCATTCCCGATGCAATGGAATCAGGGCAGACACGCCGCTCTGACCCTACACCTGTTTCATATTACGAGAGCAGTAAAAATCTGAGTCCTACGCCTGCGCCTAAAAAGAGCACGGCGCTCATCCACATCAGGGCGATACTTTGGCGGATGATGAGCGCATTGCACTGCCCCGGCTTTACGCCAAGCTGCGGAGCGTGGTGGATTTCGCCGCCATAACTTCGTTCGCCGCCGAGAGTAACCCCAAGGGCTCCGGCAAAGGCGGATTCCGGGTAGCCGGCGTTGGGGCTTTCGTGAAGCCGCGCCCCCTTCCAGACCGACTTAAAGATATCAAAAAAGCGGAGTTTGCCGATCACGGCCGCAACCGCTATACAAATAACGGTCAATCGTGCAGGGAGATAGTTGGCCAGGTCATCCAGCTTGGCCGATGCCCATCCGAACTCCAGATAACGCTCGTTTTTATACCCGAAAGTAGAGTCGAGAGTGTTGATGGCTTTATAGGCTACAGCGCCAACGGGGCCGAAAAGCAGGGCGTAGAACAAGGGAGCCGTAACCCCGTCGACCGTATTTTCGGCCACACTCTCGGTTGCGGCAAGCGCTATACCTGCGTCATCAAGAGTTGCCGTATCACGGCCGACCATCATGGCAAGCTTCTCGCGGGCCAGCTCCTTGTCGCCCGCTTCAAGCGCACTCTGCACCGCTCCGGCATGATCACCCAGATCCCTGAGGGCAAAGGAGCTGTAGAGCAGGTAGATGCTTACGGCCAACCCGGCCACCCGGTGCAGGTGGAAGGCCAGGGTGATGAGGAGCCAGGCGGCCCCGGCGGAACCGCCGACAACAATGATGACGGCCAAAATCCCGGCCAGACGAAGCGGCAACTCGGTACGCCGCAACCGCTCTTCGGCCGTACGGGCGAGCCGGGCGATCCAGGTAACCGGATGGGATATCCACCTTGGATCACCAAAGAGGAGATCAAGCGTAAAGGATAAGGGGAGTATGAACTCATTCATGAATACCATAACGACTCTCAGCTCGATTTAAGTAAAACGGAGGCGGCCCAGAGGGCATCAAGGAGGATCGTATTCTCCTCCGGGCACCTGACGGCAAACCGGAAATAGTTATCCTCAAGCCCAAAAAAATTCCGGCAATCCCTCACGTAGATTCCGCTACCTGAAAGATACAGAAGCAATTGGTCAAGCGAGCCTCTCCCCTGCCATTGAGCGAGAAAAAAATTGGCCGCGCCGCCAGCAATCCTTATTCCCTCTATTTCCGCCAAGAGAAGGCTCATACTCTCCCTTTCGGAAAAAATCAAGCTCCGGAGCTGCTCTTCGAAATCGCTGCACTGAAGAAGTTCACGAGCGACCGACTCGGCAATGGAGTTGACCGTCCAAGGCTCCTTGTACTCCAGCAATCGGTTGATCACATCCGGATGGGCCACAATAGCCCCGAGACGCAAGCCCGGCAGTGCATAGAATTTGGTCAGGGAGTGCACCACAATAACGTTTTTCAAGGCCATCACCTTCTGCATCAAAGAGTTCAGGGGAAATGCAGGGGTAAACTGGATGAAGGCTTCATCAATAATAAACCATTTTTCCGGAAAACGGCTGGCCAGCGCCATAACAATCTCCGGCGGCACGGCTGTACCGGTGGGGTTGTTGGGATTGGCCGCAAAAAAAGCATCCACGTTGAGCAAGGCTTCAGCAAGCTGCTCTATACCCGGTAAGGCAAAGCTATTTTCCGCCAGAAGCGGCAGAAACACCGGCTCCGCCCCGGCGATCCTTGTCGCACGTTCATACTCATAAAACGATGGAGCAAGCAGCAGCATCCGGCGAATACTGAGAGCCCTCGGCAGCAGGTAAATCCCCTCAATTGCTCCGTTAAGCGGCAACACCGTGGCACCTTCAAGAGCAAAGCGCGCTCTATAAAACTCCTTGATACCACTTCCATCAATTGACGGGTAGGCATGCAACTGAAAGTGCTCAAACGAAAAGTCTCCAAGAGGAGGCGAGAGCGGACTGATATTGACGCTGAAATCAATTCCTCCTCCCGAGCGAGCGCCGCCATGCTCATGATGGTAGAGGCTCTTCATGGCCGTGGCTCTCCAATAAGATCAAACACCTTCTCAAGATCAAGATGCTGACTGAAGTGTTCGGCAAGCAGATCGTAACTCTCCTGATGGCCCTTTTCATGCTGCAGCGGACGGTATGAGGGCTCCGCCAGCTTGAGAAACCAGGCTTTCAGGGCCGGTTCATCAAAAATCCCGTGGAAATAGGTTCCGATCACCCTCCCATCAACACTTACAGCGCCGTCAAGATCATCCACCGTGCGGTTGTTGCGTGAACTTACCCTGAGAAAAGGAGTTGCACCGGCACCAAGAGTGGTGCGGCCCATATGGATCTCGTAGCCGCACGCTTCGGCACCTTCACCAATAACGGTGCCCCATGCATTTGCAAGGCATTTATCCTGTTCAAGTACCGTTTCAACATCAAGCAGGCCGAGAGCTTTGGTTGTGCCCGCCTCTCCCTCAACACCATAGGGATCGGCAATGGAGCGACCAAGCATCTGGTAGCCGCCGCAAATACCGATGATGAACCCGCCCGCCTCCCTGAACTCGCGGATATAGGGCTCCCACCCAAGTGCGGTGAGCCACTCAAAATCACCACGCACATTTTTTGAGCCCGGAAGCACGAGGGCCTTGTACCCTTTAAGTGAACGCGGATAGTGCAGATAGTGGAGCAAAACCGCCCGGTCGGCCTCAAGCGCTGAAAGGTCGGTAAAATTCGAGATATGGGGAAAATAGATGGCCGCAACGCCGATCTTGCCCGCTTCCGGCTCACCCGGAGGATCAACCTTGGCCGAGAGCGGTACGGCATCCTCGGCATCAATGCTGAATCCCCGGAAATAAGGGATCACCCCGAGCACCGGCACACCGGTCATCGACTCAAGCATGGTTACACCGTCGCGGAATAGCTCCAGGTCGCCCCGGAAGCGGTTGATGATCACCCCCTTGACCAGCGCCCGGTCTTCGGGAGGAATAACTGCCAGGGTACCCACAATCTGGGCAAACACCCCGCCCCGGTCAATATCGGCCACCAGAATCACCTGCGCTTCGGCGGCACGGGCTGTTCGGAAATTGACAAAGTCCCGCTCATAGAGATTCATCTCGGCGCAGGAACCCGCACCTTCAATCACCAGCAGCTCATGGGTTTGCTGGAGCCGGAGCAGGCTTTCGCGCGCCGCCGCAGCCCAGAGGGTGGTATCGCGGAAATAGCCCTGCGCCGTTTCGGTGGTGCACACCTTCCCCTGCAGCACAACCTGCGCTCCGGTATCGGAGTTGGGCTTGAGCAGCACCGGGTTCATGTCGGCCGTCGGCACAACCCTCGCCGCCTCGGCCTGGGCAATCTGCGCCCGACCTATTTCAAAACCGCCGGGCGTAACGCCCGAGTTGTTCGACATGTTCTGCGCCTTGTAGGGAGCAACATCAATCCCGGCATTGCTGAATATCCGGCAGAGCGCGGTTGCAACAATGCTTTTGCCAACGTCGGAAGCCGTGCCGAAGATGGCAAGGGTGCGTAATTTTTTTTCGGCCATTACCATGATTCGTGGTGAACAAGGGTCTCCAGCTCCACTCTCGGCAGCCAGCCCGCCTGCTCAAGTTCCGGAGTTGCATGAAAAAAGCTGACATAGCCGATGCAAAGGTAGGCAACCGGCACAATGTGCTGTGGTATGCCAAGCGCAGCGCGCATATGGTCGTGATGAATGATGCTGACCCAGCCAACGCCAAGGTTTTCAGCCCTTGCCGCAAGCCAGAGGTTCTGTACGGCGCAGACCGAACTGTAGAGATCCATCTCCGGATTGGCGGTTCTGCCAATCACCACATCTCCGCTGCGGGAGCGGTCACAGGTAATGCAGATGCCGACCGGCGACTCCATAATGCCCTCAAGCTTGAAGGAGCGGTAGGCCTCCTGCTTTTCGCCGGTGAAAAGTTCCGCCGCCTCAGCGTGAGCCAGCTCAAAGCCCTCCTTTATTTTGCGGCGAGCCTCCACATCCTTGACCACAATAAAATCCCACGGCTGCATAAACCCGACGCTTGGCGCATGGTGCGCGGCATCAAGCAGGCGCCCGATCACCTCTTCCGGCACCGGATCGGCCAAAAACTGCCCCCTCACGTCGCGACGGCTGTAGATCACCTTGTAGAGGGCCTCGCGTTCGGCCTCGGTAATGTTCATGTTCATAATAATTGCATGTTTATTGATGATCCAAAAAAGGGGTGCACGCCACACACGGCACCCCTTGCGGCGTCAGCACAACACAAAAACTCCTTTAAAATGTAACCTTCAGACCTGCGTAAGCCGATCTTCCCGGAGTTGCATAACCCCAGGCCTCTTCATAATAACGGTCAAAAACATTATCGATTCTGCCATAGAGCTCCAGCGAACTGCTCAACCGGGTCGATGCGGTCATGTTCAAGAGAAAATAGGCTGGCAGCTTGCCGGTAAGCACTCCATCGGCATTTCTCGCTCCACTATCCTGACGTGAACCAACATACTGCATGTTGGTGCTGATGGTTGAATTGCTGTTCACCTTGTAGCTGGCCGTCATGCCAACCTTGTTTTTCGGGCGACGCAGAAGCTGGGC
Source organism: uncultured Chlorobiaceae bacterium (assembly GCA_903839405.1). Classification (GTDB taxonomy): domain Bacteria; phylum Bacteroidota; class Chlorobiia; order Chlorobiales; family Chlorobiaceae; genus Chlorobium. Next base: position 132,466 of record CAIMCD010000019.1, read on the forward strand.
TCCAAAAGCGTCCGCTGTAGAGGTATAGGTATAGTTGCAGGCCAAAAAGAGCGGATCAAGCGCCCGCCACTCCAGAAAGCTCTCGACACCGAGCGTTTTTGTTTTACCCTGCACCTGGTCATACTTCGACGTAACAAGATTATAGGCAATACGATCACCATAATCCATCCGGAACCAGGTTGCGCCAAGCTTCAGTTTTTCGGTAACCTTCTCTTCAAAACCCGCATCCCAGCCGACACTGCTTTCAGCCTTGAGGGCGGTATTGCCATAGGGAGAGTAAAGCTCATAGAGTGAGGGAGCGCGGAAGCCGGTGCCATAGCTGAACTTCAGGATGGTACTCCCGATAGTATAGGATGGTGCGGCCCGGTAGGTTATCTTGCTGCCAAATTTTTCATTATCCTCATACCGAACCCCGCCCGTCACCATCAAGGCATCCAGATGCCACTGATCCTGCAAGAAGATGCTGTTTGATGCAATACTCTTGTCGAGCGTCGAGGCAAACAAACCGAAATTTTCATTAACCATGCTCTCATGCTGCGCATTCAACCCGGCAGAGAGGGTATTGTTTGCGCTCACCGTATAGTCGCCCTGCCAGCCGGTCTCATACAGATAGCCATTAAAGGTGCTTGACGCCGCTCCGCTAGACATATAGCGCCGATCCTGGTTATTGACATTAAAGTAGAGGGTGGAGAGGAGCGGCTGGTAGTTCATTTTCAAGGCAACCCGGCCGATGAACTGTTTGGAGTCCTGATAGGTGGCACTCTTGTCGGCACCGGGAGTGTCATAGGCTACGGTAGCATTGGTATAGCGGAGCACGGTTTCAAGTGTGGTTTTCTCATTCACCTGCAAGCCGATGTTGCCCGAAAGGGTAGAGTTCTCATAACCATCTTTTTCAAAAATCTTGCCCGTCGGATTGAGCCACCTGTTTTTCTCATCCGCTGCGGAAAAGCCGTCGCTCTTCAGGCGTGAAACTCCCAAAGAGTAGTTCACTGGCCCCTCCTGGCCGCTGGTGCCGCCGGAGAGTTTGTAGGTGTGGAACGATCCCCCGTCAACACTGGCAAAGCTTTCAGCTTTTGCACTGCCCTTTTTGGTAATGATATTGATCACGCCCGCCGAGGCATTGGAACCGTAGAGAAAACTGACCGCACCGCGCACAATTTCAATCCGCTCAATGTTGTCCACCGTTATGTTCGACATATTCGGTGCGCGGGTTCCGTCGGCCGGATCGTTGAGAGGCACACCGTCAAGCAGCACAAGGGTGTTTTTTGGATCGGCCCCCCGCAGATAGACGCTGGTAACCGTACCCGGCCCGCCGTTGGAAGCCACATCAATACCGGCCGTGCCCTTGATAACCTCTTCAACACTCTGTTGACCCGAACGCTTGATCTCTTCAGCCGTAATAACCGTCACCGAACTTCCGCCGGTATTACGGATGGAGTTGAGGGTTTTGGTGGCGGTCACCACCGTTTCATCACCGGCATAGTTTTTTACCGGTTCCTGGCCAAAAACTCCCTTGCTGCAGAGCAGCCCGGCCATGACAACGAGAAAAACCTTTTTGTTCATTAATGTTACCTGTTTTCAGTTTTAAATACTTCAACTGACAGGGGTTAGCAAAAGGCGTTGTGTAACTGATATGAGCACGGCCTGTTTGAATAGTTTTACAAGAGGCTTCTCCCAGAGGAAAAAAAGAAAACGCGCACACAAAGGAACATGCCAGCGTTCTGCGAAAAAAATCCCAGAGGAAAAATGTCTTGCAAAAAGATCAAATGGTAAGCAATGCAAATTGAAGTACAGCTTTGCCCCGACTATAACCCGTAGTCCGATCTTGTGATGCAAATAATAACTGGCAGGTCTCCTGACTATAACGGTTTCCTTCCGTTCCGGCCTTCCCGCGCTTTTCCTGTGGATGGAAAAGATGCAGTGACCATGAAACGACCAACAAAAACTTCTGCATGGAGCCATGCTTTGGCTTTTGCGGCTAACCGTTGTACAGTTGCGGGTACAGTTTACGATTTTCACGTAATTCCCTATTCTCCGGCTTTTAAACCGGCACCAGCTACGACGAAAGAACAGCGCCCCATTTTAAGAAAATTACCCGATAAAACAAACAGCGAAAAGCATTCATCGCGGATTTACGAACCCGTTCAGCACGTTTGTTGCCGAACACCCCGGCAATCTCCGCAATTGACAACGCATCATTGATTTACTCTTCAAACTCCTTGAGGCCTCTCTCTGGAGTTTGCGTATATTGCGGCCCTTTTTACAGGAGCCTCTATAAAGGGGTGCACAAGTTTAGACGCACGGAGAGAGTCAGGACAACGCGGCGTGCGATAACTTTTCAGAGGTTCCCGTGAGTCATAACGAAACCCTGTATGTTCATGGATACCAGAGCGTCATTGTACGAGAGCCCTGTCATTATCGCAGATCGGGAAGCATGGGAGGCGTTAAATTTGAAGGATGCCGGAACGATCGAGGTTGAAATAGGCTTCGGCAGCGGCGAGTATCTTCTCAGGAGGGCAAGGCAGTTCCCCGACAGAGTGTTTATCGGCATCGAAAAGAAATCCGGCCTGATAAAGGAGGTTGCAAAAAAGGTTGCAATCCATAACCTCACTAACATCCGGCTGCTCGACTGGTGCGCCAGGGATGCCTTTACCTACCTCTTCCCTGCCTGTTCTGTTTCACGGGTCTATGCGCTCTTTCCCGATCCCTGGCCAAAAAAAAGGCATAGCAAGTACAGACTCTTTTCGACGCAATACCTGCGCCTGCTCAACAACCGGCTTATTACAGGGTGCGAAGCGCTTATTGTGACCGACAGCGAAGAGTACTGCAACTGGATGCTGAAGCAACTTCCCGGCACCGGCTTCGAGGTTGAACACAGCACCATACCGCCGCAATTCAACACCAAATTCGAGCGCAAATGGCTGGATCAGGAGTTCAGCACCTTCTTCAAAATTCTGCTCAAGAAAACAGAGCACATCGAAGTCTGAACGCTATAGATACAATCTCGCAACTCCTGGAATGGCCAGCTCTCCATTGTGGGTTCACATCAAATAACTGCTCCGTTACGAGGGGTGGGCGGTGATTTTTTGTTACCTCTGTCACTTACGTCCCTAAGCTCTCTCCAAAAATCAATTAAGTTAATAAAACCAGATAAGGTTGCGTCAAAATTGTTTGTATCCCAGTCGTCAAGAATGTCCTCGATAATTTCTCTACTTGCTAAAATTGGGGACAAGGTCGAACCGTAATCTTTTGTTTTACTTGAATGAATTAAAGCTGAAACGGTTGAGTAAAATTTGTCAATACTTTGTCTGTCACGAAGCTTAAAAAGTGAATTTGTAAAGGCTAAATTTAAACCGTTTTCATAAAAATCTAATCCGTCAAGGTATGCAAGCGGCTCAATAAGTCTGTCAACTGTGTGAACACAAATACAATATTCTTTGTGAAATAAAGCAAGATTGACTGTTTCGTTTGAAATTATGTCGTGATTTAAAAATGAAATTATTTGTTCGTGATACTTATAGTATTATTTTAGTCTATTAAATTTTAGTTCTGAGGAATTTGTCTTAAAAATACTTTTCAGTTCTTTAGCTTGTCCCGCTGTCAACTTTACAGAAGCAAGCACAAAAACTGGTTGCTCTTTGTCTAAAAGGTCAGAACCAGTGTTTCCTGATTCGTCAAAAGCTATAATTGTTTCGTCTTGCATTGTGTCGTCTTTTATAATGGCAGGGAACGGCAAGTACATGCGTCGTGGCGGCATTTAGCCGACATGATCGTCATGCACATTGTTAGATAGCGTTTTTCTATTTAATGTTTCATTTAGATTTATTTGTTCCTCTTGTATCATTTTATCAAGTACAATTGGGTTGATTTCAGGTTTGTTACGTTTTACATATATTTCTGAAACTGAATTGATGATAGTCTGACCTTTCTGTTCTCCAAAGACTTCCTTATAAATTTCCAAAGACTCTTTATGTGTTAAGAAAAATAAATCTCTTAGTTCTTTATCCATAGTTGCGAAAAGGTATACTTGTTTTGCATCTTTTTCATAATAGTATTGTGTACTCCAAAACGATAAATACGTCAGATCCCATGCAACGTTATTACAGATACGGTTTATCGATTCGTAATCTATCTCATTCTTTCGAAAGGTTTTTGATTTGCCGCCTAATAACATAACAGCAAAATAAGTTGTGTACTTACAGATCAGTATATTGTCAAAGACCCATTTATGGAATAATTCAAATTTCTTCACAATTTCGTGTTCGTCACTAAAGTACAATTGAGACAATTTTAGCATTTCTAAGTAATGCATCTTGAAATGATCGTCTTCAAGAAAGAATTCGAAATCTTTTCTTTTCTCAAGTTCTATTTTTGGAATTGTTTTGGTTTTGCCCATTGCCAAGTCAAACCAGTCCCTTGGAGAATATTGCTTATATATATGGAGAAAGATATTGTTTTCTTTACTTGATTCTATGTTGCTTCCATGATGGTGTGAATATTCAGTAAGTGCCAAACCTGAATTAAGTGCAATGTTATTAAACTCTGACCATGCTAAAAAACAACTAATTACTTTCAGACTGTGTGTATCTTTTAATTCTCCATTATTTACTAATCTAATTATTCCAATCAGAATATTACGATCCAAGATAACGATAAACTCTCTCCCTTCATATCCTGAAAAGTCAGGAATTCCGTCAGGAGATATTATGGGATGTAGAATTATCTTCTTATCAATTAGGAAGAGAGTTATACTCTTAAGTTCACTTTCTTTAATCTCGATAAGTTTCATATTCTAAGTCTCTTATATGCTATCTAACGTTTTGCAGCTACCCGAAGGGCGGGACTTTTACCACAAAACTTCATTTGAAAAACTAATGTTTGATTTACCAAAAATCTGTCTTTGGAACACGAAACCCCGCCTTTTGGGTAGGTGCTGTTAGCGAATGTTGCTATCTGTCCACCAAGAGAAGTTGTCGGAAATAATAATTTCATTTTTTTCATAGTGAAGTGTTGTCTTCATAGGAATTGTTTTATACTTCAATTTAAATTTGGCCGCAAGTTGTCGTATTTCTGGTGTATCATCATATGTCAACATGAATTTTCCTTTTAATTGAGAAGTTAATTCAAAAAGCTTTTTATGGTCTATGTCAAAATATGTGTAAAGTCGCTTGCCTGCAATAGTATAGGGCGGGTCAATAAAAAAATAAGCATTCTTATTATCTATGTTTTCTTTTAACACTTGAAATGCATCTCCTGATATAAAATTGATTTTGTCTTTTATATAGTCGATAGCAAGTATTCTATCACGCAAGGTTTTTGGATACCAACGTGAGGTAATTCCTTTTCCATTCTCACCATTTTTTATCATACCGGAACCTTTCGCAAGGATGCCACCATGAAAAACCCTGTTTTTTAATATGGTACAAAAAGCTATGTCTTGAAGCTCTTTATTTGGATTTTCTAATTCAGCTTTTACGTTTGCATGAGTTAGGTCGTAGGAATAAATCTTGTCGGCTAGCCATTTGTTTTTGCCGTTTAGAATAACTTCCCAAACTGCTGAAATTTCTTCGTCCATTTCAACCATAGTAATTTGTTCAGCCATTTTTTCAAAAGCAGCAGTCAAACTTACAATGCCACCACCTGCAAATGGCTCAATCAATTCTTTTACTATTGTGTTATCCTGTTTCAGCCATCGTCTAACAGTTGGAATTAACCATGTTTTGCCGCCTGGATAACGAAAAGGGCTACGTTGGGGTACTGATGCCACATTAATTATAGATTTTCTGATAGGTTGTTCGCCTAAGTCGAACATAGTCAACTGATTTTTCATTCTACAACTATGTTTTCAAGGTTATGAATATCAGAAGCACCTGCTCTTTTAGCATCAAGTTTCTTCTGTAAAATTTCTGTGAACTGGCTTATAGAGCCTGCTTCAAATTTTGCAATTTGTTCTAAAGCACTTGTGAATTTAGTATAAACTATTCGGGTAAGTTTAAGTGATAAAACTTTTGTTTTCTGGTCAGGCACAAGGTCGTAAAGAAAAAAAGCAAAATCAGATTCTGATTTATCAAATTCGGGAAGTGACGGCAATGTATTGTAGAAGCTCGTCTGTAAAGCAACAACTTGCTTTTTGTTCCATTGCTTTATAATTGAGCCTTTGGCAATTATTTGAGGAATAAGTCTTTTCCGTGATGAAGAAAGATAATCAGGCTTAGGATATTTAAAAGCTTGTGTCCAACTAAAATCTGGTGTCGGCTCTTCCAAATAAGCTGTGAACGGTCCTGTCAAATTACCTGAAATGTAAACCGCTTGAACTTCAAGAGAACCAAAGTCTATTACTCGACCTTTGTCGTCATAAGAAACCAAAACGTAGTCAATATTCCCTGCCGATTTTCCGTGTTTGTCTTTAAGCCTTACTTCCCCTACATGTGTCCATGTTGCTTTGCCGTCAAAAATGAAGTTTGCAGCATCGCATATAATTGTCCAATCTTCACGAAATCTAATCGGGCAAATGATCACTTGTTTGTCTTTGTGATTAAGACTACAAACGCCTAAAGGAAACTCAATGCTGTTTTTAGTGCAATTTGAAACAATATTGTTGTATGGACATAGTTTATTGTTCCGATAACGCTTTGCTCTATCGCTTTCATTGTCAATAG
>CAIMCD010000020.1 GCA_903839405.1 uncultured Chlorobiaceae bacterium
AATTCTGAATCCTGCTTGAAGAACCCTCTTTTTCTTGTAATGGAACGACGCGAGTTCATTAAAAAAATGTTGAAGCGCACCGGCATCGGTGCTGGTGTTGCTGCAGCGGGAGGTGCCGGGTTTGTCGGCTACTACCAGCCGCGAAAGTCGCTCTATGGCGAAGAGGGCAGTGGCGGAAAGGAGAAGCTTGAGGTTCCGCGCAAGGTGGTGGTTGTGGGCGGCGGTTTGGCGGGCATTACCTCAGCCCTTGAGCTGGCGCGGCGGGGATTTGAGGTGACGCTGGTGGAGTCCTCGCCGGCGCTGGGAGGAAAGCTGACGGGATGGGATGTTGATGCGCTGGGTGAGCGCTTTCCGGTGGAGCACGGCTTTCACGGCTTTTTTGACCAGTACTACAATCTCAACGAGATTTTTGCCTATGGCGGCGTCAAGCCGGAGGTCTTCAGCGCGGCACCCGGATATCCGGTTATTTTCAAGGAGTTTCCCAAAGAGGTTTTCGGCCAGACCTCCAAGTATTTTCCGCTCAATGTCTTCTCTATTATCGGCCAGTCCCGCCGGCTTGATTTGATCTCCTTTCTGAAAAACTCCAAAGGGATGTTCTCGACGGTGGAGATGTTCCGCTACAACTATACGGCCACCTTCCGGGAGTATGACTCCATAGATTTTATGACCTATTGCCGGCGGGGCGAAACCCTTCCGGCATTTGTAGATACCGTGCTCCACCCCTTTGCCGATGCAACCATGAACCGGATGGAGGTGCTCTCGGCTGCCGAGGCGCTGCGCTATTTTCATTTTTATTTTATGGGCAGCCCCGAAGGGCTCTCTTTCAGAATGACCAACCGTGACTGCATGAGTGCTTTGATCCATCCGCTTGAGGCCAAGCTGCAGGAGCTTGGGGTGAAGCTGCTGAAAGGGCGCAGTGCACGGAGCATCCAGAGCGCGGGCGGGAAGGCTACCGGGGTTGTTGTGGAGTCGGGAAGTAGCGGCGGAGCCCTTTCGCTCTACCTTGATCCGGCGGCGGTTCCGCTGAAAGGGTTTGCGGCTTTTTTGAGTAGTGAAGGGGTGCCGGTGATGGTGGGGCGCAACGGGTCGGGATACCTGGCTTTTGACGGGCGGTGTACCCATATGGGGTGCCCGGTAAGTTTTGAAGGTGAAAGTGGAGGCTTTTACTGCCCCTGCCATGCCGGTCGCTATGATGCTTTAGGGCAGCGGGTTAGCGGACCGCCGAAGGCTCCACTTGCCAAGCTTGCGGTGAGGCTTGAGGGTGAGAGGCTTCTCGTGACTCGGGATGTGTTTACGGGGGGCGATGAACTGCTTCCTTGTGACTACTGTGTGGTGGCCTCCAACGTGCGGGGCACGCGCGAGCTTGTTCGAGCTTCTGCCATTGGTAATGCGGAGTTTGAAGGCCATGTTGCCTCCCTCGGTGAGGCCGACCCCTACGCGGTCTATCGCCTCTGGCTTGACCGGCCGATCAACTCCCCCGATTTCCCCTTCTTTACGGTCTCCGGTTATACCTATACCGATTCGGTTTCGCTCTACTCGGATTTTCAGGAGCCCTTTATCTCCTGGGCAAAAAAGCATGGCGGCTGCGTGGTTGAACTGCACGCCTATGCCATAGCGCCGGGTGACGTGCGGCCGGAAGAGGTGATCAAAGCCACCATGCTGCAGGAGCTTCATGCCATGTTTCCTGAAACCCGTGAAGCAAAGCTCTTGCATCAACTCTTTATGCTCCAGTCCAACTTTACCCGCTGGGCTCCGGGTGACCACGGCCGCCGTCCCGGAGTTGAAACCCCTTTGCCGAATCTCTTTCTTGCCGGAGACTGGGTCAAGGTTGATGCACCGGTCTTTTTAATGGAGGCCGCTGCCTTCACCGGGCGAATGGCGGCCAACGCGATTTTTCGCCAGGAGTTGCTCAAGCCGGTGCCGCTCCCGATTGTGCCCATGAAGGGGCTCTTTGCCTGAGGCTTCTTGTTGTCCAGGAAGCGTTTACTGCAGGCCGAGGCAGTTCACCACGGTGGTGTGGAGCAGCGGGCGGAAGGTGCGGATTTTAATGTTTTCCGGGTTCGGATAGACCCGGTTGCTGAGCAGAATCACCGCAAGCTCCTTTTGCGGATCAACCCAGATGCTGGTTCCTGTGTAGCCCAGATGGCCGTAAGATGCGGCGGAAAAGAGATTACCCGCCGAGGAGTGGCCGTCGAGGGAGCGTAAATCCCATCCCAAAGCTCGCGGAAAGGAGGTTCGGGCAAGAAATTTCCGGAGGGTCGCCGGGCGGAAATAGATGTGGTTGTTGAGGCTTCCCTGATGCATGATCATCTGCATCATTACCATAAGGTCGCCGGTCGTTGAAAAGAGTCCGGCATGGCCGGCCACGCCGCCAAGCAGCGCCGCATTCTGGTCGTTGACCAGTGGTCGCTCGGTTGTGAGTGGCCACTCGCTGTCTCTGTCCACCGGCGCAATGCGCCCAACAAGTGAGGGCGGCGGCGTGAAAAGGGTTGTATGCATGCCGAGCGGCGCGCTGAAACGGTGGTGAAAGTTTTCCGCCAAGGTGCGGCCGGTCATACGCTCAATGATTCTGCCGAGGAGCATGAAGTTGAGATCACTATAAACAGTTTTGGTACCGGGAGTTGAGAAGAGGGAGTCGGCCTCAATGGCGCGAAAAAGCTCCTGAGGACTCTTGCAGCTTTTTGCATAAAAGGTGTGGGCGCGCAGACCAGAGGTGTGGCGCATGAGCTGCTCAATGGTGATTTTTTCTTTTCCCGCACCTTTAAAATCCGGAAGATAGTGTACTACCGGAGCCTGAAGCTGCAGTGAGTCCCGCTCAACCAGTTGCATGGCAATGCTTGTTGTGGAAACAGCTTTGGTCAGTGAGGCGAGATCGTAAATGGTGGTGGTTTCAACCGGAGGGCTTGTAGCCGCATAGGTGAAGTGGCCGAACCCCTTGTGGAACACCACTTCACCCTTGTAGAGAATTGCCAGGCTTGCACCCGGAAAAACCGAGTCGCTGATAGCCTTGTTTACCAGAGCCTCAAGCGGCCTGAAATCATGAGCCTCTGCCCTTTCCGGAAGTGCGGCAAGGAGCATCGAGGCGGCCATGATGAAGCGCCCCGCGAGCCGCTTTATCATGCTGGGCTCCCGGTTAAAAGAGTGAGAAGCGGACATAGCGTTTCGGGTGCGCTTTCAGGTCGGTGATGAGCGAGTCGAGCGACGAGAGTGAGCGGCTCAAGTTGTTGTAGAGCGCCGGATTCGATGAAAGCTCATTGATGGTGCCCTTGTCACTGTTGAGTTTTGTCATCAGCGCCTCGGTTTTTGAAGCGGCGAGGTTGAGGTGGCGGAGAGTTTCATCGGTATTTTTAGCCATCTCCTTGTCGTTGAGCAGCTTCGGCAGCAGGCCGTTGCCATGCGATGCTTTGGCTGAAAGTGTTGAAAGCTCAGCGGTTGTGGCTTTCAGGCTGTTGATGGTTTCAGCCAGATCTGCTCCCATTTTCTCATCCGAAATCAGCCGTCCGGCCATTCCCTTGCCGCTATTGAGTTGATCCAGCAGCACGTTGATTTTAGCAAAGGCCTTGTTGGCATTGCTTGTCAGGTTTGCCAATCCCTCTTCGGTACTCAGTGAGAGAAATTCACCCTCTTTGACCGAAGGGCCTTTTCCGGTGATGATATCAACATATTTGTCGCCCAGAATGCCGAGCGATTTTATAGAGGCTTTGGAATCTTTGGTGACCAGGGGCGCAAATTCGTTTTTCAGCCGGAGCTCGGCAACCACAAAGAGCGAGTCGTTGTTGGTGACGAAGTTCATTTTGGAAACCGTTCCGATCTTTTTGCCGGAAACCGAGACAAAGTTGTTCTCTGCAAGGCCTTGCACATCTCTTGAAAGAATCTTTACCGTCGTCACGCCACTGAAGAGGTTGGAATTTTTACCGATGATCAGTCCCATATAGGCGGCAAAACCGATGCCAAAAACGAAAAAAATGCCGGTTTTCAGATCGCTCCATTTCAAAGCGTTCGGATTTTTCATACAGGTAACCTCTTGATGGATGTTATAATTCGAGAATATTGTCGGATAAGATAGAACGTATAAAATGGTGCTGTGCCTGACGGAGCTTTTCGACCTTGTCGTCGAAAATAATCTCGCCCTGATAGAGCACGGCCACCGAGTCGGCAACGTTAAAGACGTCGTCAATAATATGGGTCACAATCACCGCTCCGAGGTTGTTGTGATGGCGCAGGGAGCTGATCAGGGAGAGAATTTTTTTTGAGCTGACAGGATCGAGTCCTGCGGTCGGCTCATCAAAGAGGATCATGTGGGGGTTGAAAATAAGCGCCCGGCCGATGGCAACCCTGCGGCGCATACCTCCGCTGAGACTCTCCGGCAACTGCTCTTCATACCCTTCGAGCCCTGCAAACTGGATCTGTTCGGCAACTCTGCGGCTTATCTCGGCCTCCGGCAGCTTCATGTTTTCACGCAGAAAGAAGCCAAGGTTCTGGCTGATGGTCAAGGAGTCGAAGAGCGCATTGCCCTGAAAGACCATGCCCATCTTGCGCCGTATGCTGTAAAGGGCGCTCTCCTTGAGACTGGTGATGTCCGTTCCGTCGATAATAACCTGCCCGCTGTTCGGCTTGATGAGGCCGAGCATCAGCTTCAGAATGGTGCTCTTTCCCACACCGCTCGGGCCGAGGATTGCCTTGATGGTATTGTCCTGGACGGTCAGCGAGACATTTTTCAGAATCTCCTTCTCGCCATATTTCAAACAGACCTTTCGTAATTCAATCATGCACTTACATGTTTTCCAGCACTAACTTTGAAACGTAGAAATTGGCAATGAGCACCAATCCGGATGAAACCACAATGCCTTTGATGGTCGAACGTCCCACACCGGCCGTGCCGCCCCGTGCCGAAAAACCGTTGAAACTGCTGACCAGCGTGATAATAATGGCAAAAACCGGGGCTTTCAGGAAGCCGACCACAAAGTCTTTCGGCACAAGCCGTGGATAGACCGCGTTCCAGAAGATTCCAGGATCAATGCGGTGGTAGTGATCGGCCATGTATGCGGCGCTTTGCAGCCCGGCAAAGTCAGAGAGCGCGGTCAAGGGCAGAAACATGATGAGTGCGGCCAGAAGTCGGGGCATGACCAGCTTTGCAATGGGGTCGGTGCCGAAAGCACGCAGTGCATCAATCTGCTCTGAAATCTGCATGGCACCAAGTTCGGCCCCGTTTCTTGAGCCGAACCTAGCCGAGAGCATCAGGCCCATTAAAAGAGGGCCGAGTTCGCGGATCACCGTCAGCGCGGTTGAGCGCCCCAGCATGGTTTTTGCACCGAAATCTTCAAGCAGGTTCCCTACCTCAATGGCCAGGAGTGCCCCGATGGAGATGGAGCTGACCAGCACAATGGGAATCGAGTCCGTGCCGCATATGGTGGCCTGGTCGAGAATATCCCGCCAGTAGCGGATGGCTTTCGGAAAGGAGAGAAAAGTCCTGAGGGAAAAGAGAAAAAACTCCTGCATGGTGAGGAAAAAATCTTTCAGTTGCTGGACAAGCTTTTTTCCGAGGGTTCGTATGAAGGTTATTGGCATGACTGCGGTGTGATGAGGTGCACTGCCTGCAGAGTGCACAGCCTGAAAGATAAGTTCGGATAATAGTAAAACTTTATGGCATTATACAATTTCATTGCTCTCTCAGGCTTTAACAAGTCGGCTTTTCATTTTTGTAACCCACTGGTAGGGGATGGTGACCTTGCCGAAAAGATCTTCATCGCGCTCCTTAAGACCGTGGTAGTCGGAACCTCCGGAAAAGAGCATGAAGTACTCGTTGGCAATTTCGCGGTAGTAGTTCTGCTTGTAGGTGTCGTGAGAGGGATGGATAATCTCGATACCGTCAAGGCCGAAGGTGATAAGCTGTTTCAGGGTTTCATCCGGTACATTCTGGGCCGGATGGGCAAGAAAGGAGAGACCGGAGGCCTCGTTGATGAGTCGGATAACATCGGCCGGATGGGTTTCGATGCTTTTTACGTATGCCGGACTGTGTGAACCGAGATACTTGCTGAAGGCTTCACTGAAGCTTTTGACATAGCCGCCGTCCTGCAGCACTGCAGCAATATGAGGCCTTCCGACACTTCCGTTCTGGGCCTTGACGATAATTTGCTCAATACCAATCTTCACTCCCATTTTGGCGAGTTTGCTGACCATGCGTTCAGCCCTCTCCGTGCGGAGGTGACGGCAGTGGTCGAGATATTGTTTCAGCTCGGAATGCTGATAATCGAAAAAATAACCAAGGACATGAATATCATAGCCCTTGTAGGTTGAGCTCATTTCTACACCGGGAATAAGCTCAATGCCTTTTTCCAAGGCTAATGGCTTTGCTTTGTCAATACCTAAAACAGAATCATGATCAGTAATACTAATGGCCTTTAAGCCGACAAGAGCTGCTTTCTGAACAATCTCTTCCGGGGTAAAGATGCCGTCTGAACATTTAGTGTGTATGTGTAAGTCTGCTTTTTCAAAGCCATTATGCCCTACGCTTGATAAGCTGTATGGCATGGCTGGTTGATTAAAGGGTTAGTTTAGATTATCTCATATATAAGAAAAATTATCTACCCTCTTCAATCAAAACAGCATTTTTTTATACCGCACTTTCCGGGTCGCTCAGGGTTGTAAAACTCCGGTGAAGAGCAGCAAAAGAATTCCGGCTCCGGCCACAAGCCGGTAGGTAATAAAGAGCGTGGTGGTATGATTTTTAAGATAGTGGATCAAAAAGGCAATGGAGGCATAACCAACAATACCGGCCATAACGGTGGCTACGACGAGATTGGTGATGTTTCCCGGAGAGGAGGCGATGATCTGCCTCGTTTTATAGAGTTCAAAGAGTCCGGCGGCAAAGACCGAGGGGAGCGAGAGGAGGAATGAAAAACGGGCTGCGGTTGCACGGTCAAGATTTGAAAAGAGTCCGCCGGTTATGGTGACTCCGGAACGCGATGAGCCGGGTATGAGGGCAACACTCTGCGCAAAACCAATCAGCACAGCCTCTTTCCATCCTATTTGTTCGAGGGATTTGAGTGGACGATTGTTTCTGAGGCGGTTTTTTATGTGCACTTCAGCCAGAGAGAGCACAAGGGCAAGGGTTATCAGTGCGCCGCTGATCCAGTAGAGCGAGCGGAGGGTGGTTTCAATTTGTGATTTGAAAAGCAGGCCGAACACCACAATCGGGAGGGTGCCGGCCGCAATCATCCAGCCCATTTTTGCTTCAGTGGTTCCAAGGGGTTTGCCTTTGAGGAGTCCTCCTATAACACCCTGAAGGATATGCGCAATATCCTTGCGGAAATAGAGCATGACGGCCACAAGGGTTCCGAACTGGATGATTGCCGTAAAGGCAGCTCCGGGATCCTCCCATCCGGCAAGAGCGGGAATAATTCTCAGATGAGCTGTGCTGCTGATCGGCAAAAACTCGGTCAATCCCTGGATGATTCCGAGAATGGTAGCTTCAAAGAGGGTCATTGGTTGAGAGCGTAAGGTTTCGTTCAAGAAGATCCTTGAGATAGAGCACTGCCTGCTGAACGGCAAGGGAGCGGTGGCTGAGGGTGTTTTTTTCAGCCGTGCTCATCTCCGCATAGGTTTTACCGGTAGAAGTTACCCGAAAGAGCGGATCATAACCAAACCCGCCGACTCCCTTTTTTTCAAGGGTTATGCTGCCCGCCACACTACCTTCCGCCGTGTGCTCGAAGCGGAACGCTCCGCTTTCTGTGGGCAGTGAACCCTTGAGCGCAACAATGGTGCGGAAGCGGGCTTCCCGGTTGGAGATACCATCCATGCAGTGCAGGAGATGGTGCACATTCTCTTCATAGGTGGGCGAAGAGCCTTCATTTGCAGGGGCGAAGCGGGCCGAGTAGACCCCCGGAGCCCCGTTGAGTGCTTCTACCTCCAGACCGGTATCGTCGGCTAGGGCAATCATGGCGGGAAAACGCTCTGAAAGCAGCTCAAAGATCGCTCTTGCCTTCAGGAGGGCGTTGCCTTCCAGTGTCTCTTCGGTTTCCTCAACCTCAACCTCTATGCCAAGTTCCGGGAGGGTCACAACGCAGAGCAGGGGAGAGATACCCTCAAGCAGCGGGCGAAGCTCCTTGACCTTGTCGCGGTTGGCGGTTGCAAGGACTACCTTGATCCGGTTATCGTCAGATGCTGGCATGGCCGGGTTAGTTGATGAGTTGGAGCATCTCCCGGACCGCCTCTTCAAGACCGGTAAAGAGGGCACGGGCAATAATGGCGTGGCCGATGCTGACCTCCTCAATTTCTGGGATACCTTTGAACGGTGCGATGTTCAGATAGTTAAGTCCATGGCCTGCAACCACTTTCAGCCCGATGCTTCTGGCATAGATAGCCGCTTCACGGATTCGATGCAGCTCACGAGCCCGCTCCGCCTCATGCTCCTTGAGGGCGTAGGTGCCGGTGTGCAGCTCCACAAGCTGGGCGCCTGCCTCTTTCGAGAGGTCGATGGCGTGCTTGTCGGGCTCAATAAAAAGGCTGACCTCAATGCCTTCGGCGTTGAAGGGCTTGAGATACTCCGCCAGCGCTGCGTAGTGGCCGGTAATGTTGAAGCCCCCTTCGGTGGTGAGCTCTTCACGTTTTTCAGGCACAAGGGTAATAAGCTCGGGCCGGGTTTTCAGGGCAATCTGCTGCAGCTCCGCGGTCATGGCCATCTCAAGGTCGAGCTTGGTGGTCACGGCTTCGCGCAGGCGCAGAAGGTCGCTATCCTTTATATGGCGCCGGTCTTCACGCAGATGGCAGACTATGCCTGCCGCACCGCTTTTTTCAGCCAAAAGTGCACCCGCAACCGGGTCAGGCTCCTGTTCACCGCGAGCGTTGCGCAGAGTGGCGATATGATCAATATTTACAGCTAATCTCATGGTATAGGGATAGTCAATGGTCAATAACCGGAGTTACTCTCTTTTATTAAAGTTCTTAAGCGAAGGTAATGAAAAAAAAAGAGAATGGGCAAAACCGCACGGCCCGTAAAATCGATAAATTTGTTTCGTGCAGGTAAAATCTCTCAACCTTTCGGAAGATGAAACTGTTCAGCAATAATGTAACCGATTACGGAAAAGTTGCTTTCGGAGGCTTTTGCCATAAAGCAGTATTGAAGGAAAAGGGCTGCATTCCCTCTCCCTGCCAGACAGCCTCATGTTGAAGGATGGTGAGCGTCAGGGTTTGCATACGCTTGTCAGGATTTTTTGCGGCAAATGCTTCGGGCGTGAGGAGAGCGGTACAGCAGTGCGCTTCAGGGTCACGGACAGAGCGGTAGATAATTGCGGCAAGTGAGAGCTGCCGCGCAACATTTGCAAATGCCTGTGTTGCACGGTAGTCGTCCGGGGCTTCCCATAGGGTGCGATCTTTCTGGAATGGAGGGTGGCGCAGATCAACCATTTTTCCTCTGACCGGAACGGAAAAGGTGGTGAACTGGGCGGGTGGGAGCCGGTTGAGTCCCACCGAGTCCTGCAGAAATTGCCACCGCCGGTATCCGACCTCTGCCGCAGCGGTTTTTACCCGTTCGGCTCCATAGAAAACGCCGGGGTCATTCGGTGCTCGAAAGCGCGACCCTTTGGGGGAGAGTGTTGGATAACGAAATGGTGTGGAGAGCAAATAGTGCAGTCCGGCACTCTCACTTGGTGCAGGCGGCTTGCCTTGTTCAAGAATCTCTTCAAGCAGCTCCTGTTCAGCAAGTGAGTCCACGATTTTCATGGTCGAAACCACATGCTGGGCCTCAACCACTCTCCATATTTTCCACTGATGCTCCCTGGCTTCAGACAACACCCCGGCTGGCGTCCAGATAGGTGACAACATGAACAAGTCCCTCGGTTGTTTCAATAAGCTCAACTGGCTTGCGACCGAAAAGAGCCTTGTTTTCACTGTTCATCCATACTCTGGCGGTCTCCGCAGAACCGCCTGTAATCGAATCAAGCGAGCGGAAGAGCCGGACCAGCAGCACCGCAAACTCCCACTCTTTTCTTTCGCGGGAGAGCTGGAAGCTTCCTGTATTGAGACGGCTGACCGTGGCCGCGCTCAACCCTAGAATCCGGGCAAGCCTGTTGTTCGGGATGCCAAGGTAAAGCGCTGTGTTCCGCAACGCTTTCGACAGCACCGCCTGCTGGCTTTCGGGCTGGATTTCTCTGGATTGTTGCATGGATAGCGCTCTCTTTTTTTTTGTTGCTACAGAAATAATATAGTCATTTTTTTTCTGTAGAGGAAGCTTTCCGTGGTGGGTTGATTTTTTGTTGCTGCACATTATTGGATCGTTTAAGCCTCGCAGGGGTGGAGCCTTGGTCGATATGATGATGACAGGCCATTCTCTGGTTTTCTCGTTATCTCCGATCTGCCAAGCTCTCATGATCTCAAGAAAGACGTATTTTATGAATCAGGTGATGATTACGCTTGAAATTCGAGTTTCTGCTCCATAGATTACAAGCAATGTTTTTCGGCTTGCCTCGTTACTTTGTTTTTCATTATAAAGTCATGAGAAAGGAGGCGATCAAAAGCGAAATAAAGGAACTCAAAAATAGAATTTTGATATTTCTGGGGAGGTAACACCATGAGTATTGATCGATCCGATGACTATTTAATCAGTATTCTGAAAGATCTGTGTCAACTTCCCTCGGAAATCGAATGGGTGGAGTTCAAGCATAATAACTCAGATCCTGATGAGATCGGAGAATATCTTTCTGCTCTTGCTAATTCTGCGGCATTGCTTGGTAAAGTAACTGCCTGGTTAGTCTGGGGTATTGACAATCACTCACATGGTATTCTTGGGACGGATTTTAATCCACGTCAGTTTAAAGTTGGTAATCAGGAACTTGGAAGCTGGCTTCTGCAACTACTCAGTCCCAAAATCAATTTTCGATTCCACTGTTTACTGGTTGATAAAAGACCTGTAGTGATGCTGGAAATTGATGCTGCTTTTCGCCATCCGGTTCAGTTTAAAAACATTGAGTTTATCCGGATCGGTTCGTATAAGAAAAAACTCAAGGAGTTTCCCGAAAAGGAGCGTCAGCTTTGGAGGCTCTTTGAGCGGAGGCACTTTGAGCAGGAGATTGCTGCTGAAAATGTAACGGCTGAAGAGGTACTGAAATTTATGGATTATCCGGCATATTTTACTTTACTGAAGAGTAATCTTCCTGAAGGTCGTGAAGGAATCATTGGTGCTTTGGCGGCTGATGAATTGATTGTCTCCGGCTATGGAGGAAAATGGAATATTACTAATCTTGGGGCGATGTTGTTTGCCCGGCAACTCAGCGACTTTCGACCTCTCAAACGTAAATCTATAAGGGTCGTGCTTTATGAGGGTGAAGATCGGGCAAAAACAATTCGTGAGCAGGAAGGTATCAAAGGTTATGCTTGCGGTTTTAAGGGTTTGATAGGCTTTATTACCAATCTGTTGCCAAGTAACGAGGTTATAGGGCAAGCTTTGCGCAAAGAGGTTCCCATGTTTCCTGAGCTGGCAATTCGTGAGCTGGTTGCCAATGCTATTATCCATCAGGATTTTTATGCCACAGGCACCGCTCCCATGATTGAGATTTTTGCAAGCCGGATCGAAATTACTAATCCCGGTCTGCCGCTGGTTAAAATTGACCGCTTTCTCGACAGCCCTCCCAAATCACGCAATGAAGAACTAGCTTCATTCATGCGTCGAATCGGTATCTGCGAGGAGCGGGGCAGTGGTATTGATAAGGTTGTTTTTCAGACCGAGCTTTATCAACTTCCCGCACCGATATTTGAAACAACGGACGAGCATACCCGAACCGTATTATTTGCTCATCGGGAGTTGAAAGAGATGGACAAAGCTGATCGGGTTCGTGCCTGCTACCTTCATGCGTGTTTGAAATATGTGCAGCGTGATTTTATGACCAACACAAGTCTGCGAGAACGTTTCGGAATTGAAGAAAAAAATCGTGCCATGGTTTCCCGGATTATTTCAGATACAAAGGCTGATGAGCTTATTCGCTGTTTTGATGATTCTGTTGGCAGCAAGGCAAAAAAGTACATTCCATGGTGGGCCTGAAAATGAACCCTTATTTGCGTGACCGTTGCTTGATGGATAAGGGTTGAAAAGCCATTAGCCCTTCTGTAAGGTATATGATTCAAAGGGTTATAGCTGTTTTTAATTTGCTTGATCGTTGCTTGCTTGGTCACTGTGGCGATCTTCGCTGACAGGTTATTTCAATTTTTCTAGAAAGAATATCAACTGAGAAAAACCTGAGTAGAATGGTTAGTAATCTCTGAGTCCGGTGTCATTACCGGCTTTTTTCGATTGTTATATTTGTTATAATGCTTTCAAAACTCTTTTAACGTCTCATCCGCAACAGCCTGTAACGCCATATAATCCTCCATGAACACCATCACCCTGAAAAAGCTTGAGTTTGACAAGGTTGCCGACTATACCACACAGTTTTGCCTTTCAGCGATGGGGCGCGATCATCTTTTGGCGGCGGTGCCGGAGGTGGAGCGGGGACTGCTGGTTACGGAGCTGGAGCGGGTGCTTGAGTTGAGGAATATGCTGCAGGAGGGGCTCACCCTTCCCTTTTCCTATCTGCCGGACACCCGGTCGCTGCTCAAAAAGCTGGAGGTGCTGGAGAGCTATCTTGAGCCGGAAGAGCTGCAGGATATCTACCACCTCCTCTACTCCTCAGCGCAACTGCGCAAGTTCATGTTCAGCAACCGCGAGGTCTATCCGCTGCTGAATGAGTTCACTATTATCTTATGGCTTGAAAAAACCCTGCAGACCGCTATCCGCCGGATTATTGATGAGCAGGGACGGGTGCGCGATACGGCAAGCGACGGGCTCTTGATGATTCGCCGGGAGCTGGGCGAGAGTCGTGAGCTGATCCGGCGCAAAATGGAGCGCCTGCTTCGCCGATGTCAGGAGAACGGCTGGCTGATGGAGGAGACCGTGGCGGTCAAGAACGGCCGCTTGACGCTCGGGCTGAGGGTCGAGAACAAGTACAAGATTGCAGGCTACATACAGGACTACTCCCGCACTGGGCAGACTGTTTTTATTGAACCGGCGGAGACTCTTGAGATCAGCAACCGGATTCAGGATCTTGAAATCAGCGAGCGGCGGGAGATCGAGCGCATTCTGAAGGAGATTTCCGATCAGTTGCGCCCGGAACTTGAAAATCTGGCCCATAACGAGAGCGTGCTCTCGCGCTTTGATGCCCTCTACGCGCGGGCTCGCTTTGCGGTTGAAACGAGCGGCGTGCTTCCCGGAATTGCGCGGGACCACTCGCTCCGCATTATCCGGGGATTTCACCCCTGGCTGCTGATTTCGCACCGTCATACCGATGTTGTGCCACTTGACCTTGAGCTGGATGAAGGGGAGCGGGTGCTGGTGATCTCCGGCCCCAACGCCGGGGGTAAATCGGTGGCGATGAAGAGCGCTGGCCTGCTCTGTTGCATGTTGATGCACGGCTACCTTTTGCCTTGCAGCGAAAGCTCGGTTTTCCCGCTCTTCAGCGATATTTTTATCGAGATCGGTGACGATCAGTCGATTGAGAACGACCTCTCTACCTTCAGCTCCCATCTTGGTGAGATCCGCCACATTCTTGAGGGTGCCGGAAGCTCCTCACTGGTGCTGATTGATGAGCTTTGCGCCGGCACGGATGTTGAGGAGGGTGGAGCTATAGCCCGGGCCGTGATTGAGGAGCTGCTTCACCGGGGAGCGAAAACCATTGTAACCACCCATCTCGGCGAGCTGAAAGCCTACGCCCATGAGCGCGAAGGGGTGCTGAACGGGGCGATGGAGTTTAACCGGGCCGGGCTTCTGCCGACCTTCCGCTTTATCAAGGGGCTGCCGGGCAACAGCTTTGCCTTTGCCATGATGCAGCGGATGGGCTTTGCGGCCTCGCTGGTGGAGCGGGCAACCGGCTTTATGCAGGGCGAGCGGCTCGGCTTGGATCGGATGCTGGATGACCTGAGCCATACGCTCGAAGAGAACCGCCTGCTCAAACGCTCTCTTGAGGCGGATCGGGCCCTGCTGGAGGAGCGGGAGCGTTTTCTGCAGCAGGAGGAGAAGGGGCTTGAAAAGCGGCAGCGGGAGGTGAAGCTCACGGTGTCGCGGGAGCTGCAGAAAGAGGTGGAACATGCCCGCAAGGAGATCCGGGGGATTCTTCAGGAGGTTAAAAGCGCGCCAACCGATGAAAAAACCCTGCAGGAGGCCCGAAAAAAACTCGGCATGAAAAAGCAGGAGGCCGAAAAAAAGGAGTCGGCGCTGCAGGCTGAAGCCCAATCGGCCCTGCCGCTGGATCGTTCCATTCGGGAGGGTGACCTGGTCAGGATTCTTGATACCACCACCTCCGGTGAGGTGGAGAGCATTAACCAGGAGAGCGTGGTTGTTCGGTGCGGTAACTTCCGGTTGACCACATCGCTGAAAAATCTTGAAAAGACCTCCAAAACCCGCGCTAAAAAAACCCTCAAAGAGCCTCTGCCAACCGAAAAGAGAGGCTCCTGGTCGGCCATTACCGGAGGGGTTGAGTCAACACGGCTTGATTTGCGGGGCCTCAGCGGTGATGAGGCGATTATGGCTGTTGGGCGTTTTATTGATACCATGATGCTCAACAACATCCACTCCGCCACCATTGTGCATGGCAAGGGCACCGGTTCCCTGCGCCAGAGAACGGCGGAGTTTTTGCAGCAGCACCGCCGCGTCAAAAGCTTTCGCCTTGGTGAGTGGGGTGAAGGGGGAACCGGAGTGACGGTTGTGGAAATGGAGTAATAATCATTATTATTGCAAGAATGGTCGATGCGTTGAAAAACAGCATCCAATAGCGTATCTTGTGCCGAAGGGAGCTTGGCAATCAGGCAGTGCGCTGTGTTCCGGCTTTTAACTAATATAATTTCCCAGGGTTTGAAAGAACCGTACCAATCATATCTGACGATACCCAATCAGTTGACCGCCTTGAGGATTCTGCTGGTGCCGGTTTTTGTGCTGCTGCTTCTGCAGGTTGATCCCTATATGAAGCTTTTCGGGGTTATTGTGTTTGCGGTGGCATCCCTCACCGACATTTATGATGGTTATCATGCCCGTAAATATGGCGTCATTACCCGCCTTGGGGCTTTTCTGGATCCGCTGGCCGACAAGTTGCTCATTACCGCCGCCTTTTTGCTCTATGTCTGGATGGGCTATCTGGTACTCTGGATGGTGGTGCTGGTTATTGTGCGCGATGTTGTGGTAACCGGGCTCAGGGTCTATGCGGAGTACATGGATCGTCCGGTTGTGACCAGTGTCGAGGCAAAGTATAAAACTCTGGTGCAGAATCTTTTTGTCTACCTGATCATGGTGCTGATCCTTTTGAAGGAGTCGGTTTTTTCCGGCAAGGGAGTTGCCCTCATGATCCAGCGTTTTCTTCTCTCCGATACTCTCGACTATATCATGCTCGCAGTAACCATTTTTACGGTTTATACCGGCGTCTCCTATCTTGTCAGCAACTGGAAACTTTCGCTGCAGAAGCCGGTTCAGGAGTGAATGGGGCCATGAAGCTGCTCATTGCAAAAATGCTCTCCACCTGTTTTGGCCTCGGCTATTTTCCCGTTGCTCCCGGCACGGTCACGAGTATTGCCGCTGTTGCCTGCTATTTTTTTCTGCCAGCTTTGCATCAACCGCTGTTCTTGCTCCCATTGGTGCTGCTTTTCTGTGTGGCTGGAATATGGGCCTCTCCGCTTATGGAAGAGGTGTATGGAAGTGACCCCTCGGTGGTCACCATTGATGAGCTTGCCGGTCAGTGGGTGGCGCTGGCGTTTTTGCCGATCGGTCTTTTGCCCGCACTGCTTTCACTGCTCTTTTTCCGTTTTTTTGATATTGCAAAACCGGGCCCCATCGATGCCGCCCAGCGTTTACCGGGTGGATGGGGGATCATGACGGATGACCTGCTTGCCGGTCTCTTTGCAAATCTCTCGGTGTGGATGGTGCTTTTTATCTTCGGCCTCTTTCACCTCTCCCTGTAGAAACGCTTTATCTTTTCCGTCATTGCAGGGGTATCGAAGCCGATCTCCCGGTAAAGATCCTCCATGCTGCCGTGGGTGACAAAGGCATCGGGCAGCGCAATTTTCAGCACAGGGCGGTTCAACCCCTTCTCGTTGAGGCAGTCGATCACGGCGCTGCCGAGACCGCCGATCACGCTGTTCTCCTCAATCACGGCAATGTGGGTTGAGTGCGCTGCAACCTCTTCAACGAGGGCCGTGTCGAGCGGCTTGAGGAACCTCATGTTGACCACGGTTGCACTCGTCCCCTCCAGTTCCAATACTTTGGCCACCTCAAGCGCTTTCTGCACCATGTTTCCTATGGCGAGGAGCGCCAACCCTTCGCCATTGCGCAGAATTTCACCTTTTCCTGTTTCAAGGGCCGTGAAGTTTTTGCGCAGCGGCGTACCGGTGCCGTTGCCTCTTGGATAACGGATGGCTACCGGGCCGTTCAGCGCGTAGAGGGCGGTGTAGAGCATGTCGCGCAGCTCCTGCTCATCGGCCGGGGCCATGATGACCATTCCCGGTACACTATGCAGAAAGGAGAGATCGAATGCCCCGTGGTGGGTTGGCCCATCCTCCCCGACCAGTCCGGCCCGGTCAATGGCAAAAACAACGTGGAGGTTTTGCTGGGCAACATCATGAATCAACTGGTCGTAGGCGCGCTGCAGAAAGGTCGAGTAGATGGCGAATACCGGTTTGAACCCTTGGATGGCAAGTCCGGCGGCAAAGGTAACGGCATGAGGCTCAGCAATGCCGACATCGTAAAAGCGCTTCGGCAGGGCGCATTGAAAGAGGTCGAGCGAGGTTCCGCCCGGCATGGCCGCTGTAATGGCCGTAATGCGGGGATCTTTCAGGGCAAGCTCAACCAAGGCTTCGCCAAAGACCTCCTGATATTTGGGGGGAAGGGTGGTGTCGGCGGTTTTAAGAGATTTGCCGGTTGTGGTATCGAAGCCGCCGCTGTGGGCGTGCCATTTACACTGGTTCTCCTCGGCCGGCTTGAACCCTTTGCCTTTGGTTGTGATAATGTGGAGCAGCTTGGGATGGGGAAGAGCCTGCATCTCCCGGAGCGCCTTGACGAGCTGTTCCATATTGTGGCCATCAATCGGGCCGAAATAGCGGAAGCCGAGCGCTTCGAAAAAGGCGCCGGGCGTGAAGGTGGCCTTGACGCCCTCTTCAAGTTTGCGGATGGCATTTTTGGCCGCCTCTCCCACCTCATTGTTGAGCAGTGAGATCGATTTCCAGATAAATTTACGCGCCTTGTTGTAGGTTTTGTTCAGGGTTATGTTGATCAGATGGGTTCTCAGCCCTCCGGTGCTGGGTGAAATGGCCATCTGGTTGTCGTTGAGGATAACAAGCACGTCGCTTTTCAGCTCTCCAAGGTGGTTCATTGCCTCAAAGGCCATGCCGCCGGTCATGCTGCCATCTCCGATGACCGCAATCACCTTTTCGTTGGTGCCGGCCAGATCCCTTGCTGCGGCCATCCCTGCTGCGGCTGAAATGGAGGTTGATGCATGACCGGTGCCGAAGGCGTCATGGGGGCTCTCCGATATTCTGGGGAATCCGGCAAGGCCGCCATACTGCCGGTTGGATTGCATCTTTTCCCGTCTTCCGGTCAGGATTTTATGCACGTAGGCCTGGTGACCGACATCCCAGATAATTTTGTCGTGAGGAGTGCTGTAGACATAATGAAGCGCAACGCTCAGCTCTACAACGCCAAGGCTTGAAGCAAAATGGCCCCCATTCATGGAGACCAGCTTGATCACCTCCTGGCGGCACTCCTCCGCAAGCAGTTGCAGCTCGGCAAGCGAGAGCTTTTTGATATCGTCAGGTGAACGGATTTCAGAGAGAAAAGTCGACGGCTCTGCAAGACGAACGGGCAGTGAATCAGGCATAAGATTTCAGAGCTTCAGGTTAATGGGGTTTTATTGTAACTCCGTCTGAGGCTTCCCGGTTCCATTTCAGCCGCTTTGGTCGCTAGGGATGGTTCAGATACCCAAAATTTGCACAAGCACACTCCGCTTTTCGCGGGCGCCGTCGAGTTCAATAAAGAAGATCGATTGCCACTCACCGATCAGCAGTTTTCCCTCGGCGAAGGGAATGGTTTCAGAGCTGTTCATGAAGAGGCCAATCAGATGGGAGTGGGCATTGTCGCGCCCGTCAATCGGAGCAAGATTGTGCAGGTAGTTGCCATCCCTCGGTACCAGCCGCTTGAGAAAGGTCTCCATATCCTCAAGCAATCGCTCCTCTTTTTCATTGATATTGATACAGGCCGTTGTGTGCTGGCTGATAACGGTGAGCTGTCCCCGCTGAAGCCCCGATGCCGAAAGGGCTGCGGTGACTTCCGGGGTAATATCAATGATCTCAATCGGCTTTGTCGTCCGCAGGGTGATGGTATGGGTAGTGACTTGCATGGTGGTGAGTCAGAGTTATTGGATGGTAAAGCGGTTGTATGCTTTTTTCTAGAGTGTGATGACCACTCCTTCATGCGCCGACAGGTGCACCTGGAGAGTCTCGTCGTTACAGAGAATATCTCCCGTTTTATTTGCACCACTGCTGCTGAGCAGCTTTAAATTCTCGGTCGTGATCCCTTGCAGAGAGGGGTGGTGGAACGAGACCGTTATGGCGGCATTACTGACATTGGCCAGAACAAAAGCATGTTCATGGGGCGTAAAGCGGAGAAAACTGACGCAGTGTGAGTGGTGTGCCAGTGGAGTCAACTCAAGCCATTTGACGCGCCCTTCCTGAAAAACCTTTTTTTTCTGAAGCGCGAAAAGCTGCCTGTAGAGTCTTTTCAGCTCCTCGTCATGAGGCTCCGGAGCCTGGCGTACAAGTTGAACCGGGATTTTCAGGCGAAACCCCTCCATCTGATCCTGATGTACCAGATGCATGCCGGGAGCCCCGAGGAGAATCATGGCCGCGACGCGGTTGTTCAGTCCGGCTTTTTGTGCGGCCCGGGGTTCATCATGGTTTTCAATAAAGCGGCAGAGATGTTTCTGGTACTCCCACTCGGCCAGCATGTGCCCCTTGAGCTTTTCAACATTGATTGGCTCGTGGCAGATGTGGTCGTAAAAGGGTTTGTCGTAGGTAAAGTCAAACCCCTGTTGCTGCAGCTCCCACTCCTTGTTCCAGTAGGCCTCAGCGAGGAAGAGAAAATCGGGTTGACGCTCTTTGACCGCCCTGATTGCACCGGCCCAGAACTCCTCCGTCATGGGTTGCTTGAGATGGCTCCAGGTCATATTGAAAACATTTTTGAGGATCAGCATGGCTACGTCGCAACGCACGGCGTCACAAAGAGAGCTGATTTTGAAGAGGTTTTCCGTCATCATCTGCCGAGTTGCCGGATGGGCATAGTTGAGCTGCAGAGTATCGGTCCACGGGGGGAAATAGGGATCCTTGGCGCAGGCAAGATAGCTGCCTTTTTTGTACTCAAAACCGGATTCGGGCTCAAGGAGGTACTCTTCCGCCGAGAGGGGCACAAAAAACTCCGGATGTTCCGGCAACCACTCATTGTCGAGGGCAAGGTGGTTCGGCACAAAATCGAGCATGAGCTTGATGCCGTGACTTTTCAGCTTTTCACGGAAGAGGCGCAGTTCACCCTCTCCGCCAAGCGCTTCATTGATGGTGTATGAGGGGATGGAGTAGGGTGATGATGCAACGTCCGATGGGTTCACCACCTCAACATGCTCCAAAAATGAGGAGCGCAGACCCTGATGCGATGTTGCAATGGCTTTGCTGTACTCACTCGGCCTCCATACTCCCATCAGCCATACCAGGTCAAAACCGCAGGATGAAAAAAAGGCGAACTCCTCATCGGGAATGTTGCCGAGGGTTATCGAACAATTATGGTTTTTGCTTAGTTTTTTCAGCCAGATGCGGGTGTTGATTTCGTAAACGAGAGGAAACATGGAGCTACTGTTTTGGTGCGTAATGAGTTCTGTTTTGAAATATAGCAACTCGCAAGGCCAAACGGGCGTAAAGGCGGTTTAAAACTTGCAAAAACTCCTTTCACCGTATCTTCCGGCAGACGCTAAATCATTTTGTTGTATGAGAGAGTGGTCGGTATCAGGGCATGGAGAGCATTGCCGGCCGCAGGCTTCTGGCAGAGGGCAATGATTTGTTTGGGGAGTATTTGTAAAAAGGGTAAAGTTATACGAAATTCAACTGGAGATTCCTGCGCTGCCGGGGCAAGAACTGACTGATGCCCCGGCAGCGCTATAACTGTTAACGGTTACCACACTAGAGTATTGACGGATTTTTTGAACGATCTCAATGACGTGCAGCGCAATGCTGTAACCGCGACTACCGGGCCGGTTATGGTGCTGGCCGGTGCCGGTTCAGGCAAGACAAGGGTTATTACCTACCGTATTGCATATCTTATCAGGAACGAGGGGATAGATCCCCAGAATATTCTTGCCCTTACCTTTACCAATAAAGCGGCGGGCGAGATGCGCCACCGCATTGACACCCTGCTGCATCGCGGCAGTTCGAGCGGTCTCTGGGTCGGCACCTTCCATTCGGTTTTTGCGCGGCTCTTGCGCAACTATATTGATTTGATCGGTTACAACCGGAGCTTCTCCATTTTTGATACCGATGACAGTAAAAGCCTGATTCGCCAGTCGATGGCTGAGTTGAACATCTCTCATGAATCGGTGCCGGTCAATACGGTTCAGGGGATGATCAGCCGGGCAAAAAACAGCTTTATTCTCCCTTCGGAGTTCCAGCGGAGTGCCGGCGATTACAACCAGCAGAAAACCGCACAGATCTATGAGCTCTACACCAAAAAGCTGAAGGAGCAGAACGCTCTTGATTTTGATGACCTGCTCATCAAGCCGCTTGAGCTTTTCAATGCGCACCCGGAGGTGCTTGAGGAGCTGCAGGGGCTCTTCCGCTATATCATGATTGACGAGTATCAGGATACCAACCGGGCGCAGTATCTGGTGGCCAAGATGCTGGCCAAAAAGCATCACAATATCTTTGTTGTCGGTGACGATGCCCAGTCGATCTACTCGTGGCGCGGCGCCGATATTACCAATATCCTGAACTTTCAGGATGATTATCCCGATGCCCAGACCTTCAAGCTGGTTGAGAATTATCGCAGTACGGGCAATATCCTTCATGCGGCAAACAACGTGATCAGCCGCAACCAGCGGCAAATCAAAAAGGAGCTGATCTCTCACCGCGACCTGGGTGAGCCGTTGACCCTTATCGAGGCTTCCAATGAGCGGCATGAGGCCGAACGGGTTGGCGAGAACATCCGCCTGCTTCGCATGAAACAGAGCTTTGAGTTCAGGGATTTTGCGATTTTTTACCGTACCAATGCCCAGTCGAGGGTGCTTGAGGATACCATGCGCCAGCATCGGATTCCCTACCGGATTTTCGGCAGTGTCTCCTTCTACAAGCGCCGGGAGATCAAGGATGCGGTGGCCTATCTTCGTTTTATCCTCAATGAGCGCGACAGTGAGTCGCTCTTGAGAATCATTAATTTTCCTCCCCGAAAAATTGGGGATGTCAGCCTGAACAAGCTCCGCGAGTTTGCCGAAGAGCAGGATATCTGCCTCTACGATGCCATTCTGCGGGCTGAGGATGGAGGGTTTCAGGCGCGGTTGGTCAATGCCCTCGCCTCTTTCAGTTCCGTGATTGAACGTCTCAAGGTGACGGCCGAGGGCGGAACCGTGTTTGAGGTATTGACCGAGCTGTTTGACTTGACCTCTATCCCGCTCTTGCTGCAGGCGGAGAACACCCCGGAGTCGCTGGCGCGTCATGAGAACCTTCAGGAGCTGCTCTCCATGGCCCGCGATTTTTCCGACCATAACCCGGACGCGGGTTCATTGGGGGATTTTCTGGAAAATATTTCGCTCGCCTCCGACTATCAGGAGACGCAGGATACGGATAACTATGTCTCCCTGATGACGGTCCATGCGGCAAAGGGGCTTGAGTTTCCGGTTGTCTTTGTGACCGGCCTTGAGGAGCGGCTCTTTCCGCTGAACTGCTATGAGGCGGAGGAGCTTGAAGAGGAGCGGCGGTTGTTCTATGTGGCGGTGACGAGGGCCGAGGAGAAGATTTTTCTCTCCTGGGCGCAAAGCCGCTACCTTTACGGTCAGCCGCAACACTGCATCAAGTCGCTCTTTATCAGTGAAATTGACTCATCCATCATTCAGACCGAAGCTGGAGTGTTGCTCTCGGATCGTCCGGAGAAGGAACGGGCCAGCTCCGGGTTATCATCAAGAGGGTATCAGCCGAAAAGCGCTCCTCCGCCAGCTTTATCAGCGGCTTCAGGGAGCCAGCCGAAGCCGTCCCGCCAGGGGATGCGTGAAGGCACGATGGTGCATCATGCCGTGTTTGGTCCGGGCACGGTAGTGGAAGTCCAGGGAAGTGGCTCAAAGCAGAAGGTTAAAATACGCTTTCGCAGTGCCGGCGAGAAGACGCTTATGGTACAGTATGCCAACCTTAAAATTGTGCAGTAGTTGAGTTCGTTTTTCGAGCGGGCTTTAGCGGCATAAAATCCGAGCAGTATGAAAATTCTTTTTGGCGTTCAGGGTACAGGAAATGGTCATATCAGCCGAAGCCGCGAGCTGGTCCGCAAGCTCAAGGGTGATGGTCATGAGGTTGAGGTTATTATCAGTGGAAGAAAAGCCGAAGAGCTGAAAGAGATCGAGATATTTGCCCCCTACCGGGTCATGAAGGGGATGACGCTCGTGACCTACAAGGGGAAGATGAGCTACCTGGAGACCATGTTTCAGCTCGATCTGCTGCGTTTGATGTCGGATATACTGACGCTTGATACGGCCGGCACGGAGCTGATTATTACTGATTTTGAGCCGATCAGCTCCATGGCCGCAAGAATAAAAAATATTCCCTCTCTGGGCTTCGGCCATCAGTATGCTTTCCCCTACGATGTGCCGCTTGCAAAGGGAAATATGTTTGAAAAATATACCCTGCTTAATTTTGCTCCGGCCCGTTACAATGCCGGGCTGCACTGGCATCACTTTAACCAGCCGATTTTTCCGCCGGTTATTCCGGCTTCACTCTATGACGAGGCCGCAAGAGTGGCGGTTAAAGAGAAAATTCTTGTCTATCTCCCGTTTGAAGAGCTGGAGGATATTACGGCTCTGGTTGCTCCGTTTGACGGCTATGAGTTTTTTATCTATGGCAAGGTCACCGAAGCGGGTGATGAGGGGCATCTGCACTTCAGGGGGTATAGCCGTGAGGGTTTTCTGCATGATCTTATGGAGTCTGACGGGGTTGTCTGCAATGCGGGATTCGAGCTGCCGGGCGAGGCGCTCCATCTGGGCAAGAAGCTGCTGCTCCGCCCTCTTGACGGCCAGGTTGAGCAGGAGTCCAATGCGCTTGCCATTGAAGTGCTTGGATACGGCATGGCCATGCACCAGCTTGATGCCTCCACGCTTGCCGATTGGCTGCAGAGGCCCTGCCGGGAACCGCTCGCTTATGCCCGAACAGTCGATTATATTGCCGAGTGGATAGGAAGCGGCAAGTGGGATGATTTGCCGAAATACACCTCGGCCGCCTGGGAGGATAAACTCTAATAACGATGCCTATGCTGTTCAGGGAGCTTGTAACCAAATGCCGGAGTTACCGGAGGTTTGATGGCAGTTACCGGGTAACGGAAGAGGTTGTGCGCGATCTTGTTGAGCTTGCCTGCTACGTGCCTTCGCCGAGAAATCTCCAGCCGCTGAAATATGTTCCGGTCTGTGATCCTGCAATGGCCGATGCCCTTTTTCCCTTGCTTGCCTGGGCAGGCTATCTTCCGGAGTGGCCCGGCCCGGCGGAAGGGGAGCGTCCCACGGCCTATCTCGTCATGCTCGGTGACCTGGAGATAAGCCGCGACTTCGCTTGCGACAGCGGCATAGCCGCCCAGACCATTCTGCTTGGCGCAACCGCTTCCGGCTTGGGGGGATGCATTATTGGTGCCCTTCAGCGGGAGAAGATTCGGGAGTTGTTGAAGATTCCGGAACGCTTTATGCTTCTTCTCGTTATTGCGCTCGGCAAACCTGCCGAAACCATTGTCATTGACCAGATGGCGGCTGGTGATCCGGTGCGCTACTACCGCGATGCCAACGATATTCATCATGTGCCAAAGCGGATGGTGGATGAGCTGCTTCTGAGCTTTCTCTAAGCAGCTACAGCACCAATAACGAGAGATGATCCGTATTCACGAACTCCTCGCTGCCTACCAAGAGGGATTTTTTCCCATGTCTGATCCTTCGCAGGATGGAAAACTCTACTGGTGCCAGCCCTACAAAAGGGCCATCTTTCATCTCGATCGTTACCGCCCTTCCCGCGATGTGCTTCGCCTGAAGCGAAAAGGGGAGTTTAAGGTAACCATTGATCTTGCGTTTGAAGAGGTGATCAAGGGGTGTGCCGCACCCCGGAAAAGTGACCAGGAGACATGGATATCCAGTGAGATTGTTGAGGCATATAGCACTCTCTTCCGGCTTGGGGTGGCCCATAGTGTTGAATGCTGGTACGAGGGCGAGCTTGTTGGAGGGTTGTACGGCATCGCCATGGGTGGCGCGTTTTTTGGCGAGTCGATGTTTTTTCGCCGCTCCTACGCCTCACAGATCGCTTTTGACCACCTGGTGCTCCATTTGCAAGAGAGAGGGTACCTCTTGCTCGACGCCCAGATCATGAACCCGCATCTCGAAAAACTTGGTGCGGTTGAAATAAGTCACGAGGAGTACATGGAGCAACTGGCTCATGCATTAGAGAAAAAGATTGTTTTTCTCTAAACAGGGGAAAAATGGTACTTTCCTAACCTATGGTTTTTTCCTCCTACCGAGGAAATGCCTTTCAGGATCATTGATACTTTAACCGGGGAGAGTTTATGTTGTCGAGGGATTTAACGGAAAACCAGTCGAAGACAAGAGTTATCATTTATTCAGGAAAAGGGGGGACGGGAAAAACCACAATTTCATCATCCACCGCAGTGGCTCTGGCACGCCAGAACCAGAAGGTGCTGATCATGTCATCCGATCCGGCCCATTCGCTTTCGGATGTTTTCAATACCCGCATAAGCCGCAACGATCCCCAGAAGATTGAAGCCAATCTTTACGGCCTTGAGGTTGATACCATCCATGAGCTGAAAAAGAACATGGCGGGATTTCAGAAGTTTGTCTCTTCCTCCTATAAAAGCAAGGGGATTGACAGCGGCATGGCTACCGAGCTGACCACACAGCCGGGCCTTGACGAGATTTTCGCCCTGAGCCGCCTGCTCGATGAGGCGCAGTCGGGTAAATGGGATACCGTTGTGCTCGATACCTCCCCGACAGGCAACACGCTCCGCCTGCTTGCCTATCCGGAGATTATTATCGGTGGCAACATGGGCAAACAGTTTTTCAAGCTCTATAAAAGCATGTCGTCGATAGCCCGTCCGCTCAGCGGCAACTCCATTCCCGACGATGACTTCTTTAATGAGGTCAATGTGCTGCTCAAGCAGATGGAGGATATCAACAAGTTTATTCTCAGTCCTGAGGTGACCTTCCGGCTGGTCTTGAACCCTGAAAAGCTCTCCATCCTTGAAACCAAGCGGGCCTACACCTTTGTGCACCTCTACGGGATCAACATTGACGGCATTGTGATCAACAAGATTCTTCCAACCTCGAAAACCGTTGGCGAGTATTTTGAGTTCTGGGCCGACCTGCACAGCAAATACCTGATGGAGATCGACAACTCCTTCTACCCGACTCCGGTCTTCCGTTGCCATTTGCAGCGCACCGAGCCGATCGGAAGCGACGCTTTGCATGAGATCAGTAAAATGGTTTTCGGCGGTCAGTTGCCCGACAAAATCTTTTATTCTGGAAAAAATTTCTGGATTGAGAGCAAAAAAAATGCGGCGACGGATGACCTGCGTGAAATTCTTTGTATCAAAATACCCTTCCTCAAGGATGCCGAAGAGGTCAGTGTTGAGCGGATGGGCACCGATATTGTTGTGGCCGTCGACCGGGTACAGCGCATCATAACCTTGCCGAGAGCGCTCTACAGCCTTGAGATGGAGAAGTATATCATTGAGGATAATCTCCTGCGGGTGGTTTTCAAGGAGATTGCGGTTGAAAAGGAGGAGATGGAGTTGAGCGTGAACCGCAATGTGCTCGACAAACTCCGCTCCATGAGACGCTTGAAGATGTAAGTGAACCTCACTCTGAGGCCCGGAAAGAAAAATTCAGGGTGAAAGAGTTTAGGTTTTCACTGGAATCTTGTATCTTAAGTGTTTAAAATGTAGCAGTAATGGGAATTTATCCCCCAATCATTGTAACGACTAAGCTTATATCATGTCCGAGAAAGCGCATTATGGTTTGTTGAAAGGGAAGAAAGGAATTGTTTTCGGCCCGCTTGATGAGAGCAGTATCGGCTGGCAGATTGCGCTTCATGCCCACAGGGAAGGCGCCCAGATCGCCATCTCGAATGTCGCGACCGCATTGCGTTTCGGCAATATGGACGAGCTTTCGGCATTATGCGGCAATGCGCCGATGATTATTTGTGACGCCTCAAAAAATGAAGAGGCTGATAGCTGTTTCAAGGAGCTGAAGGAGAAGCTCGGCAAGGTTGATTTTATTGTCCACTCCATCGGCATGTCACAGAATATCCGCAAACAGCTTCCTTATGAGGATTTGAACTACGAGTGGTTCATGAGAACTCTCGACGTTTCCGGTCTCTCACTTCACCGGTTGGTATCCTATGCCCTGAAGAACGATGCCATCAATGATGGCGGCAGTATTGTGGCTCTTTCCTACATTGCCTCACAGCGGAACTACTGGACCTATTCCGATATGGGAGATGCCAAGTCCCTGCTTGAGTCGATTGTCCGCAGTTACGGGCCACGGCTAGCAAAGCACGCCATCCGTATCAACACGATCTCACAAAGTCCAACCTACACCAAGGCTGGCAGCGGCATTCCAGGATTTGAGAAAATGTATGAGTACAGCGATCTCATGTCGCCCCTCGGAAATGCTTCGGCCGAAGAGTGTGCTGAATATACCATGACCCTGCTCAGCGACCTTTCGCGCAAGGTCACCATGCAGAACCTTTTTCATGATGGTGGTTACAGCTCCATGGGAGCAACCATTCCCATGATCAAGCTGGCGCATGAGGTGCTTACCGACAAGGATCTTGCTGCACGCGTAGGGCTTGATGATGTGATTTGAAACCCTTCAATTTTAGTACCCGGGGAGCCATGCCGTTGCCTGTTCCCCGGTTTTTTTCAAAGAGTCATAACCAGCCATTCCACTCCGGCACTATGGTGTTTGACTTTTTTTGCCTGCTGTAACCCGTTGGATAAGGTATGATGCAAACCACACCGAGCCTCGGCTCCCGGGGTTTCTGCAATTGTTCATTGGATCTTATACACCAGTATTATACCGGGTTTCGTCCTGAACCCCCTGCCAGGCGGGTCAGGTGCGATTTTCCCCCCTGAAAGAGCAAGCCTCTTCGTAGAGTATCTGTATCGCATAAATTTAAACAATACTTAAAACGACAACAGCGATGGCAAAAAACGCAACAATCATTTATACCAAAATTGATGAGGCTCCGGCCTTGGCAACCTACTCCCTTCTGCCGATTATTCAGGCTTTTGCGAAGGGAACCGGCGTGGACGTTGAGCCAAGGGATATCTCTCTGGCCGGCCGAATCCTTGCCAATTTCCCCGACACTCTGTCGGAGAGCCAGAAAATACCTGATTACCTTGCCGAGCTGGGTGAACTTGCCTTGACCCCGGAAGCCAATATCATCAAGTTGCCGAATATCAGCGCCTCACTGCCGCAGTTGAAGGCGGCCATCAAGGAGTTGCAGGCTCAGGGGTTTGCTCTTCCTGAGTACCCTGAAGCGCCCGCCAACGATGCAGAGAAGGAGATTCAGAGCCGTTATGCAAAGGTGCTCGGCAGTGCGGTCAATCCTGTTTTGCGTGAAGGTAACTCCGATCGTCGTGCTCCATTGTCGGTTAAACAGTATGCCAAAAAGAATCCCCACAAAATGGGTGCATGGAGCAGCGATTCGAAATCGCATGTTGCCTTTATGTCGAATGGTGATTTCTATGGCAGCGAACAGTCGGTTACCCTGAAAGAGCCAACCAGCGTCAGGATAGAGTTTGTGGGAGCTGATGGTGCCGTAACTGTACTCAAGGATAAAACCCCCTTGCTTGCGGGGGAGATTATCGACACGGCCGTGATGAATGTCCGCTCCCTGCGCAATTTTTACGATGCCGAGATCAAGGATGCTCAAGAGAGTGGCCTGCTCCTGTCGCTCCACTTGAAAGCCACCATGATGAAGGTTTCTGACCCGATCATGTTCGGCCATGCCGTGACCGTGTTCTATAAGGATGTTTTTGAAAAACATGCCGCGCTCATCAAGGAGCTTGGCGTGAATGTCAACAACGGTTTGGGTGACCTCTATACAAAAATCCAGAAGCTTCCTGATGCCGAGAGAGCTGCAATTGAGGCCGACATCCAGGCGGTCTATGCAACCCGTCCCGCACTGGCGATGGTTGATTCCGATAAGGGAATTACCAACCTGCATGTGCCGAATGACATTATTGTTGATGCTTCCATGCCGGTTGTGGTTCGCGACTCCGGCAAGATGTGGGGCCCGGACGGCAAACTGCACGATACCAAGGCGATGATTCCCGACCGCTGTTATGCCACCATGTACCAGGCAATCATTGAAGATTGCAAAGAGCATGGAGCCTTTAATCCAGCCACCATCGGCAGTGTGCCAAACGTGGGTCTGATGGCTCAGCAGGCAGAGGAGTACGGTTCACACAACAAGACCTTCAAGGCGCCCGGCGAAGGAACCATACGGGTTGTCGACACGCAGGGCTCTACGCTTATGGAGCAGGGTGTTGAAACGGGCGATATTTTCCGGATGTGCCAGGCCAAAGATGCTCCGGTGCGCGACTGGGTCAAGCTCGCCGTTAACCGGGCAAGAATTACCGGTGCGCCAGCCATTTTCTGGCTCGACAGCAAGCGTGCCCATGATGCCCGTATTATTGAAAAAGTAACCCTTTACCTGCAGGATCACGACACCACCGGACTCGATATCCGTATCCTGACGCCGGTTGAGGCCATGCGCTTCTCCCTTGAACGGTTCAGGGCCGGCCAGGATACCATCTCGGTTACCGGAAACGTGTTGCGCGACTATCTGACCGATCTCTTCCCGATTATCGAGCTTGGTACCAGTGCCAAGATGCTCTCGGTTGTGCCGCTCATGAACGGTGGCGGACTCTTTGAGACCGGTGCCGGCGGTTCTGCCCCGAAACATGTGCAGCAGTTCCAGAAAGAGGGCTACCTGCGCTGGGACTCTCTGGGTGAATTTTCAGCCCTTGCCGCTTCGTTTGAGCACCTTGCCCAGACCTTCAGCAACAATAAAGCCAAGGTACTGGCCGAGACCCTCGATCAGGCCATTGGCAAGTTCCTCGACAACGATAAATCTCCGGCCCGCAAGGTTGGTCAGATTGATAACCGTGGAAGCCACTTCTACCTCGCACTTTACTGGGCAGAAGCGCTTGCTGCGCAGAGTGACGACAAGGAGCTGCAGGCACGCTTTGCCAAAGTTGCCGAGCAACTGGCCGGGAGTGAGGCTAAAATCAATGCTGAATTGATTGGTGCGCAGGGAAAACCGGTCGATATGGGTGGTTACTACCATCCAAGCGATGAGTTGACCTCCGCCGCCATGCGCCCGAGTGCTACCTTCAACGCCATTATTGATGCGCTCTAAACAGAGTTGCTGAAACAGGTTCATACCATTGAAGCCCGGATTTTCCGGGCTTCTTGCGTTCCGGCACTTTTCAGGGCTGAGTGGCCCAGGCGTAGAGTAGCGCTCCTTCGGTGAGTTTTTGCACCACCTCATCCCTGCCACGGGGTGAGAGCACAAAGCAGCCGTTGCTTCGCCCGATTCGCGGCCCGTTGAGGGTCACGAGGTTGAGCAGGATATAGCCGAGCGAGCAATAATCGGCCGAGTGGAGCACCAAATCGCGGTTCAGGGCGTTGCCGTTCTGCAGTGGATCAAGCCCGTCAAGCCGGAGCGCTTTTCCGTGATCGCCGTTGTAGGCTTCAACCACCTTGTAGAGCCCAAGGCTGCTCATGCTGGAATTTTGGGCATTGGAAAACTTTGTGGCGTAGAGATCGCCGGAGTTTTTTCCGTGTGCTACCCGGTAAAAGGATTGCTCCCCGCTTTGCAGCTCAATCACGGCCATCCGTTGCAGATAGGAGGGCTTTGAGAAATCCACCACCGCGAGGTAGCGTAGCTTCTCTTCCGGGTGCGCTTTATGGTAGAGATCAAGCGCTGTAAATGCCGCCCGGTATGCTTCAGGAGAGATTTTTTCGGGTAGGTAGAGCAGCGCTACTCCACCAAAGAGAAGCAGCAGGAGAGTTACGAGAATCCCGGAAAAGAGTTTTTTGTACTGCATGCAGGCTTTACCGGTTACTTGTGGCGGATAAAGGTGCCGTTCTGGTACTCCCTGAAGGCGGTGCGCAGTTCCGCCTCGGTGTTCATCACAATCGGGCCCTGCCAGGCAATTGGTTCGTTGAGCGGCTGGCCAGAGATCAGGAGAAATCGTACTGAATCCTCACCGGTTTTGATGGTGACGCTCTCGCCATCGGTGAAAAGGAGAAGGGTTCCGTTCCCAAAAAACTCTCCGGTTTCAGAGGTTTCTTCAGGGCAGAAGAGCCCTTTACCTGCAATGACATAAGCAAAAGCCGTATGCCCTTGTTTGATGGGGTGACTCCATGTTGTTTCCGGCGGCACGGTAATATCGAGATACTCGGGATCAATGGCAATATCGTTGACCGGTCCGGCTGTTTCGCCGAACTGACCGCAAATGATACGGAGTTCAACGCCGTTCTGGAGATGGAGCTTTGGAATTCGGGCGTCGGTGATGTCGCGGTAGCGCGGCTCGCTCATTTTTTGTGAGGCCGGGAGGTTGGCCCAGAGCTGGAAGCCTCCCATTTGCCCCTCGTTATCGCCGAAGGGCATCTCCTGATGAATGATGCCGCTGCCGGCGGTCATCCACTGCGCATCTCCGGCCGAAATCACACCCCGGTTGCCCATGCTGTCCTGATGCTCCACACTCCCTTCGAGCATGTAGGTGATGGTTTCAATCCCACGGTGCGGGTGCCACGGAAACCCTTTGCGGTACTCTGCCGGATTGCCGGAGCGGAAATCGTCGAGCAGCAGAAAGGGGTCAAACAGCGGAAGCTCATTGAAGCCGAATGCCCGATTGAGCCGCACTCCAGCTCCTTCCATTGTTGGCTGGCTTTTGAATATCTTCCGGATTTTGCGGGGTGTAGCCATGGCAGTTGTTCCTTTTTATCATGAACTCTTCGCTACCGTTAACACTTTTCACCCGCTAACAAGTTCACCCGACATCCCTGATTTCACCCATCACGTAGTTGGTCGCGCCACCCGGAGGTGACCGAAATCGGGAGATTCATCTGGTGATGCAGAAATCAGAAGGTTGAAAGATAGCTGGACTGGCTAAATAAAATTGATGTTCCTTGTTGAAGAGGCTACGGAGTGGTATGGTTCTTGAATATCTCTATTACTCAGCCATTGACGGATCTAACGAGTACATTTCATGTTGATTAGATATGCGATAAGCTCATGCATGTTTGTTGCGGGATTTTTTGAATTGGATTCGTAATTATGTTTTTGCAGTTGTTCTGCATTCTTGATGGCCTCAGAAAGCTTTGTCTTTGTTAAGTCAAAAATATTCCGGGCACCTTTTTTATAGTTAGGAATTCGATTTTTTTTATTCAACTCTTTTAAAACCAGATCACAGTTTGATGCATTACCCTGAGCACAAAATGATCTTGTCGTATAGATAAAATGAAGTAGCAGCCAGAATTCGAAACAGGGATTTGATGTTATAGCTGTAAAAATAACGTTTTCTCCTAACGTCTTGTTTTGCAGCTTATTGATTGCATTATTGAAGTTTTCGTGTTTATCTCTATCAATGACGCAATAAACACGGTTATAATCACGATCCGCCTCAAATTTTGTGATGGCGTAATTGACTACGCTGAGTGGATCAGAACTGCACTCTTTCCCGTATATATCAATATTAGCAGTGCTTAGTCTATAGGCGTCTTTTATCTCAGCGA
Organism: uncultured Chlorobiaceae bacterium; assembly: GCA_903839405.1. GTDB lineage: Bacteria > Bacteroidota > Chlorobiia > Chlorobiales > Chlorobiaceae > Chlorobium. The sequence goes on from CAIMCD010000020.1 coordinate 32,097, forward strand.
AGTATTTTGGCTCTGTTTTTTCTCCCTCACAGACTATAAGTACCCTGTCATAGGATGCTTTCGTAGAATTCCTTCGGCGCAGTGAAGACGAATTTCGCTCTTTGCGTTTATGAAAAATATTATCCGAACCCATCAGAACCTCACTTCTCCAATGTACGGAATAGCACCGTAGCGTCCATTTAGATATCCTTTTTCCAGTGCTTCATCTTTTCGCGGGGTAAAGTCTGACAGTGGATAAAGTTTGGTAGCATTGGAAGCATCTTTTTCTGTGAACCAGATTTGATCACGGCGAAACAGTTCGTTATCGAGTATAGATGTGTCATGCGTTGAGAAGATCAATTGCGCATTATTTTTGTTAATTTGCGGGTCATTGATCATGTTAATGAGAAATCGGACCATCATGGGGTGCATGCTATTGTTCAGTTCGTCTATAAATAGGATGTAACCATTGTCGATCACATCAAGCCAAGGACCTGCAATATCAAACAGTCTTCTCGTGCCGACTGATTCTTCAAAACCTTCAAGAGGAATTAATTCATTTGATCCTGCCATCGTGTGCAGAAATTTAACATCTAACTGTTCTTTTCCATCCAATGTTCTACAAATATATTCCTTAAGAGGCTCTGGCATATCGGATGGCATATCAGTTGAGTTAAACTTCTTTATTTCAACTTTTAGATCAGCAATACTTAGATCTGCAGCGTTCAGCAGTGCTAAGACCCTCTTTCTACCTGCATCAGTTTTACACATTGAAGCCGAATATAAGTGGTAAAAGTTACTCACATGGATGGTCCTCAGCTTCTGATGGAACCAATTGTAAACAGGCTTTAGCTGTTCGTTGTTGAGCTGGACTGCGGTCGATAGAAAAAGAGCGTTACTGCGCGTTGCTTTTTGTAGTAAAGTCTTATTTCCTTTTAATTTACTTCCAAAATACCAGTTTTCATTTTTATTGGCAGTATTGTATTCCCGTTCAAACCAGCGCTGGGAACGACCCTCTGGATAAGCGATCAGCCATTCGTGGGTGACTCGAGTATTGTTGACGGCAAAACCATACTGGTAACGAATTCCTTCTTGTAGAAACAGCACTTCAAACTCACTCGGCTCAGTTCGGCTGATTGAATTGAACAGAAATGGCTTAACATCGATTGCTTCCCCTTCCTGTCCCTCCTTGGATGATTCGGTGACAAAGTTCTCCACGAAATCCAGTGACTTCAGAAGATTGCTTTTTCCTGAGGCATTAGGACCATAAATAACTGCGGAGCGGAGCAGACTCGGCGCGCCTTTTTCAGGCGTCATGAAGCAGTTTTGTTCCTGTAGCTCACTGAAAGAGGTGGCAACCAAGCTCAGGGTTTGTGTTGACCGAATCGATCTGAAATTGGTAACACTGAATTCAATTAGCATGTCTGATTCCCTTTCAAGTTAAATCTTAAGCTATATATTACATATTATATGCAAAAATTTAATATTAATTAAGAATTCATTATATGGGCCGTTTTAGGAAAAGGGTTTCAATGGAGCGAGATACAGGGAGGCAAAGAACGGGCTGTGTATGGAAAACAGGTCATTGAAACGCTGTCACTACAACTGACAAGGCACGATAGCAAGGGTTTTTCCATAACCAACCTTCAATATTTCAGAAAGTTATATCAAACATTCCCGGGTCGATTCTCAATTCAGCACCTGCCGGGCGCTGAATTGGTCGAGTAACCAAAAAGCCACCCGGCGGCTGGCCAATTCGCCGGGTGACCAAAACTTTCCCCGATGGGAAGAGAATTCAGAGAGAGCGTTCTTTTGTTAGCGGGGTAATGTGTAACTTCACCCCACTTGGTTTTACGTAATATTGAATAAGGAAAGCAAAGAGGTATGGCACAGAAAACCCTGAACGTGATGTTCATTGGCGATGTTGTAGGTACTCCCGGTTTGCAGATGGTTGACCGGATGCTGAAAAGTTTTATCAGCAAGTACCATGTGGATTTTGTGATTTGTAATGGCGAGAATGCCCATCATGGCAAGGGGATGAGCCTTGAAGCGCTCAATGTGCTCACCGGGGCTGGCGTCAATGTGGTGACCGGGGGAAACCATACCTGGAGCAATTTCAATTTTTTTGATACCCTCAAAACCCACCCGCAGGTGCTCCGTCCGCTGAACTACCCAAAAGGCACCTATGGAAAGGGTTACGGGATATACAAGCTGCCGGATAAACTGGGCGATATAGCAGTGGTCAACCTGCAGGGGAGAACCTTCATGTACTCCATCGACTGCCCGTTCAGAACGGCCGACTGGGTGCTGAAGCAGCTCAAGGAGCAGGTGAAGGAGAAGGTTCGCTATATTTTTGTTGACATCCATGCCGAGGCTACGGCTGAAAAGATTGCGCTTGGCTGGTACCTTGACGGCAAGGTCTCGGCGGTGATCGGCACCCACACCCATGTGCCGACGGCCGATGAGCGCATTCTGCCAAAAGGGACCGGCTACTGCACCGACGCCGGCATGACCGGCCCGCATAACTCGGTGATTGGTATGCAGATCAAATCCGCCACCGACCGGATGCTCTACCAGACCCCGCACAAGTACGAGTGTGCCGAAGATGATGTTCACTTTTCCGGCATACTCCTCTCTCTCGACGTTGCAACCGGCAAAACCGTTGGTATAGAGCGGATATTCTACCCCGAGTTTGACCGCGGAGAGGTGCAGTATTGAGATGAGCGGGTGGCGTTTTGCAGATGAGCGGAACGTTATAACTCCTGTTTATGACGAACACAAAACGAAAGAGGGATCTCAAGCTATTCATGCGTGAGATCCCTCCTTTCAGTTCGGGATGACATTCGGGGGCGAGTTTGAATCCAAAATCCAGCGTCCAGAATCCAGAATTATAGATCGCCTCTCATCCGTGAGTACAATTTACCTTATACCCTGCTCAAACTCTTCTGCCACAATCACATCCTCTTCGCTGCCGATGTAGAGCGGGGTGCGCTGGTGGAGTTCGGTTGGCTGAATATCCAGAATGCGCTGACGGCCGTCGGTTGCCCTTCCGCCTGCCTGTTCGCAGATAAAGGCGAGCGGATTGGCTTCGTACATGAGCCGGAGCTTGCCGTTCAGGTGTTTGGTGGTTGGCGGATAGACAAAGACGCCGCCGGTGAGCAGGTTGCGGTGGAAGTCAGCGACCAGTGAGCCGATGTAACGGGTACTGTAGGGGCGACCAGTTGCAGGATCCTCCTCCTTGATGTAGTCGAGATATTTTTTGGTGCCCTCGTTGAACTGCGCGTAGGAGCCCTCGTTGATCGAATAGTACTTGCCGCTTTTCGGGGTAACAATATTCTCATGGGAGAGCAGGAACTCGCCGATGGTGGGGTCGTAGGTAAAGCCGTGCACGCCGTGGCCGGTGGTATAGACCATCACAACCGAAGAGCCATAAATCACATATCCGGCAGCAACCTGCTCGTAGCCGTGCTGCAAACAGTCGCTGAGGTTTGCCTGGCCGGGATCACTCCCTTTGAGCTTGTAGATGGAGAAGATGGTGCCGACGCTGACATTGACATCAATGTTTGAGGAGCCGTCGAGCGGATCAAAGAGGAGGGCATAGTTGCCGGTCTCGTTTTTCGGCGGGATAATGATTCCCTCGTTCTCCTCGGAACCCATAATGGCAAACCGTCCGTGCTGGCCGATAGCCGAGATGATTTTTTCGTTGGCAAAGAGATCAAGCTTTTTAACCTCTTCACCCTGGACATTGGTGCTTCCGGCAAAACCAAGAATGTCAACCAGTCCTGCGCGCACAACCTCCCTTCGTACCAGTTTTGCGGCAAAGGCCACGTCGGTGAGAAGGTCGGTAAGCTCGCCATGCGCTTCCGGAAAAAATTTCTGCTGTTCGAGAATGTGGCGTTCAATGGTGATCAACTGGCTCATACTCTGTGTTCGGTTAGTGGACGGTTGAGTGACAGACTGTCGAAGGGTATACCTTTGACCTTTAATGTAGAAATATTCACGGCTTATTTCAAAAGAGCCTCTGCATGTTTCAGGCGGTTGATTTTTGTTAAGAGAGCGGGAAGTGTTATATAGATTGACTTTTTTATTGCAAGCCTTCCCTATTATGCTCCATGAAACGATATCGCTGGACGCTGCTCTCTTTGGATGAACAGGTTGTTTTTGCTCTTTCAGAGGCCATCAATGTCAGTAGTCCGGTTGCACGAGCCTTGTGCAATCGCGGTATCTCTACCTTTGACGAGGCCCGGGAGTATTTTCGTTCCTCAATTACGAGCCTTCCCTCACCCTTTCTGTTGCAGCACATGCAGCGGGCGGTTGAGCGGGTTGTGCGGGCGATTGCGGCTCACGAAAAAATAATGGTTTATGGCGATTATGATGTAGACGGCACAACCGGCACCGCCATGCTCTACCTCTTTCTGAAAGAGATGGGTGCGGATGTGGTCTATTATATCAATGACCGGTTTACCGAAGGGTACGGCCTCTCTTCCGAAGGGATTGATTCTGCCGTGGAGCAGCATGTCGGCCTGCTTATTACGGTGGATTGCGGCATCAGGGCCACGGAAGAGATCGAGCGGTGCGTGGGGTATGGTATAGATGTGATTGTGTGCGACCATCATGAGCCCGATGAGCTACCCCCGGCCTATGCTATTTTGAATCCAAAGGTTCCAGGTTCTACCTATCCATTCCGTGAGTTGTGCGGCTGCGGGGTGGCCTTCAAGTTTATTCAGGCAATTGCCGAAGAGCGGGGGGCGGAACCGGAAAGCTGGCAGCAATATCTTGATTTTGTGGCCATTGCAACGGCGGCCGATATGGTTGCGCTGGAACATGAAAACCGTACCCTCGTGCGTGAAGGGTTGCAACGCATCCGTTCAAATCCCCGTCGCAATTTAAGGGAGATGTTTTCGGTCATGAAGGTTGCGCCTGGCGAACTCACCATGTTTCATATTGCCTTTGGCATCGCTCCGCGCATCAATGCTGCCGGCCGGATGCACTCGGCAAACCTCGCCGTTGAGTGGCTTCTTTCCGATGATCCGGCCGAAGCCCGCCACCACGCCTCGGAGCTTGAGCGGATGAATCTGCTCCGCCGGGAGATTGATGCCGATATTATGGCGAAGGCTGAAAAGCGCCTTGAAAGCCACTTCGCCTCCTACTGCTCCTCGATTGTGCTCTATGATGAGTCGTGGCACCTTGGCGTGCTTGGTATTGTTGCTTCAAAAATGATTGAAAAGCACTATCTGCCCACGGCGATTCTTGGCACCATGAATGGCTTTATCAAGGGTTCGGTGCGGAGTGTCGAAGGGTTGAACATCTATGACGTTTTGCAGGAGTGCAGCGACTATCTTGAGCAGTTCGGCGGCCATAGCCAGGCGGCTGGCATTACGCTCCGCCCAGAACAGCTTGCCGGATTCCGCAAAAAGTTCAACGAGGTCTGTGCGCTACGTCTCTCCATCGGAGAGCGCCAGAAAGAGCTGGTGATTGACGCAACGCTGCCGCTTGAAGATATCTCCGCCAATCTGATCAAGGTGCTTGAGCAGTTTGCCCCATTTGGCTATGGTAACCGCGAGCCGCTCTTTATCTCGGATGAAGTGGTGCTCTTCGGCGAGGTGCGGCTTCTGAAGGAGCGCCATGTGAAGTTTACGCTTCGGGATAAAAAAGAGCGGCTGTTTGACGTTATCGGCTTTGATCGCCCTGACCTTTACACGGAACTGAAATCCAGCTCCCGTACTCCCTTTGTGATGGTCTATTCGGTTGAGAAGCGGATATGGAACAACCGCGAACAGTGGCAGATCCGGCTCAGGGATCTTGAACTGCGGCCAGTGAATAAATCGCGCTGATAATCTTTTTTCAGGAAAACCGTTTACCGGTCGGGCTCGCTGGTTTCGTGGCTGATTTTGGTCAGAATGCCAGCAAGTGAGGAGAGGGCGGAGATGGCGAAGAAGATCAGCGAGAGCGCTATGCCGATACTGGTATCAAGCTGCATGGCGCCAAGCAGATAAAAGAAGGTGACCTCCCTTGCTCCGGCACCGCCGATGGTGATGGGTAGAATCGTGGCGACGGTTGAAATAAGGAATATCGCCATGTAGTCGATCATGTTGCCATGATGCGACAGTGCAAGAAGGATGAACAATGCCGAGATGACCTGGGCGATCTGCACCAGGAGCGACTCTACGGCCGTGATGGTAAAGACCCCGATGAACTGGCGATAGAGGAGCTTGTTCAGGAGATAGGCGATGGGGTAGATTATGACCATCAAACCCCATACATAGGGCACAAGGAAGGGGAGTTTCAGGGCAAAGGTGCTGGGGAGCAGCAGGATGAGCGAGAGAAAGATAAGCGCAATAATGCCGCATACCCGGTCCCAGAAGACAGCATGAAAGACATTGATCATTTTCATGCCGTGGTTTTTCTGCAGCACATAGATTTTATAGCCGTCCCCGCCAATTCCCCCCGGCAGAAAGAGATTATAAAACATGCCGAGATAGTAGAGCTTCAGGTTGTAGATGGCCGAAAGCTCAATGCCGATAGCTTTGAAAAAGCGGTTCAGGCGCACCGCATTAAAGAGCTTGGAGAGGTTGAAAAAAAAGAGCGAAAGCAACAGATACCAGGGGTTGGCACTCCGGATAATGGCGACAAGGCGCGTCACATCAGTTTTTTTCAGCACCAGATAGAGGGCCAGCACCGTAACAAGAAGCTGGAGCAGCGTTTTGAGCAGCTTTTTCAAACTGGTTCTATGGTTTGCCAACGATCTTTTTAATGGTATAGGGTTTCTTGTTCTGGGACTCGTAATAGGTGCGCATGATGAATTCGGCAATGAATCCGGTGGTAATGAGCTGAATGCCGATAAAGGTCATAATAATGCCGAGCGAGAGCAGCGGGCGACCTCCGATCCTCTCCCCCATGATTTTCAGGGCGAGCAGGTAGAGGTTGAGGGCCAGGCCGATAAAGAGGGAGATAAAGCCAAGGCTGCCGAACAGGTGCATCGGCTTCTGGCTGTATTTCTGGAAGAAGACCATAAAGAGCAGGTCGCTGAGCACCTTGAAGGTGCGGCCTATGCCGTACTTCGACTGACCGAACTTTCGCGGGTGGTGGCGCACATCAACCTCTTCCATTTTTGCGCCGTAGAGCTGCACCAGCACCGGAATAAAACGGTGGAGCTCGCCGTACAGGCCAAGATTTTTTGCCACATCCTTTTTGAAAACCTTCAGGGTGCACCCATAGTCGCGGATGTGCACACCGGTCAGGTTGCGGATCAGGGCATTGGCGATCTTGCTGGGGATTTTTCTCAGAATCATGCCATCCTGCCGTCCGGCCCGCCGACCGGCAACCACGTCCAGATCGTGCTCAAAGAGGTAGCGCATCATCATCGGAATATCGGCAGGGTCGTTCTGCAGGTCGCCGTCAATGGTGGCTATCAGCTCTCCATGAGCCTCATCAATGCCGGCGGCCATGGCGGTTGTCTGGCCGTAATTCTTGTTCAGCACCACAAGGCGCGCATTGGGTGGGGCAAGCGACTGGATTTCAGCCACGGTGTTGTCGGTCGAGCCGTCGTCCACAAGCACGATTTCATGCTCCACCGAAGCAAGCGACGAGGCGAGTGCCTCAAAAAGAGGCTTGATATTTTCAGCCTCATTCATGACTGGTATGACGACTGAAAGCTTCATGATATCGGTTTTCATTACCTGATTTTTGCAAGGACAATGCCGTATTTGCTGTAAAGCACGGCTGGGGGTTTCGTGTTTTCGAGGTTCTCTATGGTTGTCAGCACAATCTCGCCGGGCCGGGGGGAACGCTCTTCAACAAAAGATTCCGAATATAGCAAAAAAGAGGGGTAATAGACTTTCCACATCACGATTTTATAACCCTCTTTTTTTGCCAGGAGCGCCGCATCTTTAACCGGCTGCTGGAGCAGCTTGCCCGCCAGAGGCATCAGGTAGAGGTTGATGAGGAGCGCGAAGACGATGCCTGAAGCGATCAGCTTGTTGCTGGCGGAGAAGCGGGTGAGAAGCTGAATAGCCAGAAGGGCCACCGCCGCAGCAAGCATGACCAAAAGATGGGTTCGGCCGATAAGCTCTTTTGCTCCAACAAGTATGGCTTTTATATAACCGTCATCAACGAGCGGCATTGCATATGGCAGAAGTAAGGGGATCGATGCCAAGAGCGCAAGCAGGAGCAGCGGCCAGATGACAAACCGTTCAGGATGGCGACTCATCGGCAGCACTCGTGCCATCAGCACAAAGAGCGGCGTATAGCCGTAGATCATGTAGTGCGGCAGTTTGGTGCCGGAGAGCGAGAAAAAGATAAAAACAAAGCCGAACCAGATCAACAGATAGCGGTTTACCCGGTCACTCCAGAGCGTTTTTAGCTTGAAGAGCAGGGTGAACAACAGGCCGGTAAAGGGGGTTATTCCGACAAGAATAATGGGCAGATAGTAGAAGAGTGAGCCGGAGTGGCCTTCAAACGAGGAGCTGAAACGGCTGATGTTGTGCTTGTAAAAAAAGCCCTGAATAAAAGCCATCCCCTGATCCTGGTACTCAAGCAGATACCACGGCAAGGCAATAACGGTAAAGAGCAGAATTCCCAAAGGAGAAAAAATCATCTTCAGCCAGGATTTCAGGCCTCCCTCCTGCAGGGAGAATAAAAAGGAGACGCCGAGCGGAATAAGGAGTGCTATCGGCCCCTTGGTGAGCATTCCAAAGCCTGCGCTAGCAAAGGCGAGATAGAGCGCGGGTTTTGAACCGGTCATCAGGTGGCGAAGCACGCCGAACATGGTGATGGCGAGGAAGCAGTTGAGCAGTCCATCGGCTATGGCCGCCTTTGCAATAACGTTAATCTGCAGCGAGAGCACCATCAGTGCGGCCGCCAGAAAGGCCTGGCGGTTATTGGCCTCTCTCCGAACAAAGAGAAAAATCGCCACTGCCCAGACGCTTCCAGCCAAGGCGGAGGGGAATCGGAAGGCGAACTCATTCAGGCCAAACAGTTTGACGGATGAGAGCTGCAACCAGTAGATCAGAATTGGTTTATCAAAACGGGGCAGGTTGTTCAGATAGGTGGTCAGATAATTTTTACTGACAAGCATCTCCCGTGTGGCCTCACTGAAAGCCCCTTCATCCACGTCAAAGAGAGGGGCTGAACCGAGGCCTAAAAAGAAACTGGTCAGGATCAAAAGAACCAGTGCAGCAAGAAACCAGATGGTTTCAGATTTTGGTGGCTTGAGGGGCATTAACTCTCGATTTGAAATGAAGGTTATAGAGCAGCACGGTTGAGGCGACACCTAAAAAAGAGCCGGCAAGGACATCGCTGATATAGTGCCGGGCAAGAAAAAGACGACTGAAGGCTATCAAGAGGGCCGTGGAAATCACGAGAATCCTCCACCGGGGGTAGAGCAAGGCGAGCACCATGGCCACACCGAATGCCGTAGCCGAGTGGCCGGAGGGAAAGGAGATCCACTCGGTGTCATAACGCAAAAACCCGAATCCGTAAAAGTTGTCACTGAAATAGAGTGAGGGGCGCGCCCGGCCGACAAGATATTTGATGAGGTCGGCCAGGAGTCCGGCTACGGCGACGGAAGAGAAGAGAAAGAGGCCCAGAGCGGCTTTTGGCGGGTTGCTTTTGCGAAACCAAACAAAGAGCACCATGCCCGCGATGAGATACCATTGTGATTCTCCGGCGTAGGTTATGAGGCTGAAGAGATCATACCAGCCGCCCGGTTCCTGTGCATGAAACCAGAGAGCCGCCCCTCTGTCGGCAAAAAAATAGCTCAGCAGGGAGAGCACAATAACCGAAACGCTGGCGACGCTCCACCGGAGAGGTTTGTTCATGCGGGAGTAACACTTTTTTTTGATGTTTGTCAATCGAACAGATGAAAATACATTAAATTTAATGGCCGTGCACATTCGTAACAGCGAAGATAACAATGAACACCGAAAGAATGAAAGTACCTGATAAGAGCTCTGGGGATGTTATTCTTCTTCTTTCCTGTCGAGACCGTCCTGGCCTTGTGTCACGCATCTCTCACTTTATTTATGAACGGGGTGGAAATATTCTGGATCTTGATGAACATGTTGATCCTGTGGAAAAAATATTTTTTATCAGGGTTACCTGGAGCACCGAAATGTTTACGATTCCGCTCTCGGAACTGGAGAGTGCATTCGCTCCGCTGGCCAAAGAGTTTGGTGCCTGCTGGAAAATCCGCATTAGCGGGCTCAAGACCCGCGTGGCCATTTTTGTCTCCCGTTATGAACACTGTCTCCAGGAAATTCTCTGGCGGCACAGTATCGGGGAGTTTGCCATCGATATTGCCCTGATTATTGCAAATCACCCGGATCTCGGTCTGCTGGCCGCTCACCATGGTATTCCTTTCCATGTTGTTTCGGTCAGCCGTGATACCAAAGAGGAGGCTGAAGGTCAGGAACTCCTTCTCCTTGAACAACATGCTATTGATACCATTGTGCTTGCCCGATACATGCAGGTGCTTTCACCTCACTTTGTTCACTGCTACCCGGGCCGGATCATCAATATTCATCACTCCTTCCTGCCGGCCTTTGTCGGCAGCAGCCCTTACCGTCAGGCCTATGAACGGGGAGTTAAAATCATCGGAGCCACCAGCCACTATGTAACCGAAGAGCTTGACCAGGGGCCGATCATCGAGCAGGATATTGTGCGGGTGAGCCACAAGGATACCCTGGAGGATCTTGTCCGTAAAGGTCGCGATCTTGAGCGGCTTGTGCTGGCCCATGCCCTTCGGCTGCATACCGAACACCGCGTTTTGGTCAACGGTAAAAAGACCGTGGTCTTCGACTGACAGATTACCGCAGTGGACGATTATCATTATAAAAAAACTATGAGCCATAAAACCTCAACTGATCCGGTGCATGAGCATGAAGCGCACCACCACCATCATGCATCCGGGAACATCCGTGTTGCCTTTTTTCTGAATCTGGGCTTTACCATTATTGAAATTGCTGGCGGCATCTTCACTGGCAGTACGGCAATTCTTGCCGATGCGGTGCATGATCTTGGTGACTCTTTTGCGCTAGGCCAGGCCTGGTATTTTGAGAGCATTTCAGGCGGTAAAAGCAGCGAGCGTTACTCCTATGGCTACAAGCGCTTCTCTCTGCTCGGAGCCCTGATCAGTACAATTGTGCTGCTTACCAGCTCATTTTTTGTGCTGGCTCAGGCCATTCCCCGTATTCTGGATCCGCACAAGCCTGATGCCGGCGGGATGATTCTTCTTGCTATAGCCGGTGTTCTCGTCAACGGCATTGCCATGGCAAGGCTTTCAAAAGAGAGCGGCATGAATGCACGGGTTGTCGCGCTGCACTTTCTGGAAGATATGCTCGGCTGGGTCGCTGTGCTGGTTGTGGCCATTATTCTGAAGTTCTGGAATGTGCCGGTGCTCGATCCCTTGCTTGCCGTTATGATTACGCTCTACATTCTTTCCGGGGTGATAAAGAATCTTCGATCCATGGTGCCGGTCTTTCTGCAGGCGGTACCCGACGAACTTGATCTTGGCGTTATTACCCGGGAGATTGAGAAGCTGGAGCATATTCATGCCGTGCATCACGCTCATGTTTGGTCGCTTGACGGGGTGCACAGCGTCTTTACCGCTCACCTTGAGGTCGACACCATGCTTGAGGCCGAAGCCTACATGCAGCTCAAGGAGCGGATCCGCGCACTGGTTGTGCGCCACGGCCTCTACCACTCAACCGTTGAAATCGAATATCCCGGAGAGGCCTGTCGTAACGTTCTTTCTCCATAGGATGCACTCTTCTCTTTGACCGGCCGGGAGTTAAGCGGAGCATCTATCCTGTTTTTTCGCTTGCTCCCGGCCCTCTCTCTGTTGCTGCCGGAAACTGTTCAAGGCTTGATATAGGCGTTCAGACCGATGGTGATGGGTTTGCCATTGACCTCGGCCGTGGTGACGGTGTTGCCGCGCGTGCTTGCAACCACAAGGGTTTTGCCGGACGCAGAGGGGGTAGGCTTTTCAAGGTCGATTTCGATACAGAGCTTGTTGTTCTTGATCTCTACGGTCATTGCCATCGGTACGCTCTCCTGTTTGTTTCGTGAATAAGGGTGCAGAGTATACGGAATTCTATCAATTATTGATTCCGTTTTCCTTTAGGGGCTTCTTTTTTCTGCCAAAGCATTCGGCTTCACGGTTATCAAGAGAGGCTCTCTATGCTTTATCAGGGGAGTGCCGGAGCGAGGGGCTTATCACACCCTGATAAATCACAAAAAAATGTAAGTTTAACCACGGCTTACCAGAAGGGCCAAGGTTGGTATCCAGGCTTTGTAGCGGGCAGATGGATATTGTTATTGATGAATATTTTATGCTTTTGAATGGTGACCATGGAAATAAGAACTGATCTCTACCTTGGAGAGTTTCGAGAAGCATGAACCCACTTCCCATGAGCGACATCGCGCTCTATATTGAAGAGAATTTTGGCTCCATTTATAAGAAAAGCCTTGTAGTTCTTGAGGCATTGTCTCTCTCGGAGTTGCTGCAACAAATAAACCCCTATTTTTTCTGTTTACATACCACCCAGATTATTCCTGAGATTGTCCGGGGGCTGGTTGATGCCCATATCTCATCAAACGAAGAGACGGTGTTTGGTGACTGGCTGGAGGGGCTTGCTATTTTTATCAATCAGAAGGTTTATGGCGGATGGAAATCCGGCATTCCTGGCATTGACCTTGAATTTGACAAGGATGGAAAGCGCTTTATTGTCACCATCAAGTCAGGGCCACACTGGGGGAACAGCAGCCAGATTGCCAAAATGAAGTCCGACTTTAAAACCGCAGCAAAAACCCTCCGCACCAGCAACTCCGGGCTTCAGGTGGTTGCGGTCAATGGGTGTTGTTATGGAAGAAGCACAAGCGCTGATCAGGGCGACTATTTCAAATATTGCGGCCAGAGCTTCTGGGAGTTTATCTCTTCCGATCCAAACCTTTACACCGCTCTTGTTGAGCCGCTTGGTCACAAGGCAATGGAAAAAAACGAGGAGTTCCAGCTCTCCTATGCCCGTATGGTCAATAAATTTTCGCACCAATTCGGTAGTGACTTTTGTGAAAGAGACGGCTCAATCAACTGGCAAAAGCTGGTAGAGTTCAACTCTTCAGCCACCCAGCCTCCAAAAACTGCCTGAAAGGTCGAAGAGTACCGTAGGGGCTAAAAATTTTTCGCCCCTACATCTCGCTTCTGGAACTCTGGAAGAGCGTTGACAATTGACAATGTACAGTGGAACTGTTTTTTGCAATCAATTTCAACAGGGAGTGTGGGGGATGAAAAAGCTTTTGTTTGTTTTGCTCTTTCTTCTTGCCGGATGCACCGGCATACCGGAGGGGGTCACGGTTGTGGATAATTTTGCGCTTGACCGTTTTTTGGGCACCTGGTATGAGATTGTCCGGATCGACAACTCCTTTGAAAAAGAGCTTGAGCCGGTATCGGCTACCTATAAGCTGGCACAGGACGGGAGTGTCAGGGTGATCAACAAGGGGTACGATACAACAAAACACAAGTGGAGCACCATTGAGGGAAAAGCCGCTTTTATTGGCGAGAGCAGCAAGGGTGCCCTGAAGGTCTCCTTTTTTGGCCCGTTTTATGCGAGCTATAACGTGATTGCGCTCGACAAGGCCAACTACCGCTGGGCAATGGTGTGTGGCCGCAGCAAGTCGTTTTTCTGGATCTTGTCGCGCGATCAGCAAATGGAGCCCGCGCTCTTGAAGGAGCTGATTGCACAGGCGAAATCTCTGGGGTTTGACACGGCGAAGCTTCGGTATATCAAAAAGCAGCCGTGACCGGGTAACCGGCTCAAGTGAAGCGGTTAGGCGTTGATCTTTTTCAGCAGCTTTCTTTGCAAATCACTTTCAGCCTCAAGCGAAGCCACCATCTCTCCGCCGGCATTGGAGAGCCGCACCAGGTCGGCTCCCGGCAGGGAGCTTTGATCGGCAAAAACCAGCAGGCTCTCAAAATTCACGCCGGCACGCAGTAGTCGCTCAAGCGTGATGGTGGTAATTCTTGCCTTGTCCTTGTTGGGGATTGCGAACAGAAACAGCGGGCCATTTTTCCCTTCAATCCGGTAATCAATCGGATACTCCGTTGCCCCCTCAATTTCTGCCGGCACATAGTTTTTGGTGATGGTTTCCGCCGGAAGAAGCTGCCGCAGGCGCTCCTGCAGATCGTCGTAAAAGGTCGATTCTGAGCGAGGCCGGTTTAAAAAGGAGAGGTCGTAAATTTTTGTGAGCGCCTGGCCCATGCGGAAGAGCGAGACGGCGATCTGCTCCGGGTTCGAATCAATAAAAAAGGCCCCACGCTCCTCTTCCACAAAGCTCTCTCTCATGATTTGCTGAAGCAGCAGACCCCTGGTGCCCTCACGGAACTTCTCAATATCGTTCTCATAGCTGAGATGCATGAGGGTGTGGCCCATATCGGTTATGCGGAGCATCTCGCCCGCCAGCTCCTTGATGTAGAGTTGGTAGGTATCGCCATCCGGAAACGTAAACGGGGTATCGAGGGCAAAGAGATCGGGTGTTTTTTCCCGCACCCGGATTTCATCGCAAAGGGCGTGAGAGAGGAGTGCCTGCATTTTTTTTATTTCCATAACGCTCATCCAAAAAGTTCTATCTGGTTCCACCCCTCGGGATCGGTCTTGAGGCCCTCAATACAGCAATCCTGAACCAGGCAGTGCAAAGCCTCTTGCAGGGAGTGGTAACGGGTTGTTTCAAAAGCAAATCCTTCGGCTTTCTGGCCGCCGTCGCAATACTTTTTTGTGGCACGATGAATGTGGCATACCAGGTTGAGCCGCTTTCCCTCAAGGCTGTTCAGATGAACATGGCTCGGCCCGTGATAGCGGCAGAGGGCGAGACTCTCTCCATGCGGAGTTATCCGGCTCAAGCCGCAGGAGTAGTCATCCTCCATGCCTGTTTCGATATTGCGGCGTGTGGAGAGCTGAAACTCCTCTTTTGAATCATCAAGAGCGTGCAGCTTGTAATTGAGCTGTTCATAGCATCCTTTCAGGGTAACTCTTGCCAGGGGGTTGGCGACACGCTTCGGGGTTTTAATCAATTTCTCTATATCCTGATCGGTCAATCGTTCAAATCCCATGGTGGGCGGTTAGGTTGTTTTTGGTGATGGATAAAGCTCACGACCGCTTCAGCCACAAGGAGAGAGCCCATACAATGATGCAGAATTCAAGCCCCAGCTCCCAATAGGGGAGGTCATGCAGGATATCCGGAAAAGTATTTTCAAGAGAATAGGCTTTATTGTCGAATGGAGCAAACACCAAGGTAGAGTCGGCAATAACATCAAGAATCATATGGATAAAGCCGCCGAGGGTGAAAATAACGGCTAATGACGCCGCCTGGCTTCGATGACGGCTCCACTTCATCCATAAGAACGAAATGATCAACAGGGAGAGCCAGAAGATCGGGAAGTGAGTAATGTAGGTGTGGTGAGTCGTGTAGGTCTGGGTAGCTTGATCAATATTATCAGAAAAAACAAGGAAGTAAATCAGGTCAAAATCAGGAGCTATCGATCCAAACAACCCCCAGAAGATAAATTGACGATACGAAACCGCTCGCAGCTTGAAATGTTTAAACAAAAGCCTGGATGTAATATAGCCTGCGGGTAAATGGGCAAAGTGCATTGTGTTATTCCTGAAAAGATCCTGTAAGCGGAAGCCTCAACACGCCGTTCTCCTGTAATTTGCAGGGGATGAGGTAAGATCGTTCCATGTATCTCTTTTGATTAAAATCTTTTGAACGGTGCTGAAATTGGAACCCTCATGTTACAAACTATTTCCGAGAATTCAAGAAACTCTTGATGTTGCCTGTTGGCTTTTTTGCCGTGATGTTGAGGGTGGCCGTTAAGAAGCTTGACTTGATGCTCGCGGTAGAGTGCGCTCTGCTCCTGAGTTAGGTATCTATTACGGCAAATGGTTGATCAGGGGGAATTATTGCCCGACCATAATCATTATTACTCTAATATTGCTTTTCTTAGAGAGTTCCATCCTGATCGGAAGCTTGTATCATGTTGGACAGTTTTATGGAAGCTAAAAAAGGTGTGTCGCATATGCACTTTTTTGGCTACTGAACATAAGGGTAACAGGAGAACAACTCATGAACAATCGTATCTGGCTGGCGGCAGGAATTGCAGCAATGTTGCTTGCTACTCCCTCGTCCAAGGCTCCGGCAGCCCTCAACCTGCAACTTAACTCAGGCAACAGGCCGTCATTTGTTATCAATTCAGCACCAAATTTTGTTTTCCTCCGAACCCAGGGCTTTTCGGTTTCGGTAGGGAGTCCCTATGATATTATCTATTATGGAAGACGGTATTACCTCTACTATAACGGCCGCTGGTATCGCTCTTCTCATTACCGGGGGCCGTGGATGCTTGTGCAGAATAACGGGCTTCCTTTTCAAATCAGAAGATATCGCTGGCAAGATATTCGCCGGTATCGTGATATCGAGTATCGCAGGTCTGACCGTCGGACTAACCAGTATCAGCGGAACGACGACAACCAGCGCAGAGCGTATGATCAGCAACATCGTGCAGTTGAGCAGCGTCAGGCACCCGTTCAGCAAAACCGGGTAGTTGCACCCCGTCAGGCACCAGCGCAGCAAAACCGTGTAGTTGCACCTCTTCAGGCACCAGCGCAGCAAAACCGTGTAGTTGCACCTCTTCAGGCACCAGCTCAACAAAACCGAGCAATTGGACCCCGTCAGGCTCCAGCTCTGCGAAGTCGTGCAGTTGAAACCCCAACGGTTCAGGGGCAGCAAAACAAGGCCGCTGAAGGCCGTAAAATCCCTGATCAAAAGAAGAGTGATGAGCAAAACAACGAGCGGCCGGGTGGTGGCAGAAACAGAAACTGAATGACTCGTTACGAGATCATCAGATCACCATTGTTTTCAATCTTTGTCACGGTATGGCTTGTAGTTGCAGGAGGTGTCCCCGTAAAAAAACCTCCTGCAACAGCAGGCTGATGCTGCTAGGATTTTCCATTCACCCTTTCCGATATCCCTACCGATTTTTATCACGCTACCCACTCCCTCATTTTTATGCCGCAGGCATGAGACGAGGCTGGTCGTGATGCACTCCCTGCTCCACACTCTTGCCTTTTTCAAGCACCAGAATCCGGTTTTACTGCTCCATGTCCTTGAGGCGGTGGCTTCGTCGAGGATCATGATTGGCGTGTTCTGCAAAAGTCCCTTTGCAATGGCGATGCGCTGGCGCTCTTCTCCGCTGAGCTTCATGCCGTGCTGGTAGAGGGAGGGCTTTAAGAACTTTGACTTTGAGAGCTTTTTGTGCCACAGAGAACTTACGGTAGAGAACTCTCTGCTTTCGCACGCATTTAGATATCTTTTTCTGGGCCAGCCACCTCTTACGGCAAATGGTTGATCAGGGTGAATTATTGCCCGAACATAATTATTATTACCGCCATATTACTTTTTCGATGAACTTCCATTCTGATCGGAAGATTGTAACGGTTATCCCTTATAGCATTCAATGGTGAGTTGTTTGAGGTGCATTGTAATAGATGAGTACGATTTTGTCGTGAGATGGGATTGGGAGTTGTCGATTATTTCGCTTTAAGTTAGATGCGGAAAAAATTGTATACTCTTTTCAGTATAGTGGGCTTTGATATTTGGCGGTGGACTTTTGCGTAATAATTTATGTATTTTTATGATAGTATAGAGCCTGGTTATATGATTGTTACTGCGTCATCTTTTTGTATCCTCAGGGCTTTTTAATCCCCCAAAAGAACCAGAAAATCAATGGCATTAAAATATAGAGCCGATATTGACGGGCTGAGAGCCGTAGCTGTTTTGGCGGTTATCTTTTTTCATGCAGGAATCCCCGGCTTTTCAGGTGGCTTCGTCGGTGTTGACGTTTTTTTCGTCATCTCCGGATTTCTCATTACCTCTATTATCCTTAAAGAAATTCATACGGGTAAGTTCTCTGTTGCGCGCTTTTATGAACGCCGGATTAGAAGGATATTTCCTGCACTTTTTCCGGTCATAGCTTTTACGCTTATAGTTGCGGCTGTTATTTTTGAAGTAAACGACTTTAAAGTCTTCGGCGAAAGTATAACTGCCACTACCTTTTTTGCATCAAACATCCTATTCTGGCGAGAGTCAGGATAGGATGTTTGATGCGGCATCAATCACAAAACCCCTGCTCCATACCTGGTCACTTGCGGTTGAAGAACAGTTTTATATATTTTTTCCCTTACTGCTCATTGCGATTAATCGATATTTAAAAAGACAATATTTTCCCTGGTTGCTTGCGATAGCCTTCATCTCTCTTCTTTTAAGCATTTATGGCGTTAAAAGCCATCAAATGGCAACATTTTACCTTGTTCCTACCCGGACATGGGAGCTGCTTTTCGGTTCAATTCTTGCCCTCGGGGTTATACCTCAGCTTCAATCGAACGTGTACCGGAATCTCTTTTCGACCTTAGGATTTGGGCTTATTTTATACAGTGTAGGGTTCTATACCGAAGAGACCCTCTTTCCTGGCGCTACTGCGCTTGTACCAGTATTAGGTGCCACTCTGATCATTTACAGCGGTATTGGGGGAGGAAAATCTGTTATCAGCAAGCTGCTCAGCCTCAAGCCGATGGTCTATATCGGGCTCATCTCATACTCCCTCTATCTCTGGCATTGGCCTCTTTTTGCATTTGCAAAATATCTGCTTTTATGGAATGCATCACCGGTCAGAGTTGCTGGGCTAATTATTGCAACGTTTATTATTTCCGCACTCTCATTAAAATTTATTGAGCAGCCGTTTCGAGGAACGTCGCCAGTGATTGCCGAGAGAAGAGCACTCTTCGCCCTTTCCGCAATAGTGATGCTTATTGCTTCATCAGTGGGCGGTTTGATTTATTTGCGAGGCGGGATGAGTGAGCGTCTCGATAGATTTTTTCCAGGTATGACAGCCACTCTGATGCATGCGCAAGATGATAAAACCTGGACTAAAAATGGGGAGTTGGAGAAGTTGAATGAAAATATTAATAATGGCGTTATACCGCCCATGGTGGGAAATATACATGCTATTCCCGTCTTTGCGTTATGTGGTGATTCACATGCAAGAGCTTTGATTCCTGCTTTTGCAGATGAAGCAAACCGTTTTATGACAAGGGGGTATACCATAACCAGAAATGGTACCCCTTTTTTGTTAGGCATAGATATTACGCACAGTAAAAATGATGATGCGTTTAATGAATCTCGCTATAATCACTCAGTGCTGAACTTTATTAAAGCTCATACCGAGATACGCACGGTTATACTCGTGGGTCGATGGGCTGGCCATATTAAAGGGAACAATCGTTATGAAGATCCATTTAGTAATCAACTGAAGGATACTTTTGGTGAATATGATGCAAATACACCTAATCAACTTTTATTAAAGGTCGGTCTTACCAGAACGGTACATGCCCTCCTTGCGATGGGACGCAAAGTCATATTAGTTAGTGATGTGCCTGAAATCGGATATAATGTTCCCAGATTTTATTCGGTGCAAACACGTTTTCCCATGATCGTCAATGGTGTGGATATTCGCCCAACCATTGCAGAATATAATGAGCGGCAGCGGGAAGTGCAGATGATGCTGATGGAATTAGCCAAGTTGCCAAATGTTGCTCTGGTCCATCCCGAATCAAGAGTGTTTGATAAAAATCGCTTGAGCAAGATTATGGAAGATGGTGAACTTTTATATCGTGACGGTGATCACCTCTCGACCTTTGGTGCACAATATGTGGCACCTGCTTTTGACGATCTCTTTCGTGAAATGTCAAAAAATAACAAGAGTCGCATGGTTTCCACTCAAGCGGATTGATAACTATGTTTTTTGTGTATGCCGCCTTCCCATTCGAGAGCTACAGATTTTTTCGGTGAAGAGCCAATCTAATTCATTGCAAACACTTGAATATAGATGCATTATCAAATGCGATCTCACCCCACCTCCACCACGTGCTGCAACTCCCACATCCGCCGGTAGAGCCCATCCCTGGCCATCAGCTCTGAATGCACTCCCTGCTCCACAATCTTGCCTTTTTCGAGCACCAGAATCCGGTTGTATTGCTCCATTGCCTTGAGGCGGTGGGTGATGGTGATGAGGGTTTTTCCGGCTGAAATAGCTTGCAGCGTTTGGGTTACCTCACTCTCCGTAACGCCGTCGAGGTTGGCCGTGGCTTCGTCGAGGATCATGATTGGCGCCTTCTGCAAGAGTACCCTTGCAATGGCGATGCGCTGGCGCTCGCCTCCGCTGAGCTTCATGCCGTGCTGGCCTGTCCATTCGTCGAGCTTGGAGGTGAAGTGGCCGAGTCCGGCGGCGGTGAGGGCACGCTTAAGCTCTTCGTCGGTTGCATTCGGTCCGGCGAGGCGCAGGTTTTCGCGGATGGTTTCGGCGAAGAGGTAGGTGCGCTGCGAGACGAGGGCGATGTTGCGGCGCAGCTCTTCGGGGTCGAAAAGGCTTATGTTGTTGCCGCCGATGGAGATGCTCCCTTCTGAAGGGTTCCAGAAGCGCATGAAGAGGTTGGTTATGGTCGACTTTCCGGCTCCGCTCGGGCCCACGATGGCAATGTGCTCACCGGGAAGCACCTTGAATGAGATGCTGTCAAGCGCTTTTGAGCGGCTTCCGGGATAGGTGAAGCTGAGGCGCTCTACCTGGATGGTATGCTCACGAGGAAAGGCCAGGGGCGACGCTGGGGCGCTGGTTTCAGGCTTGGCGTCAAGGATTTCAAAGAGGCGTTCTCCGGCGTGTTTGTCGGCCTCAAGGTGCTTGACGGTGCCGGGAAGTGGCAGAAAGGGTTCAAACGAGGCCATGACGGCAAGGGTGATCACGGTGAGTGAAATGCCGTTGACCTGTCCGGTTGAGATGCAGGGAATCAGCGCCCAGAGCACTGCAATCACCGCTCCGTTCATGAGGAGGCCGGTGAGGGAGTCGTGCAAGCCGTCAATCATGGCGTTTTTTCGCTCAAGCCGCAGCTTGCCGGATTCGGCGGTGCGCATGGCGGTGAGGTGGGCTGGAAGTTTGCCGTAGAGTTGCAGCTCCCCGATACCCTGAAAGAGGTCAAGCGCCAGAATCTGCTGCTCGGTTTTGTGCTGCATGATCCCTTTTGATACACCTCGGCTGAGCTGCATGGTAAGGAGCGGTATGCCTATACCGGCAAGCAGGTGGAAGGTGAGCACAATCAGCGCGGCCTGCAGGGAGTAGACCCCGACGAGGAACCACATCAGCAGCCCAACCAGCAGGGCGGTGAGTGGCGGAGCGAGCACCCTGGTGTAGATATTCTCAAGGCTCTGGATATCGTCCACAATGCGCTGCAAGAGGTCGCCGCTTTTAAAGTGCATGAGGCGGGCCGGTGCGAGAGGCTCGATGGCGTCATAAAACCATAACCGCAGCTTGGCAAGAATTTTGAAGGTGATGTTGTGCGATATCAGCCGTTCGGCGTAGCGGAGCGCACCTCGCGCAATACCGAACATCCTGACTCCTGCTATGCCAAGTTGCAAGGCCCCTAAAGGCGGCTGGAGGGCGGCTTTGGCAATGATATAGCCGGAGGTCATGAGCAGGCCGATGCCGCTTCCTGTTGTGGCAAATCCGATGAGTGCGGCGAGGGCCATCCACCAGAAGTAGGGCTTGACCAGTGCGGTCAAGCGGAGCAGTGTTTTCATGATTCGCTCTCCTGTTGCAGATGGAAGGCATCGCTATAAAAGCCTCCGGCAGCGAGCAGCTCCAGGTGTGTGCCAGACTGTGTAAGTTTTCCCTGATTGATCACCAGAATCTGGTCGGCGGAGCGGATGGTTTCAAGCCGGTGGGCAATAATAACGGTTGTTCGCCCTACCATCAGCTCTTCCATTGAGCTGCGCAGGGCCGCTTCAAGTTCCGGATCGGTATGCGAGGTTGGCTCATCAAGGATGAGCAGCGGGGCATTTTTCAGAAATGCGCGCGCCAGTGCAACCCGCTGGGCCTCTCCTCCGCTGAGCCGCGAGCCCTGCTCGCCAATCATGGTCTCAAGCCCCTTGGGGAGTGCCTTGATAAAGGCGATGAGGCCGGTTTTCTGCAGGGCCTCCTGCAGCTCCTCCGGTGAAGCATCAGGTTTGCCGAGAAGGATATTCTCTTTCAGTGTGGCGTTGAAAAGGTAGGGGTGCTGCGGAACCCAGGATATCCGCTGGTGCCACGCTTCAAGCGGAATTGAGTGAATCGGGCTTCCTTCAAGGGTGATCTCCCCTTTGCCCGGCTCCTGAAAGCGGAGCAGCAGATTGATCAGGGTGCTTTTTCCGGCCCCGCTTGGCCCGATAATCGCCGTTCTCTTTCCTGCTGGAATGGTGATGCTCAGCTCCTCAAGCGCGGGTTGCGATGCGCCGGGGTAGGTGTAGCTGACATCTTGGAAGTGAATCGGCTTCCGGGCAACGCTCTCTTCGTCAAGCAAAGTAGCTTTCAGCCCTATTGCAGGCTGAGGCTGGTCGAGGATGGCAAAGATCTCCTTTGAAGCGCTTACGCCCTCCATACCGGCATGGAACTTGGTGCCGAGCTGGCGCAGGGGGAGGTAGAAGTCGGGGGTGAGTACCAGCACAAAGAGCGCCTGCTGAAAGGTAAGCTGATGGGCCATCAGGCGAAGGCCGATACCGACAGCAATGATGGCCGTACCGAGGGTGCCGACCAGTTCAAGCGTCAGGGAGGAGAGAAAGGCAATTTTCAGTACCCGCATGGTGGCGTGGCGGAACCCCTCACCGGCCTCTTCGATGGCGCTACGCTGCATCTTGCTTTGCGCAAAGAGCTTCAGTGTCGGCAACCCCTGCAGCACATCAAGGAAGTAGCCGCTCATCCGGCTCATGGTTTTCCACTGCTTCTCGGTCATGGCGCTGGCCGATTTACCGATCAGGATCATGAAGAGGGGAATCAGCGGAGCAGAGCAGAGCAGGATAAGGCCTGAAATCCAGTCGCCGGGAAAGATGGTGCAGACGATCAAAACCGGCGTGAAGAGAGCAAAAAAGATCTGTGGGATATACTGGCTGTAGTAGGCGTCAAGCGCTTCAACCCCTTTCAGGAGGGTGGTGCTGAGCCGGCCGCTCTGCACCGATCGGGTATAGAGCGGGCCGAGTGTGCCGACTGTTGCGCTCAGGCGGTTGAAGAGTTTTTCGCGGATCAGCACGGTGCCCCGGTTGGCTTCGGTATGGGAGTACCAGTTGAAAGCCATGCGGAGCAGGCTGAAGCAGAGAAAGAGAGCGAGCAAGGGCAGCAGCTTCTGGATGCCGGTTTTTTGCATAAAAGCACCATCGATGACCTGGCTCAGCGAGTATGCCTGACCAATCAGCATGGAGGCCGCAAGGCCCCCTGAAATGAGCGAGAGGATAAAAGGGGCGCGCTCCTCCTTTAGAAGCTGAAAAAGGCGCCGGTCAATATTCATGGTTCATACTCATGTTTCGTGTGTGCACTTCCGGGGTCGAACCGGGTAAAAAATCGTTCTCAGTCTACAGAATAAATCGGTTCGGTGCAATTGGCTAGTGGAAAATTGAGAGTTGACAAAGGATAAAGGACGATTGTCAACTCTCAACTCTTTTTCAGTACTCCAGATCGGAGCTGGTTGTTACTCTCTGGCGGAAAATCCAGTAGCTCCACCCCTGATAGATCAGCACGATGGGCACAAAAATCAGGGCTACAGTCGTCATAATGCCGAGGGTGTAGGGCGATGAGGAGGTGTTATAGATGGTCAGGCTCCACTTCGGGTTGAGGCTTGAAACCAGCACACGAGGGAAAAGGCCCATAAAGATGGTGATGGTTGAAAAGGCTATCGCAACTCCGGTCATGGCAAAGGCCCATCCCGAGGCATTTTTTTTCAGCAGAAAAGTAACTGAAACGAGGGCCAGAACGCTAAAGACCGGTATAACACCGGGGTTGACGCCAAGGTGACGGGTGATGTCGGTCTCCGTCAGGGTATAGATCATGAAAATAATCGAGAGAAGGGTTGCCGGAACCCATATATTTTTTGCGAATCCCATAGCTCTCTCCTGAAGGGTGCCGGTGGTTTTCAGGGTTAAAAATATGGCGCCGTGCAGGGTAAAGATCGTAAGCGAGGTCAACCCGCACACCAGGGCGTAGGGGTTGAGCAGATTAAAAAATCCGCCGGTGTAGTTCATGGATGCGTCGATAGGCACACCACGGATGAAATTGGAGAGGGCAACACCCCAGAGCAGGGCCGGAACCGCACTTCCGCCGAAAATGCTCCAGTCCCAGAAGTTGCGCCATGCCGGGTGGTCGTGCTTGCTGCGGAACTCAAAGGCAACTCCCCTGAAAATAAGCGCTACAAGCAGCAGCAACAGGGCAAGGTAGAAGCCACTGAAAAGGGTGGCATACCATTCCGGGAATGCGGCAAACATGGCGCCGCCAGCCGTAATAAGCCACACCTCGTTTCCATCCCAGAAGGGGCCGATGGTATTGATGACGGCGCGGCGCTCCCGATCTTCACGGCTCATGAAGGGCAGCAGGATTCCAACCCCGAAGTCAAAGCCTTCGAGTACGAAAAAGCCGGTAAAGAGGATGGTTATAAGTATGAACCAGAGTGATTGTAAATCCATGAGTCTCTTTTTATTTTTTTTTAGTGTTTCTCAGCAGGGTTGAGGCCTGCAGCCGCATATTTTTTCAAGAGGAAGAGGTCTGTTGCCCCTAGTGCCGTATAGATCAAAAGAAAGAGGGCAAGGGAGAGCATCAGTTCACCACTGCTGACCACCGATGCCGGTGTTACCCCAGCTTCGGTTTTCAGGAGGCCGAAAACAATCCAGGGCTGACGGCCCATTTCGGCAAGAATCCACCCGGATGAGTTGGCTATCCAGGGCAGCAGCATCGACCAGAAAATCAGCGCACCCGAGAGCCGCGAGAAGGTGTAGTTCTCCTTGACTACCTTGTAGAGGGCAAAGAGTGAAACCAGCACCATCAGTGTACCGGCTCCGGCCATAATCCTGAAGCTCCAGTACGCCGTGATAACCGAAGGGATGTAGTTGCCTGGGCCGTATTTGGTGGCGTACTCCCGCTGCAGCTCCCTTATTCCTTTCACCTTGCCTTCAAAAGAGTTATAGGCCAGAAAGGAGAGCATCCCCGGCACACGGATGGAGTAAACATCCCGCAGCTCTTTTTCATTGCCGACGGTAAAGAGCGAGAAGCTTGCCGGGTTTTCACTCTCCCAGAGCGCTTCAGCCGCAGCAACCTTCATCGGCTGCGACTTCACCAGATCCTGCATCTGGGTGTGTCCTGCAAGGGTCACGAGAATCGTGCCGATAAAGGCATAGATAGCACCGAATTTCATGGAGGTTTCAAATGCCCCCCGATCTTTTGTTTTTCTCATCAGATGCCAGACGCTGACCGCAAGGATAAGGAATCCAGCCGTGACCACTCCTCCGGCAAGAACATGCGGAAACTGTTTCCAAACATAGGGGTTGAAGAGCAGGGCGGCAAAGTCGGTCATTTCAGCTCGGGTGCCGTTCAGCGCCATTTTGTAGCCGACCGGCGACTGCATAAAGGAGTTTGCCACCAGAATCCAGAGGGCCGAAAGGTTTGAGCCGAGCGCCACCAGCCAGATTGAGGCTAAATGGAGCTGTTTTGGAAGTTTGTTCCATCCGAACACCCAGATGCCGAGGAAGGTTGATTCCATAAAAAAGGCCAGCAGTGCCTCGATAGCCAGCGGCACGCCAAAAATATCGCCGACAAAACGGGCATATTCCGACCAGTTCATGCCGAACTGAAACTCCATCACAATGCCGGTGACCACGCCGACAGCAAAGTTGATCAAAAAAAGATTCCCCCAGAACTTGGTGAGCTGGCGGTACTTCTCATTACCGGTTTTCACATAAACGGTTTCAAGGATTGCCGTAAAAATGGAAAGACCAAGTGTGAGCGGCACAAAGAAAAAATGAAACACGGAGGTGATGGCAAATTGGGAGCGAGCGAGGAAGAGTGTATCCATAAGGGTTTTGAATCGTTGTCGTGCTATAGAACTGGTTTAATTTAAGGTTAGAAATATACAAAACAACATTTTAAAATGGAACTCGATTTGTCTTGAATTGGTAAAAAAATAAGGGCAACCTTGCTGCCCTCTCACTTTTCAGTGTTCCAACTCAATCGCTCACGCTCCCGGATGCTTACGTGTTCTGATTGCAACCGTGAGGCTGCAGGCAAGCAAAAGAGCCGCCACCGGCAGCCAGATCGCCCGTTCACCGGCGCTTGGTGTAATTGCATTCAGCACCAATGCGACCGCCCCGAGGCCGACCACCACCCAGATGGCCCACGCCGACAGGTGGTTCCAACTCTGGAGCATCACGCCGCTTCGCGACAACACCACAAGCGCCGTAAACGTAAGGAAAGCAGCCTGCAGAAGGGCCGCTATCCGCATGACCGGCGGAAAAAGCCCGGGGAAAGCTCCCCCCATTGCGAATGAACCCCACGGCGCACCAAGCGCAAGCGCAAGCTGAAACACCACCACTCCCGCAGTCATGATGGCAAATACCACCGCTACGACTCGCGTTAATGTCATTGGTTATCCATGAGTTTTTGTTTGTTCAATCTCCAGCCTCTTTGCAAACAAATAACATAGCCAATTTTGTACAGTAAAAGTGTTTTTACAAATCGGTAATGGAGTCCAGTACTGCAACGTCAAGAGCAACGAGTGGGGTGTTCATGATAATTGCGTTGCCAGAGAGGTAATTCTGGTGTCCCGCGCAATTGGTTGATTTGTTTCGTGGTTGATGATTTGAACCCGCGAACGATGGCCCCAATCGTTTGTGATGGAGATCGAAACGATGGTGTGGGGGCGTATTGCAATACGTCCCCACAGATTTCTCATTTTCTTAGGGTCACTCGGCCGTACTCTTCACCCATTAAGATATGTTTACAGGTGTCATCCCGCTCTTTTGGGGCGGTTAATCTGAAATCAACCTTCTTTTGAAAGAGCATGACGAAGTCGGAACCGCCAAAGAGGAAATATCCAAGCATATCGCCTTTTTTGACAGTGCTGCCGACCTTGACACTCTTCTCAAAATTAACCGAGGAGACCTGCGACATGCCAATCGGCAGCAGTGCTACCAGCCCGTACTTTTTGGTGTCGATAATAACGCAGCCACGTGTTTCAATATTTTGCCATCCGGGGGTGTTTGCATCGAGCACATATTTTTTTGTCTTGGCGTCCCACGACAAAATACCACCAACCGCATCATCACTCTGAATAATGCGAACCTCTTTTATGGTGCCATCAACGGGAAAGTGATAGCGGTGATAATCGTTTACGTCAAGAAAGGTATGCGTCAGTGTCCCATTTGCAAATGCATTCCTGTATGCACTCCCTTCACCGACAAGCGCCGCTATTGACTTGAAAACATTGGATTTTATAGTGACGCCTTTTTTATCCTCAATGTTTGAGTTTTTATCGATTTTCCAAACACCTTGGGGCTTTGAGTCGGCCGGGGATGAAACGACTGAATGATCATTCGGAGCGGCAATTGGGCGTTGATCGGGTGATTTCAGATAGCGAGCAAAAAAGTCGTTGAATGTTTTCCAGTTTGATGGATCTTCATACCACCCTTTGCTCAGTCCAAAACTACCATCAGCCAAAGCTTTTTTATAATACTCATCACTCCACGACCCCTCCTTGCTTAAATAGAGACCCCACTCTTTGGTGAAGTTGATTAACCAGGTTCGATAGGGTTCATAATATTGCAGTGAATTATGGTAATAGCCTTTTCCTTTTAATTCCGGCAGCGGTTGGTCATTAACGAAATAGAAGTAATCCAGACTCTGATCGATTTGATCGTACAGGGTTGAGTAAGCGGGATTCGGCAAAATTGTCCAGGGCAGTGCTTTTGCTGCCCAATCGATAAAACTATAATACTCCTCCAGAGTCCTGACCGGGTTGGTTACCCTGTCCGGATTTATTGTACCTGTTTTTTTAATGGACTCGATGAGCATATTTCTCAGTTCTGCATTATGCTCCACCATGGTGATCATCTGCTCGGTAATCGGCTCATGCTTTATGACGACGGATTTATTCCCTTCTGCAAGAGCGTTAAAGCTCAAAAAAGAACATAATGTCAAAACCGAAAATAACCGGAACAGAACTTTACCGTGTTTCATAAATAGTCCTCCAGTGTTATTGATTGCATGAAGCTTGGATGGATTGCTTCTTCGATATTGTTTTTTTACTTAAAAAATATGATAAATGATTTTGCTTACCTTTCCAAAACCGGAAACGTTCTGCTTGGCTGGTAAAAGCGTTTCGATTTCGGTTAAAGGGAAGGGATTCGCGCGGATTAGCGGGTTGAGAAGAGTTTGGTGGTTGCTCTGGATATTGAGACCGGATTTCAGAGTTAAATTCTGTTATGGCTTTTCGGTTTTTTTTATTGAGATATACGGTTTTTATCGATCAAACCCAGCCCAGCTATTTGATTATACCAGATGCAATCACAGCGGCAATGATGCCTCCAATCCAGCCGAGCACTTTCAATGAATGAGCTAGTTGGCCAGCCTTGAAACCAGGAGGACCCTTGATAAATGTGTGCGTGACATTCTCTCCAGCTTGTGCAATGTCTTGCGGCGCGTTGCCGCCACCACTACTTAAAATGCCGAGGCCGCCTGATCTGTATATTTCATCTATTTTTGCACGACGGGCACGATTGATCTCGTCTCGCTCGGTTTGATCTGGTCGTTCGGTGCGAATTATTTGCAAAGATCGCAGATCAAGAGGCGAGATCAGATCATTGCCTGCGAAGAACGACTTGCCACTTTCATAGGGGGCAATGAAGCGTTGCTGCAGTTCAGCAGTTGATAAATCCGAGAACAGGCAGCGAAACTTGTCCTACGACATTAGCTTTGCGATTACATGGTGGTAGGGCATGCTATTCGTCATGAGTCCACATCCGATACACCTTGACGATTTTTGCTTCTTCGATAACTTCGTACACAAGGCGATGTTGTTTATTAATTCGTCTGCTGATCAATCCCTTCATATCACCTTTCAAATACTCAAACTCAGGAGGATATTTGTAGGGATCATCCTGAATGATTTTTATTAATTGAAACGCCTTCTCTTTCAAGCCACTTGCGCCAAGCTTTTTTGCATCCTTTTGAGCTTGGGTCATAAAGAGTATGGCGTACATCACCACTCCAATTTATCAAGTGTTACTCCATTTTCTGTTGGTTCGTTTTGAGCATCATGGATGCTTTGAACCATGCCGTTGATGCTTCTGAGGTATTCATCATCACTGACGTACTCAGATTGTTCGAGTATTTTTATCTCACTTGATGAGAAGTGCTCAAGTAACCAGATGAATTTTTCGCTAACGCTATCCTCAATTTTCAGTGTCACAGTTTTCATGGTATTCTCCGGAATCTATTGCATGAGTATTCTGAAGTATAATACGCAAATTTCAGACCTTGTAAAACCTCCTTCACCACCCCTCAACCACAAACCACACCCCGGTTGCAATCATAATCAGGCTGGCCATGCGGTAAAAGCGTTTTCGTGTGGTGTTGCTGATGGTGTGTACTAGTTTTCCTACAAGGAGAAGGGCGGGAGAGATGCCGAGGCCGAAGAGGAGCATCATGAAAGCTCCCTGCAGCATCCCGGCGAAGGGATTTGACGTTTCCATTGAGGCTCTTGCGGCGGCGAGGAGGGCGGTATAGGTGAGGCCGCAGGGGAGAAAGCCGAGCACGAGGCCCATCGGGTAGTAGCTGCCGATGGAGCGGGGGGCTTTGAAGAGCAACATGATCTTCTGGATGGCCGGGGAGAGAGGAGCGCAAACGTTGCCCCATTTTGGTAGTGGCAACCACTCTGTATTAGCGAGGCCCATCAGGATGATACTGGTACCGGCAATGATCATGATCGCCCTCTGGAGCGGCGCTATGGTGGCGGCAAGC
The DNA here is from genome assembly GCA_903839405.1 of uncultured Chlorobiaceae bacterium. Lineage (GTDB taxonomy): Bacteria > Bacteroidota > Chlorobiia > Chlorobiales > Chlorobiaceae > Chlorobium. Next base: position 61,975 of record CAIMCD010000020.1, read on the forward strand.
CAGAGAAATGAACCAGAGAGACCGGCAACTCCTCCGAGGATGGTGTAGGTGGTCACCCGTCCAAGGTTGTAGAGCAGCAGGTGGAGCGCCCCTTTGCGGGTTTCGCCCACGGTGAGGGCGCCC
>CAIMCD010000021.1 GCA_903839405.1 uncultured Chlorobiaceae bacterium
AGGTTGCTGCAGGTGAACTTCTTGAGTTTCCAAATAAAGTCATGGGTATGGCTTTGAACCTTGAGGAAGATAATGTCGGTGCGGTGTTGTTCGGTGAGTCTACTGCAGTGAAAGAGGGTGATACGGTCAAAAGAACCAGCATTCTTGCTTCAATCCCGGTTGGCGAGTCGATGCTCGGCAGGGTTATCAATCCTCTTGGTGAGCCAATTGATGGCAAGGGACCGATTGAAACCGAGATTCGTCTCCCTCTCGAACGCCGTGCTCCAGGTGTTATTTACCGTAAATCGGTACATGAGCCGCTTCAGACCGGCCTCAAGGCTATCGACTCGATGATCCCGATCGGCCGCGGACAGCGCGAACTGATCATTGGTGACCGTCAGACCGGAAAAACGGCGGTTGCACTTGATACCATCATCAACCAGAAAGGTAAAGGGGTTTTCTGTATCTATGTAGCTATCGGCCTGAAAGGCTCGACGGTTGCACAGGTGGTCAATACCCTCGAAAAATTCGGTGCGATGGAGTACACCACCGTTATTTCAGCTACAGCATCTGATCCTGCACCGCTGCAGTTTATTGCTCCGTTTGCCGGTGCTACACTAGGTGAATATTTCCGCGATACCGGTCGTCATGCGCTTGTCGTTTATGATGATCTTTCAAAACAGGCTGTTGCCTACCGCCAGGTCTCCTTGCTGCTTCGCCGTCCACCAGGACGTGAGGCCTATCCTGGTGATGTTTTCTATCTGCACTCCCGTCTGCTTGAGCGTGCAGCAAAAATCACCGATGATATTGAAGTTGCAAGGAAGATGAACGATCTTCCCGATGCCCTGAAACCTCTGGTCAAGGGTGGAGGAAGCCTTACCGCACTGCCGGTTATTGAAACCCAGGCAGGTGACGTTTCGGCCTATATTCCAACCAACGTGATCTCCATTACGGATGGTCAGATCTTCCTGGAGTCGAACCTCTTCAACTCCGGTCAGCGTCCTGCTATCAACGTCGGTATCTCGGTCTCCCGCGTCGGCGGAGCCGCCCAGATCAAGGCGATGAAGAAGGTTGCCGGTACCCTGCGTCTTGATCTTGCGCAGTTCCGTGAGCTTGAAGCCTTCTCGAAATTCGGTTCTGATCTTGATAAAACCACAAAAGCACAGCTCGACCGGGGTGCCCGTCTGGTTGAAATCCTCAAGCAGGGCCAGTATGTCCCGATGGCGGTTGAAAAACAGGTCGTCATGGTGTTCCTTGGTACCCAGGGTGTGCTTGACTCGGTTGATGTGCGTTTTGTCCGCAAGTTTGAGGAGGAGTTTCTTGGTGCGCTTGAGCTCAAGAATGGCGATATCCTTAAATCCATTTCGACGACTGGCGCCCTTGATACCGATGTTGCAAAACGCCTCAAGGAGGTTGCCGAGAAGTATGTCGTGACCTTCAAGGAAAAGAACAAGGCGTAAGAAAGGGTTAACCCCCTGGTTTTCAGCAATTTATTTAACAGACCCGTAATACATGCCTACATTAAAGGATATACGTGTACGAATCAAAGGGGTAAAGTCTACACAGCAGGTCACCAAGGCAATGAAGATGGTGGCCGCTGCAAAGCTCAGAAGGGCACAGGAACGGGCCGTCATGGCCCGCCCTTATGCCGGCAAGCTGAAGGAGATGCTGGGCTCTCTCTCTGCAAAGGTGGATACCTCGCTTAACCCCCTGCTTTCCGACCGTTCCGAGGTCAATAAGGTTCTGGTGATTCTTATCACTTCTGACCGGGGTCTGTGCGGTGCGTTCAATACCAATATCATCAAGCTCGCCTCCAAAACCATTCATGAGGATTACCCGGCTGTCTTCAGCAAGGGTGGCGTCAGCATGATCTGTGCCGGTTCGCGCGGGTTTGATTTTTTCCGCAAACGGGATTACAACGTTATCAAAGGGTACCCCTCCGTTTTTCAGAACCTTGATTTCAGTACGGCAAAGGAGATTGCCGAAACCGCATCCGGCATGTTTTTGCGTGGTGAGGTTGACCGGGTGATTGTTGCCTATAATGAATTCAAGTCGGTACTTGCCCCGAACATCAAGGCCGAGGTACTTCTTCCGATCACTCCTGAAGCCACTTCTGGCAAGGGGAGCAGCAGCGACTATATTTACGAGCCCTCTCCGTCCGAGATTATTGATGTGCTGGTACCGAAGCATCTCAATACCCAGATTTGGAGAATGCTGCTGGAGTCGAATGCTGCGGAACAGGCGGCCCGCATGACGGCAATGGATTCTGCTACTGAAAATGCCAAGGAGTTGCTCCGCACACTCAACATCAGTTATAACCGTGCACGCCAGGCGGCTATCACGACCGAGCTGAGTGAAATTGTTTCAGGTGCTGATGCATTGTCGAACTGAGCCCCGGCTCATTTGATCCAAGATTTCAAGCGCCTGCAAGGGCGCTTTTTTTTTGCGGGTAACATTCCCGGATGAGTGGCGGTTATGATGCTCATCATGAAATGATTTATATTTTACAGGATAGTAGATGATATTAACTCTCTTTTCATATTTCAATTCTAAGCTGTTGGCGAAAGCATGAAGATATACAAGTTTGGGGGCACCTCTCTGGGATCGGCCAAGCGGATTCGTAACGTTGCCGATATCATTTCAAGCGCATTGCAAGAGGATCAGCTTATTGTTGTGGTTTCGGCCATTGACCGCGTTACCGACCTCTTGCTTGACGCCGCCACCAGGGCCTGCAGCGGAGAGAGCGGCTACCAGGCGTCGCTTGACGAGCTTCAGCAACTTCATCTCTCCATCATTAGCGATCTCTTTTCAGGAGCAGTTTTTGATGAAGTCAAGGCGGCCATAGAGGCTGAACTTGCCGAGCTTCATGATCTCCTTCACGGGGTCTTTCTCCTCAGGGAGCTTTCTGAAAAAAGTTCCGCCCTGGTGCTTGGTTTCGGCGAACGCTTGTCGGCTTCTCTTGTCAGCCGTTATCTTCAGGAGCTTGGTCTTGGAGCCTTTGCGCTGGATGCCCGCAAGCTCATTGTTACCGACAGCAATTATGCCGATGCCCGCGTGGATAGCGATGCATCTGAAGTGCAGATTAAAAAACAGTTTGCCGTGTTTGAAGGTCTACCGGTGGTGACCGGCTTTATTGCGGCAACGCCCGACGGAAGCTCCACAACCCTTGGTCGGGGCGGCTCCGATTATACTGCCTCCATTCTTGGTGCAGCGCTTGGTGCTGAAGAGATCTGGATATGGAGCGATGTTGACGGCTTTTTCAGTGCCGATCCCCGGCGGGTTCGGGATGCGAGGATTCTGCCCTTTATCAGTTACGCCGAAGCGATGGAGCTCTCCCATGCTGGTGCAAAAGTGCTCCACCCCCTGGCCGTTCAGCCGGCGATGAAAGCCTCCATTCCGCTCTTGATTAAAAATTCATTTAACCCTGCCGCTGCCGGCACACGCATTGAGCGTGAGCGGCCGGTGGAGATCCTCCGCTCCCTGCCGGTAACCGGCCTTACTTCAATCAATAACGTCATCCTGCTCAACCTCACGGGCAGCGGTATGGTGGGTGTTCCGGGCATTGCTTCCCGCATGTTCAGTTGCCTTGCCCGTCACCGGATCAATATCATCTTTATCTCGCAGGCCTCTTCCGAACAGTCGATCACGCTGGCGATTGCCCCTTCACAGGCGGCAAAAGCGAAAGCCATACTGGAAGATCAGTTCAGCCGGGAGATCCAGTCGCGTCAGATAGAGCCGCTGGTGATCCGCCGAAACCTGGCCCTGATTGCTGTGGTCGGCAATAACATGTCGGGCCATCCGGGGGTCTCGGCGCAGTTGTTTGAAACGCTCGGCAAAAACGGGGTTAATGTCATTGCCGTGGCCCAGGGCGCCAATGAGATGAACATCTCTCTGGTGATCGACCGCCATGATGAGGACAAGGCCTTGAACTGTATTCATGAATCATTTTTTCTCTCCCAGCGCAAGGTGCATCTCTTTATTGCCGGTACCGGTACCATTGCCAAAAGCCTTATTCGGCAAATCAGCGCCCATCGCAAAAACCTGCAGCAGGAGCACGATCTGGATGTGGTGGTCTGCGGCATGGCCAATACCCGCCAGCTTGCCGAGAGTGATGAGGGTATTGATCTTGAGAAGTGGGAGGAGGCTCTTCAGCCGCGAGCCGATCATACTGGTATTGAAGGCTACCTGCAGCTCATCCGGGAGCGCAATCTGCACAACACCATTTTTGTTGATTGCACGGCAAGCAGCAAGGTTGCAGAGAGCTACCCCGAGCTGCTGCTTAGCAACATTTCGGTGGTGACCGCCAACAAGCTCGGCATGGCCGCCCCCTCGGCCCTTTACCAGAGTATCCGGGATGCGCAGCGCAAAAGCAATGCCCGTTTTCTTTATGAAACCAATGTGGGTGCGGGATTGCCGATTATCAATACCCTCAGTGACCTGAAAAACAGCGGCGACAAGATTATCTCTATCGAGGGGGTTCTTTCGGGTACCTTGAGCTTTATTTTCAATGAGCTTCGCAAGGGCGGGCGGTTCAGCGAGATTGTCAGGCGTGCAAAGGAGGCCGGTTATACCGAACCTGATCCACGCGATGATCTTTCAGGCGCTGATTTTGCCCGCAAGTTCCTCATCCTTGGTCGCGAACTGGGCTACACCCTTGAGTTCAGCGATGTGCAGTGCGAGAGCCTGGTGCCGTTGGAGTATCAGGGGGAGATGCCGGTTCCGGAGTTTTTGGATCGTCTGCAAAGTGTTGACGACCGGTATGTTGCGGAAGGAGCTGCGGCTGCAGCCGAGGGGATGACGATAGCTTATGCCGGTGAGATCCGCGAGGGGAAGGCATCGATCGGGGTGAAAAGGGTGCCTCTCGGGAGCCCGATTGCCGGGCTTAGTGGATCGGAAAATATGGTGGTCTTCACCACCGACCGCTACCGGGCAACGCCGCTTGTGGTGCGGGGTCCCGGTGCCGGCGCTGAGGTTACGGCGGGCGGGGTGTTTGCCGATATCCTGCGTATTGCCAGTTATCTTGTTTAAGGAGAAGAAAAATGCGTGCTGAAATTGTTTCTGTCGGAGATGAACTGCTTAAGGGGGAGCGGGTAAACACCAATGCGGCCTCTATTGCCAAAGCCCTCTCCGGGATCGGGATACCGGTTCACCGGGTTGTTGATTGTTCAGATGTTGAGGGTGAAATTGCGGCCGCGCTCTCTGAAGCGCTTGAGCGTTCCGAGGTGGTGCTGGTGACCGGAGGTCTCGGCCCTACAAAGGATGACCGTACCCGTCAAGCCGTCCAGGAGTTGCTGCACAAGGGGCTGGAGCGGAGCGAGGAGGCTCACCGGGCTCTTGTGGAAAGGATGAAACAGTATGGACGGGAGATCTCGGCGTCACTTGCCGAGCAGGCGATGGTGATTGAAGGAGCCCTTGCCATACCCAACACCAGGGGTACGGCTGCCGGTATGATTATCCGCTGCGGTGAGCGCTATCATGATCACTATCTGGTGCTGATGCCCGGTGTGCCATCCGAAATGAAGGCTATGATGGAGCTGACGGTACTTCCGTATTTTGCACAGTTTTCATCGACCTTTATCCGCCATACCTCGATCAAGACCCTTGGTATCGGCGAGTCAACCCTCGAAGAGATGATTGTGGATATTGAAGAGGCTTTGCCGGAGGGCACAACGCTCGCCTATCTTCCTCATGCTGCAGGCGTTAACTTGATGGTAAGCACCATCGGCCATGAGCGGGAGGGGGTCGATACCCTCAACCGCAGGGTTGTGGATGCCATTATGGAGCGGTCAGGCCGCTTTATCTATGCCATCGGCGAGAAAAACCTTGAGGAGACCATCGGCACTCTCCTCACGTCTGCCGGGCTCCGGGTTGCGGTTGCAGAGTCCTGCACCGGTGGCCTCGTGGCAAGCCGCCTGACCGATGTGGCGGGCTCATCGGCTTATTTTTTGCAGGGTTTTGTGGTCTACAGCAACCAGGCAAAAGAGTCTGCGCTTGGCGTGCCGAAAGAGTTGATCGACGAGTTCGGCGCGGTGAGTGAAGAGGTTGCTTGTGCCATGGCCATCGGCTGCTTACAGAAGAGTGGGGCCGATCTGGCGGTCTCAACCACAGGGATTGCCGGCCCTTCAGGAGGTTCTGATGCGAAGCCTGTCGGTACGGTTTGTTTGGCGATTGCCCAAAAAGTGGCTGGTGAAGAGCCCACGGTGCACTCCCGGAGACTCATCATGCAGGGTGACCGCCAACTCAACAAACTCCGGTTCAGCGAAGCGGCCCTTCGGGAGCTCTGGTATGCTCTGCGCCCCGAAACGCTCTGAACCTTTCTGAGGATTGTGATATTTCTTCTCATTTTTTGAAAAAAGAAGCGCTTTTATCGATAACTTGCTGCACGGATGAGAGGGTTCATCTCTTGGTTGAAAAAAATTTGTTCTCGTGAGATCGTATGGCAAGAATTGCAAGATTACCGGATATCGTTGCTAATAAAATTTCTGCAGGTGAAGTTGTCCAGCGCCCTGCTTCAGTGGTCAAGGAGTTGCTTGAGAACTCGATTGACGCTGGTGCAACCAAAATAATTGTTGCCATCAAGGATGCCGGCAAGGAGCTGATCCGGATTGTTGATAATGGTGCCGGCATGGCGAGGGAGGACGCTGTGCTCTGCGTTGAGCGATTTGCTACCAGCAAGATTATCGGGGTTGATGATCTCAACTCCCTGCGAACGCTCGGTTTCAGGGGTGAGGCGCTGGCGAGTATCTCCTCGGTCTCGCATTTTGAACTGAAAACCCGTACACCAAACGATAAGATAGGCCTGAAGCTGCGTTATGAGGGAGGAGTGCTGGCCGAGGAGTCGGGGGTACAGGGTGAACAGGGAACCGGCATCACGGTGCGGAACCTTTTTTACAATGTTCCGGCCCGGCGCAAGTTTTTAAAATCCAACGCTACCGAGTTTCAGCATATTTTCGAGGTTGTCAAGTCCTTTGCCTTGGCATACCCCGACATTGAGTGGTGCATGTACAGTGATGACGAGGAGCTCTTTAATTTCAGGACTCCGGAGATGGCCGAGCGGCTCAATGTTTTTTATGGTAGTGAGTTTGCCTCAAGCTTGATTGAACTTTCCGAGGAGAACGACTACCTCTCCATCAGGGGATTTCTCGGCAAGCCCGCCATGCAGAAACGCCGCAAGCTGGATCAATATTTTTTTATCAATCGCCGGCTGGTTCAAAACCGGATGCTCTCCCAGGCGGTGCAGCAGGCATACGGCGAATTGCTCATTGAGCGTCAGACCCCGTTTGCGCTGCTCTTTCTGGAAATTGACCCTTCGCGCGTTGATGTTAACGTGCATCCCTCCAAGCTGGAGATCCGCTTTGATGATGAGCGCAGTGTGCGCAACATGTTCTATCCGGTGCTTAAACGCACCATACAGTTGTACGACTTCTCCCCCGACCTCTCCTCCTCGGAGAGCGAACTCTTGCGTTCCATGCCGGTTCAGGAGTCGGCCTTCAGGAAGCTCTCCTATCAGGATATTCCCGAACGCTCCATAACGACCGGCGAGCTCTATGCAAACTATCGTCCGTCGCTGCTCAAGGAGTCACCCGTTCCGGGCTTTTCGGCCTCGCGCCAGGGCGAAATGTTTCCACTGCACCAGGAGGCTGGATCCGCTTCGGCGGAACGCGCTTTGCCGCAAGGTGATGAGGGGCTCTCATCCCTGCTCCTCTCCTGTATTCCTGATGACGCCGTGCTACCCAACCCGAAAGAGGCGGAACCGAAAATCTGGCAGTTGCACAACAAGTACCTGGTTTGCCAGATCAAGACCGGTATGATGATTATTGACCAGCATGTAGCGCATGAGCGGGTCTTGTATGAACGGGCCGTGGAGGTGATGAACCAGAACGTGCCAAACTCCCAGCAACTGCTCTTTCCCCAGAAAGTGGAGTTCCGTCCGTGGGAGTATGAGGTGTTTGAGGAGATTCGTGAAGATCTCAACCGGCTTGGCTTCAATTTGCGGCTCTTCGGCAGCAAAACCATCATGATTGAAGGGGTGCCGCAGGATGTCAAATCGGGCAGTGAAGTCACCATTCTGCAGGATATGATTGCGGAGTATCAGGATAATGCCTCGCGCCTCAAGCTTGAAAAACGCGACAATCTGGCAAAGTCCTACTCGTGCCGCAATGCCATCATGGCCGGCCAGAAGCTCTCGCTTGATGAGATGCGCTCCCTCATCGATAACCTCTTTGCTACCCGGGAACCCTACTCCTGCCCGCATGGCCGGCCGGTGATTATCAAGCTCTCGCTTGACCAGCTTGACCGGATGTTCGGAAGAAAATAGCCGGGGAGGGGGTTGCAAGTTTCTGCAAAAGTGCTAACTTCAGCTTTACCAAAGTATGCCCTTGTAGCTCAGTGGATAGAGCAACAGTTTCCTAAACTGTAGGTCGGCGGTTCGAGTCTGCCCGAGGGCACATTTCCCATCTTTTCATCCCTTCAAGCAACAAGCTCTCCCTCCGCTTTTTTACGGTTGCTCTTTATAAAAGAGTGCCGCGCGGCAAAGAATTTCCTGAATCCGCTTATTGGATACAGCGCTTATTTGGTATTTTGCTGCAATAAAATTTTTTGTTGGTTCCGTTTAAAGACTCTGGAGCATGAAGGTTATCAAAATTCTTGGCGGCATTCTGCTGCTAGTGTTTCTTGCCGATATTGGCCGCTACTTTGTCTATCCCGATGTTGGAAAGCTCGTGGATGAGAATCCCTCAAAATCGGCATTTATGGAGTACCGTGAGGCTGAGTGGAAACGCGATGGGCTGGTGGATAAAAAAATCCAGAAGAGGTGGGTCTCTCTTGATCATGTTTCTCCGAACCTGATCAAGGCGGTGCTCATTGGTGAGGACGACAAGTTCTGGCACCATGAGGGGTTTGATTATCAGGCCATTGAACGGGCGGTTGAAAAAAATATCCTTGCCAAAAAATTCCAGATGGGCGGCAGCACCATCAGCCAGCAGCTTGCCAAGAACCTCTATCTCTCACCCTCAAAAAATCCGGTACGCAAAATCAAGGAGGCAATTCTTACCTGGAGAATTGAACGGGCGCTGACAAAACGCCGGATTTTGGAACTCTATGTCAATGTGGCGGAGTGGGGTGACGGCATTTTTGGTATCGGCGAGGCGGCGCACCATTACTATGGGGTTAGCGCGGCCAAGCTAACGGCTCAACAGGCTTCCAAACTGGCCGCAATACTGCCCAATCCGATTCGCTTTTCCCCGACAAGCAGTTCGGGCTATGTGCGCAATCGGTCACGCCTTATCTATGCCATCATGCTCCGGCGCGGCATTGTTGTGCCTGACTATAAGGAGGTCATGTCGGTTACGCCCGATACGACAGCCGTGGTGGATTCGGTGTTGATTGGTGTGCCGCAGTATCTGCTCGACAAGGCGATCTCTGCGGACAGTAGTGGTGTAGCGGTGCCTGAAGATAAAAAAGCTGCTCCGGAGGGGAAAAAAGATGGAGCGCTTCCGGCTGAACCCGCTGCTGGAACCGGACCGGCAGGAACTCCCTGAAACAAGCACGCCCCTTTTTACAGGGGCGTTATGCTTTTCTGCCGTAATCAGTTATCTGGCGCGACGTTCGTCGTAGGGTTCAAAGAGTGTTTTGTCAACTCCGCAGACCGGACAGACCCAGTCATCCGGAATTTCATCAAAGGGAGTTCCTGGTTCAACGCCTCCGTCAGGGTCGCCGACTTCAGGATCATAAACATAGCCGCATGGTACACAGACCCATTTTTCCATAAGGTGTTCTCCGTTTTAATTAACTGGTTATTCTTTGCAGGTGATTGATAAAGCAATGGTAAATATACATCTATGGAGTCTAAATACATTTCCTTGCATGAAGCTAATAACGTTCCTGGCTCTTTAAAAAGTTCATGCTTCCGGAAGTAAAGAGAACACGAAGGCCGCTTCAGCCCTCTTTTTTTGATAGAGATATGTTCTCCGGGCGGGCGAGCCTTTGAACTTTGGGGAACCTTGTGTATCTTTTTGCCCAGTTGTTCAATAATACCATAAGCTTGTTCTCAGGGCGGGGTGAAACTCCCCACCGGCGGTATACCGGCCATGAGCCGGAGAGCCCGCGAGCGCTTTCGTTGTTCAAGGCGAAAGGTCAGCCGATTTGGTGCAATTCCAAAGCCGACGGTTAGAGTCCGGATGAAAGAGGATAAGGCAGGCCTTCCAGCACTCCTGCGCCCTGATTCATGTTTTTGCAATTGCACGGTTTAATCATTTTACCATTGCCATGAATCAGATTCTTGCCCGTAAATTCGGAAATGCTTTTGAACGTGTTGAGCTTGCCCTTTGTGCGCTGCGTGAAGGAAAAGGTGTGCTGGTGGCCGACTCTCCTGATCGTGAAAACGAGGCCGATCTTATTTTTGCGGCCGACTCGCTTACCATTCCCCAGATGGCCCAGTTGATCCGCGAGTGCAGTGGGATTGTCTGCCTCTGCATGACCGACGAAAAAGTCCGCTCCCTTGAGCTCCCCATGATGGTGGCCAACAATACCAGCGGTTTTCAAACCGCCTTTACCGTCTCCATTGAAGCGGCCGAAGGGGTGACCACCGGCGTCTCCGCCGCCGACCGGGTTCACACGGTCAGAACGGCCGCGGCCCCGAATGCACAGCCCTCTGATCTCCGTCAACCGGGTCATATTTTCCCTCTCAGGGCACGAGCCGGCGGCGTGCTTGAGCGTCCCGGCCATACCGAAGGCACGGTTGACCTCATGCGTCTTGCCGGGCTCAACCCCTGCGGAGTTCTCTGCGAACTGACCAACCCGGACGGCACCATGGCCAATCTCGAAGAGACCATTGCTTTTGCCGACCTTCACGGCTATCCGGTTCTCACCATTGAGGATATTATTGCCTACCGCGAACGCGCCCTTGTTTCTGAAGCGGTAGCCTGATGTTCTGAGCGGCCCGACAGCCTCCTCCTCTGCTGCCGGGCCGTTTGCCCGGCCGTGAGCTTTTTCTGGGTTAAACTTTTTACGGCATTCATCTCCTTTTTTAAAGCAAGAGATGCTTTTCTATTGCATCAAGAGTCGGTATTGCCGTAAATTGATTTGATTACCAAATCAAGCTACACAACCTGTAACCGAGGAAAGGGAGGGCCCCTGATGAAGTGGCAGAGAGCTATAGTTATCTGGCTCTTGATTGCCGTGGCTGAATCGGTGCACGGCACGCTCCGGCGCCTTTTTCTGGTGCCGCAGATTGGTGAGCTGCCCTCTCACCAGATTGGTGTTGTGGTTGCGTCAGCCATCATTTTTACCATTGCCTGGCTTTGCATCCGCTGGATCGGCGTCACCTCCTCGCGGGAGCTGATCCATATTGGCGAACTCTGGGTGGTGCTTACGTTGATTTTTGAGTTCACGCTTGGGTACCTGCTGGGCTACAGCGTGGATCGTATGCTTTCTGACTACAACATCATAAAGGGTGGAGTGATGAGTTTTGGTTTGCTCTTTATGCTCTTCGCTCCCCGGTTAGCCGCAAGGGCTCGGGGTATCTTGCTCTCCTGATAAGGACCGGTTTTTGGGTTTCATTTCTGGATGAATCAAAAATAAAGGGAGGTTTGCAATGGGTAGTGTTGTTCTTGCCATATCGGGTTCCCTTCGTACACCATCGTTTACCGAAAAAATGCTCGACCTGTGCATTGATGGCATGAGGGAGAAGGATGATTCCCTTGAGGTGCACCGCTTTTATCCGCACACAATGGAGATTGGGCCATGCACCAGTTGCTGGTCGTGCTGGGGCCACAAACGGCCCGGAGTGTGTGCGCAGAAAGATGATTTTGAGCAGATTCTCGATGTCTATAAACGGGCCGACTACTTCCTCCTTGCCGCCCCGCTCTATATTTTCGACTTTCCCGCAACGGTCAAGAATGTGATTGACCGCTTTTTCATTGACCTTATGCCCAGTCAGATAGAGCTGCCGAGTGGGGGAACCCAGCATCCGAAGCGTTTTGGCCGCCACCCTAGGGCGGTGCTCATCTCCTCATGCGGATTTCCTGAAATTGAGAACTTCAACCTGCTGCGCCAGCATTTCCGTATTATTTGTGAGCATATGGAGTGGCCGCTCTCGGGCGAACTCCTGATCTCCGCCGCCGCTGCAGCTCATGCCCCGAAGCTCTTCGACCGCAAATATGAAGCGATCAGAAAAGCCGGAGCCGAGCTGATACAGGGGGAGATCACCGAATCAACCACCGAAGCAATTTCCGCACCGGTCATACCCGCCGAGGAGTACCGTCGGATGGCAAGCCTCAGCTTTGAAAGGGGAATCACCTCAAAAGTCAAGGTAGCCGCCATCGCCATCAAAGCCCTGCGCCGCAAAGACGGCACTGGTTAAGGCGAGCGGTTCAGCTTATATCGAAGTGATCCCGGCCAGCATCCAGCCCTTCTCTGCCTGACTATAGGCGCACATCAATACTTTCGCAAATGAAGGTATAATCACCGTGCAAAAAAGCGTTTAACACGATAAAATTCTCCGTTTTTTTACAATTAAAAGCGGTAATGCCGTATCTTGTTTTTTGAATGATCAGGGGATAAAAGGAAAGGAGGTATGGCTTGTTGGTAGAAAAAAAGCGAAGCCACCCCTTTAGCCTCTTGTAAGTTGTACCGAAATTTCTTTCCAACGAGTTGAGTCCCTCTTTTTGATCAAAATTATGGTATTGCAATTGACCCTTAAATGTAAATGGCGATAGACGGAACATCTAAACTCGATCAATCGCCGACAAGCGAAGTCTGGGCGTATTAGTTATAGTGACCCAGTATTGTTACATGAGACATCTCGTTCTCGAGTGTCATTTATACCGTTCTATATTCCGCACAGTGACCACGATGAGTTGGCCGCAAAGATAATAACATACGCAAAGCTGCCATCTCCAATGGACTGGCAAGTAGTCGAAGAGAAGTCTATTTTACTTTCAGAACCAGCTACGCGGAAACTGTTTGAAGCTCTTAAAGATCATCTTGCGGTTGCTGAAGAGAATGAGGATGGTAACTTCCTTTTGATTCGGATTTCTGAGGGTACAGCTCAACTGCGAGGGCAGGATCCAGCCAAAGTTGCATCTGCCCTTATGAAGGTTTTGAGCAAAGATGAATTTCTCTCTCACTTGCAAAATACTGAATTAACCATAGAGCTGGTTTCCGCTTTACGTGGTGCAATTCGTTTGAATGAAATGCGAACAGCCGTGAATGAATTGAGAACCGCAATGGATAATGGAAATGATGCGGAATCAACCTATCAAAGCTGGTGCGAAAAGCATTCATGGGCTTTTGGTAATGCGTACGTGTTACGAGATGACGTGCGTGAAATATCTCCCGGCGATCACCTCGATTTGTTATTGCCTAATGTTATTGCAGGTTATCGGGACATTGTTGAATTAAAACGACCCAGTATGGATGTTCTTCGCTGGGACGAAAAGCACAAAAACTTTTACTTTTCCTCCGAAGTTTCTCGAGCAATCGGGCAATGCCATCGATATCTTGATGTGCTTCACGAGGAAGCCGCTAAAGGTCTTCGTGACCATCCAGAGATTGTTGCTTACCATCCGCGAGCTACTATTGTCTATTGGGCGATCCAGCGATTGGACTGAAAACAAACTTCGGGCATTGCACGGGCTTAATCGGCGATTATCAGGAATAAGTATTATGACGTATGATCATCTCTTGGCTCAGGGTGAGCGACTTCTTAGCTTTTTTCATACGTCGGATGATACTTTACTTTATGAATCATCGTCTTTAGAGGATGATGACGATCTTCCGTTTTAATAATTTTAGCTAATGTACTCGACCCCGCAGGTCGGGACTTAAGGATAAAGTGGCTCATCCTTACACCCATCCTCGCAGCTTCATGGCTTCGGCGACTCGCTGGATGGCTACGATGTATGCGGCGAGGCGGTTGTGCACTTTGTAGCTTTGGGCGGTTTGCTGGACGGCGCGGAATGCGGTTTTCATCTTTTTTTCGAGGCGCCGGTGCACCTCATCCTCTTCCCAGTAGTAGCCGTAGGCGTTCTGCACCATTTCAAAGTAGGAGACCGTCACCCCTCCGGCGTTGCAGAGCAGGTCGGGGATGAGGATTACCCCTTTATTATAAAGTATGGTGTCGGCCTCCGGAGTAGTTGGGCCGTTGGCCAGTTCGGCAACAATTTTTGCCCGGATATCCGGAGCGTTTTGTGCGGTGATGACCGACTCAAGCGCGGCGGGGAAGAGCACGGCAACGTCAAGTTCCAAGAGTTCGCTATTGGAAATGGGTGCAGACCCCGGAAATCCGGCAACCGATCCGGTTTGCTTTTTGTACGCATTGAGGGCCGGAAAGGCAAACCCTTCGGGATTATAGATGCACCCTTTTGAATCGGATACGGCGATTACCTTCATCCCGAGCAGTTCAGCCGCAAGTTTATGGGCGTTTGAACCGGCATTGCCGTACCCCTGGATTGCCGCCCGTGCACCGCTGAGGTTCAGGCCAAGCGCTTCGGCCGCCTCCCGCACACAAAAAATTCCTCCCCGTGCCGTGGCATCGCCCCGCCCGGCCGAACCGCCGAGGGCAATTGGTTTGCCGGTGATGACGCCGAACCGGTTTTTTTTATGCATTGCACAATATTCATCGAGCATCCATGCCATGATTTGCGGCGAGGTGTAGACGTCCGGAGCCGGAATGTCGGTGTCGGGCCCGAGGATGCGCCCGGCCTGGCGGATATAGGCGCGTGAGAGGCGCTCAAGTTCGCTGGGGGAGAGGGCTTTGGGATCGCAGATCACGCCGCCCTTGCTGCCGCCAAGCGGAATATCCATGACCGCAGTTTTCCAGGTCATCCAGGCCGCAAGTGCCCGTACCGTGTCGATCGATTCATCCGGGTGAAAGCGGATGCCGCCCTTGTTCGGGCCCCGGGCATCGTTGTACTGTACGCGGAAACCGTGAAAGATTTTTGTCTGGCCACTGTCCATTTTGACCGGCATGGTGAGATGGAGCTCCCGCAGGGGCGAGCGGAGCAGTTCATGCGCGGCCGGGTCAAGGCCGATAATCCGGGCCGCTTGATCGAGCTGCTGCTGGGCTGTGATAAAGGGATTGGGCCCTGATGTGGTTTCCGTTACGGGGATAGTCAGGGGCGCTGTGTTGTGGCTGGCATCGTTGCTTGCACTCATGGCGGTTATCTTTTATATCAATCATAGGGACCTCTTCCATCCTCTTCCGGAAGCTGAAAGGTAATAAAAGCGAAAGGATTCTTTTCTCCTCTCGCTCTGATATTATGTATTGCAGGGAAGTTGTGCTTCTTGTGATTCAGATGGTGAGGGTGCCCTTGTAGACGATTTTGGCCGGGCCGCTGAGGAAGACCTCATCCATCGGTTCATTGAACTGAACTTCAAGAGTGTCGCCGCTTTTCACCGTGACCTGCACGGTTGTGCTCTCTATTTTGCCAAGCCGGTAGCTCATCAGGGCCGCCGCAACTGCTCCTGTGCCGCAGGCAAGGGTTTCATCCTCAACACCGCGCTCAAAGGTACGGATGCTGAGCGACGAGGGAGAGGTGACCTCAATAAAGTTGACGTTGGTGCCTCCGGGGAAGATATCGGTGCGGTGGCGGATGTCGCTGCCGGTGCCGGTGACGTCGCTCTCTTCCAATTCACTGGTATAAATAATAGTGTGGGGTGAGCCGGTATTGAGAAAGTGGCAGAGTTCACCTTCAATATCAAGGTTGTTGCGGAACCCTTCGGGAGGCAGCATTTTCAGCTTGACGCTCTCCTCTTTGAGCACCCAACCGTTGTATTGATTGCCGTTGGCTTCAAAGGTGTAGGCGTTGCCCTGGGCGGCAGGAATGCCGATGCTCCAGGCAAAATAAACCGCACACCGGCCGCCGTTGCCGCACATGGAGCCCAAAAGTCCGTCGGCATTATAATATTTCATGCTGAACTGATAGGAGAGGGAGGGCTCAATGAGGATCAGGCCGTCCGCCCCGACTCCGGTTCTGCGGGTGCAGAGCGCATTGATTTGGCGGGTATCGAGCTGAAGCACGAGCGAGCGGTTGTCGATAACAATAAAATCATTCCCTGCTCCGGAGAGTTTGCTGAACGTAATCTCCATGCTTGTAACAAAAAGTTCTGGATTGAGGTGCTCTTTCGCTGCCCGGGATGTGGCATGGATAGCCAACAGAGGGGCTTTCATGCTGTATAATAAAACAATAGCGAATCAATACGACGCCAAAATAATTTATTATTAAATAATTTTTCTTATTTTATTTCCTATTACGTGAGGTAATAAATTTGGCTAGTTGCCTCCCGATAAGTGGTTTTCAGAAGTTTTTTCACTTCGATAACTGATTTTAGTGAGCTCATGTGCATTGCTGACTACCCCCAGAGAGAGAAAGCTGAGATGATGAGGTGCAGTTTTTTACCGGTAAAGGGCAAATGCTTCAAAGCAGGGGCAAACTTCACGACAACGATTTTCTTTTCGGTTTCTTCAACCTGAAATATGTGCAAACAAAGGAGAGAAATACAATGGCTGAACAAGTGAATCCGGCAGGAGTCAAGCCAAAGGGCTCTGTCCCACCTCCCAAGGGGAGCGGCGGCTCGGGTGGTCCATCCGTTATCAAGGAGCAGGACGCCGCTAAAATGAGAAGATTTCTGTTCCAGCGAACAGAGACCCGATCAACCAAGTGGTATCAGATTTTTGATACCGACAAGATTGACGACGAGCAGGTGGTCGGCGGTCATCTTGCCTTGCTTGGTGTGCTTGGTTTTCTCATGGCGATCTATTACATCTCGGGAATTCAGGTTTTTCCCTGGGGTGCGCCGGGCTTTCATGACAACTGGTTCTATCTGACCATCAAGCCAAGGATGGTCTCTTTGGGTATTGATACCTACAGCACCAGGACGGCCGATCTTCAGCAGGCTGCAACAAACCTTCTCGGCTGGGCCCTCTTTCACTTCCTTTCGGGCTCCATTCTTCTCTTCGGTGGATGGCGTCACTGGACGCACAACCTGACCAACCCCTTTACCGGGCGTGCAGGTAACTTCCGTGACTTCCGTTTTCTTGGCAAGTTTGGCGATGTTCTCTTCAGCGGAACAAGTGCCAAAACCTACAAGGATGCCCTTGGACCTCACACGGTTTACATGTCGCTGCTCTTCCTTGGCTGGGGACTGCTCATGTGGCTGGTGCTTGGATTTGCGCCGATTCCTGATTTCCAGACCATCAACTCCGAGACATTCATGTCGTTTGTCTTCGCTGTTGTTTTCTTTGCTCTCGGCGTCTACTGGTGGAACAATCCTCCAAATGCAGCCATTCACCTGAATGACGACATGAAGGCCGCTTTCTCGGTTCATTTGACCGCAATCGGCTACATCAACATCGCGCTTGGTGTGATTGCTTTCGTTGCCTTCCAGCAGCCCTCCTTTGCCCATTACTACAAGGATCTCGACAAACTGGTCTTCTATCTTTATGGCGAACCCTTCAACCGGGTCAGCTATAATTTTGTTGAGCAGGGTGGCAAGGTCATCTCCGGTACAAAAGAGTTTGCGGATTTTGCTCCCTATGCAATTCTTCCAAAGAACGGTCAGTCTTTCGGTATGTCAAGGGTCGTGATCAACCTCATTACCTTCAACCATATCATCTGCGGCGTACTCTATGTTTTTGCCGGTGTCTACCATGGTGGTCAGTACCTCCTCAAAATCCAGCTCAACGGCATGTACAACCAGATCAAGTCTATCTGGATTACCAAAGGTCGTGATCAGGAAGTTCAGGTCAAGATTCTCGGTACCGTGATGGCACTCTGTTTTGCTACCATGCTCTCCGTCTATGCTGTGATCGTGTGGAATACCATCTGCGAGCTGAACATTTTCGGCACGAACATCATGATGTCGTTCTACTGGCTGAAACCGCTTCCGATTTTCCGCTGGATGTTTACCGATCCAAGCATCAACGACTGGGTTATGGCCCACGTTATTACAGCCGGTTCGCTCTTCTCGCTTATCGCTCTTGTACGCATTGCTTTCTTTGCGCACACCTCACCGTTGTGGGATGATCTTGGACTCAAGAAGAACTCCTACTCCTTCCCTTGCCTTGGCCCGGTCTATGGTGGTACCTGCGGTGTCTCCATTCAGGATCAGCTCTGGTTTGCCATGCTTTGGGGAGTCAAAGGTCTTTCGGCAGTTTGCTGGTATATCGACGGTGCATGGATTGCTTCGATGATGTACGGTGTGCCTGCGGCTGATGCAAAGGCATGGGACTCGGTTGCCGGTCTGCATCATCACTATACTTCCGGTATCTTCTACTATTTCTGGACAGAGACCGTGACGATTTTCTCAAGCTCGCATCTTTCGACCATTCTGATGATCGGCCATCTTATCTGGTTTATCAGCTTTGCTGTATGGTTTGAAGATCGTGGCTCGCGTCTTGAAGGTGCTGATATCCAGACCAGAACCATCCGCTGGTTTGGCAAGAAGTTCCTGAACCGTGACGTCAACTTCCGCTTCCCGGTACTGACGATCTCTGATTCAAAACTTGCTGGTACGTTCCTCTACTTTGGCGGTACCTTTATGCTGGTCTTTCTCTTTATTGCGAACGGTTTCTATCAGACCGACTCTCCTCTGCCGCCGACCGTCAGTGATGCATCGGTCTCCGGCCAGCTCATGCTGACCCAGGTTGTAGACTATCTGATAAAGCTGATTGCCTGAAGCTCTCACTGCCCTGTGGTGTGTGTCTGACACGCGTCACCGGGCAGTGCTTATTTGCTACTAAAGATTATCACGAAATTAAAGAGGAGGGTTTTCATGGCCGATCCTGTACAAAAGCCAGATATATCACCAGCACCTGCAGCAAAGGCAACGCCCGCTGCACCAAAAGGGCCACCAGCGCCACCGAAGTCAGCCGCTCCGCCTGCAAAGCCGGGTGAAGCAAAACCAAAACAGGCGCCCCCGAAACAATCGGGAAAGCTTCGTTTGGAATCATTGAATGTCAATCTCGGAAGATGCGGTGTGCGGCAGGAGTCTGCCCTTCCGTATAAAAAAGATGCCCCAAAACCGGCACCGGGAGCAAAGCCAGCGCCGGGCGCCAAGCCGGCTGCCCCTGCAGCCAAGGGTGCTCCAGCCGCGAAAGGCGCTCCTGCAGCAAAAGGCGCACCGGCCGCCAAAGGTGCTCCGGCACCTGGAGCAAAGCCTGCAGCACCAGCCGCCAAGGCAGCTCCCAGCGCACCTGCAGCCGATCAGCCAGCCTTGAAAAAGGTGACACCGAGGGCAAAATCGCACTACTTTATTCTTGAAAACCTTTGTGTGGGTTGTGGACTCTGTCTTGACAAGTGTCCGCCGAAGGTCAATGCCATTGGCTACAAGTTCTACGGTGATGTTCAAGAAGGCGGATTCCGCTGTTACATCGACCAGGATGCCTGTATCTCCTGTTCAGCCTGTTTTGCCTCAGATGAGTGTCCTTCGGGTGCTTTGCTTGAGGTTCAGCCTGATGGTCAAACGATTGACTTTACCTACACACCGCCTGAAAGGCTTGATTTTGACCTGCGTTTTCTGCACCGCTTTCATCGCGAAGCGCGCTAAGGCCAGGAAAGAGTTTGCCGTTCACCGGTTTAAAGAGTACCATTACAAAGCATTGCTTTTTTCATGAAGCAATGCTTTTTTTTTGAAGATCCTGACTACTCATTTTGGAACAGCCGAACGATACCCGCCAAAACCCCTCTCTCCGAAATGGTGACCAGGGAGGAAGTGCCAACCAGGCGCTTGTCATTATACCAACCTACAATGAGGCGGATAATATTCGGCGCCTGCTTGGTGTGCTTGGCGAGGAGTATCCCCAAGAGCTTGATATGCTGGTGATTGATGACAACTCACCCGACGGCACGGCGCAGATTGTCCGCTCCTTGCAGGGGCAGGTGAGAGGGCTGCACCTGATTCAGCGGGAGCGCAAGATGGGGCTTGGTACGGCCTATATTACCGGCTTTCGTTTTGCCCTGCAGCATCACTACCACTATGTTCTTGAGATGGATGCCGATTTTTCGCACGATCCCTTGATGATCGGGCCTCTACTTGACGCCGCAAAACAGGCCGATCTGGTTATCGGTTCGCGCTACATGAATAACACGGTCAATGTGGTGAACTGGCCGCTTCGTCGCCTCATCCTCTCCAAAATGGCCAGTATCTATACCCGCGTCATTACCGGAATGCCGGTTGATGATCCGACCAGCGGCTTCAAATGCTTCCGCATCGAGGTGCTTCGCTCTCTTGAGTTTGATCGTATCCACTCCCAGGGCTACTCGTTCCAGATCGAGATGAACTTCCGGGTGTGGAAAAAGGGGTTTACCATTCGGGAGCTTCCGATTGTTTTTACTGACCGGTCGGTTGGAAAATCAAAAATGACCCGAAAGAACATTCGCGAGGCGATCTGGATTGTCTGGTGGCTGAAAATTAAATCACTTCTCGGGTTATTGCGATCATGAGCATCTTGATTCCCGCATAAAAATCCGGATCTGGATTAAAAGCAAAAACCCCGTTGATGCGGGGCTTTTGCTTTTAAAAAGGTAAATCAGGCTTTTTCGGCCTGCTTTTCAGCAATGAGCTGCTGGGCAATATCGGGCGGTGCTTCCTCGTAATGGCTGAAGCTGTAGGAGTAACGAGCCCGGCTCTGGGTCAGGCGGGTCAGGGCATGATGGAACGGGGTGAGCGCGGCCTGCGGAATAAGCGCCCGGATGATCTGCATGCGGACATCAGCATCCATGCCGAGAATTTTACCCCGCTTGCTTGAAATATCGCCGACAATCTCTCCGGTATACTGATCGGGAGCATAGACCGTCAGGTTATAGAGCGGTTCGAGGAGGAAAGGTTTTGCCTTTTCAAAGGCGTTCTTGAATGCCATGCTTGCGGCAATTTTAAAGGCATATTCAGAGCTGTCAACCGGATGGAAGGAGCCATCATAGGCAATGGCCTTGAGGTCAACTACCGGATAGCCAGCCAGAATACCGTTGGTGATTGATTCACGCAGCCCCTTTTCAACCGCCGGCAGATACCTTGTTGGTACAACGCCGCCGACAATTTCACTTGCGAAGAGGAATCCGGTGTCACGATCCAGCGGCTCAAGTCGTACCCAGACATCGCCATACTGGCCTTTACCGCCCGACTGTTTTTTATACTTGCCCTGGGCGGAGGATTGCATCCGGATGGTTTCGCGGTAGGGGATTTTAATGGGAGCGATATCCACCTTGACATTGAACTTGCTCTGCAGACGGTTGATAATGGTATCGAGGTGGGTTTCACCAAGGGTTTTGAGGATGGTCTGGTTGAACTCAACATCATGCTCGATGGCAAAGCTCGGATCCTCTTCGTGCAGGTGGTGCAGTCCGGCGGAAATTTTTTCTTCATCTCCCTGGGTAATCGGAATGATCGCGGTTGCAAGCACTGGCAGCGGGAAGGTAATGGGGGTGATCCGGCAACTGGTGCCCTTGTCGGCCAGGGTGTCGTTGGTATGGGCATCCTTGAGTTTGACCACCATGCCGATATCACCGGCAAGCAGCTTCTCAACCGGGATTTTTTTCTGTCCAAGGATGGTGTAGACCTGTCCGGGTTTTTCAATCTGCTGGGTCTGGACATCAATCAGCTCATGGCCGGTTTCAAGGTGGCCCGAGTAAACCCTCAAGTAGGAGATCTCCCCGACACGCGGTTCCGACATGGTCTTGAAAATAAAGGCGATGGTCGGCCCTGCGGGGTCGGGCGAAAGCAGTTGCTCTGATGCATCAATGGTACAGATGGTGTGTTCCGGGCCGCGTTCAATCGGTGAGGGACAGATATTGGTGATGACGTTCAGGAGTCGCTCGGTGCCGATGAGGTGGAGCGGCGAGGCGCAGAAGAGCGGGAAAAAGGTTCGGGTAACGAGTGCGGATTTGATGCCGGTTCTCAGTTCCTCCTCCGTCAGGTTCCCCTCTTCAAAAAACTTGTTCATCAGCACTTCATCGGTTTCGGCAACCGCTTCAACAAGCTGCTGGTGCAGCTCTTCGGCCCGGTGCAGGTAGAGGTCGGGAATATCGGTGATGGTCATGCTCCCCGGTTTGTCGGGATTGAACTCAAGCTGTTTCATGAGCAGGATATCGATCAGGATATGGTGGCCGAACCCTTCATCAACCGGAAACTGTATGGGGGTTACCAGATGGCCGAAGTGATCCTGCAGCTCCTGCACGGCGGTGCTGAAGCTGCTCCGGTCGGCATCAAGCTTGGTGACAATAAACATGGTGGGCTTGTAGTACTCTTTTGTGTACTCCCAGACCGTGTCGGTACCCACTTCTACGCCGTTTGTGGAGTTGACCGTAATCAGCACGGTATCGGCAACGCGCATGGCTGACTTGACATCGCCATGAAAGTCAAGCAGACCAGGGGTATCGATGATGTTCAGTTTGCAATCGTTCCAGAATCCATGGATAAGGCTGGTGTTGAGACTGTGCTTTCTCTGTATCTCATCAAGAGAGTAGTCGGAGAGCGTGTTGCCGTCATCAATCGAGCCAAGACGGTTTATGACACCCATGGAGAGGGCTAGTGATTCAGCAAGCAGGGTCTTGCCGCTTGCGGCGTGACCAGTAATGACAATGTTGCGCAATTGATCCGGTTGTACGGCTTGCATGGCGAAACTCCTTTGTTGAATTGAATAATGGTCCTTTGCTGGCCACTATAAATAAAGTAGAACAGGATATCTGGTTCCGCTAGAGGGAAACAGCTTTTAAAATAATAAACAAAAAGTATTCTTTGCGGCCCGAAGAGTCATGAATTGGATGGGAAAAAAAGATATATTTTAAAGGTTCAGTGCAGTTTTTATTGCCACTCGCGACCATTCCGCAAAAACAGTTCGTAACAACCATCAAAATATTTTGTTATGCCGATTATCAGGAAGATTCTTGCTCGTCAGATCCTTGATTCAAGGGGTAATCCAACGGTTGAAGTTGATGTCTATACCGAAAGCTCTTTTGGCCGGGCAGCCGTACCAAGTGGTGCATCAACCGGCGTTCATGAAGCCGTTGAGCTCAGGGACGGTGATGCAGGCGTTTATCTTGGCAAGGGCGTGCTCAAGGCGGTTGATAATGTCAATACGGTGATCAATGAGGCGCTCAAAGGGATGCTGGTGACCGAACAGGAGGAGATTGACCAGGCGCTGCTGGCGCTTGATGGAACCCCGAACAAGGCGAATCTCGGAGCCAATGCGCTGCTTGGCGTCTCATTGGCCTGTGCCCGGGCTGGCGCAGAGTATTCCGGACTCTCGCTCTTCCGCTATATCGGGGGTACTATGGCGAGCACGCTGCCGGTACCGATGATGAACGTGCTCAATGGAGGCGCTCATGCCGACAATACGGTTGATTTCCAGGAGTTCATGATTATGCCGGCCGGCTTTGCCTCTTTTTCGGAAGCCCTGCGTTGCGGCGCTGAAATTTTTCATGCCCTCAAGGCTCTTTTGAAAAGCAAGGGATTGAGCACGGCGGTTGGTGATGAAGGGGGTTTTGCTCCGAACCTCGGTTCAAATGAAGAGGCGATTGAGCTGGTGATTGAGGCGATCGGTAAAGCGGGCTACAAGGTTGGAAACCCGACCGACAAAGGTGGTATTGGCGACGCTCAGGTCATGATTGCCCTTGACCCGGCAAGTTCCGAATTCTATGATGCCGCAAAGAAGCGTTATGTCTTCAAGAAATCCTCTAAACGGGAGCTGACCTCACTGGAGATGGCTGAATACTGGGAAAAGTGGGCTAGTGACTATCCGATTATTTCCATAGAGGATGGCATGGCTGAAGATGACTGGGAAGGGTGGAAGCTGCTGACCGACAAAATTGGTTCACGAGTCCAGCTTGTTGGCGATGATCTCTTTGTTACCAACAGCAAACGGCTTGCTGAAGGCATTGAGCAGGGAGTGGCCAACTCCATTCTGATCAAGGTCAACCAGATCGGCACCTTGACCGAAACCCTCCAGGCGATTGATCTTGCCAAATCCAACGGCTACACCTCCGTGATCAGCCATCGCAGCGGCGAAACCGAGGACAGCACCATTGCCCAGATTGCCGTGGCCACCAATGCCGGCCAGATCAAGACCGGCAGTCTCTCGCGTTCTGACCGTATGGCCAAGTACAATGAACTGCTGCGTATTGAGGAGGAGCTTGGCGATCAGGCCCGCTACCCCGGAAGAAAGGCCTTCCGCGTCTAACAAAATAAATAGAACAGGGAACCCTTTTGTGCTAGTCAATCGGGTTCCCTTTGTGTTTTCCCTGCATGTAAGGGCATGACCATCCAAGCAAACAAAAGCATTGAGAGGTGTGAAGAAGCTTTTTCAAAGAATCTGGCTCTATATCCGATCTAATCCGAAAAACTTTTTTTTGCGGGTCGGGTTTCTCTTTTTCCTGATCTGGTTTTTGTTTGATGATTACGGTCTGGTGAAACGATTCCGCATGGAGGCCGAGCACCGAATGTTGCTTGAGCAAGTGAGGGTTGAGCAGCAGAAGGTGGTCGATAATGAGTTGCGCATCCATGACGCCCATCAACCCGACAGTATCGAAAAGGCGGCAAGGGAGCGGTACAATTTCCGCAAACCGGGTGAAACCCTTTTTATTATCAGAAAGTAACAGTTTTTCAAGTAACCGTTCTCTATACACCAGTTCCATGTATCAGTATCGCCGTCGCTTTACCCATGAAGTTAGTTTTGGAACCATAGCATTAGGAGGGTATCAGCCCATAAGGGTTGAGTCCATGACCAATACCCACACCATGGACACCCTGGCCACCGTCGAGCAGTGCCGCAAGCTTTATGAGGCTGGGTGTGAAATCATCCGCCTGACCGTTCCGACCGAAAAGGATGCTGAAAATCTGCGAGCCATACGCGATCAGCTCCGTCGTGACAAGATCACCACACCGCTTGTTGCAGATATTCATTTTTCGGCGCGTGCTGCGCTCAAGGCCGTGGAGTTTGTTGAAAACATCCGCATCAATCCGGGCAATTATGCCGCCAGCCAGAAGTTTTCAAATAACGAGTACTCCGCTGAAGCCTATCAGCAGGAGATTGATCACGTCCGCCAGGAGTTTGCTCCCCTTGTAGAAAAAGCCCGCACGAATGGGGTTTCCATGAGAATCGGCACAAATCACGGCTCGTTGTCCGACCGGATTGTCAGCCGGTATGGAAACTCTCCCGAAGGGATGGTTGAAGCCGCCCTTGAGTTTGCCAGGATTTGCGAGGAGATGCACTATCACGATATTTTGTTTTCGATGAAAGCCTCCAACGTCCGGGTGATGATACAGGCCTACCGGTTGCTGGTCGAAAAGGCAGACAATGAGCTTCGTTACGCCTATCCGCTCCATCTTGGCGTCACCGAGGCCGGAGATGGTGATGAGGGGCGTGTCAAGTCGGCCATGGGTATTGGTGCGCTGCTTGAGGATGGGCTTGGCGATACCATCAGGGTTTCATTGACCGAAGATCCGGTTAACGAGGTTCCGGTCGGGTTTGCCATTGTCAAAAAGTATAATGACTTCCATCTTCTCAAGGGCGAGAAAGGCAGTATCCCGCTGAAGCAGGTCATTGAAAGTCGTCAGGCGACTAAACCCTTGCAGCCCAGTGAACCACCACCCTTTAACCCCTTCACTTATCAGCGCCGAATCTCCCGTTCTCTCGATCTTTCAGGCCAGGTGATCGGAGCCGAGAGTGTGGTACGGGTTGAAACCCGGCTGCACGCGCCGCTTTCCGATATTGATGCTCTTTATGAAGAGACCATGTTGAGGCTTGCGCCCGAAAAACCCGAAGAGTCCATCCGCTCGGAATTTGTTTCGGTTCGTGTCGAGAGCGAGGAGGATCTTCACTCGCTTGAGCAGCTTTTGGAGCGCCTTGGTGACGTCGGTCGTTTTGTTGTGGCTTCAAGCGGTGATACCTCGCTCTTTATGCGCTTATGCGACAAGGTTGCAAAAGCACGGCTTGATATTGTGGAAGGGGAGATGCTCGACCGGGAGTTTTTGCAGCAACTTGGTAATAAACGGCTTGCCGCTCTGGAGTTATGCTTTATTCATGAAAAAGCCGGGGAGAGTGTGCCCGCAGAGGTGCTAGCCCATCTTGCGCTGAAGCTGCAGAGCGAGGGAGTGGAGCGACTCTGTTTTTCCGTGCTCTCAAAGAGCAGTGTTTTTGTCTATCGCCGACTGGTGCAGGCGTTCAACCGCCATGCTCTTGATTATCCTCTTGTGGTGCGTTACCAGAGCGATGCGCCCGAAAGGCTTGACGGCCTGATTGAGAGTTCGGTTCAGACCGGAACGCTTTTCTGTGACGGTATCGGTGACGTGCTTGCTTTGGAGAGCACTCTTTCGATGGATGATGAGCTCACGCTCGCCTTCAACATTCTGCAGGGCGGACGAATCCGGATGACCAAAACCGAGTTTATCTCTTGCCCCGGTTGTGGGCGAACCTATTTTGAACTGGAAAAGGCAACGGCGGCAATCAAGGCGCGTACCGGTCACCTTAAGGGGCTGAAAATCGGCATTATGGGCTGTATTGTCAACGGCCCCGGTGAGATGGCCGATGCCGATTTCGGCTACGTCGGCGCGGGAAAAAATCGCATCAGCCTCTACGTCGGCCGGGAGTGTGTTGCAGAAAATATCCCGGAAGAGGAGGCTGTCGAGCGGCTTATCGGCCTGATCAGAGAGCATGGCAAATGGATTGATCCTGTATAATTCATGCCGTTACCCTTTCTCTCTCCATCGGATTCAGTGGAAGCTTCCCGCTCTTATGTTCTCGTAACCGGGGCATCCATGGGGATCGGTGAAGCCTTTGCTCGTGCATTTGCCCGCATGGGCCGCAATCTTGTGCTTGTTGCCCGTTCTGCTGCGCTTCTGCAGGCTCTCGGTGAAGAGCTGCGTCGAAAGCATGGCATTGATGTTCATGTGTGCGTTGAAGATTTGAGTGAACCGGAGAGCCCAGGCCGTATTTATGCGTTTTGCGCTTCTCGGCAGGTTGAGGTCGAGCTGCTGGTCAATTGCGCCGGAGTATCCTGTGCCGGTGATTTTGACCATCTTCCTCTCCAGCGGCTCCATGAGATCGTGATGGTCAACATGGTGGCGTTGGCGAACCTGACCCGATTGTTTGCTTGCGATATGGTTCAGCGGAAACGTGGGGGGGTGATCAATGTGGCCTCTTTGGGCGGCATACAGGCCGTACCGGGCCTTGGGCTCTATTCGGCCACCAAATCATTTGTCATCACCCTCTCAGAGGCCCTGCATATCGAGCTGAAAGAGAAAGGAGTTGCGGTTGTTGCCCTCTGTCCGGGTTTTATTGATACCGGGTTTTTCAGCCATTCCGGTCACAATGCCGCCGCTCTGCGTCTGCCGGTTTACGGCATTGATTTGGTGATCAAAGCCGCACTCAGGGGATTGAAGCAAAACCGTATGCGGGTATTTCCCACTGCGCTTGACAAGCTCCTGGTCTTTTCGCAACGCATGGTGACGCGCCAAACCGCCATACGGCTTGCAGGTTTTTTTGCAGCCGTAAAGAGAAGTCATTAATATTATTCCTTTTTTGTTTGTAATATTATATCATCTCGTTATATTACCAGCCGTGTTTTTTGGATGAGCTGCTGGTGTAGCTCAATTGGTAGAGCAGCTGATTTGTAATCAGCAGGTTGCGGGTTCGAGTCCCATCACCAGCTCTCTGTATAACCGGGTAGGTAGCGAAGTGGTTAAACGCAACAGACTGTAAATCTGTCGACTCTGTCTTCGGAGGTTCGAATCCTCCCCTACCCACGTTGGTTTCTGTGTTTGCTGATGTAGCTCAGTCGGTAGAGCACTTCCTTGGTAAGGAAGAGGTCATCGGTTCAAGTCCGATCATCAGCTCCGTGTTTTGTATGGTTTTGGGTGGTATTGGTGATACGTCAGTAGCTTAATTGGTAGAGCAGCGGTCTCCAAAACCGCAGGTTGGGGGTTCGATTCCCTCCTGACGTGCAAACAAGCAAGTATTTTACTGTAGTCTATTCCGGGCTGTAATTCATGAATAAATATATCGGTAAAGCCAGTCAGTATTATCGTGATGTTATCAGTGAAATGCGCAAGGTTGTCTGGCCAAGCAAAGAAGAGATCAAGGATTTAACGATTGTAGTGCTGACGGTTTCGGGTATTCTCGCCTCGTTTACGTTTCTTGTCGACTGGGTCATAAATTTTGTTATGGGAAAGTTATTGTAAGAAACAGTGTTAAGGTGATTTGATGAGCGCAAGAAAAAAAAATGTCGATATCGAGAGTGTTCCGGTTGCACGCTGGTATGCACTCAGGATTTATTCAGGCCATGAGCGCAAGGTTAAGGAAGGGATTGAGGCAGAAGTGGTTCGCTGCAATCTTGGCGAAAAGATTTTGCAGATCTATGTTCCTTACGAGCGTTTTGTGGAGGTGAAAAACGGCAAGAAACGAAGTCTTACCAAAAATGCTTTTCCTGGATATGTGCTCATTGAAGCGGTACTGGATAAGCAGACAAGGAATCTTATCCTTGATATACCTTCCGTAATGGGTTTTCTTGGCGTTGATGATAACCCGACTCCACTCAGGCCTGATGAGGTTGAAAAAATTCTGGAGCCGGAAAGCTCGGTTGAGCATCGTTCGGTTGTTGAAGCGCCCTTCAAGGTTGGTGATTCAGTCAAGGTTGTTGATGGTCCGTTCAGTTCGTTGACCGGTGTGGTGCATGATGTTTGTACCGAGCGGATGAAGGTTAAGGTTATGATAAGCTTTTTTGGTCGCAGTACACCAACCGAGCTTGATTTTTCACAGGTTAAGTCAGTTTCCCAATAATAGGGCTTAAGTAATTTAAGCTTCTGAATAGAAATAGATTATGGCAAAAAAGGTAATCGGCTTTATCAAGCTTCAGATCCCTGCCGGTGCAGCAAATCCGGCTCCTCCGGTTGGCCCGGCCCTTGGTCAGAAGGGTGTTAATATCATGGAGTTTTGCAAGCAGTTCAATGCAAAAACCCAGTCTGAGGCCGGAATGATTACTCCGGTAGTGATTACGGTTTACTCGGACAAGTCGTTCACGTTTATCACCAAAACTCCTCCGGCCGCAGTACTTCTTCTGAAAGAGGCGCAGTTGAAGAAGGGTTCCGGTGAGCCGAACCGTAACAAGGTTGGTACCGTGAGTCGTGAGCAGGTTCGCCGGATTGCTGAACTCAAGATGCCGGATCTCAATGCGATTGACCTCAGTGGTGCAGAAGAGATGATTGCCGGTACGGCAAGAAGTATGGGGATTGTTATTCAGGATTGAGGTTTGTGCTGTGGGAGGCTGAATAGGCCGCTTTTTTAACCACTTTTATAAGAAAAGGATACAATGGCTGGAAAAAAATACAGAGATGCAGCATCACAGATTGACCGTTTTTTGGAGTACGATCTGCCGGATGCCGTGGTGAAGGTTCGCGAGATTACCAATGCAAAGTTTGATGCAACGGTTGACGTAGCGGTCAAGCTTGGAGTTGATCCCCGTCACGCCGATCAGGTTGTTCGTGGCACCGTGATGCTTCCGCATGGAACAGGAAAAACCGTCTCCGTGCTGGTTGTCTGCAAAGAGGCCAAGGCTGATGAGGCAAGGGAAGCTGGAGCTGATCTTGTTGGTTTTGAAGAGTATATCGAAAAAATCCAGTCAGGATGGACCGGTGTTGACGTTATTATTGCTACTCCCGATGTTATGGGCCAGCTTGGCAAGGTTGCCAAGATTCTTGGACCCCGTGGTCTGATGCCTAATCCCAAGTCGGGAACGGTGACGATGGATGTCGCCAAGGCGGTTAAAGAGGTCAAGGCTGGCAAGATCGAGTTCAGGGTTGATAAAGCCGGAAATATTCATGCGCCAGTCGGCAAAGTTTCTTTTCAGCCGGATCAGTTGGTTGCCAATATCACCAGCTTCCTTAAGGAAGTTGTGCGTCTGAAGCCATCGGCAGCCAAGGGACAGTATGTGCAGGGTCTTGCCCTTTCAAGCACCATGTCGCCGAGCGTGAAGGTTAAAATGGAAAAATTTGTCGCCTAATTAAAAACGGTTTATAACGATGAAGCGAGATACAAAAGAGCAGATCGTTCAGGAAGTTGCTGAAAAGATCAAGAGGTCACAGGGTATATATCTGACAGAGTTCCAGGGTTTGAGCGTTGCCAAGATGGCTGAGCTGCGCCGGGAGTTTCGTAAAGTAGGTGTTGAGTATCGTGTTGTTAAAAACACACTCATCAAGCAGGCGCTGAAGGATCAGGCCGGTGCCGACAAACTTGCTGCAGGTCTTAAAAGCACCACAGCGGTTGCGTTCGGTTATGATGATCCGGTTGCTCCGGCAAAGGTTATCAGGAAGTTCAGCAAAACCAATGATGCCTTGAAATTCAAGATGGCATCAATTGACGGGATTGTTTTTGGTGCAGATCAGCTTCCGATGCTTTCCGAGATGCTGACCAAGACTGAAAATATCGGACGTGCAGCCGGATTGATCAATGGTGTGGTCAGCTCTGTACCGATGGTTGTCAACGCGGTTATGCGGAATCTGGTATGTGCACTTGACCAGATTGCCCAGCAGAAAAAATGATTTGTACAAAACTATTACGCACTCAAAAGATTATCATAATTGTAAATTAAACAAGAGAGGGGAATAATGTCTATCGAAACACTTGTAGAGGAAATTGGTAAGTTGACTCTTACAGAAGCTTCCGAATTGGTGAAGGCTCTGGAAGAGAAGTTTGGCGTCAGCGCAGCTCCTGTTGCTGTGGCCGGTGCTGCCGCAGCTCCAGCAGGCGAAGCCGCTGTCGTTGAAGAGCAGACCGAGTTTGACGTTATCCTTGTATCCTCTGGTGAGAGCAAGATCAATGTTATCAAGGCGGTTCGCGCAATTACAGGTCTTGGCCTGAAAGAAGCAAAGGATCTTGTTGATGGCGCGCCGAAAACAGTCAAAGAGGCTGTTTCCAAAGCCGAGGCAGAAAAAATTGCCAAAGAGCTGACCGATGCAGGCGCATCAGTAAACGTGAAGTGATCTTTGAAAAGAGTCATTACTAAAGCAAGCTCCGTCTCAATTTGAGACGGAGCTTTGTCCGTTTGTATATGTTCTGTTTTGAATGGTAGTTCCTGTGATGATACGATTAAGGTTTAACCGGCTGAGTTTATGTGTTCCGGCAAAGTTTCTGCGGTTCTTTGTAATGACTTTAATCTGTAAGTAATTCATGCAATTGATAAAAGCGAGGTGCATGTGAAAGTGGCTGATGCAACAACAACACCGTGTATTGACTTTTCAAAAATCCAAAGTGTTATAGAGCCTCCCGATTTATTAAAAGTTCAGTTAGATTCATTCCATAATTTTATACAGGATAGCGTTCCGCTCGCAAAGAGAAAGGATCAGGGACTTGAGAGGGTTCTTCGCAGCGCTTTTCCCATTACCGATACCAGGGGTCTCTATCTACTTGAGTATATCTCATACAGCTTTGATAAACCTAAATATACGGTTGAGGATTGTATTGAGAGAGGCCTGACCTATGATGTCTCCCTGAAAGTCAAGCTGAAGCTCTCCTACAAGGATGAGGCCGATGAGACCGAGTGGAAGGAGACAATACAGCAGGAGGTCTATCTTGGTCGTATTCCTTATATGACCGAGCGCGGCACCTTTATTGTCAACGGTGCTGAGCGCGTTGTGGTTGCCCAGCTTCATCGCTCACCCGGCGTGGTGTTCAGTGAGGCCATACATCCGAACGGCAAAAAAATGTATTCGGCTAAAATCGTTCCGACCCGCGGGTCGTGGATTGAGTTTCAGACCGATATCAACAACCAGATTTTTGTCTATATCGATCAGAAAAAGAATTTTCTGGTCAGCGCCCTGCTTCGGGCCATAGGCTTTACCCGCGATGAGGATATTTTGGGTCTCTTCGACCTGGTTGAAGAGGTTCCGTTGAAATCAAGCAAAAAAGAGCAGCTTGTCGGGCAGTATCTTGCTTCCGATATTGTTGATATGCAGACCGGTGAGGTGGTGAGTGCGCGAACGGCAATCACTGAGGATATTTTCGAGCAGATTCTTGCGGCTGGCTACAAGAGCGTGAAGGTGATGAAAACCTTTACGGGTGGAGACAAGGGGCCGGATAAGTCGATCATTATCAATACCATTCTCAACGACAGTTCCGCGACCGAGGAAGAGGCGCTGGAGATTGTTTATGAGGAGCTACGGGCCAACGAGGCTCCGGATATCGATGCGGCACGGAGTTTTCTTGAGAGAACTTTTTTCAACCAGAAAAAGTATGATCTTGGCGATGTAGGCCGTTACCGGATTCAGAAAAAGCTCGGCAAGGAGTTTGAGGAGCTGAACAGCTACCTTGCAGGAAAACCGGAGCTGAAAGAGCTTTCGGATACCATTTACGAGAAAATTCTCCAGACCATCCACTCCTTTTCGGATGAGCCGGCCGGAGAGGATATTCTGGTGCTGACCCATTATGACATTATCTCGGTCATTTACTATCTCATCAAGCTGGTCAACGGACTTGCGGATGTTGATGATGTCGATCACCTGGCCAACCGCCGTGTCCGCTCGGTCGGCGAGCAGCTTGCGGCCCAGTTTGTTATCGGCCTTGCCCGAATGGGCAAGAATGTCCGCGAGAAGCTCAATTCAAGAGACTCGGATAAAATAGCTCCGGCTGACTTGATCAATGCCCGTACAGTATCAAGCGTGGTGTCAAGTTTCTTTGCGACCAGCCAGCTCTCGCAGTTCATGGACCAGACCAACCCTCTGGCTGAAATGACCAACAAGCGCAGGGTTTCAGCCCTTGGACCCGGTGGTCTTACCCGCGAACGCGCAGGTTTCGAGGTTCGTGACGTTCACTATACGCACTACGGCCGCTTGTGCCCGATTGAAACTCCTGAAGGCCCGAACATTGGTCTGATCTCCTCGCTCTCGGTCTATGCGGAGATCAACGACAAAGGCTTTATCCAGACCCCTTACCGGGTTGTGGATAAGGGTCTGGTGACCCAGACCGTGCTGATGCTTTCGGCTGAAGATGAAGAGAACAAAATTACCGTTCCGGTCAGCATTCCGCTTGACGAGAACAATCGTATAGCTCTTGAGTCGGTTCAGGCCCGCTCGAAGGGTGACTATCCGGTCGTGCTCTCCGAGGACGTCAACTATATGGACGTCTCTCCCGTGCAGATTGTCAGTGCGGCAGCAGCCCTCATTCCTTTCCTTGAGCATGATGACGGTAACCGCGCATTGATGGGTGCAAACATGCAACGTCAGGCCGTTCCGCTTTTGACCTCTGAAGCTCCGGTCGTTGGTACCGGCATGGAGATCAAGGTGGCCCGTGACTCCCGCTCGGTTATTCTGGCTGAAGGACCCGGCGTGGTTGAAGATGTGACGGCCGAGTATATTCAGGTTCGTTACGATATCGATACCGAGAACGATGTCCGCTTCTTGATGCTTGATCCGGATGAAGGGTTGAAAACCTACAAGCTGATCAAGTTCAAGCGCTCCAACCAGGACACCTGTATTTCACAGAAGCCGCTGGTACGCATTGGTCAGATTGTTGAAAAGGGTTCCGTGCTTGCCGACAGCTCATCGACCGATAATGGCGAGCTGGCGCTTGGCAAGAATGTGCTGGTAGCCTTCATGCCATGGCGTGGTTATAACTTTGAAGATGCTATCATTCTCAGCGAAAGGGTTGTTTATGATGACGTCTTTACCTCAATTCATGTTCATGAATTTGAGGCCAATGTCCGCGATACCAAACGTGGTGAAGAGCAGTTTACCCGTGATATTTACAATGTCAGCGAGGAAGCGCTCAGAAACCTTGATGAGAACGGTATTGTCCGTAACGGTGCGGAAGTCAAGGAGCGGGATATTCTGGTCGGCAAAATAACGCCGAAAGGCGAGAGCGATCCGACGCCGGAAGAGAAGCTGCTTCGCGCCATTTTTGGTGACAAGTCGAGTGATGTCAAGGATGCCTCCATGCATGTGCCTGCCGGAATGAAAGGTATTGTTATCAAGACAAAACTTTTCAGCCGCAAGAAAAAGGTCGGCATGGATGTCAAGGAGAAGATTGAGCTGGTCGACAAGAAGTTCGACTATAAAGAGTATGATCTCAGAAAGCGCTTTGCCAAATGGCTGAAGCAGTTGCTTGGCGGTCAGGTCTCCACGGGCATCTACACCGAAAAGGGCAAACAGCTTGTGGCCGAAGGCGCGGAGTTTGATGATGCCCTGCTTTTGAGATTCAGCGGTATGCCGTTCCTTGAGTCGATTGATTTTTCAAAAGGGGTTACTGGGACCCAGAAGGTGAACGACAACCTTGTCCGCCTTGTCAAGGAGTTCCGCTTCAAGCTGAAAGATCTCTCCGACGAGCGGGATAATGAGAAGTACAAGATCAATGTTGGCGATGAACTGCCTCCGGGCATTGAGGAGCTGGCAAAGGTCTATATTGCCCAGAAGCGCA
The DNA here is from genome assembly GCA_903839405.1 of uncultured Chlorobiaceae bacterium. Taxonomy (GTDB): domain Bacteria; phylum Bacteroidota; class Chlorobiia; order Chlorobiales; family Chlorobiaceae; genus Chlorobium. The sequence goes on from CAIMCD010000021.1 coordinate 34,376, forward strand.
AGATCCAGGTTGGTGACAAGATGGCCGGTCGTCACGGTAACAAGGGTGTGGTAGGTAAAATTCTTCCGATCGAGGATATGCCGTTCATGGCGGACGGTACTCCGGTTGATATTGTGCTGAACCCGCTTGGTGTGCCGAGTCGTATGAATATCGGTCAGCTCTATGAAACATCACTCGGCTGGGCGGCTAAAAAGCTTGGGGTCAAGTTCAAAACACCGATTTTTAATGGTGCGACCTATCAGGAAGTGCAGCAGGAGCTCGAAAGGGCAGGCCTTCCAGCTCACGGCAAGGTCTATCTCTATGATGGACGAACCGGCGAGCGCTTTGATGATGAAGTGACGGTTGGCTATATCTACATGCTCAAGTTGAGTCACCTCGTCGATGACAAGATCCACGCCCGTTCCACCGGACCATACTCGCTCATCACCCAGCAGCCTCTCGGCGGTAAAGCCCAGTTTGGTGGACAGAGGTTTGGTGAGATGGAGGTCTGGGCTCTTGAAGCCTACGGTGCAGCCAATATTCTCAGGGAGATGCTGACGGTCAAATCCGATGATGTGATCGGTCGTAATAAAACCTATGAGGCTATTGTCAAAGGCCAGAACCTGCCGGAGCCGGGGATTCCCGAATCCTTTAATGTGCTGGTCAGGGAGCTGCAGGGTCTTGGACTTGAGATTCGTATTGACGACAGGGTTCCTTAGTAATGTGTTAATTGGCGTGTACATCATTAATGGACGTTAAAAGAGTCGTTTAACCAGGGATATTGATATGATATTTTCACAGGGAGCATCGCCGTTAAAAGGTGATTTTTCACGGATAAAGTTCAGTATAGCATCACCGGAGAGCATCCTTGCCCATTCAAGGGGTGAGGTGCTCAAGCCGGAGACCATCAACTACCGTACCTTCAAGCCTGAACGCGATGGTCTGATGTGCGAGAAAATTTTCGGCCCGACCAAGGATTGGGAGTGCTATTGCGGTAAATACAAGCGGGTACGCTATAAAGGGATCATCTGCGACCGTTGCGGCGTTGAGGTTACAACCAAGAGTGTCCGCAGGGAGCGTATGGGCCATATCGCCCTGGCGGTGCCTGTTGTGCATACCTGGTTTTTCCGCTCGGTTCCAAGCAAGATCGGCGCGCTGCTTGATCTTTCGACCAAGGAGCTCGAAAGGATTATCTATTATGAGGTCTATGTTGTTATCAACCCCGGTGAACCCGGTGAAAAACAGGGGATCAAGAAGCTTGACCGTCTGACGGAAGAGCAGTATTTCCAGATTATTACCGAGTATGAGGATAATCAGGATCTTGAGGACTCTGACTCGGACAAGTTTGTGGCCAAAATGGGCGGTGAAGCCATTCACATGCTGCTGAAAAGCATTGATCTGGATGAGACGGCCGTACATCTGCGCAAGGTACTTAAAGAGAGCAATTCGGAGCAGAAACGCACCGATGCGCTCAAGCGTTTGAAGGTTGTCGAGGCTTTCCGCAAGAGCTATGAGCCGCACAAGAAGACCCGCAAAAAGCCCATGGGGCTCTTCCCTGAGGATGAGCTTCCCGAGCCCTATGTGTATGAGGGTAACAAACCAGAATATATGGTGATGGAAGTCGTTCCGGTTATTCCTCCGGAACTGCGTCCCCTTGTACCGCTTGAAGGTGGACGGTTTGCCACTTCGGATCTCAATGATCTCTACCGCCGCGTGATCATCCGCAATAACCGGTTGAAAAAACTGATCGATATCCGCGCCCCTGAGGTTATTCTTCGTAACGAAAAGAGAATGCTGCAGGAAGCGGTTGATGCCTTGTTTGATAACTCCCGCAAGGCCAACGCCGTCAAGACCGGAGAGTCCAACCGGCCGCTCAAATCGCTCTCTGATGCCCTTAAAGGCAAACAGGGCCGTTTCCGTCAGAACCTGCTCGGCAAGAGGGTCGATTACTCCGGCCGTTCGGTTATTGTTGTCGGCCCGGAACTGCAACTGCATCAGTGCGGTCTGCCGAAAAGCATGGCTATTGAGCTTTTCCAGCCCTTTGTTATCCGTCGGCTGGTTGAACGCGGCATTGCCAAATCGGTCAAGTCGGCCAAAAAACTGATTGACAAAAAAGATCCGATTGTCTGGGATGTGCTTGAAAAGGTCATTGACGGTCGCCCGGTACTGCTCAACAGGGCACCGACCCTGCACCGTCTCGGTATCCAGGCCTTTCAGCCGGTACTGATCGAAGGCAAGGCTATCCAGATCCATCCGCTGGTCTGTACCGCCTTCAACGCTGACTTTGACGGTGACCAGATGGCTGTGCATATTCCCCTCTCACAGGAAGCGCAGATTGAGGCATCGCTCTTGATGCTCTCATCGCATAACCTGATTCTGCCACAGTCCGGCAAGCCGGTTACGGTTCCTTCGCAGGACATGGTACTCGGCATGTATTATTTGACCAAATCGCGCATTGGTGATTACGGCGAAGGGCAGATATTCTACAGCCCCGAGGATGTGCTGATTGCCTATAATGAAGAGCGTGTAGGCCTTCATGCCCAGATTTTTGTCCAGTATTCCGGCCAGATCGACCAGAAATTCGATCCGCTGCGTGTGCTTGAAACCTTTATTGATGTTAACTCCGAGAAGTATATCTGGCTGAAAGCCCAGATAGAGAAGAAGACCATTCTTTTGACAACGGTTGGTCGGGTGATCTTTAACCAGCATGTGCCCGATGAAATAGGGTTCATCAACCGGGTTATTGACAAAAAGGTTGCCAAGGAGCTGATCGGACGGTTGAGCAGTGAAGTTGGTAATGTTGAAACGGCCAAGTTCCTCGACAATATCAAGGAGGTCGGCTTCCTCTATGCTATGAAGGGCGGCCTTTCGGTCGGTTTGTCCGATGCCATTGTGCCGGATACCAAGGCCCGCCATATCAAGAGTGCCCAGCGCGACAGCACCAAGGTTGTCAAGGAGTACAACCGTGGTACCCTGACCGATAACGAGCGCTATAACCAGATTGTTGATGTCTGGCAGAAGACCTCGAATATTGTAGCTGAAGAGTCCTACCAGAAGCTCAAAAAAGATCGTGAAGGTTTCAATCCGCTCTACATGATGCTTGATTCCGGAGCCCGAGGCTCCAGGGAGCAGGTTCGTCAGTTGACCGGTATGCGGGGTCTGATTGCCCGTCCGCAGAAGTCCATGTCGGGCCAGCCGGGTGAAATTATTGAAAACCCGATTATCTCGAACCTCAAGGAGGGTCTTACCGTTCTTGAGTACTTTATTTCCACGCACGGTGCCCGTAAAGGTCTTTCCGATACCTCGCTGAAAACGGCTGATGCCGGTTACCTGACCAGAAGGCTGCACGATGTGGCCCAGGATGTCATTGTTACCATGGATGACTGCGGCACCACACGCGGTTTGCATGTGCATCGCAATATTGAGGAAGAGACCAGCGGCCAGATCAAGTTCCGTGAAAAAATCAAGGGTCGTGTCGCTTCCCGTGATATTATCGATACCCTGAGCGGCAATGTTGTGGTCAAGTCCGGTGAGATTATAACGGAAGAGCTTGCCGAGCTGATCCAGGATACCGCAGGAGTTGAAGAGGCTGAAATCCGTTCGGTGCTCACCTGTGAGGCCAAGATCGGTATCTGCTCGAAATGTTATGGCACCAACCTCTCGGTCCACAAAATTGTTGAGATCGGTGAAGCGGTCGGTGTTATTGCCGCACAGTCGATCGGTGAGCCAGGTACCCAGTTGACCCTTCGTACCTTCCACCAGGGTGGTACGGCGCAGGGTGGTATCTCTGAAACCGAGACCAAGGCATTCTATGATGGCCAGATTCAGTTTGAGGATATCAAGAGTGTCGAGCATACCATGATCAATGAGGATGGTGTTGAGGAGCTTCGCATTATTGTTATCCAGAAAAACGGCAAAATCAATATTGCCGATCCTGATTCCGGCAAAATATTGAAGCGTTACCTGGTGCCGCATGGTGCGCATCTTGCCTGCAAACATGGCTCCCTGATCAAAAAAGACCAGGTGATGTTCAGCAGCGAACCAAACAGCACGCAGATTATTGCCGAGCTTGCGGGCTTCATCAAGTTCGCCGATATCGAGAAAGGCGTTACCTACAAGGAGGAGGTTGATCCTCAGACCGGATTTGCCCAGCATACCATTATCAACTGGCGTTCCAAGCTTCGGGCAACCGAAACGCGTGAGCCGCGCTTGATGATTATTGACGGGAACGGTGAGGTCAAAAAGACCTATCCGGTGCCGATCAAGTCGAACCTCTATGTCGAAGATGGACAGAAGATCACTCCTGGCGATATCATGGCCAAGGTGCCGAGAAACCTCGACCGCGTTGGTGGCGATATTACCGCTGGTTTGCCGAAGGTAACCGAGTTGTTTGAAGCACGTATCCCGACCGATCCGGCCATTGTGACCGAGATTGACGGCTATGTCAGCTTTGGTTCACAGCGCCGGAGCAGCAAGGAGATCAAGGTTAAAAACGATTTCGGTGAAGAGAAGGTCTATTATGTCCAGGTTGGCAAGCATGTGCTGGCCAATGAGGGTGATGAGGTCAAGGCCGGCGATCCGCTGACCGATGGAGCGGTTTCGCCCCAGGATATTCTGCGAATCCAGGGCCCCAATGCCGTGCAGCAGTATCTGGTCAACGAGATCCAGAAGGTCTACCAGATCAATGCCGGTGTCGAGATCAATGACAAGCATCTGGAGGTTATTGTGCGTCAGATGCTGCAGAAAGTCCGGGTTGAAGAGTCGGGAGATACCGAGCTCCTTCCAGGCGACCTGATTGATCGCAGCTCCTTTATGGAGGCCAACGAGGGCATTGCCGAAAAGGTACGCATTACCGACAAGGGTGATGCACCGGCAAGAATCCAGGAGAGCCAGTTGCACAAGATGCGTGACGTCACCAAGCTGAACCGTGAGTTGCGCAAGAACAGCAAAAACATGACGGCTTTTGAGCCAGCTCTTCAGGCGACCTCACATCCGGTGCTGCTTGGTATTACCAGTGCCGCCCTGCAGACGGAGAGTGTGATCTCTGCGGCATCGTTCCAGGAGACCACCAAGGTGCTTACGGATGCGGCTGTTGCGGGCAAAGTTGACTTCCTTGCCGGATTGAAGGAGAACGTGATTGTCGGCAAGCTGATTCCAGCCGGTACCGGACTGAAGAAATACAAGGCAATAAAACTGATAGGTGAAGGCCAGGAGCTGAGTGTGGCCGATGAGGGCACCGAGGAGCGGGGCGCAACCCGAGAGGGATTTGCCAACGAGCGGTAGTTGCTAAGGCTGAATCAAATCAGAGAAGAAACAAAAAAGGGAGATTTTCGAATCTCCCTTTTTTTTGTGCTACTTTTTTTCAAACCTGAACGATTCCAGAAAACTGGTATCAAATTCACCACTCTGGAAGACCGGTGAATGCATGACCTGCTTATGGAAAGGGATAGTGGTTTTAACCCCGACAACAATAAACTCATCAAGGGCGCGTGACATCCTTGCAATCGCCTCTTCCCGCGTATGCGCGGTAACAATCAGCTTTGCTATCATGGAGTCGTAGTTTGACGGCACCACATAGCTTGCATAGGCGTGTGAATCAACCCTGACCCCGTGCCCGCCGGGTGTATGGAAAACCTGCAGTTTTCCCGGAGAGGGCCGGAACGAGTGCTCGGGATCCTCTGCATTGATGCGGCACTCGATCGAGTGGCCCTTCGGAGTGAACGTTCGTCCGGCAAGCGACTCACCGCAAGCAACAAGGATCTGTTCCCTGACGAGATCAACATCGTAACGCTCTTCAGTAACCGGATGCTCAACCTGGATACGGGTATTCATCTCCATGAAGTAGAAATCGCGATGTTTGTCGAGCAGAAACTCGATCGTGCCGGCACCTTCGTAGTTGATTGCACTTGCAGCAGCTACAGCGGCATCACCCATTTTTTTTCTCAGTGCTTCATCAACCACCGGCGAGGGAGTTTCCTCGATGAGTTTCTGGTGGCGCCGCTGCACGGTGCAGTCGCGCTCGCCGAGATGCAGGGTATTGCCGTGCTGGTCAGAGAGGATCTGGATCTCGACGTGGCGGGGGTTTTCAAGATACTTCTCAATATAGACTCCGCTGTTGCCGAAAGCCTGTTCGGCTTCACTGCGGGCCGTGTTGAGGTTCTTTTCAAGCTGGCTTTCCTCCGTAACCACCCTCATACCCTTTCCTCCGCCACCGGCCGTAGGCTTGATAATGACCGGATAGCCGGTTTTTTTTGCGGTATCAATGGCTTGTTGCAGATCGGTGACCAGTCCGGGGCTGCCGGGCACAACGGGAACATTGGCTGCAATCATGGTTGCCTTGGCCGTGTTTTTGTCGCCCATCTGGTTGATCATTCTTGCTGTGGGGCCAATAAACTTGATGTTGGCCGATTCACAGACCTCGGCAAAATCAGCATTTTCAGCCAGAAACCCGTAACCCGGATGAATGGCATCGGCATTGGTAACCTCAGCGGCCGCAATGATACGTGGAATATTCAGGTAACTCTCTCTGGAGAGGGGCGGCCCGATACAGACCGCTTCATCAGCGTATTTGACATGGATGGATTCGGCATCGACTGTAGAGTAAACTGCAACCGTACTGATCCCCATTTCGCGGCAGGTTTGCATAATACGCAAAGCAATTTCCCCGCGATTTGCTACAAGTATTTTCTTGAACAAGGGTAGGTATGGTGAAGGTTTATGGTTTAATACGGAACAGTGGCTGATCGTACTCAACGGCCTGTCCGTTTTCAACAAGAATTTCAACAATAGTGCCGGAAACCTCGGCTTCAATTTCATTCATCAGTTTCATCGCTTCGATAATACAGAGTACATCACCTTTCTTGACGGTATCATTGATGGCAACAAAGGGAGGATTATCCGGGGAAGATGACTGGTAGAAGGTTCCTACAATTGGTGAGCGGCATTCAATCAGGTCTGACGGAACTTCACATTTTGCTGCCGGTGGTGCCGGGGCGGTTGCTGGGGAAGGTGCTGGTTGTGCTGTTGGCTGAGCCGGGGCTGCAGCAGGTGCTGGATAGAACTGGGGCACAACGGCTGCACTGGCACGACGGAGTGTGATTTTAAAGTCACCCTCTTCGATAATGGTTTCCTGGAGATCCGAGCTATTGACAATGTCAATGAGCTGCTTGATTTCGTTAAGATTCATGATGATGTTACTTAAGGTTTAAACGCACTTCCCGACAATGTTCTCTGCTTTACAATACTTACTTTTTTACCCTTTCGATATATTCACCGGTTCGGGTATCAACCCGGATAACACTTCCCGTCTGGATAAACATGGGCACGCTGACCTCTGCGCCGGTTTCCACGATGGCTGGTTTGGTTCCGCTTGTGGCTCTGTCATCCTTTGATGCCGGACTTGTTTCAGTCACCTCAACTTCAACAAAGGTAGGGAGTTCAACACTGAGAATAGCACCGTCATCCGAGAGCACAATCGTTACGGTGATGCCATCCTTGAGGAATCGGGCTGAAGTGCCGATGGTGAGTTCCGGGACATTGATCTGGTCAAAGGTATCATTGTCCATCATGACAAAGTCACTATTGTCCTGGTAGAGGTACTGATACTGTTTTCGCTCGGTTACGATCAAATCAACCGATTCGGTGGCACTGAAGCGGTACTCGACATTTCTGCCGCTTTTGAGGTTCCGCATGTTTGCCTGGTAAAATGCCCTCAGATTTCCGGGTGTGCGGTGAATAAGGCTTTCAATACTATGAGGTTCCCCTTTGAAACGGATAATTGAACCTTTTGAAACGTTGCTGATTGAAATCATAAGCCGGATAAAAAAATGGTCTTTTACGGTAACAGTTTGATTTTAATAAAAAGAGCTTAAATATAACACAGTGCGTGACGAATACAAACCGTTGCAGAGTAAAGCGGTATAATGGTAAAAAGGCATTGCATGTTTGTAACGTACTGTTTAAATTAATTTAATTGGTAAGGTTAATACAAACGCGGGTTTTACTTCAATAATAATAAATATCTCATATGTCAAAAGCTGAGTTAGTAGAGAAAATTGCCGAACAGGCCAAGCTGACCAAAGTTGATGCCGAGCGTGCCGTCAACGCCTTTATCAGTGTTGTAACAGACTCACTGAAGCAAGGTGATGATGTTACACTGGTCGGATTCGGGACGTTCACCACTGGCGACAGAGCTGAAAGGCAGGGGCGCAATCCACAGACAGGTGAAGCTATTACCATCGCTGCAAAAAAAGTTGTTAAATTCAAGCCAGGAAAAGCTTTGAAGGAAGAGGTCGGTGGTTGATCCACGGGTTTTGACTTCTCTTTTTTTTAAAGTCCATCATGAGCCTGAGCTTGATGGGCTTTTTTTATCATTAATACTTCAGCACTATGGCTACGAAAGTTGTCCTTGATTTTGAAAAGCCCCTGTTTGAGCTTGAAGCCAAACTCGCCGAAATGCGGCAGTACCTCCGCAGCAGCACAAGAGAGTCGGCTCCCGGTGAATCCGAGTTGCTCAACCAGGAGATAGAGGCGTTTGAACTGAAGGTTGATGCGCTTCGCCGTTCGATCTATAAAAATCTGACGCGCTGGCAGAAGGTACAACTTGCCCGCCACTCCGAACGGCCCTTTACGCTTGATTATATTTATATGATGACCCGCGACTTTGTTGAGCTTGCCGGTGACCGGCATTTCGGTGATGACAAGGCTATTGTGGGTGGTTTTGCCCGAATCGAAGAGAGTTCGACCGGCTTTTCCCAATCGGTCATGATCATTGGCCATCAGAAAGGTCGTGATACCAAGTCGAATCTCTACCGGAATTTCGGTATGCCGCAGCCCGAAGGATACCGCAAGGCGCTGCGCCTGATGAAACTTGCCGAGAAATTCCGCAAACCGGTCATTACCCTGATTGATACACCGGGTGCATTTCCCGGTCTTGAAGCCGAAGAGCGCGGCCAGGCTGAGGCTATTGCGCGCAACCTTTTTGAAATGGCTCAGCTCACTGTACCCATCATTTGCGTTATTATCGGTGAAGGCGCAAGCGGCGGAGCAATTGGTATCGGTGTCGGCGACCGGATTCTGATGGCTGAAAACAGTTGGTATTCAGTGATTTCGCCTGAAAGCTGCTCTTCAATTCTCTGGAGAAGCTGGAACTATAAAGAGCAGGCGGCCGAAGCGCTGCAGCTCACGGCCGAGGATCTGCTCTCGCAGGGTATTATTGACCGTATTGTGCCGGAGCCGCTCGGCGGTGCTCATACCGATCCTGATACCATGGCCGCTACCCTGAAAACAATCCTCGTTGAGGAGCTGAAAACCCTGCTACAGAGGGATCCGGTAGAGCTTGTGCATGACCGGGTTGAAAAGTTTTCCGCTATGGGAGTCTGGAAAGAGGAGGCATAGAAACAAAAAAACCGGCATCGAGAGCCGGTTTTTTTGTGTGGCGATATCCTTGGCTTGCTTACTTGATGACGTAGGAGTTATCTCCCTTGAGCAACTCTTCAAGCGTTCCGGCTCCATGATCCTGGGCATCATGGATTTGGGAGGTCAACGCGTCTTCGTAGGTTATCCGGTCTTCAGCATAGAGCACACCGAAGGGTCTTGGAAGCAGTTCATCATCCGCAAAGCGGGCAAGAATGGAGGCCTTGTTGAGATCCTGTTCATTGTGAATCCAGAGGTCAGAGGTTGAGAGACCCTCTTTTTCCAGATCGACCACAACCGGATGGAATCCGTCAAGCACAATTCCCTTGTTTTTTTCCTTGCCGAAAATGAGCGGCTTCTCATGCTCAAGATAGAGCGTGAAATCGCCCTTTGTTTCGGCGCTGGTCAAGGCTTCAAATGCCGAGTTATTAAAAATAGGACAGTTCTGATAGATCTCCACCAGTGATGTGCCCTTGTGCAGCGCTGCACGCTTGAGGATCGAACGGAGGAATTTTCCGTCGCGGTCGAACGCACGGGCAAAGAATGAACCGCCGGAACCGATGGTCAGGGCGGCGGTATTGAAGGGCTGGTCAATAACACCTGAGGGTGAGGTAACGGTTCTCAGGCCGACTTTGGAGGTTGGCGAGTACTGACCTTTGGTAAGGCCGTAGATCTCATTATTGAAAAGGATGACATTCAGGTCAATATTTCTTCTCAGGGTATGGATGAAATGGTTGCCGCCGATCGAGAGTGCATCACCGTCACCGGTTGCCACCCAGACGCTCAGCTCGGGCCGGGAGACCTTCAGGCCCGAGGCCATTGGCAGCGCACGTCCGTGGATACCGTGCACACCGTAGGTTGCAAGGTAGTAGGGCAAGCGTGACGAGCAGCCGATACCCGAAATAAAAACAATATCCTCAAGGGGATAACCTAGTTCCGGCAGTACGTTTTTCAGTTGCTGGAGTACCGAGTAATCGCCGCAGCCGGGACACCATTTCGGCTCCTGGTCAGAGGTGAAATCCTTTGCGGTAAGCACGGGTAAAGATTGTATTGTTGTATCGTTATCGCTCATGATTCAAGCTCCTTGATTATATCGGTGATTTTAGCCAGTATTTCCATTTCGTTGAACGGCAGTCCCTGCACTTTGCTGTATCCAACAGGAGCGAAGAGGAATTTATCCCGGATAAGATGGAGGAGTTGACCGCTGTTGTTCTCGGGTATCACTACTTTTTTATAGTTGCCGAGAACCTCGCCAAGGTTTTTCGGGAAGGGGTGGATATAACGCAGGTGCGCATGAGCGACGCTGAGCCCCTCTTCAAGCGCCTGTTCGACGGCCGTTTTAATTGCTCCGTATGATGAGCCCCAACCGAGCACCAGCAGGTCACCCTTCTCAGGGCCGTTGTCGATGCTCTGCAGTGGAATGGAGTCGGCAATCTTGTCGATTTTGCTGGCACGAAGCCTCGTCATCAACTCATGGTTATCTGGATCATGGGAGAGGTTGCCGGTTTCATGCTGCTTTTCCAAGCCACCGATACGGTGTTCCAGCCCTTTGGTTCCGGGGATTGCCCATAAACGCACATCACGCTCGTCCCGCTTATAGGGCAGATAGGGGGGATCTTCGGGTTTTCTTGGCGGCTGAAAACGGGGATTGATTGGCTTGAGATTCTCCGGAGATTCAACCTTCCACGGTTCAGAACTCAGGGCCAGATAACCATCAGAGAGGCAAATCACCGGTGTCATATGCTCCATGGCAATTCGGGCGGCTTCATAGGTGGTATAGAAACAGTCCACCGGTGAAGATGCGGCAATGACCGGCATTGGGGCATCGCCATGACGACCGAACATGGCCATATTGAGATCGGACTGTTCCGGTTTTGTCGGCAGGCCGGTTGATGGGCCTCCCCGCTGAACATTGATGATCACCAGCGGTATTTCAAGCATGACGGCAAGACCGAGTGCTTCGGTTTTCAGGGCAAGTCCCGGACCGGAGGTGTTGGTTGCGGCCAGTGCGCCGCCGTATGCCGCTCCGATACTGGAGACAATACCGGCAATTTCATCTTCGGCCTGAAAGGTTTTGACACCCCATTTTTTCATTTTAGCCAATGTCTGCAGAATCTCGGTTGCCGGTGTGATCGGGTAGGAGCCGAGGAAGAGCTGAAGACCAGCCTGTTTGGCTGCGGCAGTCAACGCAATGGCACAGGCCTCATTACCCGTAACCCGGCGGTAGACGCCATGCTGTTTTTGTGGCGAAATATCGAAGCGACCAAGGTTTGCAAAGAGTTCGGTTTCATCACCAAAGTAGTAGCCGGCCTTCATGGTTTTGATGTTGGCTTCGGCAAGCTGGATATTTTTTTGGAACTTGGCCTGCAGGGTTTCAATCGTGCCCTCAAGCGGGAGGTTGTAGAGCCAGTAAAGCAGGCCCAGAACAAACATGTTTTTGCAGCGGTCAATCTCCTTGCCGCTGAGGCCACTCTCCCTGAGGGCTTCACGCGTAAGCTGGAGCACCGGCACCGGAAAAACGATATAATTGCTGAGTGAGCCATCTTCGAGAGGATTAGCTCCTTCGGGATAGCCTGCAAGCTTCAGGTTTTTTTCATCGAACCCTTCAGTACCGGCAATAATGATGCCGCCACGGTGCAAATCTTTCAGATTTGCTTTCAGAGCAGCCGAGTTCATGGCAATCATGACGTCAAACCGCGCACCCGGCGTGTAGACCGGCTTGCTTCCGAACTGGAGCTGGAAGCCTGAAACACCCGCAATGGTGCCGGCCGGAGCCCTTATTTCGGACGGAAAGTTTGGAAAGGTATTGAGTTCGGAACCATGAACCGCCACGGTATTGGCAAACTGGGTTCCGGTCAACTGCATGCCGTCACCGGAGTCTCCTGCAAAAAGCACGGAAACGCTGGTTTTCGATGTTACATTGACCTGTTTCGTTGTTATTTTTTGGTCAGTCATTGTACCTTTTAATTACTTTTTCAAAGTTGGTAAACAGCAAAAAAAACCTGCGGACAATACACCCCGCGATACGGAGGGCATTGAGCTGTTCTCTGGTAAAATGTATACTGGTGGGTAATGAAGAAGACAAGAGCTACCTGAATACAGTCTTCTGCAACAAAAAAATATAAGGGATCAACAGGGTTAAAACAAGCTTTTGGAAGTTTTAACTCAGAAAGTCAAGAGTTTTTTTCAATGATAATGTTGTTTTTGGTCAGGTATTCCTGCCATATCTGCTCCTCCCTGATCGGGCAATCAACAGAGAGATCACAGAAGTCACAACGCTGCATGCCGTACATCTGCTCCATCCAGCAACCACTGGTGCTTTTCGGAACCTCATTGACATGATTGGGATTGGCCTTCATGATTCTTTCGGAAATATCCATAAGTGCGAGGATATCCTTTCGCCGCTGCTGATCTTCTATTCCCCAACTCATAACAGTTCTCCTGTTTTAAACCTGAAAAGAGACGGGTGATGGCACCCGAAGTTCAACCATTTTAATATATATCTTTTTTAAAAAGAAAAAATTGCAAGAGGCGGTTCCGGCAAGCTTGCAGGGGCATGAAGGGCGCATTGAACCAACGAAAACAACGGTCGTGACAGCCTCACAGCAAGAGGCTTGACACAATCTAAAGCCGTGCTCACTACAACGCAAAGCACGGCTTTATGGACGTTATGCAACAACAAACATGCGCAATCTGCATTTCAGGGCAAAGCCGATGATGGTTTCGGTCTGTTGCCGGCAGAGTTGATTGTCGTGCTCAATGCACGATGAAGTCTATTTCCGACAGGGTAACAACGCCGGTCAACGTTGCAAACTGCACCGCAGCTCCCGCACCGCCTCCATCAGCATCGTAGCTGAGCGCCTTGGTGGTGGTATTGAAAATGAGATGTTCATCACCCGCAACACTTCCCTTGGTTACTCCTGCGCCAATCAGGATATCTGCAGCATTGAAAATACCATCAGAGCCCTTGACGGTGGTGAAGATGTTCGCCAACAGCTCGATTTTATCGCTGCCATGCTGGAAATCCGCAACTGTGTCGATATTGTTTTTACCCAGAGCGGTGGAGAACTGGAAGATATCGCTGCCGGCACCACCCGTCAGTGCATCGTTGCCATTTCCTCCATTGAGCAGATCGTTGCCATTTCCTCCATTGAGGGTATCTTTGCCCGTGCCGCCATTGAGCAGATCCGCTGCAGCCGATCCGGTCAAGAGAGCCGCTGTGCCGGTATTGGTAACATTGTATCCGTTGCCGGTGACAACGTTACCAAGATTGACCTCCAGGCCGTTGGTTGTAATGTTCGTGGTTCCATTGTTCACGGTTGCGGAGGTCGCTATCCAGGCAACCGTCACCGTGGCATTGGCCGTTGCACCTGCGCTTACCTTGAGGATGTCGGCACCTCCGTTGCCCAGATCGGTAATGCTGTCCGTACCGGAATCGACCACAAAGGTATCAATACCTTGGCCACCCGTGAGCGCATCATTACCGCCAGCCCCGGTGAGCGTATTGCTCAGGGCGTTTCCGGTAAGAGTATTCGCAAGCGAATTGCCGACCAGGCTAAAGGATACGGTGTTTAGAAGTGAGGCGTTCTCGACATTGTCCGCAAGGGTATAGCTTCCTCCGGCTGTGGCGATGGAGATTTGGGCAAGGTCGGTGCCGGCGTTTGCACTTTCAATGATCACATCACCTGCGGAGTCAATCAGATAGGTGTCATTGCCGCCACCACCAACCAGCGTGTCAGCACCGGCTCCACCATTAAGAATATTCGCGGCATCATTACCGGTGAGCAGATTGGCAAGAGCATTACCGGTCAGATTGAAGGCAACGGTATTGATAAGGGTTGCATTTTCAACATTATTGGCCACCGTATAGGTTCCGTTTGCGGTGGTGACGTTGACCAGAACAAGATCGGTACCCTCACCCAGATTTTCGATAACCTTGTCAGCCGTATTATCGATAACGTAGGTATCATCACCCAGGCCACCCGCCATGGTGTCAATGCCAGCTCCGCCGTCAAGCGTATCATTTCCGGCGAAACCATTCAGCTTGTCGTTGCCGGCAAGACCATAGAGCGTATCATTGGCCGATCCTCCGTTGAGGGTATCAGCCGCAGCCGTTCCGGTAAGGGTCAGACCGGGAAGCGGTGTTACCGGAATCGTAGCCGCCGAGGTGACACTCTCGAAGGTTCCATAGCCATCCGTGTAGCTTGCCGTTACAGTAATGAGCTTGCCGACCTCCGCCTGAGTCAGGGTATAGCTGCTTCCGACAGCTCCACTGATCGTGACTCCGCCCGCCTGCCACTGGTAGCTCATGATGCCAAGGCCGTCCGCATCAGCAAGCATGTTCGTTGCGTTTAACGTTTGGCCCTGCTGGGCGCTACCGGTGATGGAGAGTGTGCCGGTTGGTGCATCGTTGACGTTTGCAATGGTCTGGCTCTCACCGATAAACGCGGTTATGCCGCCCAGTTCGTCCAGGGTGGAGGCTACAACCCGAACAATTTTGCCAACGTAGCTTTGATC
>CAIMCD010000022.1 GCA_903839405.1 uncultured Chlorobiaceae bacterium
AAAGTTTATAAGTTTACAGAGAGATACTTACACAGTATTGCTTCTTTGTCACCGTTTTTACGGCGACTTTTTCCCAGGTGATCACCTCTTCCCATTCCGAACAGAGTAGTTAAGCCCTGGAGAGCCGATGGTACTGCTTTATTGCGGGAGAGTAGGTCGTCGCCGATTTTTTTACTACACATCAAGCCTGTCCCTCAAAAGACAGGCTTTTGTGTTTATACTAGTTTTTACTGCTTTCAAAGCCCTCAACGACCTGAGAGACATCAACAGATGCTCTATAGGGCGGCTATGAAGAATCCTCCATTTCCCAGTAATTTTGTCATCCCGACCGAAGGGAGGGATCTCTCCTTGTTCACTACGCATTATTATATAAGCTGATAATTCCGTTATTGAGCTGCGGCTTCGCTTAGTATTTGCCGAGCTGCGCCTCGGCGTTCCCGGGTGTTATGGGTTTTCAGCGTTTTTCCCCTTTGCCTTGTTCCATAGTTCGTCAAGTTCTTTGGCACTGTACTCCTGCCATGGGCGATTTGATGCCTGCACGCTCTCTTCGACGGTACTAAAGCGCCGCATGAACTTGTTGGTGGCTTTACGAAGCGCGTCTTCAGGGTTTGCGCCGAGGAAGCGGCTATAGTTGACCAGGGTGAAGAGCAGGTCACCGAACTCCTCCTCCTGTTCTTCCTTGCTTGCCGCATTTTTCAGCTCCGAAATCTCTTCGGCAAGTTTATCCAGCACTCCCTCCGCATTCGGCCAGTCGAAGCCGACTCCCGCAACTTTTTTCTGTACCCGGTAGGCCCGCAGCAGTTCCGACATGGCGTTCGGTACCCCATCCAGCAAACTCTTGCGCCCCTCCTTGAGCTTCAGGCTCTCCCAGTTTTTTACCACCTCCTCTGCCGTATCGGCTACGGTCGTGCTGAAAACATGGGGATGGCGGTTGATGAGCTTGTAACAGAGCGCCTCAAAGACATCGCTGAAGGTGAAGGTGTTACGCTCCTCAGCAAGTAGAACCTGAAAGGCGAGGTGGAGAAAGAGGTCGCCAAGCTCTTTTTTCAGTTCACTCTCGTTCCCCTGGTCAATGGCATCGACCAGTTCGTAGCTCTCCTCAAGCAGCAGGTGGGCAAGCGACTGCGAGGTCTGCTTTTTATCCCAAGGGCACTCCTCTCGCAGAACCTTCACCAGCTTTATTACCCGGTCAAACTGTTCCGGCAGGCTTCTCTCTTTTTGTGCGCTGATCTCACGCTTCAGCTCTTCCTGTATTGTTTTTGCATCCATATGGCAATTGATTTTCATGTTCCTTAGCAACGGTTGTTGAAGTTACTCTTTCTTCCGGCGATTTCTTATACTTCCCCAAAGCCTGGCAACTAACATCAAGAGAGAGAAGATTCATGACCGCGTCCACCCCTTTGCCGGAACCCGGCGAGCCGATAGCCGCTATTGCAACGCCGATGGGGGTTGGTGCCCTTGCGGTTATCCGTATCAGCGGTTGTGGAGTGTTTGCCATTGCTGATCGGGTCTTCAGCAAAAAGAACAATCCGGCATTCCGCTTTGCCGAGTCAAACGGGTACACGGCTCATTTCGGCACCGTGCATGACCGCGAAGGTCTGGTTGATGAGGTTTTGGTTCTGGTGTTTCGTTCGCCTCACTCCTTTACCATGGAGGATATGGTTGAGTTCACCTGTCACGGCGGGCCGGTTGTGGTGAAGCATCTCCTTCAGGTATTGCTCGATAACGGGTGCCGTCTTGCCGAGGCGGGCGAGTTTACCCGGCGGGCATTCCTGAACGGGCGCATTGATCTTTTGCAGGCCGAAGCAATCGGTGAGATGATCCACGCCCGCACAGAGTCGGCCTTCCGTACCGCTGTGACCCAGATGCAGGGCGGGCTTTCAGGTCGGCTCGACACCCTGCGTCAGCAGCTTTTGCGCTCATGCGCCCTTCTGGAGCTGGAGCTTGATTTCAGTGAGGAGGAGGTTGAGTTCCTCAACCGGGAGCAGCTTGAGGGTGAGCTTACCCTCTTGCAGGAGGCTGTACGCCCTCTGATAGAGTCCTATCGCCACGGAAGGCTTCTGAAAGAGGGGGTTGCCACGGTGATTGCCGGGCTTCCCAATGCCGGCAAGTCAACCCTGCTCAACATGTTGCTTGGCGAGGAGCGCTCAATTGTGAGCCATATGCCGGGCACCACGCGCGACTACATTGAGGAGTGTTTCATCTGCAATAAAACCATCTTCCGCCTCACCGACACGGCCGGTTTGCGTGAGGGTGCGGGTGAGATTGAGCACGAAGGGATCCGGCGGAGCTACCAGAAAATTGCTGAGGCCGACCTGCTGCTCTACCTGCTTGACATCAGTGACGAAAACTTTTTTGCTGAGGCCGAGGTGATCCGGGAGTTTCTGGAGCGCTACAGCAACGCCCGCATTATTGTTGTAGCCAATAAAATTGACCTCACCCCGGAGAGCGGTGAACGGGTGGAAAGATTGCGTGCAACAACCGGGTGCGAGGTGTGCGCCATCTCTGCCGCGAGAGGCCAGGGGATTGAGGAGCTGAAGCAGTTGATGGGCAGTATGGTTGAGGGGCTCGACAAACTGCAGGAAGCTAGCGTGCTGGTCACCAGCCTGCGCCACTACGAAGCGCTCCGCAACGCCTCCGACGCCCTTGAGAATGCCCGTCTCTTGATTGAGCAGCGGGAGGGCACCGAACTGATTGCCTTTGAGCTCCGCTCCGCGCTCGACTACGTTGGCGAAATCACCGGCAAGGTGGTTAACGAGGAGATTCTCAACACCATCTTTGAGCAGTTCTGCATCGGCAAATAACTATCCGTTCAGCTTATAATCAGCCTCTGTCCGGGGAAATAAGCAAAGGCCGGGGAGAGGTTCCCCAGCCTTTTGCAGATAGTCAGAGCTGGTTGTAACTCTGCGGTTTCAGAGTTATCCTATTGTTCCCTGGATTGCCTGGACGCTCGATGATATCACGGCGGAGTGGGTATCCTGCTGGACAAAGGTCACCGTCAAATCATGCGAGTTGGTGCCGGTGTATATGCCATTGATTTTGACCGGTGTTCGTATGCCTGACTTGCGTACCGAGGTGCCATTCAGGGTATAGGGCACGGCAATGGTCGAAACCGTTGCCGCCACAAGGCCGAGGGTGACCGAGTGAGGAGGGCAGGATACCGGGCAGGTGAATCCCCATTTTTTGCTTGTTGTGGTCGATCCATTCCAGGTGAAGGTGTTGGTTATCTCTGTGGAAATTTCAACATCTACATCGGCAATAATCGGGATTCCGGCTGAAAATTTGGTTTTTACACCAACCATGATGCCGAGTGAATCAGACCATCCGGAGGTTTCTTCGGTGCTTTTCTCACCCATGATAGTGTTTGTCTGCACGAGACTGGTATCATTTACCAGACGCTGACGATAGAGCTCTGCCGGGCCGGAACTCAGGGTTTTTGCATTTGCGATATCATAGTCGATGCTTGCTATCTCAATATCGATAACCGGGTCAACATCCTGGATGTGCAGGCGGGTAGCCCATGATTCATGCGATGCCGCAACATTTTTTTTCATGGCATCGGTACCGATGTCGAGGCGGTACTTGTTGTCTTCCGAGAAGAGGCCTACGATATCACCATAACTGGCCTTGCCGGAATTTGCACCGTTAAGGCGTTTGATGATGAGCCGGGTCGCCCATGACTCATGGGCAGGGTCAACATTTTTTTTCATGGTATCGGTGCCGAGGTCCAGGCGGTACTTGCCATCTTCCGAGAAGATTCCCACCAGGTGGTCGCTTGCAATGTTGCCGGTGTTTGGGCCATCGAGCCGCTTGATGATGAATCGGGTTGCCCACGACTCATGAGAAGCGGGGATACCTTTTTTGGTGGCATCGGTACCGATGTCGAGCCGGACTTTTTTGTCCTC